>NZ_JBJHAN010000001.1:0-739700 GCF_054051055.1 Blastococcus sp. SYSU DS0973
GGGCAGCCCCAGCGGTCGGACCATGAGCGGCACGCTACCGGGCCACTTCGCCGTGGGGGGGGGGGGGGGGGGCCCGCCCGGCCCCCCCCGCCCCGCGCCCCCCCGCCCCCCCCCCCCCCCCCGGGCCGGACCCGCCCCCCCCCCCCCCCCCCCCCCCCAGGCCGAGCGGGCGGGCCTGGACGCGCCGCACCGACAGCGGCTCGGGGTCGCGGGCGGCGGGGACCTCGGCGGCCGCCGGCTCGTCGTCGGCGTACCCACCGGTGTAGTCGTCGTCGGCGTAGGGCCGGTCGGCGAACTCGTCGGCGTAGCGGTCCTCGCCGTACCGGCCGTAGCGGCGATCGTGCTCCAGCTCGCCGGACGAGCGGGAGTCGTACCGGCCGTAGCCGCGGGGGTCGTCGTCCTCGACGAGCCCCAGGTAGATCCCCATCTTCCGCATGGCTCCAGCCATCGGACCTTCCCCTCTGCCGGTGTCCTCAGCGTCGCGTCTGCACCATCGTCGTCACATCCGCCCCAGGAGCCCGGTGAGCCTGCGGCTCGTGCGACTGCTGTGACTCGCGTGGCTGGTGTTCCTCGACCTCACCGCAGGGTAGGGGCCGCGCTCCGAACAACGCGGTTCCGACACGCACGATCGTCGCGCCGGCCGCGACCGCGTCCTCCAGGTCGCCGCTCATGCCCGCGGAGATCTCCATCGCCTCCGGGTGGTCGGCCCGGAGGCGCTCGGCGAGGGTGGCCAGCCGCGCGAAGGCCGGTGCCGGTCGCTCTCCGCGGGGAGCGACCGCCATGAGCCCGCGCAACCGCAGCCCCGGCGCCGTCGCCACGGCGTCGGCGAGCGCGGGAACGCCGTCGGGCGACGCGCCGCCCCGCGCGGCGGCCTGCCCCTCGGGACCACCGAGGTCCACCTGGATCAGCACCTCGACCGGGCGCCCGGCCTGCTGCCCGGCCCGGTCCAGGGTCGCGGCCAGGGAGGCCCGGTCGAGCGAGTGGACGACCGCGCCGGTCCGCGCCACGGCCGCGGCCTTGTTGCGCTGGAGCTGGCCCACGAAGTGCCACCGCAGGTCCGCGCCCGCGAGCTCGTCGGCCTTCTCCAGGAGCTCCTGCACGCGGTTCTCGCCGAAGTCGCGCTGCCCCAGCCCGGCGAGCGCCCGGACGTCGGCGGCGGGCCAGGTCTTGCTGACCGCGAGCAGCGCGACGCCGGCCGGGTCGCGGCCGGCAGCCCGGGCGGCCGCGTCGATCCGGGCGCGGACCGCGTGCAGGTTCTCCTCGAGCAAGCTCACGTGGCCGATTGTCCAAGGAGGAACCGCCCCCGCGCAGGGGCGGGGGCACGGGGGCCCTCGATCAGCCGAGCCAGACCAGGCCGGCCTGGCGACCGGTGACGCCGTCGCGCCGGTGGGAGAAGAGGAAGGGGTTCTCGACCGTGCAGCGCGGGTCCTGGACGACCTCGGGGATACCGGCCCGGCGGAGGACCTGCTCGACCCCGGCCCGCAGGTCCAGCCCCGCCGTGCCGGCCCGGGTGCGCACCGCCGCGTCGGGGGCGACCCGCGCGACGTCGGCCTGCATCGCCGCGGGCACCTCGTAGCAGGCGCCGCACACCGCGGGACCCAGCAGGGCCGTCACGTGGCGCGCGCGGGCACCCAGGCTGGCCATGGCCGACAGCGCGGCCGGGAGGACGCCCTGCCGCAACCCTTCGCGCCCGGCGTGCACGGCTGCGACGACACCGGTCTCGGAGTCGGCCAGCAGGACGGGGACGCAGTCGGCCGCGAGCACCGCCAGCACCAGCCCGGGCGTCGCGGTGACCAGCCCGTCGGTCGCGGCGACCGGCTCCGCCCGGGGGCCGTCGACGATCGCGACGCCGGTGCCGTGGACCTGGTCCATCCAGAGCAGCCGGTCCCCGGCCACCCCGAGCTCGCGCGCGACGCGCGCGCGATTGGCCCCGACGTCGGCCGGGTCGTCGCCGACGTGCGTGCCGAGGTTGAAGGAGTCGTAGGGAGGACGCGAACGGCCGCCCCGCCGGTCGGTGACGACCCGGCGGGGTCGCACCGCCGACGGGGCGGCCGGTTCAGTGCTCATCACTGCTGACCTTACGGCCCCCTCCAGAGGCTCACCCGAACGTCCGGGAGGCGAGGAGGAGAAGGTCCTCTCTCAGCCCTTGAGGAACTCCGGGATGTCGAGCTCCTCCTCGAAGTCCTCGTTCGACAGCGGCCGGCGGCCGTTGGCGACCGGACCGGGGATCGGCGGGAGCGGGGGGACGGTCAGCCCGCCACCGCCGGCCGGCCGGCCGGCCGACGCGGCCGGCGCCGGCTGGGCGAGCCGCTCCCCCGTCGCCGGCTGGGCCGCCGGCGCCGGCTGGGCCGCCGGCGGAGCCGCCGCGACCGGCGGCGCGGCGACGGGACGACGCTGCGACGCGAACGGCGAGGCGCCGCCGGTGGACAGCGGCCCGGAGGTCGGACCCGACGTCGCCGCCGAGGTCTCCTTGCGCGAGCTGGGACGGCCACCGTCGAACCCCGCCGCGATGACCGTCACCCGCACCTCGTCGCCGAGGGCGTCGTCGATCACCGCACCGAAGATGATGTTGGCGTCGGCGTGCGCGGCGTCGGAGACCAGCGAGGCCGCCTCGTTGATCTCGAACAGGCCGAGGTCCGACCCGCCCGAGATCGACAGCAGCACGCCGTGGGCGCCCTCCATCGAGGCCTCCAGCAGCGGACTGGCGATCGCCTGCTCGGCGGCCAGCAGCGCCCGGTTGTCACCGCGCGCGCTGCCGATGCCCATCAGCGCCGACCCGGCGCCGGACATGACCGACTTGACGTCGGCGAAGTCCAGGTTGATCAGACCGGGGGTCGTGATCAGGTCGGTGATGCCCTGGACACCGGAGAGCAGCACCTGGTCCGCGGTGCGGAAGGCGTCCATGACGCTGACGTTCCGGTCGCCCAGCTGCAGCAGCCGGTCGTTCGGGATGACGATGAGCGTGTCGCACTCGTTGCGCAGCTCCTCGATGCCCGACTCGGCCTGCACCGCGCGCCGCTTGCCCTCGAAGGCGAACGGGCGGGTGACCA
Organism: Blastococcus sp. SYSU DS0973; assembly: GCF_054051055.1. Lineage (NCBI taxonomy): Bacteria > Bacillati > Actinomycetota > Actinomycetes > Geodermatophilales > Geodermatophilaceae > Blastococcus > Blastococcus sp. SYSU DS0973. The sequence continues at coordinate 3,051 of NZ_JBJHAN010000001.1, forward strand.
CACCGATGGTCAGCGCGCCGAGCTTGCGGGCGATCGAGGCGACGACGGGCGCGCCACCGGTACCGGTGCCACCACCCTCACCGGCGGTCACGAAGACCATGTCGGCGCCCTTGAGCACCTCCTCGATCTCCTCGCGGTGGTCCTCGGCGGCCTGCCGGCCGACGTCGGGCTGCGCACCGGCCCCGAGCCCGCGGGTGAGCTCGCGGCCGACGTCGAGCTTGACGTCGGCGTCGCTCATCAGCAGCGCCTGGGCATCGGTGTTGATCGCGATGAACTCGACCCCCTTGAGGCCGACTTCGATCATGCGGTTGACCGCGTTCACCCCGCCGCCGCCGATGCCGACGACCTTGATGACCGCTAGATAGTTGTGCGGAGGTGTCATGCGGCGCTCCCCAACTGGACCCTCATCCTCAAGTTCAGCCTTACAGTTATGTCAACTGGGTCGACGTGGATGAAGTTAGGTGTGGTCCGAGAGGCGCTACAAGCACCCTCTCCGGGTCGGCGTGTCGGTGGACCCGGATCGCACCGAACCCCGGCGACCCATTGGTCACATCTGCCCCACTGAGTGTGACGACTCGCGCCGTGGATGTCTCATCCCGAGATCCAGGGACCGACAGCGCGCGCGACCAGAAACTTCGGCGAGGATTTCGCGTGTCGGGCGTGTCGGAGCCTCCGGCGTGTCGGCCGATCTGCTGGTCGCCGCCGGTACGCAGGCGAGCGGACACCCTCCGCCACCGACCCGGCTCGACCCGGCGGCGCGCGGCCCGGCCCTAACGCAGGACGACCGCGTCGGGGGTGCTGACGTCGATCTCGGCGGCCGGCTCGAGCTCACCGGCGGCGATCCGGTCGAGCAGCGCGCCCAGGACCTGTGCCTTGGTGGCGGACTCCGCGGCGTCGCCCCACACCACGACGGTGCCGTCGCTCAAGGTGAGGCCGATGTCCTCGACCCCGGGGACGGTGACCTCGGCCAGCTCGCGTCGGAGGTCGGTGGGGAGGGCGCGGATCGCCGCGATCCCGGCCAGCGTCTCCGGGTCGCCCGCCTCCGCGTCGTCCACGACGAGCGGCACCACAGCGGGAGGCGGGTTCCCGGTCACGGTGTCGAACAGGATGCCGTCGGCGTCCACCAGCGACCGCCGGCCCGGCGGACCGACCACCGCTACCGGCACCCGCTCGGCAACGGTGACCACGATGCGGTCGGGCCAGCCGCGCGCGGCCTGCACCTCGCGGACCTGCGGAAGCCGGGCGACGCGATCCTCGACCACATCGAGGTCGACGCGCAGGAGCGGCACGCCGTCGGGCACCTGCGCGGCCTCCCGCACCCGGTCGGCCGGGAGCGTCGTCGTCCCGTCCACCTGGACCGTCCGGACCGCCAGCAGCGGGGACATCCAGAGCAGCCAGCCGACCACGGCCACGAGGGTCGCGCCCACGGCCAGCTGGATCGACCGCCGCTGCCGGGAGCGGCGCCGGGGCGCGCGCCGGTCGGGCAGCGGGGTGACGCGGGCGCCGCGGCGATCGGCGGTCCGGCGTCCGCTCCGCGTGCGGTCGCGGGTGGTGCTGCCGGTCCGGTTCACCGGCCGGCGTCCGGCGCGTCGTCCTTCCCGGCCGGCCCCTCCGTGGCGCGCAGGGCGTCGAGCACCTCGGGCCCGACCATCGAGACGTCACCGGCACCCATCGTCATGACCAGGTCGCCCGGACGGGCGCGGGCGGCCAGCGCCGGGCCGGCCGCCGACCACGACGGCTCGAAGAGCACCTGCTCGGCCGGCAGCGGCACGGCGTCGGCGACCATCGCGCCGGTCACCCCCGGAACCGGGTCCTCGCGGGCGCCGTAGACGTCCATGACGACGACCTCGTCGGCCAGGCCGAGCGCGGCGCCGAAGCCCTCGGCGAACTCCCGGGTGCGGCTGTACAGGTGCGGCTGGAAGGCGACGACGAGCCGGCCCTCCCCCGCCACCGCGCGGGCGGCCCGGAGCTGGGCCTCGACCTCGGTCGGGTGGTGGGCGTAGTCGTCGTAGACCCGCACGCCCCCGGCGACGCCCTTGAGCTCGAAGCGTCGGTGCACGCCGCCGAAGCGGGCGAGCCCCTCGATCAGGCCGCCGGCGGGCAGCCCGAGCTCCAGACCGGCGAGCAGCGCCGCGGCGCTGTTGCGCGCCATGTGCTCACCCGGCAGCTGGATCGCGACCCGGCCGAGCTCGGCGCCGTCCAGCAGCGCGGTGTAGCTGGTGTGCTCACGGCCGACGACCAGGTCGGCCAGCCGGAGGTCGGCGTCCGCGGCGGTGCCGTAGGTGCGCACGCGGGCCGGTCCGGGCACCGTCCGCAGCCGGGCCGCCCCCGGGTCGTCGGCGCAGAGGACGACGAACCCTTCGGGGTGCACGGTCTGCAGGAACCGGTCGAAGGCCTGCTCCACGGCCGCGAGGTCGCCGTAGTTGTCCAGGTGGTCGGCTTCGACGTTGGTGACGATCCCCGCGAACGGCGACAGCAGCAGGAAGGAGCGGTCGCTCTCGTCCGCCTCGGCGACGAAGACGTCGCCCTCCCCCGCGTGCGCGTTGCTGCCGGACTCGTTGAGGTTGCCGCCGATCGCGAACGACGCGTCGACGCCGCAGGCCTGCACCGCGACGGTGAGCATCGAGGTGGTCGAGGTCTTGCCGTGCGTGCCGGCGACGGCGACGCTGCGCCGCCCCGCCATGACGGCGGCCAGGGCCACCGCGCGGGGCAGCACCCGCAGGCCGCGGTCGCGGGCGGCGACGAGCTCGGGGTTGTCCGCCCGGATCGCCGTCGACACGACCACGGTGTCGGCGTCGCCGACGTGCGCGCCGTCGTGGCCGAGCTCCACCCGCGCGCCGAGGGCACGCAGCGCCAGCAGCGTCGGGCTGTCCCGCCGGTCGGTTCCCGAGACGCGGACGCCCCGGGCGAGGAGGATCCGCGCGATGCCGCTCATCCCGGCGCCGCCGATCCCGATGAAGTGCACCGCACCCAGGTCCGGCAGGGACGGCACCGGGCCGGTCCAGGCCGCCACGTCGGCGGCGCTCATCGCTCGGTGCTCACTGTGCTCCTACCTCGCAGACGATGTCGGCCAGCTTCTCGTCGGCGTCGGGGACGCCGGCGGCGGCCGCGTGCCGGGCGAGGCCGGCCAGCGCCGCCGGGTCGGTCAGCAGCGGAACCAGGGTGCCGGTGATCCAGGCCGGGTCGAGGTCGGCGTCCTCGACGAGCAGCCCACCGCCGGCCTCGATCACCGGCAGGGCGTTGCGCCGCTGCTCCCCGTTGCCGATCGGCAGCGGGACGAAGGCTGCGGGCAGGCCCACGGCGGAGAGCTCGGCGACGGTGACCGCGCCGGAGCGGCAGAGCGCGAGGTCCGCCGCGGCGTAGGCGAGGTCCATCCGCTCCAGGTAGTCCACGACGACGTAGGGCGCGCTGCCCGCCGGCGGCTCGGGGACCACGACGTCGGTGTTCTTGGGTCCCCGGGCGTGCAGCACCTGCACCCCCGCGGCGGTCAGGGCGTCGGCCGCGGCGACGGCGGCGCGGTTGAGCGACGCCGCACCCTGCGACCCGCCGAACACCAGCAGCGTCGGGCGATCGGCGTGCAGGCCGAACTGCGCCCGCGCCTCGGCCCGCCGGGCGGCCCGGTCCAGCGAGGAGATCGCCCGACGCAGCGGCATGCCGACGTGCTCGCCGCGGTGCAGCGGCGTGCCGGGCACGGTGACCGCGACGCGGGCGGCCAGCCGGGCGCCGATGCGGTTGGCCAACCCCGGCAGGGCGTTCTGCTCGTGCACCACCACCGGCACGGAGGCGCGGCGGGCGGCGAGGTAGGCCGGCAGCGCCACGTAGCCACCGAAGCCGACCACCACGTCGGCGGCCAGCTCGTCGAGCAGGGCGCAGGTCTCGGCGACCGACCGGCGCACCCGGCCGGGCACGCGCAGCAGGTCCGGCGTGAGCCTGCGCGGCAGCGGGACCGGCGGGATGAGCCGCAGGTCGTAGCCGCGGGCGGGCACCAGCCGCGTCTCCATGCCGCGCGCCGTGCCCAGGCAGGTGATGCGCAGGTCGCCGTCGCGCCGGCGGAGGGCGTCGGCGAGGGAGAGCATCGGCTCGATGTGCCCGCCGGTGCCCCCACCGGCCAGGACCACCGACCGCACGGCGCTCACCGGTCACCGCCGGGGCGACCGCGCGGGGCGACGGGGCGCTGCCGCGGCGCCGGGGCCCCCGACGGGGTGCGCGCCGACGCGCCCCGGGTGGCGCCCCGGGGCCGGGCCGCGCCCCCGGCCCCCGACGGGGCCTCCGTGCGTACCGGGGAGCGGCGGGATGCGGCGCCCCGGGCGTGCAGGACGGTGCGAGGGCTGCTCACCACCGGCCGCTCCGGAACGGCGTCCGCCGGGAACCGGCGGGGACGCACCTGGTCGACGGCCGTGCTGGGCGCCGGCATGAGCAGCCGCGCCAGCCGGCTCCGCTCGGCCGTGCGCAGGTGCTCGACGGCGGCCGGCTCCGAGCGGGCGAACCGGGCGAGCAGACCGACGATGAACAGGGTCAGGATCAGCGAGGTGCCGCCCGCCGAGATCAGCGGGAGCGTCACCCCGGTCACCGGCAGCAGTCCGACCACGTAGCCCATGTTCATGGTCGCCTGGCCGGTGAGCCACACGGTGATGGCGACGCAGGCCAGCTGGACGAAGCGGTCGGCCGAGCGCCGGGCGATGCGGAAGCCGGCGTAGGCGAGGACCCCGTACAGGGTGACGACGACCAGGCAGCCGAGGAAGCCCAGCTCCTCGCCGAGGATCGCGAAGATGTAGTCGGACTCCGCCTCCGGGAGGATGTTCCACTTCATCGCGCTGTTGCCCAGGCCCACGCCCCACAGCCCCCCGGTGGCCAGCGCGTACATGCCCCGGATCGCCTGGAAGCCGGTGTCGGTCGGGTCCGCGAACGGGTCGAGGAACGCGGTGATCCGCTCCATCCGGTACGGCGCCGCCTGCACCATGACCACGATCGCGACGGCGGCCACCCCGGCGAAGGCGCCGAACCAGCGCAGCGGCATCCCGCCGGCCCAGAGCAGGCCGACCAGCACCAGGCCGAGGCTGACCACGCCACCGAAGTCGGGCTCGAGGATGAGCAGCAGCGAGAGGAGGACGAAGACCGGGACCACCGGCACGAGCAGCGACGTCGTCGTGAGGTACCGCTCGCGCAGGGCGATGACATGCGCGCCCCACAGCGCGAAGACCAGCTTGCCCAGCTCGGAGGGCTGGAAGTCGGTGACGCCCAGGGAGATCCACTGCCGGGCGCCGTTGCGCTGCTGGCCGATGCCGGGGATCAGCACGAGGACCAGCAGGACGACCACGACGATCAGCGCGATCGGTGCCCACCGGCGCACCAGCCCCACCGGCAGCCGCATGGCGACGACCATCGCGCCCAGCCCGATGCAGGCCAGCACCAGCTGCTTCACGCCGGGCGCCCACGCCGGCTCGTCGGCCAGCGCCGCCTCGATCGAGGAGGCGGAGAAGACCATGACCAGGCCGATCAGCAGCAGCAGCCCGGCAGCCCCGAGCACCAGGTGGCAGCTGGTCATCGGGCCGTCCATCCAGGCGGGCCCGCGCAACCGCGGCGCGCGCTGGTGCCGGAGCCGCGTGCCCGGGGAACGGCGCTCGGTCCCCGCCGCGCGGCCCGGCCGGGCGGTCGTGGCGGTCATCGGGCCAGCGCCGCGACGGCGTCGGCGAAGGCACGGCCCCGGTGCCCGTAGTCGCGGAAGACGTCCATCGAGGCCGCCGCGGGCGCCAGCAGCACCGTGTCGCCCGGGGCGGCCAGCCGGGCGGCGGCGGCGACGACCGCGGCCATCGTCGCCTCACCCGTCGCACCGGTCCCGTCCATCCCGTCATCGTCGCCGCTGGGCACCGCCACCACGGGGACCGACGGGGCGTGTCGCGCCAGCGAGGCGGCGATCAGCTCCCGGTCCCGGCCGAGCAGCACCACCCCGGCCAGCCGGGGGGCGACGGCGGCGACGAGCGGATCGACGTCGGCGCCCTTGAGCAGGCCCCCGGCGATCCAGACGACCCGCGGGTAGGCGGCGAGCGAGGCCGCGGCGGCGTGCGGGTTCGTCGCCTTGCTGTCGTCGACGTAGTCCACGCCGTCGACCGTGGCGACGAGGACGTTGCGGTGGGCGCCGCCGCGGAACCCGGCCAGCCCGCGCGCGACGGCCTCCAGCGGCACCCCGGCCGCGCGGGCGAGGGCCGCGGCGGCGAGGGCGTTGACGGTGTTGTGCGGCCCGGGGACGGGGACGTCGGCGCGCGCCATGATCGGCTCCCCCACCGGGTCGGCGGCGAAGGCGCGGTCGACCAGCGCCCCGGCCCGCACGCCCAGCTGCCCGGGGGCGGGCTCGGCGAGGGTGACGGTGACCGGTCGCGGATGGCCGGCGACGAGAGCGGCGGCGACGGGGTCGCCGGCATCGGCGACGGCGACCGGCGCCCGCTCGAGGATGCGCGCCTTGGCGTCCCGGTAGGCGGCGAAGGAGCCGTGCCAGTCGGTGTGGTCGTCGGCCACGTTGAGCACCGCGGCCGCGGCCGGGGCCAGCGACGAGGACCAGTGCAGCTGGAAGCTGGAGAGCTCCACCGCGATCGCGTCGTACGCCGGCAGCCCGTCGGCGCCCCGGGCGGTGACCACCTCGACCAGGGGCCGGCCCACGTTCCCGGCGGCCACGGCCCGGTGCCCGGCGGCGGTGAGGATCGCCTCGAGCATGGTGACCGTCGTCGTCTTGCCGTTGGTGCCGGTGACCGCCAGCCACGGGGCGCGCGTGCCGTCGGGGCCGGCGAGGCGCAGCCGCCACGCCAGCTCCGGCTCGCCGACCACCTCGATGCCGCGGGCGGCGGCGTCGACGAGCAGCGGCGCGTCGGGCCGCCAGCCCGGTGAGGTGACGACCAGGTCGACGTCCTCGGGCAGGACCTCCGACGCGCCCAGCCACCTGGCGCCCCGGCCGGTCAGCTCGTCGACGGCCGGGCGGCGGGCGGCGTCGGTGAGCAGCACACGCGCCCCGGCGTCCAGCAGCACCCGGGCGGCCGCCGCCCCCGAGACCCCGAGGCCCGTCATCAGCACCGTGCGGCCGGCGACCGGGAAGCCCTCGACGCTCACAGGCCCACGAAGCTCAGCCAGTCGGCGTAGAACAGGCCGAGACCGAACGCGACCGCCATGCCGGTGACCAACCAGAACCGCACGATCACGGTGTTCTCGGTCCAGCCGGCCAGCTCGAAGTGGTGGTGCAGGGGCGCCATGCGGAAGACCCGCCGCCGGGTGGCCCGGAAGAAGGCCACCTGGATGATCACCGACAGCGTGACCGCGACGAACAGGCCGCCGAGGACGACGAGCAGCAGCTCGGTGCGGGTGACGATCGCCAGGCCGGAGAGCAGCCCACCGAGGGCCAGGGAGCCGGTGTCGCCCATGAAGATGCGCGCCGGGCTGGTGTTCCACCACAGGAAGCCCAGGCAGGCGCCCATGCCGGCGGCGGCCACCAGCGTGACGTCCAGCGGGTCACGCACCGTGTAGCAGCCCTCGATGAGCTCGTTGGCGCAGTCGTGGGTGAACTGCCAGAACGAGATGAAGATGTAGGACGCGAACACCATCGCCGAGGAGCCGGCGGCGAGGCCGTCCAGGCCGTCGGTGAGGTTGACGGCGTTGGAGAAGCCGGCGATGAACAGGTAGGCCAGGATCACGAACGCGATCGGTCCCAGGGCCAGCGGCGCGATGTCCCGGACGTAGGACACGACGGTGGACGCCGGGGTGACGTCGTCGCCGTTCGGGAAGTTGATCGCCAGGACCGCGAAGGCGACGCCGACGACGAGTTGACCCACGAGCTTCGCCGTCTTGTTCAGCCCGAGGCTGCGCCGGTGGCGGATCTTCAGGTAGTCGTCGAGGAAGCCGACGGTGCCCATGCCGACCATGAGGAACAGCAGCAGCAGGCCGGTGGCGCTGAACCCCCAGCCGGACTCCCCGACGAACGCCAGGTGGGCGACGAGGTAGCCGAGCACGGTGGCGCCCACGATGACGGTCCCGCCCATCGTGGGCGTGCCCTTCTTCGACAGGTGGCTCTCGGGACCGTCGTCGCGGATCTCCTGCCCGAGCCCCTGCCGCCGGAAGGCCCGGATGGCCAGCGGCGTCATCAGGATCGAGACGATCAGGCCGACGGCCGCCGCGATGAGGACGCTCCTCATCGCCCCGCACCGCCCAGCAGGTCGGCGGCGAGGAGCTCCAGGCCGTAGGAGCGGCTGGCCTTCACGAGGACGACGTCCCCCGGGCGCAGCACCTCCGTCAGCCACGCTAGGGCAGCGCCCCGGTCCGGCACGTGCACCGACTCCCCCCCTGCGCGCCGCCCTCCGGCGGCCGCGCCCTCCGCTATGCCTACCGCATCGGCGCCCACCGCGACGACCAGGTCGACCCCCGCCGCAGCCGCGTCGCGGCCCAGCCGCTCGTGCTCGGCGGCGGCGTCCGGGCCGAGCTCGGCCATGCCGCCCAGGACGGCGATCCGCCGCTTCCCCGGCAGCCCGGTCAGCGCCGCCAGGGCGGCGCGCATCGACTCCGGGTTCGCGTTGTAGGCGTCGTTGACGACGGTGACGCCGTCGGCGCGCCGGTCGACCTCCATGCGCCAGCGGCTGCGGGGCCCCGCCGCCGACAGCCCGGTGGCGACGTCGGCGGGAGCCATGCCGACAGCCAGCGCCGCACCGGCCGCCGACAGGGCGTTGGCGACCTGGTGCTCCCCCACCACGCGCAGCGCGACCGGGTGGCGCTCCCCGCCGGCCACCAGCGTGAACCGGGCGCGGGCCGAGTCGTCCAGCGCGACGTCGAGCGCGCGCACGGCGGCGTCGGCGGACCGGCCGGTGGTGAGCACGCGGGCCTGGGTGCGGGGGGCCATGCCGAGGACGCGGGGGTCGTCGGCGTTGAGCACCGCGGTGCCGTCGGCGGGCAACGCCTCGACGAGCTCACCCTTCGCCCGGGCGATGACCTCGGCGCTGCCGAACTCCCCGAGGTGGGCCGAGCCCACGTTGAGCACGACGCCGACCTGCGGCCCGGCCACCCGGCACAGGCGGGCGATGTGCCCGGGGCCGCGCGCCCCCATCTCGAGCACGAGGAAGCGGGTCCCCCGGTCGGCCGAGAGCACCGTGAGGGGCAGGCCGATGTCGTTGTTGTACGACCCCGGCGGGCTGACCGTGGGGCCGGCGCCGGCGAGCACCTGGCCCAGCAGGTCCTTGGTCGAGGTCTTGCCCGACGAGCCGGTGATGCCCAGCGTGCGCACGCCGGCGGCGGTGAGGCGCTCGTGGACGCCGGCCGCCAGCCGGCCCAACGCGGCCACCGGGTCGTCGACCACGACGCACGGCAGCGCCCCGTCCGGCCGGGCGGCCAGCGCGGCCACGGCACCGGCGGCGGCCGCCGCGCCCAGGAAGTCGTGGCCGTCGGCCCGCTCCCCCGCCACCGCGACGAACAGGTCGCCGGGGGCGACCGCGCGCGAGTCGAGGGTGACCGTCCCGGTGACGGTCGCGTCCGCGGCGCCCTCCAGGCGTCCGCCGGTCAGCTCCGCCACCTCCGCCAGGGACAGCTCGATCACGACGTTCCTCCGCTCAGGACCTCGCGCAGCGCCGTGCGGTCGTCGAAGGGGTGCACGGTGCCGGCGATCTCCTGCCCGGTCTCGTGGCCCTTGCCGGCCACCAGCAGCGTGTCGCCCGCACGGGCCAGCCGCACGGCCGCGGCCAGGGCGGCCCGGCGGTCGCCGACCTCCAGCACCTCGGCGCGCCGGTCGGCGGGGACCTCCGCGGCACCGGCCAGCATCGCCGCGCGGATCGCGGCGGGCTCCTCGGAGCGGGGGTTGTCGTCGGTGACCACCAGGACGTCGCTGCCCTCCGCGGCCGCCCGGCCCATCTCCGGGCGCTTGCCCGGGTCGCGGTCGCCGCCGCAGCCCAGGACGGTGATCAGCCGCCCCGGCGTGGCCCCGCGCAGGGCGGCCAGCGCGGTGCGCACGGCGTCCGGGGTGTGGGCGTAGTCGACGACGGCGACGAAGGACTGGCCGGCGTCGACCGGCTCCATCCGCCCGGGGACGACGGTGTCGGCCAGGCCCGCGAGCGCGTCCTCCACGGCGACGCCGATGCCGTCCAGCAGCGCGACGGCCAGCACCGCGTTGGCCACGTTGAACCGGCCGGGCAGGCGCAGGCGGGCCGGCCAGCTGCGGCCGCCGGGCCCCTGCAGGGTGAACGCCGAGCCGCCGCCGGGCACGGTGGCGACGCCGGAGGCGGTCCAGTCGGCCTGCGCCCCTTCGCTGCTGGCGACCGTCACCGGCCGCGGACGGCCGGGGCGCGCCACGAGGCGGCGGCCGTACGGGTCGTCGACGTCGACCACCTCCACCGCCGCGCGGCCGTCGAACAGCAGCGCCTTGGCCCGGAAGTAGTCCTCCATGTCGCGGTGGAAGTCCAGGTGGTCGCGGCCCAGGTTGGTGAAGCCGGCGGCGGCGAACCGCACGCCGCCGACGCGCCCCTGGACCAGCGCGTGGCTGGAGACCTCCATGACGACGGTGTCGACGCCCGCGTCGGCCATGCCGGCCAGCAGCGCGTGCAGGGCCGGGGCCTCCGGGGTGGTGCGGATGCTGGGCAGTGCGGTCACCGTCGGGCTGCCGTCGGCGGCCCGCCCGCGGGTGCGGGCCTGGACGGTGCCGATCAGCCCGCTGGACCGTCCGGCGGCGGCCAGCCCGGCCTCGACCAGGTAGCTCGTCGTCGTCTTGCCGTTGGTGCCGGTGATGCCCAGGACGGCGAGCCGGCGGCTGGGCTCCCCGTAGACCCGGTCGGCGACCGCCCCGAGCACGGCGCGGGGGTCCTCGACGACGCACACCGGCAGCCCGGTCGCCACCGCCTGGCTCCGGCCGGTGGGGTCGGTGAGCAGCGCCACGGCGCCCCGGGCGGCGGCATCGGCGGCGAAGCGGGCGCCGTGGGTCCGGGCGCCGGGCAGCGCGGCGTAGAGGAAACCGGGGGCGACCTCGGTGGAGGCGAGGGTGGCACCGGTGACCTCGACGCCGGCGCCCTCCCCCTCCGGCATGCCGATGAGATCGGCCAGCGCGGCCAGGGGCAACGGGTGGTTCCCCGCGGGCCGCGGGGTCGTCCCGGGGTCGGTCGGGGTCACGGGGCTCCAATCTACCGGCGGGGGCCCACCCGACCGGCGCACGTGCGCGGAACGCCGCCGGCCGCGCCGCCCCGTGCGGGGAGCGGCGTCGGCGGCGGCCTGGCTCAGGGGGTGCCGGTCAGCTCGAACTCGGGGCGGGGGGTGCCCGAGGGCACCACGTCGTCGGCGGTCAGCGCGGCCCGCATGACGTCGGCGAAGACCGGAGCGGCGACCTGGCCGCCCTCCGCGGAGCTGGTGGGGCGCTCGAGGTCCACGGCCACGACGTACTGGGGGTCGTCCGCCGGGGCGAACCCGGCGAACGTCGTCACGTAGCCACCACCGGCGTAGCAGTTGCACTCGGGGTTGGCCCGCTGCGCGGTGCCGGTCTTGCCGGCCACCCGGAAGCCCTCGATCTGCGCCAGCGGGGCAGTGCCGCCCTTGCCCACGACGGCCTCGAGCATGTAGGCCATCTGCTCGGCGGTCGACTCGCTGACGACCCGCGTGCGCGCCGGCTCGGCGGTGGGCTCGGGGCGACCGTCGGCACCGGTCACCGACTGCACGATCCGCGGCTCGATCCGCACGCCGTCGTTGGCGATCGCCTGGTAGACCGACGCCATCTGCAGCGTGGTGACCGAGACCCCCTGACCGATGGCCACGTTGGCGGCCCGCACCCCGCTCCACTCCGCCGAGTCCTGGAGGATGCCGCGGCTCTCGCCGGGCAGCTCGATGCCGGTCTTCTCCCCGATGCCGAACGCCCGCAGGTACTCCTCGAGCTTCGCGTCGCCGACCTCGCGGGCCAGCATGATCGTGCCGACGTTGCTGGACTTGGCGAGGATGCCGGTGACGGTCCAGTCGACCGGCGCGTGGTCGTGGGCGTCGGTGACCACGCGGTCGCCGGCCTCGATGTGGCCGTTGACCGACAGCACCCGGTCCGGCGTCGCGACGCCCTCCTCGACGGCGGCCGCCAGCGTCACCGCCTTCAGAACCGATCCGGGCTCGAAGACGTCGGAGACCAGCGGGTTGCCCAGCCGGTCGGGATCGGTCTCGCTGTACTTCCCGGGGTCGTAGCCCGGGCAGGCGCCCATCGCCGCCACCCGGCCGGTCGCCACCTCCAGCACCACCGCGGAGGCGCGGGTCGTCGCGCCGTCCGCGCACGCCTCGGCCAGCCGCTGCTCGGTGACGAACTGCAGGTCCTGGTCGAGAGTGAGGGTGACGTCCCGCCCGTCGGTCGCCGGCGTCGCCTCGTCGATGCCCGACGGGATCGGGTGACCGCCGCTGCCCACCTCCACCGTGCGCTGCCCCGGCGTGCCGGACAGCTGCTCCTCGAAGGTTTGCTCGATGCCGGCCAGGCCGGTGCCCTCCCGCCCGACGAAGCCGATGACCTGGCCGCCGACGGAGCCCGCCGGGTACAGCCGCACCGGATCGTCCTCGAGGAAGACGCCGGCGAGCCCCAGTCCGTCGATCGCGTTGGTGGTCTCGGGGGCGACCTGGGCGGCCAGCACGACGTACCGGCCGTCCGCCGACAGCTTCTCGGTGAGCTCGGGCACCGGGACGTCGAGCAGCGTGGTGAGCGCCAGCGCGGTACGGGCCGGATCGCGGACGACCGTCGGATCGGCCACCACCCGGGAGGCGTCGACGGTGTAGGCGAGCGGGTTGCCGTCACGGTCGAGGACCTGGCCGCGGAGGGCCGCGATCGGGTAGGTGCGCAGCCTGTCCTGCTCCGCGGCGCTCGCGTACGCCGCGCCGTCGATGCCCTGGAGCACCACCAGCCGCCCGACGACGAGCAGGAGCAGGGAGATCAGGACGACCAGGCCCCACCGGTTGCGCCGGCCACGCTGGTCGACGGACAGGCCGGCTCCTCCGCTGCGGCGGGTGCCGGGGGCCCGGCGGGACACGAAGGGACCGGTTCCCCCGCGGCCGGGCGAGGACGCGCGCACCGTGCGGGGGCCGGCGCCGGGTCCACGAACGCTGCTCGGCACGGGTCAGTTCCCGTCCGGCGCGCTGTCCGCGGGGGCGGGAGTGGGTCCGGCGGCGGGCTCCGGCGGCGCGGGAGCAGGCGCGGGCTCCGGCGTGCCGCGCATCGTCGTCGTCCCGTCGGGCCCGAGCACGAGGTAGCCGGGGCTGCCTGCGGGCACGAGGCCGGCGGCGACGGCGTCGCCGGCGACGTCGGCCGGCGTGTTGCCCGAGACGACGAGCTGCTCGAGGCGCTGGACCTCCTGGGCGCGGGCGCCGTTCTCCGCCCGCAGCTGGCTGGCCTTGAGCGAGTCGACGGCGACCGCCGTGTTGAGCACCAGCAGACCGAGCGTGGTGAGGCCCAGGAGCGCCACGGCCAGGAGGACGAAGGGCGCCTTGCGGGAGCGCAGCGAACCGCGGGCGCGACGGCGGGGGCGGACGGCGGCGCCGGTGGGCACCAGGCGCAGCTCGGGGCGAGGAACGGCACGACCGCTGCCGCGGGTCCCGGACGGCGAGGTGCGCGGAGCCGGGCCGGTGGCCCGCGTCGAGCCGGTGGCCCGGGAGCCGGTGGCGCGGGTGGAAACGGTGCGCGGGACGGCGGTCCGCACTACAGCAGCGCGGGTCACGCCGCCCGCCGGATGCGCTCGGCGGCCCGCACCCGGGCCGAGGCGGCGCGCGGGTTGCTCGCGGTCTCCGCGGGCGCGGGGGCCTCTCCCCCGCGGGTGAGCAGCCGCAGCACGGGCCCGCGCTCCGGCAGCGGCACCGGCAGCTCCGGCGGGGTGCGGTCCACCGCTCCCGCGGCGAGCGTCTGCTTCACGATCCGGTCCTCCAAGGAGTGGAAGGTGATGACCGCGACCCGGCCGCCCACGGCCAGGGCGTCGATCGCGGCGGGGAGGGCGCGCTCCAGCGCGCCGAGCTCGTCGTTGACCTCGATGCGCAGCGCCTGGAACGTCCGCTTCGCGGGATGGCCGCCCGTGCGGCGGGTCGCGGCGGGGATGGACTCACGGACCAGCTCGGCCAGCCGCGCGGTGCCGGTGAACGGCTCACGGGCCCGCTCCCGGTCGATCGCGGCCGCGATGCGGGAGGCGAAGCGCTCCTCGCCGTAGACCCGCAGCACGCGCGCGAGGTCCTTGGGTGGATAGGTGTTCACGACGTCGGCGGCCGTCCGTGGCGCGCCGGGGTCCATGCGCATGTCGAGGGGTGCGTCGGTGGAGTAGCTGAACCCGCGGTCGGGGCGGTCCAGCTGGAGCGAGGAGACACCGAGGTCGAACAGCACGCCCTCGACCTCCTCGATCCCCAGGCGGTCGAGGACCTCGGGGAGCTCGTCGAAGACAGCCGGCACGACCGTGACGCGGTCGGCGTGACCGGCGGCCTCGATCCGGCGGGTGGCCTCGGCGCGGGCGTCCGGGTCGCGGTCGAGCCCGACGACGCGCAGCCCGGGGTGGGCGTCCAGCAGCGCCAGGGTGTGGCCGGCCAGGCCCAGCGTGGCGTCGACCAGGACGGCGCCCTCGGCGGCGCAGGCGGGGCCGAGCAGCTCGACGACCCGGTCGAGGAGGACCGGCACGTGCACCGGAGACCGCGAGTGGTCCGGCGCCGCGGCACCTCCAGTGCTGCTCATCGTCTGCTGCCTCTCGATGGGTCCGGGATGGTGCGGCGATGGTGCCGCGCCCCGCTCGGCCGCGGGGGGACGCGGCGGCGGGCGGTGTGCGGGATCGTGCGGGTGGGGCCCAGGGGGGAGGTGGGGTGGCGGTCGCGCGGTGGGGCGCGGTGGGGCCGGTGGAGCCGAGTGGGGCGGCGGGACCTCGGACCGGGGTGGCGCCCGGCCCCGCGGGCTCCGCCTGGCGTCGGGGAAGAGCGTCAGGTGGCGCCTCGCGGGGCCGGTGGGGTCACCCGTGCCGGCCGAGGGCCGGCGGCGCCCGCCGGTCCGCACGGTCCTCCGCTGTGGGACCGAGCCGCGGGGAAGGCGGCTGGGGCCCGGCCCGGTCGAGCCGCGGGGAAGGCGGCTCGAACGGCTGCGGCGCGGAGGCCGGTGGGGGCGGGTGGGGCATCCCGGGATCACGACAGCGTCGGCATCCCCTCGCTCTCCATGTCGGCGAAGGCGGCCTCCTGCTCGGCCACGTAGGCGTCCCAGGTGGCGGAGTCCCAGATCTCGAAGCGGGTGTCGACCCCGACCACGACGACGTCGCGGTCCAGGTGGGCGTACTCGCGCAGCGGCGCGGGGATGGTGATGCGGCCGGTCTTGTCCGGCTCCAGCTCGACCATCGACCCGAAGCTCATGCGCGCCCGCATGCGGGCTGCGGCGGTGTCGGAGGGCGCCATCGCAGCCATCGCAGCGCTCTGCTCGGCGACCCGGGCCATGGTCAGCCCGTAGATGCAGCGGTCCTGGCCCTTCTTGATCACCATGCCGTCGGCCACCTGGTCGCGGAACCGGACGGGCAGGGCGAGCCGGCCCTTCTCGTCGAGGCGCAACTGGTAGCTGCCGACGAACACCGGATCACCTCCCGCATCGGTCCTCCCACGGCTCTGCAGGTCCCCAGGCCGAATCCTGCCTCCCCACCCGGCGACACAGTAACCCACTGGCCCCCACTGGACACCACTCGACGCCGTGTCGTGACCCACCGCCTCCACCGCCGCCCCGGCACCGCCGGGGAGCCCTCGGAGAGGCCCGAGCGGTGGCGCGAGCGGTGGCCCGGGCGGTGGCGCGATCGAGCACCGGCGCGGGGCCTCGCGTGGCACGTACGGTGGGGCGGTGACGGAGGCGACACGGGCCGCCGACGGAACGGCCGACGCGTCGGTCGACGTCGCCGCCGAGGGAGCACGCATCGCGGCGAGCGTGGGGCGCGTCGTCCAGGGCAAGGACGGCGTCGTCCGGCTGGCGCTGATCGTGCTGCTGGCCGAGGGCCACCTGCTGATCGAGGACGTGCCCGGCGTCGGGAAGACGACGCTGGCCAAGGCGCTGGCCGGGTCCATCGACGCCAGCGTGCGGCGCATCCAGTTCACGCCCGACCTGCTGCCGAGCGACGTGACCGGCGTGGCCGTCTACGACCAGGAGTCCCGGGCGTTCGAGTTCAAGCCCGGAGCGATCTTCGCCAACCTCGTGGTCGCCGACGAGATCAACCGGGCCTCTCCCAAGACGCAGTCGGCGCTGCTGGAGTGCATGGAGGAGCGGCAGGTCACCGTCGACGGGGTCAGCTACGAGCTGGCCCGCCCGTTCCTGGTGATGGCCACCCAGAACCCGCTGGAGATGGAGGGCACCTACCCCCTCCCCGAGGCGCAGCGTGACCGGTTCACCGCCCGGGTGTCGATGGGCTACCCCGACCCGGCCGCCGAGCTGGCGATGCTCGACGACCGCGCCACCACCGACCCCCTGGGCACGCTGCGCCCGGTCGCCGACGCCGCCCTCGTCCGGTCGCTGGTCGCCGCCGTGGGCCGGCTGCACGTCTCCGAGGCGGTGCGCAGGTACGTCGTCGCCCTGGTGGAGGCCACCCGCCGCTCCTCGGAGCTGCGCCTGGGCGCCTCGCCGCGGGCCGGGCTGCAGCTGCTACGCGCCGCCCGCGCCTCCGCCGCCCTCGACGGCCGCGACCACGTGCTGCCCGATGACGTCCAGTCCCTCGCCGTGCCGGTCCTGGCGCACCGCCTCCTGCTCAGCAGCGAGGCCTCGGTCAGCCGGCGCACCCCGGAGCAGGTGGTCACCTCGCTGCTCGCCTCCGTGCCGGTCCTCCGCGGGCGCTGATCCGTGGCCGCAGGATCCGGACGGGCCCGCTCGGCCCTCACGCTCCGCGGCCGCTGCCTGGTCGGCGGCGGCCTGGCCCTCGGCCTCACCGGCGCGGTGCTGGGCGAGCGCTCGCTGGTGGAGCTGGCCGGCTTCGTCCTCGCCCTGCCGCTGCTCGCCGCGCTCACCGTCGGGCGGAGACGGTTCCGGATGACCACCCGGCGCAGCGTCACCCCGTCGCGGGTGCCGCGCGGTGCACCGGCCGAGGTGGTCCTGGAGCTGGTCAACTCCGGCACCCGCCGCGGCGGGCTGTGGCTGCTCACCGAGCACGTGCCCCCCGCGTTGGGCCTCCCGCACCGGTTCTCGGTGGCCGGTCTGGCCGCCGGCGCCGCCACCACCGTCCGGTACCGGGTGCTCGGGCGGCACCGGGGCCGCTACCAGCTGGGGCCCCTGCAGCTGCGGATCGTCGACCCCTTCGGCCTGGTGGAGCGGACCGGCACCGGCACCGGCACCGCGCCGCTGACGGTGGTGCCCCGGGTGCGCCCCCTCGGTCGCGGAGGGCCGGGTGGGGAGCACGGCAGCGGAGGCGACGGGGTCCCCCGCGCGCTGGCCGTCCACGGCGACGACGACGTCAGCGTGCGGGAGTACCGGCGAGGCGACGACATGCGCAAGGTGCACTGGCGGGCCACCGCGCGCACCGGCGAGTTGATGGTCCGGCTGGAGGAACGGCCCTGGCGCACGCAGGGCACGCTGCTGCTGGACACGCGGGCCCGGGCCCACCTGGTCGCCCCGGCGGGGCGCACCGCCCGCGACGTCCCCCGACCGCCCGGCGACGACTGCCCGCCCGCGGACAGCCTCGAGTGGCTCGTCGAGGCCGCGGCCAGCATCGGCATGGCCCTGGTGCAGCGGGGCGCGGAGCTGCGGGTGGTCACCGCGACCGGTGAGCTCTCGTCGGCCCCCGGCCGCGGCGGTCTCGGGGCCGAGGAGCTCCTGGACCGGCTGGCCGTCGTCGGGCCCTCGCGGGGGACCGACCTGTCGGCCGCCGTGTCGGCGGCGTGCCGGGCGGCCGGCGACGGCCCCCTGATCTGCCTGCTGGGCGCCGTGGGGCCCGACGACGTCGCCGACCTCGTGCGGCTGCGCCCCGGCCCGGCCGCCGGCCTGGCGGTGCTCGTGGACATCACCGGGTGGGGCGATCCGGTGCCGAGCCGCCGGCGCGGGATCGCGGGCGCCGCCCCCGACGCGCTGGCTGCCCAGCGGGAGGAGGCCGCGGCGGTGCTGGCCGGCGCCGGCTGGCGAGTGATCACCGCGACGGCCGGTCAGGACGTCGCCGAGGTGTGGGCCGCCCTGGGCGCCGTTCCCGCGGGAGCGCGGGCATGAGACCGGCCGACGCCCGCTCCTCCGTGGCCGCCGCGGTCGCCACCCTGCTGGGGGCGCTCGCCCTCACCCCCGTCTTCACCAGCCGGGCCTGGGTCCCGCCGGTGTTCCTGGTGATCGCCGCCGTGCTCGCCGGCGGGCTGCTGCTGCGGGCCGCCTCGGCCCGGCTGGCCACCCGGGCCGCCGACCCCGGGCCGCTGGAGTCGCTGGGCAGCGTCGTCGTGCCGGCCGGGCAGCTGGCGCTGGTCGCCTGCCTGCTCACCGCCGTCTTCGCCTCCGAAGGCGCGGTGGCCGGTGTGGTGCCCACCCCGACCAGCCTCGGCCGGCTCGCGGAGGTCTTCGGGAACGGAGCGGCCGAGATCCGCGAGCAGGCGACGCCCGCCCTGCCGCTCACCGGCCTGCTCGCGCTCACCACCCTGTTCGTCGGGCTGGTCGCCGTCCTCGTCGACCTGGTCGCGACCGCCGGGCGGCAGGCGACCCTGGCCGGGGTGGGGCTGCTGGTCCTCTTCTGCGTGCCGGTGGGCACGGTGACCGGCGGGGTCGGCCTGGTGGCGCTGGCCGGACCCGCCGCCGGCTTCGCCCTCCTGCTCTGGGCCGACCAGCGCCGCGAGCTGGACGGTTCCGCCGGTGAGCCCGTCACCGGCGGCACCGGCACCGCCGTGCGCATCGGCGTGGTCGCCGTGGCGGCGGGCGTCGGCCTCGGCACCGTGGTGCCCACCCTCCCGGAGGGCTCGTTCGCCACCGGGCTCGGCGGCGGCACCGGCTCGGCCACCGGGACCTCGCTCGACCCGGCGGCGGAGCTCCGGGGTCAGCTGACCCTGCCCGAGCCGATCGATCTGCTCCGCGTGGAGGCCTCCGTCGAGGACCCGGGCTATCTGCGGGCCGTGGCCCTCGACGAGTACGACCCGGCCGGCGGTTGGTCGCTGAGCAACCTCGACGGCGAGATCTCCGTGGCCGACGACCAGGAGCTCGCTCCTCTGCCGGACCGGCAGCCGGTCCGGCCGGTGACCGCCTCGGTCGAGGTGCTGGAGCACGACGACCGGTTCCTGCCCGTCCCCTCCGTGCCGCAGGCGGTGCGCGTGGACGACGACGCCGAGGCGTGGCGGTTCGACGCATCGACCGGAACGGTGTTCGGCCGCGACGCGACCAGCGCGGGGCTCTCCTACCGGGTGAGCGCCACCGAGCCCCGGCCGACGGCGGAGATGCTGTCGGGCGCCGAGCCGCTGCCCCCGGGAGCGGTGCTGCAGGAGCGCTTCACCGCGCTCCCCGAGCTCGACCCCGCCATCGGGGAGCTGACCACCCTGCTGACCGACGGCGCGACCACGGGCTACGAGCGGGTGCGGCGCATCCAGGCCTACCTGAGCGACCGGTCCAACGGGTTCACCTACAGCCTCTCCACGGCCCCCGGGACCAGCGGCGACGACCTGGTGGACTTCCTCCGCCTCAAGCGCGGCTACTGCGAGCAGTACGCCGGTGCCATGGCCGTGCTGGTCCGCCAGGCGGGGATGCCCGCGCGGGTGGCGCTGGGCTACACCCCCGGCGACGCCCAGCGGGGCGGCACCCGGCTGATCACCAGCGACGACGCGCACGCCTGGGTGGAGGTCTTCTTCCAGGGCTACGGCTGGGTGCCGTTCGACCCGACCCCGCTGGGAGCCGCCCGGCAGGTGGCCCTTCCGTGGGCGCCGCGCGCCTCGGAGGAGGAGCGGGAGGACGCGGCCCCGGCCGCGCCTGCGGCGCCACCGGCCCCGGCGCCGGTGGCGCCCCGCGCGGACCGCGTTCCCGAGGGACTTCCGCAGGCCGGCGCCCGGCAGCAGGCCGGGACGTCGCTGCAGCCGCTGCTGCTCACCGCCGGGCTGGTGGCCGTCGGCGCGCTGCTGCTGGCGACGCCGGCCGGGGTGCGCGCCCTGCAGCGCCGGCGCCGGCTGGCCGGGGAGGGAGCCGACGGCCTCTGGGACGAGCTGACCGCCGGCGCCGTGGACCTGGGCGTGCACCTCCACCCGTCCTGGACCCCGCGCCGGGTGGCCGACGCGCTGGCGACTGCCGTGACCCGCGGGCCGGGTGGGCCGTCGGTGGCCGCGTCCGTGGCCGCGGTGCACGAGCTGGCCCGGGCGGAGGAGGCGGCCACCTACGGGCGGCCGGGGAACGGGCGGCCCGGCCCCGAGCTGCGGGCGGCGCTGCGGACGGCCCGCCGGGGGCTGGCCGGCGCCCGGCCCCTGCCGGTGCGGCTGCGGGCGCTGCTGTGGCCGGCCTCGCTGGTGGACGACGTCCGGGCCGCACTCCCGCAGCGGTGGCGGAACGCCACCGGCCGTCGTCCGGGGAGGACGACGGCCGGGCGGGCGGTGTGAGGGGCTACTGGTCGTAGCGGCGGCGGAAGCGCTCCTCCAGGCGGCTCTTCATCGGCTGCCGGCGGGTGCGGCCACCGCCACGGCCGGCGGCCGTCGAGCCGCGCGGTCCGGCGGGGGCGTCGGTGACCTCGACGGCGCCGGTGGCCGCGCGGTAGTGCAGCACGCCGAGGGCGGCACCCCCGAAGGCCACCAGGAATCCCAGCACGCCGAGCGGCACGGACTCGGCGACCGCTCCGCCGACCAGGACGGCGAGGCCGACCAGGACCAGCAGTGCGCCGAGCTGCAGCTTGCGGCGGGCCTTCAGACGGCGATCGCCGGTGCGGACCGAGGAAGCGAACTTGGGATCGTCATCGACGAGGGCGCGCTCGATCTGCTCCAGCAGACGCTGCTCGTGCTCGGAGAGCGGCACGTCGACCTCCAAATGGGCGGAGCCAGTTCCGTCGGAGGCTCCCGCCGACGGTGTCTCCGAGGATACGAGCCGATTGCAAGGCGCGAAAGGCGACGCCACCGCGACCCGCCGGGCGGGTCGGCCGATCACTCCTCCGGGTGGCCGCTCCGGCGCGAACCGCCTGGTCAGCGCCCGGCCGATCCGGGGGAGCCGGCACGGCGCAGCAGCGTCGCCGGGCGGACCGCACCGGCACCGAAGCGGCGGGCGGCGCGGTCGGCGGCCAGCTCGGCCTCCCGCCGGCCGTGCTCGCGTGCCCCGAGCTCCAGCTGACGGGGCGCCGACCCGGCCTCGACGAGCCGTTCGGCCCGCACACCGACGAGCCGGATCCGGGCCCGATCCAGCCCCAGGGCGTCGTAGAGAGCACGGGCGGTGTCGTAGAGCTCCTGCCCCACGTCGGTGGGCGCCCCGAGGGTGCGGCTGCGGGTGATCGTCGCGAAATCGGCGAAGCGCACCTTGATGCTCACCGTGCGGGCCAGGCTGCCGGTCGAGCGCAGCCGCCCCGCCGTCCGCTCCGCCAGGCGCAGGAGTTCCCGGTGGACGACCACGGGGTCGTCCACGTCGGTGGCGAAGGTCTCCTCCGCGCCGGTGGAGCGCTCGGGCTCGTCGGGCACGACCCGCCGGGGGTCGCGCCCCCAGGCCAGCTCGTGCAGGTGGGTGCCCGCCGCCGCGCCGAGGGCTCGCTGCAGGGTTTTCGCCGGGACGTGCGCCAGGTCACCGACCGTGCGCAGCCCCAGCCGCAGGAGCGTCTCCTCCGTCTTCGGCCCCACGCCCCAGAGCGCGCTCACCGGCAGCGGGTGCAGGAAACCCATGACCTCCGGGGGGCGGACGACCAGCATCCCGTCGGGCTTGGCCCGGGTGGAGGCCAGCTTCGCCACGAACTTGGTGCCGGCGACGCCGACCGAGCAGGTGATGCCCTGCTCGTCGACGACGCGGGCGCGGATGTACTCGCCGATCTCCGCGGCGTCGCCCAGCCGGCGGCCGGCGCCTGCGACGTCGAGGAAGGCCTCGTCCAGGCTCAGCGGCTCGACCAGCGGGGTGATCGACCGGAACAGTGCCATGACCGCCCGGGACACCTCGGAGTACAGCGCCATGTCCCCCGGCAGGACCGTCGCCGTCGGGCACAGCCGCAGCGCCCGTGCGGTGGGCATGGCCGCGTGCACGCCGTAGCGCCGGGCCTCGTAGGTGGCCGAGGTGACCACGCCCCGGTTGCCGGCCCCGCCGACGATGACCGGCGTGCCGGCCAGCTCCGGGTGCCGGCGCACCTCGACGCTGGCGAAGAACGCGTCCATGTCGACGTGCAGCACGGTGCAGCCGGCTGCACGCACGCTCTTCCCCACGCCCACCTCCCGCACCGACCCCCGTGGATCGAACAGACGTTCGATCCACGGGGATGCTAGCGGCCCGGGGCGGGGCCGGCCGAGCGGCCCGCCCCGGAGCGCTGCGATCAGCGGGCGGCGACCCGCTCGTCCTCGCGGTCGTGCTTGCCGGGCCACATCTTGGCGCCGAGCACGCCACCGAGCGCCGCCGCGGCGATCGACAGCCCCAGTCCGAGCACCGCCCAGCTGGCGGCGGAGCGAGCTGCATCGGCGGCCTGGCCCGCCTGGATGTCAGGGATGTCGGCCTGCTGGATGCCGGCCACGTCGGTGACCACGCCGGCGAGCGAGCCGAGGAGCGCGCCACCGCCGAACAGGGTGAGCAGCACGATCGTCACGACGGCCAGCGCCCACACGAGGATGCCGTGCAGGAGCCCCTCGCTGAACCCGCGCCACAGCGCGCTCGCCCCGGCGGTGAGACCACCGAGGAACAGCGCGATCAACCCGTTGATCCCGCTGATCAGGTCGGCGTCGTTCCCGGCCCCCGAGCCGACGTCCCACCAGCCCAGGGCCAGCGTGGCCAGCTGCAGGAGCAGGAAGGTGGGCACCGCGACGATCAACCCGGCCCACACCGGGCCCCACCGGACGCGGTCCCGCCGCGGCGGCGCCAGGGAGATCTGCGTGGGCCGCCCGAGGTGCTCGTCGTCGTGGTCGACCTGTGGGGCCGCCGCGACCCGCGTGGCGCCCTCCGTCGTCCCCACGGGCGTCGTGGCCTCCCCGCGGCGGACGTCCGCCCCGGTGCCGGAATCGATTCGTGCACGACCTTCGGTCATGACCCTCTCCTTCTCGTTCGTCGTGGCTGTCGTTCAGGACAGGGATGCCCGGGCTGCCGGGCCGACCACCCGGGGCGGCGAGCCGTAACGCGATCGAGATGTGCGCCGATCGTCCCGACGGCGGTCCCGCCGCGCCCCTCCGGCACGAACACCGAGGTCACGGCGCATGTGTGGAGCACGAGCACACGAGGTACAGCAGCCTCCGCAGGGTCGCCGTCCGGTGGCCCGGTCGATGGGATCGGAGGAGCCAGTGGCGCTCGACGACGAGGACATGACCAGCACGGAGGGCCCGGCCGACGGCGGTGCATCCGGCACCCCGGGTACGCACGACGGTGGCGCCGACGGCGGTGCCGACAGCGGTGCCGACGGCGGCGCGAACGGCGGTGCCGACGGCGGCGCGGACGGCGGTGCCGACGGCGGTGCCGACGGTGGCGCGGACGGCGGTGCCGACGGCGGTGCCGACGGTGGCGCGGACGGCGGTGCCGACGGTGGCGCGGACGGTGGCGCGGACGGTTCGGCCTGACCGAGAACTCGACCCCGCGGGGCCGGACGGAGCAGCTCCGCCCGGCCCTGCGGCGGTGCACGGACATGGCGCCCGAGCTCTTCGCCGAGCAGTACTGGGCGCGGCGCCCGCTGCTCACGCGGGCCGAGGACACCGGGAACTCCTTCACCGACCTGCTCGACCTCCCCGCCGTCGACGAGCTGCTCTCCCGGCGCGGCCTGCGCACGCCGTTCCTGCGGATCGCCAAGGACGGCGCCGTCGTCGACACGAAGCGGTTCACCACCTCCGGAGGGGCGGGCGCGGAGATCGCCGACCAGGTCTCCTCCGACGCGGTGCTGCGGCTGTTCGCCGACGGGAGCACCGTCGTCCTGCAGGGCCTGCACCGGTTGTGGCCGCCGCTGATCGAGTTCGCCGACCAGCTGGCCGCCGACCTCGGCCACCCCACGCAGGTGAACGCCTACGTGACCCCGCCCTCCTCGCAGGGCTTCAGCCCGCACTACGACGTCCACGACGTGTTCGTGCTGCAGGTCGCCGGTGAGAAGCACTGGACCATCCACGAGCCGGTGCTCCCCGACCCGCTGCGCACCCAGGTCTGGACCGACCGCGCCGACCAGGTCGCCGCGGCGGCCGGGCGCGAGCCGGTCATCGACGCGGTGCTGCGCCCCGGTGACGCCCTCTACCTGCCCCGCGGCTACCTGCACTCGGCGAAGGCGCTCGGCGAGATCAGCGCGCACCTGACCGTCGGCATCCACTCGGTGACCCGCTGGGCCGCCGCGGAGCAGGTGCTGGACCTGGTGCGCACGCTGGCGGCCGAGGACCGCACGCTGCGGGGATCACTGCCCCTGGGCATCGACCTCTCCGACCCCGACGTCCTCACCGACGACGTCGCGACCGTCGTCGAGGGTCTGCGTGCGTGGCTGGGCCGGGTCGAGCCGGCCGAGGTGGCCGACCGCCTCCGGGCCCGCACGTGGGCGCAGGTGCGGCCGGAGCCCGTGGCCCCCCTCGCGCAGGCCACCGCGGCGGCAGCCGTGACGGCGGAGACGGTGCTGCGGCTGCGCAGCCGGCTGCGCTGCACCCTGCGCGACGCCGACGACGGACGGGTGGCGCTGATCGCCGGGCGCCGCACGCACACCTTCCCCTCCGACGTGCGCCCGGCCCTCGCCGAGCTCCTGGCCGTAGGTGAACTCAAGGTCGGCGATCTGCCCGGGCTGGACCCGGCGGACCGCCTCACGCTCGCGCGCCGGCTGGTGACCGAGTCGATCGCCACCGTGCCCGACGCCGCGCTGCCGGCCACCGGGCACGCGGCCGCGCGCGAGGACGCGACCGGGTCCGGCCGGTGAGGCCGTGGCGGGAGTGACCGGAGCCGGCTCCGCCGGTGGCGACGAATTCTGCCGCAGCGGCGTCCCCGCCCGCCCCCTGGGCCGGCTCGACGGGAGCCGCTGCTCGGTGCAGGCGCTCGAGCGCGCCGACTCGGGCGTCGCGACGGCGTCCCCGGTGTCGCGCTGGCTGCTGATCGAGCAGCCGGGCCCGTGGGGGCGGCAGGCGCTGCTCCAGTCGCGGTTCGACGCCCGCGTAGCCCCGCTGCTGGCCGAGCGCGCGCAGCGGGAAGGGGTGCGGGTGCTGCTGGTCCGCCGCCCCGGTGACCGGCTGTCCGACTCCGGCCGTCGCTGGGCCTACGCCGACAGCCGGCTCGGCCGGGAAGGCCTCTGGTGGTCGGTGCGCTCGACCGACGCCGACCTGCTCACCGTGCCCTGGGACGGATCGGTCGGCGAGCCGGCGCAGGGGCGGACGTACCTGGTGTGCACCCACGGCGGGCACGACGCCTGCTGCGCACTGCGTGGCCGGCCCCTGGCCCGCGCGCTGCCCGCGCCCGGGCCGGCCGACGTCTGGGAGTGCAGCCACCTCGGCGGTGACCGCTTCGCCGCCAACGTGCTCGTGCTGCCGCACGGCTTCTACTACGGGCAGGTCCCCGGCGACGGCGGGCTGGTCGTCGCCGCGCACGACCGCGGCCAGGTCGCGCTGCCGTGGTTGCGCGGGCGGGCGGGGCTCACGGCACCGGTGCAGGCGGCCCAGCACTACGCCCGCGAGGAGCTCGGCCTCCTCGGCGTCGACGACCTCGCACCCCTCGGGGTCACCCCACGGAAGTCGGCCGATCCGGCGGCGGAGCGCTGGGAGGTGACCCTCGCCGGTCCGGTGGCATCGGTGGTCGTCACGGTGGAGAGCCGCCCGTCCCCGGAGGCGGTGCACCTCACCTGCCAGGCTCCGGCGCCCGGCCGGGTGCGGACGTGGCACCACCTGTCGCTCACGACCCGGCCGGCGGTCCCGGCCGACAGCTGACCGGACGGCGCTCAGCCGAGGGCGCGGCCCCGGGCGGCGAGGAGCGGGATCGCGAGCTCCGTCGCGGTGAGCGAGCCGTGGTAGGCGGCCAGCCGACTCGGGCCGGGTTCCAGGCGGGAGCTGACCAGCACCCAGCTCCCCCGCGCCAGCGCCACGACGTCGCCGATGCGGGCGGCGAGCGCATCGTCCACCGGGCCGAAGATGCCGCTGGCGACGGCCTCCTCGCGCCCCACGACCCAGGCGCGGTCGCCCAGGACGCCGCGCCAGCGATCCAGGACGTCGGCCTCGGCCCCGGGCTCGGTGTGCACGTAGCGGGCGCGCGGCTCGCCGGCGAGCAGCCGTACGCCGTCGGCGAGATCGGGCTCGTCGTCCAGGTCCAGGCGGGTGTGCGCGGAGACGTCGAGCATGCCGTGGTCGGCGGTGACCAACAGGGCGGCGTCGTCCGGCAGCCCGTCGACGAGCTGCTCGACGACGCGGTCGACCAGGGCGAGCTGGCCCCGCCAGCTGGGTGAGTCGACACCGCGGACGTGGCCGGTGAGGTCCAGCTCGGCCATGTAGCCGTAGACCAGGGCCCGCGGGCCGGCGTCCAGGGCCGACCGCATGAGCGCGGTGAGGTCGCCGGGCCCCACCGCCCCGGTGTAGTCCGCACCCCGGTAGGCGGCCGCGGTGAGGCCCGAGCCCGCGTAGGCCCACGGGCCGACGGCGGTGACCGCGACGCCGTCGGCGGCGACGCGCTCGAAGACGGTGGGCCGCGCCTGCCAGTCGGCGGGGTCGGGGTCGTCGGCCCACTGGGTGTGATTGAGGGTGCGCCCCTCCCCCGGCACCTCGGTGACGAAGCCCAGGACGCCGTGGCTGCCCGGGGGCAGGCCCGTACCGATCGTGGTGAGGCTGACCGGGGTGGTGCTGGGGCAGGGCGCCTGCAGGTTTCCGGCCGGGCTGGTCAGCGCGGCGAGGGTAGGGGCGAGCCCGGCGTGGGCGCGGACCAGGTCGGCGCCCAGGCCGTCGACGAGCAGGACCGCCACGCGGCGAGCGCCGTGCAGCGCCGCGGCCAGGTTGAGCGGATCGGCAGGCAGGTCTCCCCGCGCGACCGGCGCGCCCAGGGTCGCCGCGACGCCGGGCAGCACGTCGGCCAGGGTGGCGACGCCGTAGGCCGGCCGGTGGAGGTCGGGCGGGAGCCCGCCGTCGTCGACCGCCGCGCTCACGCGCGGGTGGCCAGCAGGTGGAGGCCGGCGGCCACCTCGCGGTAGGGCGAGGCCTCGGCGACCGCCAGCTCCAGGTTCCGGACGGCGGCCGGGTCGGCCCCGGAGGCGGCCTCGAGCAGGTCGGCGACGACGGAGACGCCGCGCCAGCTGCCCGCGGTCAGGCCGGCGCCGTCGACGAGCGCGAGGAGGTCCTCGGGGGTGAACCTCCGCCGGACCGGCCGCCCGGGGACCCGCTCGTCGCCGAGCAGCGCGAGCGCCTCGACGGGGTGGCCGGCCACCGCGCGGGCGAGCACGGCGCCGGCACGGTTGGCGACGGCGAGGCTCACCCGGCCGCCCGGGCAGAGGGCACCGGAGATCTCCCGGAGGGTGACCGCCGGGTCGTCGACGACCTCGAGGACGGAGTGGCACAGGGCGAGGTCGTACCCGCCCTCGTCGGCGGCGAGGACCTCGTGCAGCAGGTCGCCGTCGCCCTGGACGCCGCGGACCCGCTCGGCCACGCCCGCCGTCTCGGCGCGGCGGTGCAGGGTGGCCAGGGCGTCGGCGCTGGGGTCGACGACCGTGACGCCGTGCCCCAGACGGGCCAGGGGGACGGCGAACATGCCGCTCCCGCCGCCGACGTCCAGCACCCGCAGGTGCCCGCCCGCGCTGACCAGCGGGTCGAGCGCGGCCCAGACAGCAGCGGTCCGGGCGGGCAGCTGCTCCGCGGTCGGCGAGGCAGGTTCGATCGGCACCCACCGGAGCCTAGTGGCGGCCGGCAGCGGCCGCTGCCGCCTCCGCAAGCACCCTGCCGGTCCTCCGGCCCCGTCCAGGGCACCGCCCCGAGCGGGCGTGCGAGGGGCGGAGAGGGCGGGGGCCTCTCAGGCGGGGACGCCGTCGGCGGCCCGCCGGAGGACGTCGAGATCGATGCGGCGCAGCTGCATCATCGCGTCGGTCGCGCGCCGGGCCCGGCCAGGGTCGGGATCGCTCAGCAGGGCCATCAGCTCGGTGGGGGTGACCTGCCAGGAGACGCCGAACCGGTCCTTGAGCCAGCCGCACATGCTCTCCTCGCCGCCGTCGGTGAGCCGGGTCCAGTAGTGGTCTGCCTCCTCCTGGTCGGCGCACATGATCTGAAAGGAGATGGCCTCGCTGTGCGGGAACTGCGGGCCGCCGTTGAGCGCGACGTACGCCTGCCCGTCGAGGGTGAAGCTCACCGTCATGGCCGTGCCCTCGGGCATGGGCATGTCGGGGCCGTAGCGGGTCACCTCGCCGATCGAGGAGTTCGGGAAGATCGAGGTGTAGTGGGCCGCGGCCTGCTCGGCCTGGCCGTCGAACCACAGGCACGGGATCTGCTGGGGCATCGCTGGTCCTCCTTCGCACGCGCCGGCCGGGTGCCGGTGTCGGAAGGTAGACCGGGCCGGACCGGGGAAGTCATCGGTCGCTCGCCGCCCGACCTCCGCCGGTCGCCCGCCCCTGCCCGTCGCCGGATGATCGTTTACCGGTCCGCCGGGCCCGGGCACTGCCTCGGTGTCAGCACCGTCAACGACTGAGGAGTTCTCATGACCCGCTCCGTGCGCCCCCGTCTGGTCCGCACGACCGCGGCCGCGTTCACCATCGCCGCCGCCTCCCTCACCACCGCTGCCTGCGGGGATGACGTCGTCGACGACGGCGTCGAGCAGAACGTCGAGGAGGGCGTCGACCAGCTCGAGCAGGAGGTCGAGGACGCCACCGACGGCAACGGGTGAGCCACCGCACCGACACCGGGGGCCCTCCTCCCGGGCGAGCCGAGGGAGGAGGGCGGCCCGTTG
Organism: Blastococcus sp. SYSU DS0973; assembly: GCF_054051055.1. NCBI lineage: Bacteria > Bacillati > Actinomycetota > Actinomycetes > Geodermatophilales > Geodermatophilaceae > Blastococcus > Blastococcus sp. SYSU DS0973. Next base: position 31,954 of record NZ_JBJHAN010000001.1, read on the forward strand.
CGGGTTCCCGCCGCGGGCCCGCGAGCGGTGGCCAGCGGCGGCCCCGCCGCGAGCCTGCGAGCGGTGGGAACAGCGGGGTCCTTCTAGTGACCGGAGCTGCCCGGGCTGGAGTGCCAGAGCTTGCGGGGCGGCCCGGCCGCTGCCCGGCGCGCCGCCACCTTGGTCTCGTCACCGGCCGGCTTGATGTCGGCGTAGGGCGACATCCGGAACCCGGTCGGGTGGACCAGGACCGGCCGCACCACGACCGGCCGGGAGCCGTGCGAGGCCGCCGCCCCGGCGATCGCCTGCTCGGTGTACTCATCGCCGTCCCCCACCCACCCCGCGGTCATCAGCTCGGCGACGGACTCGAGCCCGCCGGCTTCCCAGGCCTCGTGCAGCGCCGGCAGCTCCCAGGCCCCGGTGGCCCGCAGCGACATCCCCCGCGGGCCGGTGCGCCGCAGCACCCCGCGGATCACCAGCAGCCACGAGTGGAAGACCGTCGCGGCGTAGGGGCCCTGCGCGTCCTCGAAGAAGGTCGAGTCGGTGCAGCCGGTGCCGTCGTCGAGGGTCACGAACACCACCCGGCGCCCGGACCGGATCGGCGGCGTCTGGGTGGCCACCTTGACCCCGGCGACCAGCACCTCCGCGCCGCTCCGGCAGCCGAGGAGCTCTCCGGCGGGCACCGCGCCGAGCGCCGACAGGAACGGCCGGTAGAAGTCGACGACGTGCCTGCTGGCGTCCAGTCCGAGCACCTCGAGCTCCGCCCGCACCAGTTCGGCGTCGGTGAACTCGGGCAGCCCGCTGCTCTCGGCCCAGCTGGGGGCGGTCGCCCCGTCGGACTCCGCCGGCTCCTCCTGCAGCCCCATCAGGTCCAGGCTCAGCTGCCCGTCTGAGGTGGCCCGGGCACCGCTGCGGCTCCACCGGTCCAGCTCGCTGATCTGCAGCAGCAGGTCCCGCCGGGTGACCTGGCGCCGCCGCCGGGTCGGCCGGCCGGCCTCGCGGTCGCGCATCCCGAAGCCGTAGAGCGAGTCGAACCCGCCGGCGAGCACCAGCCGCTCGACCACCGGCCGGGACACCGACGCGCGCGACCAGAAATCCGTCAGTGACCGATAGGGCTGCCCGGCGACGACCCGCGCCACCTCGTCGTCGGAGATGCCCTTCACGTCGGCCAGCGACAGCCGGATGCCGTAGTGCGTCGGGTCGGGCATCGCCGCGGGCATCCACTCCGGACGCCGCCAACCCCGGACCTCATCCTCCACTTCACGGTCAGAGTCGTCGCCCCCGTCGTCGGCAGTGACCAGCCGTTCGACGCGGTAGCTGCCGGTCGAGGCGTTGACGTCCAGGCCGAGCACCCGGATGCCGAAGTTGCGGGCGTCGTCGAGGATCAGCCGCTTCGGGTACATGCCGGGGTCGTGGGTGAGAACCCCGGCCAGGAAGGCCGCCGGGTGATGGGCCTTCAGCCAGGCCGACTGATAGGTGGGCAGCGCGAACGCTGCGGCGTGGGCCTTGCAGAAGCCGAACGACCCGAAGGCGGCCAGCACCTCCCACACCTGCTCGGCCACCTGCACCGGGTAGCCGGCGGCCAGCGCCCGGGGCACGAACCAGGCCCGCACCTCCGGGTGGGCGTCCTTCTCCCCCAGGGCGCGGCGCACCTCGTCGGCCTCGGCCAGCGTGCAGCCGGCCATCCGGGCGACCACCTGCAGCACCTGCTCGTGGAAGACCACCACCCCGGCGGTCTCCGCGAGCGCGAACTCCAGGTCGGGGTGCGGGTACTGCGCCTCCCGCCAGCCGTTCCTGGCCATGAGGAACGGGGTGACCATGTCGCTCTTCACCGGCCCGGGCCGGAACAGCGAGATGTCGATGATGATGTCCTCGAAGGTCTGCGGCCCGAACTTGCCGACCAGCTCCCGCTGTCCCGGCGACTCGATCTGGAACATCCCGAGCGTGCGGGTGCTGCGGATCAGCTCGAAGGTCGTCGGGTCGTCCCGCGGGACGGCGTCGATGTCGACCACCTCCTCGTCGACCCGCTCGATCTCGTCGAGGGCGTGCGCGATGGCCGACTGCATCCGGATGCCGAGCAGGTCGAGCTTGAGCAGCCCCAGCTCCTCGACGTCGTCCTTGTCGAACTGGCTCATCGGATAGCCCAGGTAGCTGCTCTCCACCGGGGTCCGGTCCAGCAGCGTGGCGTCGGAGAGCAGCACCCCGCACGGGTGCAGCGCGATGTGCCGGGGTAGCCCGTCGAGCCGGGCGACGAGGTCGAACAGCAGGTCCAGATCCCCGCTACCGCCGGATCGTCGTGAGCCCAGCCGGCTGGCCCGCAGCTCCGGCAGGTCGCGCAGCGCGGCGTGCACCTGGTTGGCGCGGATGTGCGGGAACGCCTTGGCGACGGCGTCGACCTCCGCCGACGGCAGCCCGAGCGCGGCGCCGACGTCGCGGATGGCGTGCCGCACCCGGTAGGTGTCCATCATCGAGATGCAGCTGACCCGGTCGGCGCCGAAGCGGTCGATGACCGCGTCGTAGACCTCCATCCGGCGGGCGGACTCCACGTCGATGTCGATGTCGGGCAGCTGGTGGCGCAGCGGCGAGAGGAACCGCTCCATCAGCAGCCCGTAGCGCAGCGGGTCGACGTCGGAGATGCCCAGCAGGTAGGTGACCAGACTACCGGCGCCCGAGCCGCGCGCAGCCGCCCGAACCCTCAAGCTCTTGATGAGGTCGACCACGTCGGCCACGGTGAGGAAGTAGGAGGGGTAGCCCAGCTGGCCGATCACCGCCAGCTCCTCGTCCAGCCGCTGGCGGACCCGGGTCGTGGGCGCCATGCCACGCCGGCCCAGCCCGGCCTCGCACCGGGCGCGCAGCACCTGCGCCGGGCCCATGCCCCGCTCGGCCGGCGTGGTGACGACGTCGAGCTCGGGGTACCGGACGCTGCCGATGCCCAGGTCGGCGCCCGGGTCGACGGCGCACTGCTCGGCCAGCCGGGCGGTGCGCTCGAGCAGCCGCAGGGCGGCGTCCCGGTCGGGGCCGACGACGTCCTCGGCGACCTCGGCCATCTCCTTGCCCGACTTCAGGTAACCCTCGGCCGTGGTGCGGTCGACGTGCCGGGCACCGAGCGGGACCAGCCGCCGGGCGGCGTCGAGCACGTCGGCGGTCGGCGCGTCCAGGGCGTCGACGTAGCGGACGGCGTTGCTGAGCACCACCGGCACGCCCTGCTCGGCGGCGAACCGCAGCATCGCCTGGGCCCGGGAGCGGTCGCCCCGCCCGCGGTGGTGCACCAGCTCCAGCGCCAGCCCGGGGCCGAAGACTGCACGCCAGGCGTCCAGCTGGTCGGCGGCCAGGTCGGCCCGGCCGGCCAGCAGCGCCCGCCCCACCGGGGAGTCGGGACCGAGCAGCGGGACCAGCCCGGTCGCGTGCTCGGCGGCGATCGCCAGCGAGCTCACCGGCTCGCCACGGGTGCCGCGCAGGTGGGTGGCGCTGGTGACCCGGCACAGCGACCGCCAGCCGGCGCCGTCCCGCGCCAGGAAGGTGACCCGGGGCAGTCGCGGGTCGACGCTCGCCCCACCGCGGGCCGGCGCCCGCCGGGCGGCCGTCGCGGCCCGTGACCGCGGGGGGCGTGCCGCGGCAGGGTCCTCCCCCAGCACGTGCGCGAGCGCCGGCGGCACGCTGGTGCCCAGCGACGGCGCCACCGCGAGGTCCACGCCGAAGATCGGCCGCACCCCGGCCGACCGGCAGGCCAGCGCGAACTTCACCGCGCCGTAGAGGCCGTCCCGATCGGTCAGGGCCAGCGCCGGCATCCCGTGCTCGGCGGCGCGGGCCACCAGGTCGGCGGGGTGGTTGGCCCCGTACCGCATGGAGTAGCCGGAGGCGACGTGCAGGTGGACGAAGGGGTCGCTCACGTCCAGGGCCCGGCGGGCCGGGAGCCCGCGGATCCGGATACCGACCCGCCGACCACGTGCGGCCTCGGGTAGCGGGGCGACTCCGGCAGCGGCGTGCTGCCGAGCGCCGTCTCGACCACGGCGAGGAAGGCGCGGACGTCGCGCACCAGGTCGTCGGCCTCCCGCTCGGTGACCGCGCGGGACAGCCCCGCCTCGGCGGCGGCGCGCTTGCCCGCTCCGGCGGCGAAGAAGGTGGCCCACTCCCCCAGCTCCGGCGCCACCTGCCCGAGCAGCACCCAGGCGCTGCGCGGGCGGCGCCGCCCGCCCTCCGGCCGGGTGCGGGCGGCCAGCACCGCGGCGGCGGCGCGGAGCGCGGCGAGGTGGGCGGTGGCGTACCGCTCCCGCTGGTCGGTGGCCGCGGCGGCCGCGGCCAGCCCCCGGTGCGCCTGGCCCAGCAGCGCCGCAGCGGCGGCGGGCAGGGCTGGGGGAAGCGGCAGCTGCTCGGCCGGCACGGCCCGTGCGGCGCCCATCAGTCGTGCACCCGCACGAGCCACCAGCGGTTGCCGGACGCGTCCCACGACAGGTCGTAGACCCCGGCGAAGCTCAGCCGGGAGCGCCCGGCCCGGACCGCCTCCACCCGCCAGACCTCCCGCGGCGCCACCAGGTCGGCGGACGCGCCGCCCGTACCGGCGTCCCGCAGCCACCACGGTGCGGTCTCGACCCAGGAGTCGAGCAGCTCGCCCACGAGGTACCGGGACTGCCCGCGCCAGAACTGCACCGGGCCCAGGGGGCCACGTTCGACCTGCACCTCTTCGCCGGTCCGACCGACGACCTCACCCAGCACCCGGCTCATGCCCGACTCCCCACGCCTCACCCCGCGCGCACACCGTCCCGGCACCCCACCGGCGGGGAAGGCCGGGGAGCGGAAACGAGCGTCATTCGAACGTCTGTTCGAACACGTCCAGTAGACCGGAGCCGCCTGCCTCCGTCAAGCCGTGCGGCGGCCGTGTCGCGGACGTGCGCCTGCCCCCCGCCGAACCCAGCGCCAAAGCTGCGGACCCCCGCGATCCAGCCCCGACCAACGGGCCAGCGACCTCCCCGGACGCTCCCGACGGCGGAGCGCCACCGCGGTTGCCGGGCGACATGCCGGGGACCGGCTGGTCTCACGTGCGGAGTGGATCGGGCGGCGCGAGGTCGTCGAGCCAGGGCGGGTCGGGCTCGGGGGCGTGGCACCACCCGGGCGGGCGGGTGGTCCGGGAGACACCCGAGGGGGTGCGCACGACGAGCCGGCCGTCGGGATGCAGGCTGAAGCACCAGCCGCGAGCGAAGGTTTTGATCCGGTGGTGCCGTCGGCACAGACAGCACAGGTTCCAGCAGGCGGTGGGCCCGCCGTCGGCGAACGCCTGCCCGTGGTCGATGTCGCACCGGCCGGGTCGGCGGCGGCAGCCGGGCATGCGACAGTGCCGGTCGCGCACGGTGACGAGGCGGTGCTGCGCAGCGGTGGGCCGGTACCCGCAGGTCGGAGGTGGCGGCCGGAGGCCGGGCCCGTCGAGGTCACCGGGCCCGTCGAGGTCACCGGGCTTGTCGGGCTGACCGGGCTCGTCGGGCCCACAGGACGAGTGGGCGCCACGCGGGGCGTTGCGTCGGCGGACGCGGCGGCCCCAGCCGGCAGCGTGGCGCAGCTCGGCCCGGGTGGCCACCGCGACGGTCTCCCCGGTACCCGGGGCATCGACGGCGACGCAGACCGAGCCGCCCGCCGGCGCGGAGCCGAGCAGGTCGAGGGAGGCGAGCAGCTCACGGCACTGGGCGGCGGAGATCAACTGGCCGTCCAGCTCCGCCGGGGGCGCCCCCGCTGGGGCGTCAGACCGCAGTGAGGCCGCCGCAGCGTGGACGACCAGGTGAGCGGTCACCGGTGGGCGGCTGGTGTCCCACGGCCGCAGCACCAGGTCGAGCGCGGCGGTGGCGCGCAGCAGGCCGATCGGCCGGTCGTCGCCGTCGGCGCGCATCCACCGGGCGTACTGGTCGACCGCGTCGCGGGCGGCGTGGACGGCGGGCAACGGCCCCTCGACGACGAGCCGGCCCAGGTCGTCGGCGGTGCGCTCGACGTGCACGTCGGCCCGGCGCTCGGCCTCCTTGCGCCGGCGTTCCCTGGCTGCCGCGTCGACCCGGTACAGGTGGTAGCGGGCCCGGTCGCCCAGCCGGGACGGCGGACAGCTCTCCGCGCCGGGCAGCACCCGCGCCTGCACCTCGGCGGCGACGGCGGCGGAGGCGTCGCCGAGCAGGTCGAGCAGGATCCGCGCCTTGCGCAGCGTGAGCCGCCCGGAGAACAGCTCCCCCCACGTGGCCGCCAGCTTCGTGGTGAGCAGGACCGACTCGGCGGCCAGCCGCCCGGCCTCCGAGCAGTTGCGGATGAGTGCGAGCTCGGAGACGAAGTCGTCGGAGACGTCGGCCAGCGCCGCCGGGCGGATCGCCCGGGAGTCCGGACCCGGCCCACCGCGGCGGCCGTAGTCGGCATCCCGCTCGGTCGAGCGCCGGCGCGCCAGTTCCGCGATGACGGCCGCCTGCCTGGCGTACTCGCGGACCATGTGCGCGTCGGCGGACCAGAGGTCGCACACCAGCTCGAACTCCGCCGCCGCCGGCGACACCACCTCGCCAGGGAGCAGCGGCATCGGCTCGCCGTCGTCGGGTGCGTGGGGCTCCCCGTCGTCCTCCATGGCTGCACGGTAGGCAGCGGGTACGACAGTTCCTGCTGGTCGAACCGCTGGATGGCGCCACCTCCGTCCGCTCGAGCCCCACGGCCCGGTAACGGCTCCAGCGGTCGGCCGAGGTCCAGCATGGTCTTCGACGAGGCGGTGCCGGCGTGCGCCGGTCGAGGATGCACCGGAGACCGCCGACCCCGCTGCTGGACGGCGGGCGCCGACCGTCCGCGCGACCGAGCGGGGCACGCGCCCGGCTCGGGCCGGTGGCAGGATCGACCCATGCCCTTGCCGGACCACCCACGGGTCACCGAGGTCGCGCGGCTGCTCCGCGCGGCCGGTGCCACCGGCGAGGTGCGCCACCTGCCCGACACCGCCCGGACCGCCGCCGCAGCCGCAGCAGGGCTCGGCGTCCCGGTCGGCGCCATCGCCAACAGCCTGGTGTTCGACGTCGACGGTGCTCCCGTGCTGATCCTGACCAGCGGCGCCCACCGGGTCGACGAGACACGGGTCGCCGAGTTCCTCGGCGTCCCGCAGCTCACCCGGGCCGATCCGGAGTTCGTGCGGCGGCACACCGGCCAGCCCATCGGCGGCGTCGCGCCGATCGGACACCCCGAGCCGATCGGCACGCTCGTCGACGTCGAGCTGGCCCGCTTCGACGTGGTGTGGGCAGCCGCCGGGCACCCGCACACGGTCTTCCCCACCAGCTACGACGAGCTCCTCCGCCTCACCGAGGGCACCCCGGTCGAGGTCGCGGCCGCGGCCGATTCCGCCCCGCAGGCCGCCCCGTGACCGGCACCCGGCCGGCCACCCGCATCGTCGAGCTGCCGCCCCCGTGGATGCGGGAGCACATGCAGGAGGTGCTGACCGTCTACGGCCTGGCGATGGGCTACGACTCCGGCGTCGTCGCCGGGCGGTACGGCTACGCCATCCAGCACACCGAGCGGCCCGGCTTCCGTGCCGTGGGCGCCTTCGCGCAGACCCCGGAGGGCGAGCGGCTCGTCGGCTTCGGCTACGGCTACCTCATCGCCCCCGGGCAGTGGTGGCACGACCAGGTGCGCGCCGCGCTGGACCGCCGGACGGCCAGGAAGTGGCTGCCCGGCGCCTTCGAGGTCTGCGAGCTGCACGTCCACCCCGACGCGCAGAGCCAGGGGCTGGGCCGGCAGCTGCTGCACGCGCTGGTCGAGGGCCTGCCGCACCCGGTCGCCCTGCTCTCCACGCCCGACGCCGACACCAAGGCCTTCCGGCTGTACCGCGCCGACGGCTTCGTCGACCTCGCCCGCGGCTACCACTTCCCCGGCGACTCCCGGCCCTTCGCCATCCTCGGCGCGCGGCTGCCGCTGCATCCGCCGACCCCCTCCGCGCCGAGCTCCCGGGCGTGACCGCGCCCCCCGCTCCCGTGGACGTCGTCGTCGTCGGCTCCGGCCACAACGGCCTGGTCGCCGCCTGCTACCTGGCCCGCGAGGGCCTGCGGGTGGAGGTCGTCGAGTCCGACGACCTCCTGGGCGGTGCGGTGTCCACCGTCGAGCGCTGGCCCGGGGTGCAGGTCGACCGGGGCTCCAGCGCGCACGTGATCATCCGGCACAGCGGCATCGTCGAGGAGCTGGACCTGGCCGCGCACGGGCTGCGCTACATCGACTGCGACCCGTGGGGCTTCGCGCCGGCTCCCGCGCCCGGGAGCCCCGGCCCGGACGGCCGGCCGCTGGTCCTCTCCGTTGACCTGGACGCCACGTGCGCCTCCATCGAGGCTGCCTGCGGCCCGGCGGACGCCGCGGCCTACCGGCGCTTCGTGGCGGTCTGGGCCCCGCGTAGCCGCGCGGTGGTCGCCGCCTTCGGCCGCGCGCCCTCCCCCGGGGGCCTGGTCCGCTCGTTCTGGCCGCTCGGCGCGCCCGCCGAGGGCCGGGCACGCACTCCCGGCGGCGAGCTGGCGGTCGACTTCCTCGGCTCCGGCGACGCCCTGCTGGACCGGTGGTTCACCAGTGAGCGGCTCAAGGCGGCGCTGGCCTGGTTCGGCGCCCAGTCGGGCCCGCCGATGTCCGAGCCCGGCACCGCGGCCATGGTCGGCTGGGTGGCGCTGCTGCACGACGTCCCGCCCGGCCACCCGGTCGGGGGCTCCGGCGGCCTGACGCAGGCGCTGCGCCGGCGGCTGGAGTCCGACGGCGGCCGGGTGGTGCTCGGCGACGGCGCCGCGCGGTTGCTGGTGGAGGACGGCCGGGTCGCCGGGGTCGAGACGCGGTCCGGCCGGCTCGTGCGGGCGCCCTCGGTGGTGGCCGCCTGCCACATCGGCGTGACCCGCGAGCTGGCCGGGGAGGCCGCACCCCCCGTGCTCGCCGAGGCCGCGCCGCCGATCGGCAACGGCTTCGGCCTGGTCGTGCGCGCGCTGACCGACGCCCCGCCGTCGTACCCGGGCGTCTCGGCCGCCGACGCCCTGCAGGGCCTCCAGCTGCTCTGCACCGACCGCGGTCAGCTGGCCGCCGCGCACGGCGACTGGGGTGCCGGCCGGGTGCCCCGCAATCCGGTGCCGCTGGCCATGTCGTTCTCCGTGAGCGACGACACCCTGACCCCGCCGGGGCAGCACGTCGTCACCATCTGGGGGCAGTGGTACCCCTACGCGCTCGCCGACGGCGGCGACTGGGACGCGCTGGCCGACACCGAGGCCCGGCGCCTGGTGGATGCCGTCGACCGCTACGCCCCCGGGTTCGCCGGCTCCGTCCGGGAGGTGTACGTGCAGACCCCGCTGGCCCTGGAGCGGGAGCTGTCCCTCCCCCGTGGCAACGTCATGCACGTGGAGATGGGCCTGGCCAGCATGTTCGCCTTCCGCCCGGCGCCGGGGCTGTCGGGCTACCGGGTGCCGGGCCTGCCCGGCCTCTACCTGGCCGGCGCCTCCACCCACCCCGGCGGCGGCGTCTCGGGCAACTCCGGGCGGACGGCGGCGCGCACCCTTCTCGCCGACCGCCGGGCGCTGCCCCGCGCCCGGGCGGCGGCCGGCCGGGCGCTGCGGCGGCTGCGGGCCGGAGCGGCGGAGGTGTGACGGCCACGACCGCCTCCGCGCCGGCGTCGGCCCTGCGCCGCGTCGTCCCCCTGGCGCTGGCCGGCGCGCTCGTCGCCACGGCCATCGCCTACCCGCTGACCTCGGGCGACCTGCGCGACGTCGTCTCCTGGACCATCGTGCTGCTCGGCTCCGCGCTGTCGGTGGTGCACGCGGGCCTGAGCCGGGGGGTGCGCACCGGGCTGGGGGTGCTGGTGCTCGTCGCGCTCGTGGCCATCGGCTTCGAGTCGGTGGGCCTGGCCACCGGCTACCCCTACGGCAGCTACACCTACAGCGACACCCTCGGCCCCACGCTGCTCGGCGTGCCGTTCCTCGTCCCGCTCGCCTGGCTGATGATGGCCTGGCCGAGCTGGCTGCTCGGCGACGTGCTGGCGCGGCCGGTCCGCGCCTCCCGCCGCCGGCCGGCCCGCATCGGCTGGGCGGCGGCGGTCTTCGCCGCGTGGGACGTCGTCCTCGATCCGCAGCTGGTGCAGGCCGGCTACTGGACATGGGCCGATCCGTCCCCCGGCCTGCCCGGCATCGACACCGTGCCGCTGACCAACCTGGCCGGCTGGCTGCTCGCCGGGCTGGTCCTGATGACCCTGCTGGACGCGCTGGTCGCCCGTACCGCGAGCGGGCCCCGCACCGGTCCGGGCGCCCCCCTGTTCGCGCTGGCCTGGATGACCCTCGGCGGCGCCCTCGCGCACGCCGGCTGGCTCGGCCTGCCCGGCTCGGCGGCCTGGGGGGCGGGGCTCGGCGCCTGCGTCCTGGTCGTCCTCGCGGTGCAGCAGCGGCGCGCGGGGCGGCGGTGAGCGGCCGGCTGCTGCGCCTCCTGGCCGGGGTCTCGGTCGCCGGGGCGGTGCACGCCGTCGTCAACACCGCGCTGCTGCGCCGTCCCCGTGCGGACCCGCCGCCGGTGGACCGCCGGGTCACCGTCGTGCTGCCGGTCCGCGACGAGGCCGGGCAGGTCGGCGGCTGCCTGGCCGCACTCCTCGACCAGCGGGGGCTGGAGCGGCTGCGGGTCGTCGTGGTCGACGACGGCTCCACCGACGGCACCGCCGACGTGGTGCGCGCGGTGCACGACCGCCGGCTCCGGCTGGTCCCCGCTCCCGCGCCGCCGCCGGGGTGGCTGGGCAAGCCGCACGCCTGCGCGGTCGGGGCGGCAGCAGCGCAGGACGAGGACGGCGCCGACGACGACGTCCTGGTGTTCGTCGACGCCGACGTCCGCCTCTTCCCCGACGCGATCGCCGCCGCCGTCGAGCTCCTCGACGCCTCAGGGCTGGACCTGGTCTCACCGTGGCCCCGCCCGCTGGCGGTGGGCGTGGCCGAGCGCCTCGTGCAGCCGCTGGCGCCGTGGCTCTGGACGACCACGCTGCCGCTGCGCCTGGCCGAGCGCTCGCCCCGCCCGTCGCTGGCCGCCGCCAACGGCCAGTTCCTCGTCGTACGGCGGAGCGCCTACCTGCGGGCGGGTGGGCACGCCGCCGTCCGCGGCGAGGTGCTGGAGGACATCGCGCTTCTCCGGGCGGCGAAGCGGTCCGGCGGCCGCGGCGGGCCGGTCGACGGCTCCCGGCTGGCCGCCTGCCGCATGTACGAGGACTGGCCCGCGCTCCGGGACGGCTACGCCAAGTCGCTGTGGGCGTCGGTCGGCGGCACGCCGGCCGGCGGGCTCGCTACGGCGGCCGCGCTCACCGCCGTCTACGTCGTCCCGCCCCTCGCGGCGCTGGGCGGCTCCCGCGCCGGGCTCGTCGGGTACGCGGCCGGGGTCGCCGGGCGCGTCGCCGCCGCGCTGTCCAGCGGCAGCCGGGCCTGGCCGGACGCCCTCGCCCACCCCGTCTCGATCTTGGTGCTCGACGCGCTCATGGTGCGCTCGGTGCTGGGGCGGCGGCGCGGCACCCTGCGCTGGCGCGGCCGGACGGTGGACGCGAGGAACGCGGGCGCATCGGCGACGATGGACCGGTGACCTCACCCGACCAGTTCCGGCCGCGCACCTCGTTCGACCCCACCGCGATGGACGTCGGCGCGTTCTACCGGGTGCTCAACTCCGTCGTCGTCCCCCGGCCGATCGCCTGGGTCTGCAGCCGCTCGGCCGCAGGGGTGCACAACCTGGCCCCGCACAGCTTCTACACCGTCGCCTGCGTCGACCCGCCGGTCATCCAGTTCACCTCGGTGGGCCGCAAGGACTCGCTGCGCAACGTCGAGGACAGCGGCGAGTTCACCGTGAGCCTCACCCCGGAGTCGCTGTTCGAGCAGATCAACGCCACCGCGACGGACTTCCCGCCGGACCAGAGCGAGGCCGAGCACACCGGGGTCACCCTGGAGCCCAGCGACCGGGTCGCCACGATGCGGGTGGCCCAGTCGCCGGTGACCCTGGAGTGCACGCTGCACGCGACGCTGCGGCTGGGCGACAGCACCGTGGTGTTCGGCCGGGTCGTGCACGTCTCGGCGTGGGAGAGCGTCGTCCGGGACGGCCGGCCGCGGATCGAGGAGCTGCAGCCCCTGGCCCGCCTCGGCGGCAACGAGTGGTCGACGATCGGGGACGTCAAGGAGATCCGCCGGATCCCCTACCGCAGCTGGACCGAGGACCCGGGCATCGGCGACCGCCTCCGCGGGGGCTGATCAGCCGGGCAGGTGGGCGGCGACCTCGTCGGCGGCGTCGGCCCCGAAGGCGTCGGCGAAGCGGGCGAGGAAGCTGTCCCGCGGCAGGTCGTACTCCTGCGTCCCGATGACCTCGACGGCAGCGGTGGCCACGGCCGACCCGAGCTGGGTGGAGCGCTCCAGGCCCAGGCCCCACATGCGGCCGGCGATGAACCCGGCACGCAGCGCGTCGCCGCCACCGGTGGGCTCGACCGGCTTGGTCTCCGGCACGGCGACGACCGACAGCGGTTCCTCACCGGCCCGGCGCACGAGCACGCCGTCGGCAGCGCGGGTGGTCACCCAGGTGCCGACCCGGGCGAGGACCTCGTCGGCCGTCCAGCCGGTCTTCTGCAGCAGCAGCGCCGACTCGTACTCGTTGGTGAACAGCAACTCCGCGCCGCTGACGAGGTCGCGGATCATCTCGCCGTCGGCCCAGGCCAGCTGCTGGCTCGGGTCGGCGGCGAACGGGTAGCCGCGGTCCCGGCACTCCTGCGTGTGGCGGACCATCGCGGTCGGGTCGTTGGGCCCGACGACGACGAGGTCGAGGCTGCCGATGCGCTCGGCGACCGGCGCCAGCTCGATCTGCGAGGCCTCGGCCATCGCGCCCGAGTAGAACGACGCGATCTGGTTGTTCGCCTCGTCGGTGGTGCAGACGAACCGGGCGGTGTGCTTGAGCTCCGACCAGCGCACGCTGCGGGTGTCGACCCCGTGGCGGGACAACCAGGCGTCGTAGTCGGCGAAGTCGCTGCCGACGGCGCCCACCAGCACCGGTGACAGGCCCAGCAGACCCAGCCCGTAGGCCATGTTCGCCCCGGCGCCACCGCGGTGCTGCACCAGGTCGTCGACGAGGAAGGAGAGCGAGACGTTCTCCATCTGGCCCTCGACGAACTGCTCGGTGAAGCGACCGGGGAAGGTCATCAGGTGGTCGGTGGCGATGGAGCCGGTGACGACGACGGGCACGGGGGGCTCCTCGGGGACGGGCCTGGCGTCGGGGCGCGGTGCGCCGGCGCACGAGGGGGCCGCGGCGGTGGACGGACGGGGAACGGCAGGGGCACGCACACCCTAGGTGCCGACCGGCACGACCGCCCGGTCGTGGGGGTCGCCGACGTCGCTCAGTCGGCGGGGGGGACGTCGCCCGCGCCGGGGCCGGCCAGCTCCCCGCCCAGCCATCGGCCCAGCTGCAGGGTGCCGATCGCGCCGAGCAGCACCCCGGTGGCCGCGCCGGCGGTGACCACCAGCACCGCGCCGTCCGCCCCGGCCACCTCGAGCCCGGAGACGACACCCGCGCCGCTGAGGGTCAGGCCCGCCATGGCCACGCGGGTCGGCCGTTCCCACAGGGAGATCGGGCCGGTGCGGTGCACACCGGCCTGCCCGGCGCGGGCCCGCAGGTAGTCGGGCAGCCAGCACAGCGCCCCGAAGGCGACGGCGAGCCAGCCCGGGGCACCGGCGACCCAGAGCGCCGCGGCATACGCGGCCTCGGTGAGCCGGTCGACGACGGAGTCGAGGACGAACCCCCGCTGCGAGGCGCGTCCGGTGCCGATGGCCAGCGCGCCGTCGAGGCTGTCGAGCAGCCCGGAGAGCCCGACGAGCAGCCCGGCCACGACGAGCCAGGCACCGCCCGCGGCCGCCGGCGCCACCGCGGCCGCCGCGACGACCACGCCGGCGGCGGTGGCGAGGGTCGGGGGCAGCGCGGCCAGCGGCCGGGCGAGGGCGTGTGCGAGCGACAGCCAGCCGCGCACGAGGGCCGATCCGGTGTCGGCGCCGCCGTGCCACCGCGACCAGGCGTCCAGGTACTCCTCCCTGCTGAGCACCGCCCCTCCTCCCCCGCCGCCGGGTCCGCCCCAGGGACAGTGGGAGCATGCCCGCCGCCCGGACGCGTCGTTCCCTGCTGATCCTCCTGGCCGTGGCGCTGGTCGGCGCGGCGGCCGTGGCCGGCGTGCTCCTCACCCGGGACGGCGGGTCCTCCGCGCCCGCGCCGGTGGCGGCGGAGGTGCCGGGCCCGGTGCTGCTCGTGCCCGGCTACGGCGGCGACACCGCCGGCCTGGAACCGCTGGCCCAGCGGCTGCGCGACACCGGCCGCGACGCCACCGTGGTGCCGCTGCCCGGCGGCGGCACCGGTGACCTGCGCGCGGCAGCGGACGTCCTCGACGCCGCGGCGTCGTCGGCGCTGGCCAGGAGCGGGGCCGGCAGCGTCGACGTCGTCGGCTACTCGGCCGGCGGGCTGGTCGCCCGGCTGTGGGTAGCCGACGGGCACGACGACGTCGTCCGCCGCGTGGTCACCCTCGGCTCACCGCACCACGGCACCGGCGTGGCGTCGCTCGGCGCCGTGTTCGCACCGGACCGGTGCGCGGAGGCCTGCCGCCAGATGGTGCCGGGCAGCGAGCTGCTCACCGGGCTGGCCGCCGACGAGACGCCCGAGGGGGTGGACTGGGTGTCGGTGTGGACGACGCAGGACACGGTGGTCACCCCGCCGGAGTCCGCCCGCCTGGACGGCGCGCTGAACCTGACCGTGCAGTCGGTGTGCCAGGGCCTGCAGGTGAGCCACGCCCAGCTGCCGCGTGATCCGGTGGTGCAGGGCATCGTGCTCGCGGAGCTGGACGCCGGGGACCCGGTCCCGCTGACGTCCGCGGACTGCGCCCGCCTGGGCGGCTGAGCGGGACCGCCGTGCTGAGCGCCCCACCTGGCCGTCGGCGCATCGCGCGCCCGGGATCGGGGCATGCCCGGTCCATGGCCCCTCCGATCAGCGACGCCGTCGTCGTCGACGTCCTGCGCCGGCTCGACCGGCTGCTCACCCCGCTGGCCACCCGGCTGGGCCGGCCACCGGCGCTGCCGCGCCGCGAACGCGACGAGTGGTGGGCCGACCGGGTCTCCCGGGTGGCGGCCGGCGTCTCCGCCGTCCCCCGGTTGGCCGGCAAGCTCGCCGACCTGCTGCCGCTGCAGAACACCGTCGGCACCGCCGTGCAGTCCCTCGTGGTGCTCGGCGTGGCCGGCGAGCACGGCGTGGCGGCGCCGGCCGAGCGGGTGTCGCTGCTGGCCCGGGTGCTGCTCGACCGGGAGCTGAGCCCCGCGCGTGTCGAACCGCTCCTCACCCGCGCCCAGGGCACCTACGTGGAGGGCACCCTGGGCAGCAGGGACGAGCGCCGCGGGGTCACCGGAGCCGCCCGGACGCTGTGGCGCGCGGCCCGGCTGCTCGGCCGGATCGACGACGCCCTCGACGCCCGGCCCAAGGGCCGGCTGCTGGCCCGCGCGGTCGCCAACCTCCCCGTCGTCGGTGTCGCCGGCGGGTACGTCTCGGAGCGGGCGGGCCTGCGCCGGGCCGCGGCGAAGGCGGCGGACGTGCTGGAGGCCCCGCTCAGGACGTGACGGCGGGCGCGGCGGCGGCGAGGTTGGTGAACACCTCGCGGGTCGCCGTGGAGCGGTTCATGGTGATGAAGTGGATGCCGGGCACGCCTTCGTCGAGGAGCTGCCGGCACATGTCCGTGGCCACCTCGACGCCGAGGGCGCGCACGGCGGCCTTGTCCTCGGGCCGGTCGCCGTCCAGGGCGGCGAAGCGGTCGGCGAGCTCGGGCGGGAACGCCTGGCCCGACAGCTGGACGATGCGGGTGATCTGCCGGACGCTCGTGACCGGCATGACCCCGGCGATGACCGGGACCTCGCACCCCTTGGCCGCCACCCGGTCACGCATCCGCAGGTAGTCCTCGGGGCGGAAGAACATCTGGGTGATCGCGAAGTCGGCGCCCGCCCGGCACTTGGCCACGAACATCTCGACGTCGGTGTCGAAGTCCGGGGAGCGCGGGTGCCGCTCGGGGAACGCGGCGACGCCGACGGAGAAGTCGCCGACGGAGCGGATCAGCTCCACCAGCTCGGAGGCGTACCGCAGGCCCTCGGGGTGGGCGACCCACTCCGCCTGCGGATCGGCGCCCGGCGGGTCGCCGCGCAGCGCCATGATGTTGCGCACCCCGGCCGCCGCCATGCGGCTGATCACGTGCCGCAGCTCCGCGACGCTGTGGTCGACGGCGGTCAGGTGCGCGAGCGGGGTCATGGTCGTGTCCGCCGCGATCCGCTCGGTCATCGCCACGGTGCCCTCGCGGGTGGAGCCGCCGGCCCCGTAGGTCACCGACACGAAGGACGGGCGGAGCCGCTCCAGCTCGCGCAGCGCCGTCCACAGCTGCTCCTCCCCGGCCGGCGTCTTCGGCGGGAAGAACTCGAACGACCACGTGGGTCGCTCGGTGGCGAGGAGCTCGCGCACGGTCCGGGTCACGGCATCCGAGGGTAGTGGCGTCCGGACCGGCCCCGGCGGCGCCACCACCGGAGTCCGGCCGCCGAGGTGCATCCGGCTCCCTCCCGGGCACCGAAGAGGCCATGGACCGGCAACCGGGGGCGGAGTGACGATGGAGCAGAGCACGGCGGCCGCCCTGCTGGAGGGGCAGCGCCCCACCGGGTCGGGCGATACTGACCGCATGATCGCCCGGGCGCAGCAGCGCGAGTCGGCCCGCTCCGCACCACCGCTGGCGGCGGCGGACCTCGACCGGGTGCGCGCCGCGGTGGCCGCCGCGCTCGACGCCTTCCTCGACCAGCAGCGCGCCACGCTCGCCGGCATGGACCCGAGCCTGGCCCCGGTCGTCGACGAGGTCCGCGCCGTCGCCGAGGGCGGCAAGAAGCTGCGCCCGTCCTTCGCCTACTGGGGCTGGCGCGGCGCCCGCGGCCACGGCCCCGGCGTCGGCGAGGACGACGACGCGGTGCTGCGCGCGGTCGCCGCCCTGGAGTTCGTGCACGCCAGCGCCCTGGTGCACGACGACGTCATGGACGCCGCCGGCACCCGGCGCGGCCGGCCGACCACGCACATCGGCTTCGCCGACCGGCACACCGCCCACGGCTTCTCCGGCGACCAGGAGCTCTTCGGCGTCGGCGCGGCCATCCTCGTGGGCGACCTCGCCCTCGTGTGGTCCGACGAGATGCTCCGCTGCTCCGGCATCTCCGAGGCGGCCCTGGGCCGGGCCCGGGCGGTCTGGGACACCATGCGCACCGAGGTCACCGCCGGGCAGTACCTCGACCTGCTGCGCGCAGCCGGCGGGCTGCCCGGCCCCGACGGCGCGCTGACCGTCGCCCGCTACAAGAGCGCGGGCTACACGGTGCAGCGGCCGCTCCAGCTCGGCGCCGCGATCGCCGGCGCCGGCCCGTCCGTGGTGGAGTCCTTCGCCGCGATCGGCCTGCCCCTGGGCGAGGCGTTCCAGCTCCGCGACGACCTGCTCGGCGTCTTCGGCGATCCGCAGGTCACCGGCAAATCCGCCGACGACGACCTGCGCGAGGGCAAGCAGACGCTGCTGGTCGCGCTGGCCGAGGACGCGGCGGACGACGCCGGCCGGCGGCTGCTCGGCGAGCTGCTGGGGAACCCCGACGCCGGCCCGGAGGAGTTCGAGGTGCTGCGCGGCCTGCTGGTCTCCACCGGCGCCCGCGACCGCGTCGAGCAGCGCATCACGGTCAGCACCGCCCGCGCGCGGGACGCCATCGCCGAGTCCCCCATCGCCGACGACGCCCGCGCCGCCCTCGACGCGCTCGCGGTCGCCGCCACCACCCGCACCGCCTGATGGTCCGCACCGTTCCGGGTCCCACCGATCGGGTCGTCGTCGTCGGTGCCGGGCTCGCCGGGCTGGCCACCGCCCTGCGGCTGCGCGCCGCCGGCCGCGAGGTCGTCGTCGTGGAACGGGGGAACGGGCCGGGCGGCCGTGCCGGCCGCGTGGAGCAGGCCGGGTACGCCCTGGACACCGGCCCGTCGGTGTTCACCGCACCCGAGGTCGTCGCCGACACCCTCGCCGCGGTCGGCGAGAAGCTCGAGGACCGGCTGACCCTGCGCCCGCTGCCGACCAGCTACCGGGCGCAGTTCGCCGACGGCACGCACCTCGACGTGCACGCCGACCGCGACGCCTTCGCCGCCGAGGTGGCCGCCCTGTGCGGGCCGGCCGAGGCGGACGCCCTGCGGCGCTACCTGGCCGACCTGGCCGAGCTCTACCGGCTGCAGCTGGACACCTTCATCGACCGCAACCTCGACTCCCCGCTGGACCTGCTGGGTCCCCAGCTGCTCACCCTCGCCCGCCGCGGGGGCTTCCGGCGGCTGTCCGGTCACGTCGAGCGCGCGTTCACCGACGACCGGCTGCGCCGGCTGTTCAGCTTCCAGGCGCTGTACGCCGGGGTCTCCCCCTTCCGCGCCATCGCCGCCTACGCGGTCATCGCGCAGCTCGACATCGGCGCCGGCGTCTGGCACCCGGAAGGCGGCATCGCTGCCGTTCCGCGCGCCCTGGCCGACGCCGCGGCCGACGCCGGGGTGCAGCTCCGCTACGGCGCCACCGTCGCCGAGCTGGAGACCGCCGGCGGGCGCGTGGGGGCGGTGCGGCTCGCCGACGGCGAACGGCTGCCCGCCGACGCCGTCGTCGTCACCACCGACGCCCCGCACACCCTGGTGCCCGGCCTGCGCGGCCCGCGCCGGCCGGTGTACTCGCCGTCCTGCGTCGCGCTGCACCTGGGCGTTCGCACGCCGCTGGCGGGCCAGGCCCACCACACGATCAGCTTCGGCGCGGCGTGGCAGCAGGTGTTCGACGAGCTGACTCCGCACGGGCGGCTTCCCGGCGGGGGGTCCAGGGCTCGGCGGGGCAGCATCATGAGCGACCCCAGCCTGCTGATCAGCATGCCCTCGGTCACCGACCGCAGCCTCGCCCCCGACGGTGGTCAGGTGCTCAGCGTCGTCGCCCCCACGCCGAACCTCGACCGGCGCAGCGGCGGCAACCCCGACCTGGACTGGGCCGCACTGGCGCCCCGCTACCGCGAGGAGCTGCTGGCGACGCTGGAGGCCCGAGGGTTCACCGGGGTCACCGACGCGATCGAGGTCGAGCACATGGACACCCCGCTCACGTGGGCGGCGCAGGGCATGGCCGCCGGCACGCCGTTCGCGCTGGCGCACACCTTCGGCCAGACCGGCCCGTTCCGCGCCCCGACCCTGCCCCGGCGCGGCCCGGAGAACGTGGTGCTCGCCGGGTCCTCGGTGCAGCCCGGCGTCGGCGTGCCGATGGTGCTGATCAGCGGCCGGCTCGCGGCCGAGCGGATCACGGGGGTGCCTGCTCCGTGAGGCGGCGGGTGAGTGAGCATCGCGGCGAGGCCTGCGCGCGAGGCCCGAGCCGGACCGTGGACATCGCATGACGGCGCTGCGCCCACCCGGCACCCAGGCCCACCGGCAGGAGCAGCTGCGCGCCGCCTACCGGCGGTGCGCGCAGATCGCCGCGCGGCACGGAAAGAGCTACCACCTGGCCACCCGGCTGCTCACGCCCGACCGGCGGACCGCCGTCCACGCCCTCTACGCCGCCGCACGGGTGGCCGACGACCTGGTGGACGTGCCCGGTGACGACCCCGAGGGTGACCTGGCGGAGTGGTCCCGCGCCGTGCTCGCCGAGCTGGCGGCCGGCTGGTCCGACGACCCGGTCCGGCTGGCCCTGGTGCACACCTACCGCCGCTACGACATCCCGGTCGAGCACCTGGTCGACTTCCTGGCGGCCATGACCAGCGACCTCGAGGTCACCGGCTACGCCGACCTCGACGCCCTCGACCGGTACATGTGGGGCTCGGCATCGGTCATCGGGCTGCAGGTGCTGCCCGTCCTCGGCACGGCCCCCGGGGTCCTCCGGGAGGAGGCGGCTCCGCACGCCATCGCTCTCGGCGAGGCCTTCCAGCTGACCAACTTCCTCCGCGACGTCGCCGAGGACGCCGACCGCGGCCGGATCTACCTGCCGGCGGACCTCATGGCCGCCCACGGGGTGACCCGCGAGCAGCTGCTGGAGCGGCGGCACGACGCCCGGTTCGCCGCGCTGATGCGCGAGATGGTCGAGATCGTCCGCCGGCGGTACGACGACGCGGCCCCCGGGACGCCGCTGCTCGCGCCGGAGTCCCGCGACTGCGTGCGGGCCGCCACCGACCTCTACGGCGGCATCCTGACCGAGATCGAGCGGGCGGACTACCGGGTGCTCGACGGCCGGGTGTCGGTGTCCAAGCCCCGCCGCCTGGCGGTGTTCGCCCGGCGGTTGACCGCGGCCCAGCTGGCCAGGGTGAGGGTCACCATGGCGAACCCGAAGAGCAGGTCCTCCACCGGGGCGTAGGCGACCCGCGGGCCCCAGATGGTGCCGGGGTCGTAGGTGACGACGTCCAGCCCGGTGAGGACGCCGTTCATCAGCAGCTGGAACGTCACGATGATCGCGTAGGCGATCCAGAAGACCTTCCGGGTGACCATCCGGGTGCGGTAGACGGCCAGGTCGACCACCAGGACGGCGACCACCGCCAGCACGGCGAGCGTGGAGTAGCTCACCGCCCGGCCCGCTCCCCGGCCGGCAGGGCCTCCTCGGCCGGGTAGCCGGCGTCCCAGCGGGTCACCTTCCGCACCGCCTCCAGCGCCAGCACCGAGCAGAGCGGGACGACGAGGAAGAACAGCACCTCCTCGACGGGGATGCCGCCGGGCAGCCGGACGCCGAGGGTGCGCACCTCGCTGTAGTTCCAGTGCCCCTGCGCGATCGCGTAGAGGACCCACCCCACGAAGACGACGAACTGCGGGACGACGGCGAGCAGCAAGCGCCGCCAGCGCGCGTAGACGCGCACGCCCAGCACCAGCTCGAGCGGCGCGGTGACCACCAGGCAGCCGGCCAGCAGCCCCAGGTAGGTCAGCCGCTCCACGTCAGCGTCCTCCGCCCCGCGCGGCCTGCCGGATCCAGCCCGGGCCCCCGGAGGTCACAGGGCCTTCCGGTTCGCTCCCGCGGGTCGCTCGCTGCGCTGCTCACACCCGTGTCCGCTCACAGGGCCAGGGCCTGGGCCCGGCGGGTGACCTCGGTGTGCCGGTTGTCCCGCAGCGCCTGCACCGGCGTGCCGGGGAGCGACTCGTCCTCGCGGAACAGCCAGTCGAAGGCCTCCTCGTCGCTGAACCCGCCGTCCCGCAGGACGGTCAGCAGACCGGGCAGGTGCTTGAGGACGACGCCGTCCTGGACGAAGTCCGCCGGGATCTTCCCGTTGCCGCTCCCGGGCACGGCCATCAGCTTCCGGTCGCGCAGCAGCTGGCGGACCCGGTTCGGCGAGGTGCCCAGCAGCTGGGCGACCTCCGCGGGCGTGAGCGTCTCCATAGACTCCGAGCCTATGGCGACCATCGAACCAGCCGACAGCCCGGTGCCGGGACGGCCGCAGCAGGATTCCGGGGCGGAGGTCGCGGAGGACCCGGTCCTCGACCCGCCGTACCTCGACCTGGAGGCGCTGGAGATCCGGGCCCGGGAGCTGCTGCCCGAGCCCGTCTACGACTACTACGCCGGCGGCGCCGAGACCGAGACGACGATGAACGAGGCGACGGCGGCCTGGCGCTCGTGGCGGCTGCGGCCCCGGGTGCTCCGCGGCTTCAGCACCGCGCAGCTGGGCACCGAGCTGCTCGGCTCGCCGGTGCGCAGCCCGATCGGCATCGCTCCGTGGGCCTACCAGGCCATGGCCCACCCCGAGGGCGAGCTGGCCACCGCCCGCGCCGCCGCCGACACCGGCACCCTGATGACCGTCTCGACGAGCGCGAACCACAGCCTCGGGGAGGTCGCGGCCGTCGCGCCCGGCAGCCCGCGGTGGTTCCAGCTCTACCGGCTGCACTCCGAGCGGCACACCGACGACCTCGCCCGGCGCGCCGGGGAGGCCGGCTACCGGGCGCTGGTCCTCACCGTCGACGTCCCCCTGCTGGGCCGGCGCCGCCGCGACATGGGGCACGACTTCGTCCACCGCGCCGGCGTCCGGATGGCCAACCGCCCGCCCGAGGGCGAGGAGCCGACCCTCGACGGCCTGGCGACGGCGACCTGGACGTTCGACGAGATCGCCCGCTTCGGCGAGCTCTCCGGCCTGCCCGTGGTGGTCAAGGGCGTCCTCCGGGGCGACGACGCGGTGCGGTGCGTCCAGGCCGGCGCCGCCGCCGTCTGGGTCACCACCCACGGCGGCCGCCAGGTCGACCCGGCCGTCGCCAGCGCGCACGCGCTGCCCGAGGTGGTCGACGCCGTGGGCGACGACGTCGAGGTCTACGTCGACGGCGGCATCCGCTCCGGCTCCGACGTGCTCACCGCGCTCGCCCTGGGCGCGGACGCGGTCTTTCTCGGGCGGCCCATCGCGTGGGGGCTGACCACCGGGGGCGCGCGCGGCGTCGCCGGGGTCCTCGACGGGCTGAACGCCGAGCTGGAGCACGCGATGGTCCTGTGCGGCCTGCCCGACGTGCGCTCCCTGCCCCGGGACACCGTGACGCCGGCCGGCGTGATCCGGCGCTCCTGACCACGCGCACCAGGCGTACCAGCCGCCCCCCGCACCGCGTGGTGGGGCCCGGGCGGCCGGTACCCCTCCTACACTCGGCGGGGTGGACACCGCCGTGACCGACCCCGTGGTCGGCCTCGTTCTCGAGGGGCGCTACCGCCTCGAGGAGCGGCTGGCACGTGGCGGTATGTCCACCGTCTACGCAGCCACCGACCTGCGGTTGCACAAGACCGTCGCGGTCAAGGTCATGGCCGAGCACCTCGCCCACGACCCGACGTTCGTCGACCGGTTCACCCGCGAGGCGCGCGCCGCCGCGATGCTCAGCCACGTCAACGTCGTGGGGGTCAGCGACCAGGGCAGCGACCAGGGGCTGGTCTTCCTGGTCATGGAGCTGGTGCGCGGCCGCACGCTGCGCGACCTGCTGAGCGCGCGCGGCCGGCTCACCGTCGCCGAGGCGTTCGCCGTGCTCGAGCCGGTCCTCGCCGGGCTCACGGCCGCCCACCGGGCCGGCATCGTGCACCGCGACATCAAGCCCGAGAACGTGCTGATCGGCGTCGACGGCCTGGTCAAGGTCGCCGACTTCGGTCTCGCCCGCGCCGTCGTCGGCACCGGGCAGACCAGCCAGACCGGCGGCGTGCTGATCGGCACCGTCGCCTACCTGTCCCCCGAGCAGCTCGAGCGCGGCCGCGCCGACGCCCGCAGCGACATCTACGCGGCCGGCATCGTGCTGTACGAGATGCTCACCGGGCACCCACCGTTCGGGGGCGACACCCCGCTGGCCGTCGCCTACCAGCACGTGCACCACGACGTGCCCGCACCGTCGGCGGAGGTCCCCGGCCTGCCCTGGCAGGTCGACGAGCTGGTCGCCCGCACCACGCGGCGCGACCCCGCCGGCCGTCCGCTCGACGCCGGAGCGTTCCTCGCCGAGCTCGCCGACGTCCGCACGGACCTCGGTGTCGAGCCGGTCCCGGTGCCCACCGGGCAGAGCAGCGCGGGCCCCGGCACGCTGCGGCCCACCAACCGCCCGACCCGCCCGCGGCCCGGGCACCCCAGCGACCCCGGCACCGAGGTGCTGGGAGGGCGGGGCTCTCGCGCCGCCCGCACCAGCACGCTGCCGGGCATGGGCGCCGGCCCCACCACCGACGTGCACGGCCGCCGCCCCGGGCCGGCCCGACCGCGCCCCGGCGTCCCCGACCACATCCGGCGCCGCCGGGCCCGCCTGTTGATCGCGGTCGTGCTGCTGATGGCCGTCACCGTCGGCGCCGTCGGCTGGTGGCTGGGCTCCGGCCGCTGGACCGACGTCCCGTCGCTCGCGGGCAAGGAGGAGGCCGCCGCGATCGACCTCCTCCAGGACGCCGGCCTCGACCCCGACCCGGTGGTCTCCGAGTGGAGCGAGACGGTGCCCGACGGGCAGGTCATCGCCACCGACCCGGCCTCGGGCTCGGTGATCCGCGGCACCGACGTCCGCGTCGTCGTCTCCAAGGGCCCCGAGCGCTACGTCGTCTCTCCCGACCTCGTCGGGCGCCCCGTGGAGGAGGCCGAGGCGGCGATCCAGGAGCAGCTGCCCGTCCAGATCACCCGCGGCGAGGACTACGACGACACCGTGCCCCCGGGCATGGTCATCGGCTTCGACCCGCCCGCAGGGACCCAGCTCAAGCGCGACCAGGTCGTCACCGTCGTGGTGAGCCAGGGCCGGGCGCCCGTCGCGGTGCCCGACGTGACCGGGCAGAGCCCGGAGCAGGCGACGCGCAACCTGGAGGCGCTGGGCTTCACCGTGCAGCGGGCCGAGGACGGCCGCACCGACGCGGTGGACGTCGGCGAGGTCATGGCCGTCGAGCCCGGGCCCGCGTCCGGCCCGGTGCCCTACGGCAGCACCGTGCGGATTCAGGTCTCGGCGGGCGTCCCGCTGGTCACCGTCCCGGACGTCGTGGACATGCCCGAGGCGGAGGCCATCGCCACCCTGCAGGGCGCGGGCCTGCAGGTGGAGTCCACCCGGTTCTTCGGCGACCGGGTCTTCCGGCAGAGCATCAAGCCCGGGGAGACCGTCGAGAAGGGCACCGAGATCACCATCCTCCTCACCTTCGGATAGGCGCCTCCTCCTTTGTCGAACACCTCCCCCGGTGTGCCGCGCGTCGGCGCGCACATCCAGATCAAGGGCGGGCTGGCCAAGGGTGGGCTCGCCTACACCGACGCCGTCGCCGCGCGCGCCGTCCAGGTGTTCGTGGGCAACCCCCGCGGCTGGAAGCTGACCGACGGCGATCCGAAGCAGGACGCCCTGTTCACCGCCGGCTGCACCGAGCGCGGCGTGCCGTCGTTCATCCACACGCCGTTCCTGGTGAACGTCGGCTCCCCCACCGAGGCCACCGTCGAGCAGTCCATCGCCTCGATCGCGCACAACCTGCGGCGCGGTGCGCAGCTGGGCTGCCGGGGCGTCGTCGTGCACGCCGGCTCCGCCGTCGGCGAGGACCGCTACGACTCCGCCCTGCGCCAGCTGCGCGAGCGGCTGCTGCCGGTGCTGGAGGCGGCGGATCCCGCCGGCCCCCGCCTGCTGATCGAGCCGACCGCCGGCGGCGGCAAGGCCCTGGCCGCCACCGTCGAGGACCTGGGCCCGTACTTCGCGGCCCTGGAGGACCACCCGCTGGTCGGCGTCTGCTTCGACACCTGCCACGCCTGGGCCGCCGGGCACGACCTGTCGGTCCCCGGCGGGATGACGGCGACGCTGGACGCGCTGGAGGCCAGCGTCGGCCCCGGCCGGCTGGGCCTGGTGCACGTCAACGACTCGCTCGACGAGTGCGGCTCCAAGCGCGACCGGCACACCACGATCGGCGAGGGCGCCATCGGCTCCGGCCCCTACGGCACCGGCCCGTTCGCCGAGCTGCTGCGCCACCGCACGACGGCCGGGGTGCCCATGGTCGTGGAGACGCCGAGCCTGCGCGACGGCGACCCGTGCGGTGGCCACGCCGCCGACATCGAGCTGCTGAACTCGCTGATCGGCGACTGAGACGGGAGGGCCCGCGACGGCCTGACCGTCGGCCCCCGGATCACCACGCACCAGCGGCTGTCGATCCCGGCCTCCGGGCAGCCATGGGGGCGTGCTGATCACGCGCTGGACCTCATCCGTCGTGGGCCGACCGACGACGCCGTCGTGCTGCTCGACCGTCTGGTGCAGCACCGGGTCGCCTTCCTCGACGAAGTCGGGCACGCGGCGCGGCGCCTCCCGCGGTGCCGCGGCAGCCGGCAGGCCCGCGAGGTCGCCGCGCTCGCCGACGGGCTGGCGGAGTCGCCGCTGGAGACCCGGCTCCGCCTGCTGCTGCACCGCGCCGGGCTCCCCGCGCCGGTGGCGCAGTACGGAATCCGGCAGCAGAAGCGGTTCGTCGCCCGCGTCGACTTCGGCTACCCCGAGCAGCGGCTCGCGGTCGAGTACGACGGCGCCTGGCACGGGGACCGCGTCCAGTTCGCCCGGGACCGGCAGCGGCTCAACCGGCTGCTGTCCCTGCGGTCCGAGCAGCCACCGGTGCGGGATGATCGCGGGCGCGGCGGCCGGGTCAGCGGTCGAGGAGCTCCGCGAGGACGTCGGCGGCGCGGTCGATGCCGGCCCGGTCGACGTCGAGGTGGGTGACCAGCCGGAGCCGGCGCGGGCCGACCAGCCCGACCAGCACCCCCCGCGCCCTGGCGCCCTCGGCGACCATCGCCGCCGGGACGTCGTCGAGCACCACCATGTTGGTCTCCACCGACGCCGGGTCGACGCCGAGCCGCTTGGCCAGCAGCTGCGCGTGCTCGTGGTCCTCGGCCAGCCGCGGCAGGTGGGAGTCCAGCGCGTGCAGGCCGGCCGCGGCGAGCACCCCGGCCTGCCGCATGCCGCCGCCGAGGCGCTTGCGCCACAGCCGCGCCGTCGCGATCCGCTCTGCCGAGGCGACCAGCACCGAGCCCACCGGCGCCCCGAGCCCCTTGGACAGGCAGACCGACGCGGTGTCGGCCAGCCGGCCGTACGTGGCGAGGTCGGTGCCGGAGGCCGCCGCAGCGTTCCAGATGCGGGCGCCGTCGAGGTGGACGGCGACGTGGGCGCCGCGCGACCAGTTCCACAGCCGGCGCAGCTCACCGAGCGGCTGCACGAGGCCGCCGCCGCGGTTGTGCGAGTTCTCCACCGCGATCGCCGCGGTGGCGGTCAGGTGCCAGTCACCCTTCGGCCGCACCTGGTCGATCAGCTGCTGTGCGTCGAGCCGGCCGCCGGCGGAGACGACCGTGCGCG
The DNA here is from genome assembly GCF_054051055.1 of Blastococcus sp. SYSU DS0973. Taxonomy (NCBI): domain Bacteria; kingdom Bacillati; phylum Actinomycetota; class Actinomycetes; order Geodermatophilales; family Geodermatophilaceae; genus Blastococcus; species Blastococcus sp. SYSU DS0973. The sequence continues at coordinate 58,702 of NZ_JBJHAN010000001.1, forward strand.
TCGAGATGCCGAAGATCGCGGCCGCGGCACCCATCTCGTAGGTGACGACGTGCGCGTCGGCGTCGCACAGGATCTCCTGGCCGGGCTCACAGACCAGCCGCATGCCGATCTGGTTGCCCATTGTCCCCGAGGGCACGAACAACCCCGCCTCGTGACCGAACATCGCGGCCACCCGCTCCTCGAGCGCGGTGATCGACGGGTCCTCGCGGTACACGTCGTCGCCGACCTCGGCGTCGGCCATGACGCGGCGCATCGCCCCGGTCGGCCGGGTGACGGTGTCCGAGCGGAGGTCCACCAGGGAGGCGTGGGTCATCCGCGCAGCATCTCCGCGACGAGGAAGGCCAGCTCCAGCGACTGCCCGGTGTTCAGCCGGGGGTCGCAGGCGGTCTCGTACCGGCTGTTGAGGTCGGCGTCGCTGATCTCCATCGCGCCACCGAGGCACTCGGTGACGTCCTCACCGGTGAGCTCGACGTGGATGCCGCCCGGCCAGGTGCCCAGCGCCCGGTGCACGTCGAAGAAGCCCAGCACCTCGTCGACGACGCGGTCGAAGTGGCGGGTCTTGTAGCCGGTGGGCGACTCGTGTGTGTTGCCGTGCATCGGGTCGCACTGCCACACGACCTGGTGCCCGCTGGCGGTCACCTTCTCCACGATGCCCGGGAGCACGTCGCGGATCTTGCCGTTGCCCATCCGGCTGATCAGGGTCAGCTTGCCCGGCACGCCGTCGGGGTCCAGCCGCTCGACGAGCTCGGTGGCCTGCTCCGGCGTCGTCGTCGGGCCGATCTTGACGCCGATCGGGTTGGCCAGCTTCGAGACGAACTCGATGTGCGCCCCGTCCATCTGGCGGGTGCGCTCGCCCACCCACACGAAGTGGGCGGAGAGCGCGTAGGGGCGGCCCTCGTGCATGCGGAGCAGCGCGCGCTCGTAGTCGAGGATCAGCGCCTCGTGGGAGTTGAACAGCTCCACGCCGCGCAGCGCGTCGGAGTCGATGCCGCAGGCCTTCATGAACGCCAGGGCGCGGTCGATCTCCCGGGCGATGACCTCGTAGCGCACGCCGGCGGGCGAGCGGGCGACGAAGTCCTTGTTCCAGTCGTGGACGGCGTGCAGGTCGGCCAGGCCGCCGCGGGCGTAGGCCCGGATCATGTTCATGGCGGCGGCGGAGTTCGCGTAGGCCCGCACCAGCCGGTTCGGGTCGGGGATCCGCTGCTCCATCACCGGCTCCAGCGAGTTGACCATGTCGCCGCGGTAGGACGGCAGGCCGAGGGCGTCGGTGTCGGACGAGCGCGGTTTGGCGTACTGCCCGGCGACGCGGCCGACCTTGACCACCGGCACGCTCGCCCCGTAGGTGAGGACGACGGCCATCTGCAGCAGCGTGCGGGTGGTGGCCTGCAGGTGCGGCTCGGTGTTGAGGTCGAAGGTCTCCGCGCAGTCGCCGCCCTGCAGCAGGAACGCCTTGCCCTGCGCGACGTCGGCCAACTGCGACCGCAGGGTGTCGACCTCGGCGGGGGCCACGATGGGCGGCACGGTGGACAGCGTTCCCAGCACCGCGTCGAGGGCGGCGCGGTCGGGCCACCGCGGCTGCTGGGCGGCGGGCAGCTCCCGCCACCGGTCCAGGCCGGGCACCGTCTGCGCAGTTTCGGGGAGACTCACGCCTGCCAGGGTACGGCCTGGCAGGCCCCGTCCCGAGGCTCGCCCCGAGCCTGCCAGGGGTGAGCAGGACGGGGGTCCTCCGTCAGCCGAAGAAGACCTCGGCCTCGGCGTACCGCTCGGCCGGTACGAGCTTCAGCTGCGCGGTCGCCTCCCCCAGCGGGACGCGGACGATGTCCGTGCCCCGCAGGGCCACCATCACCCCGGTCTCGCCGGCGTGCACCGCCGACACCGCGGCCAGCCCGAAGCGCGTGGCGAGCACCCGGTCGAACGGCGACGGGGTGCCGCCGCGCTGCACGTGCCCGAGGACGACGGCGCGCGCCTCCCGGCCGGTCCGCTCCTCGACCAGCGTGGCCAGCGCCGGCCCCACGCCGCCGAGGCGCACGTGGCCGAAGGCGTCCCGCTCCCCCGTCGACACGACCAGGTCGCCGTCCCGGGGCTTCGCTCCTTCCGAGACCACGACGATCGGTGAGAAGCCCGACTCGAACCGGTGCCGCACGTGGTCGACGACCGCGTCGACGTCGAAGGGGTGCTCGGGGATCAGGATGACGGTGGCCCCGCCGGCCATCCCGGCGTGCAACGCGATCCACCCCGCGTGCCGCCCCATCACCTCGACGACGAGGGTGCGGTGGTGGCTGTCGCCGGTGGTGTGCAGCCGGTCGATGGCCTCCATGGCGACGCCGACGGCGGTGTCGAAGCCGAACGTGTAGTCGGTGGCGTCCAGGTCGTTGTCGATCGTCTTGGGGACCCCGACCACGCGGACGCCCCCGGTGCCGGCCAGCCGGGCGGCCACGCCGAGGGTGTCCTCCCCGCCGATGGGGATCAGGGCGTCGACACCGGAGCTCCGCAAGGTCTCGACCACCCGCTCGGGACCGCCGTCGATGGCGTAGGGGTTGGTCCGGGAGGTGCCGAGGACGGTGCCGCCCCGCGGCAGGAGGCCCCGGACCGACGACAGGTCCAGCGGGACGCTGTCGTCCTCGAGCAGGCCGCGCCAGCCGTCCCGGAAGCCGATGACCTCGTCGGCGAGCTCGCCGACGCCCTTGCGCACGACCGCGCGGATGACCGCGTTGAGGCCGGGGCAGTCGCCGCCGCCGGTCAGGATGCCGATGCGCATGCGTTCCTCCGGGGAAGCGCCCGGGCGGCACCCGGGTTGTGCCGCACATGATGCCCCAGGTCACCGCCCCGTCCAGCCCTTCGCGCACGGTCGCCGTGACCGGTGCCACGGGCGCGCTCGGCGGCCGGGTCGCCGCCCGGCTGGCCGCGGCCGGGGCACGGCTGCGGCTGGTCGTCCGCGATCTCGGCCGCGCGCCCCGGCTGCCCGGCGCGGAGGTCGCGGCGAACCCCGGGGGCTACGCCGACGGCGACGGGCTGCGGGCGGCGCTGGCCGGCGCGCACACGCTCTACCTGGTGTCGGCCGCCGAGGCCGACGACCGGCTGCAGCAGCACCGCACCGCGGTGCGCGCGGCGGCGGACGCCGGGGTGGAACGGATCGTCTACACCTCCTTCCTCGGGGCCGCGCCGGACGCGGTGTTCACCCTCGCCCGCCAACACGCCGCCACCGAGGAGGCGATCGCGGCCACCGGCGTGCGGCACACCCTGCTCCGGCACGGCATGTACGCCGACTTCGTGCCCTTCTTCGCCGCCCTGGAGGGCGAGGAGGTGGTGATCGCCGCCCCCGCCGGCGAGGGCCGGGCGTCGTTCGTCTCCCGGGACGACCTCGCCGACGCCGGGGCCGCCGCCGTGCTCGACGACTCCCCGCCCTCGACGGCGCCGTCCTCGACGTGACCGGCCCCTCCGCGGTGTCCCTGGAGGAGGCGGCGGCCCTGCTGGGCGAGCTCACCGGGCGGCCGGCCCGGTACCGGCGGCAGACCGTGCCGGAGGCGTGGACCAGCCGCCGCCCCTCCGGCGCCCCGGACTGGGAGATCGAGGGGTGGGTGACCAGCTACGAGGCGATCGCCGCGGGCGAGCTGGCTCCGGTGAGCGACGTCGTCCGGCGGCTGACCGGACACCCCGCCCTGTCCGTGGCCGAGCACCTCCGCCGGCACCCGGGCGACTGGGCGCACCTGCGCCGCTGATGCCGGTGGCCGGATGGTCACCCGGAGGCCACGAACCGTCCGGTACCGGCTCGGCTCCGGCCGGCCGCGAACGGCCGGTCAGCTGCCGGCAGCCTCGATCGCCTGCCAGCGGGCCAGGTTGTACCGGGCGTCGACCAGTGCGTCGTGGGTTCCGGCGGGCTTGGGCGGCAGCGCCGGCTGCCCCCGGTCGTCCCAGCGCTGCCGCAGCTCGCGGGTGAACCGGGGGATCGGCCGGGGCAGTGCGGGCATCGCGCCCCACAGCTGGCACAGCGCCACGTGGTCGTAGGCGGCGAACCACGCCCACAGCTCGATCTCCTCGCCCGGGCCGGTGAGGAAGGCGAGCAGGTCGTCGCGGATGCGTTCCCGGCTGCGCCACGCCCGGTCCGCCGGTGGCGGCAGCTGGTCGAGCACGTTCCGGCGCACCCACGGGATGGCCCGGTCCGGGTCGAACTCCGTGCTCACCGCGTAGAACTCGCGTCCGGTCTCGTCCACGACGCCGATGGACACCAGGTCGATCGTCGTGCCGTCCTCGATGAACTCGGTGTCGTAGAAGAAGCGCCGCACCGCCCCACCGTAGGTGGCCCCATCGGTCACCCGCCGGTCGCGCGGAGCCGCCGACCGCGCCGGTTCCCGCCGCCGGCCGGGCTACGGTGCTTCCATGCCGGTACTGGCCATCGATGCAGGGACCACCGGGGTGACCGCGCTGGTCGTGGGCGAGCGGGGCGACGTCCTGTCCCGCGGCTACCGCGAGTTCGCGCAGCTGTTCCCGCGCCCGGGCTGGGTGGAGCACGAGCCCGACGACATCTGGACGGCGACGGTGGCGGCCTGCCGCGAGGCGCTGGCCGGCAGCGAGCAGCAGCCCACCTGCATCGGGCTCACCGACCAGCGGGAGACCGCCGTCGTCTGGGACCGGCGCACGCTGCGCTCCCCCCGCCCGGCGATCGTCTGGCAGGACCGTCGCACCACGCAGATCTGCGACCGGCTGCGGAACGAGGGCGTCGAGGAGCAGGTCGCGCGGATGACCGGGCTCCGGCTGGACCCCTACTTCACCGGGACGAAGTTCGCCTGGCTGGCCGAGCACGAGCCGCGGCTGTGGTCCGGCGTCCGCGACGGCTCCCTGGTGCTGGGCACCGTCGACTCGTACGTGATCGCCCGCCTCACCGGCGGCGCCGCGCACGTCACCGACCCGACCAACGCCAGCCGCACCCTGCTCTTCGACCTGGAGAAGGGGGCCTGGTCCGACGAGCTGTGCGACCTGTTCGACGTCCCCCGCTCCGCGCTCCCCGAGGTGGTGCCGAGCTCCGGCGTCGTCGGCACCACCGATCCCGACGCCTTCCTCGGCCTGTCACTGCCGATCGCCGGCATCGCCGGCGACCAGCAGGCCGCGCTGTTCGGGCAGGCGTGCTACTCGCCCGGGATGAGCAAGTGCACCTACGGCACCGGCTCCTTCGTGCTGACCAACACCGGATCGGACATCGTGCGCTCCGACGCCGGCCTGCTCACCACGGTCGCCTGGGACCTCGGCGACGGGCTGGTCTACGCGCTCGAGGGCGCCATCTTCGTGACCGGTGCCGCCGTCCAGTGGCTGCGGGACGGGCTGGGCCTGATCGACTCCGCGAAGGAGATCGAGGGGCTCGCCCGCACGGTGCCCGACTCGGGCGACGTCGTCTTCGTGCCGGCGCTCACCGGCATGGGCGCACCGCACTGGGACCCGCACGCCCGCGGCGCGATCCTCGGCCTCACGCGGGGCACCACCCGCGCGCACATCGCCCGTGCCACGCTGGAGGCGATCGCCTTCGAGGTGCGCGACGTCGTCGACGTGATGGTCGACGAGGCCGGGCTGGAGGTGCCCGAGCTGTCGGCCGACGGCGGGGCGAGCGCCAACGACCTGCTCCTGCAGCTGCAGGCCGACCAGCTCGGCGTGCCGGTGCGCCGCCCGCAGGTGACGGAGACGACGGCGCTCGGCGCGGCGTTCCTCGCCGGCCTGGGCACCGGCGTCTGGGCCAGCACCGACGAGCTGCGGGCCACCTGGACGCTGGACCGGCGGTTCGAGCCGACGTCGGGCGCCCGGGGAGACGGCCGGCACGACCGCTGGAAGGACGCCGTCGGCCGCGCCGGCCGCTGGACCCGCTGACGCCCTGCCCCTACGTGGTGCGGTCGCCCACGGAGTGGATCCCGAACTCCTGCCCCCCCCAGCGCCGCGATGTCGCGCTCGAGCTGCGGCACCCGCTTCGCCGAGACGGCCGTGGCGAGCTTCTCCGCGACGACACCGGTCACGAGCTGCCGGAGTGCGGCGACCGTGCCGACCGAGCGGGGCACGAAGACGCGGCGGCCGCGGGTCTCCAGGTTCTCCACCAGTGCCTCCGCGCACGCCTCGACCGAGGTGTAGTCGCCCAGCGGCCCCGGCAGCTGCCTGCGGGTCGCGGCGAACGTGGGCAGCGCCGCCTCGGTGTCACGGACCAGGTCGGTGTCGATCCAGGTCGGGTGCGCGCTGGCCACGGTGACCCCGCGGTGGGCGACCTCCAGGCGCAGCGCGTCCCCGAACCGCTCCACGCCCGCCTTGGACGCGCAGTACGCGCTCATGCCGGGCAGCACGGTGAACGCCGCGGCCGAGCTGACCAGCAGCACGCGCCCCCTCCGCTCCGCGATCTCCGGCAGCGCCGCGTGGGCGGTGAGCATGGTGCCGATCAGGTTGACCTCGACGGTGCGGGCCAGCGCGTGCGCCGACGACGTCATCACCGTCGTGAACGGCGCGATGCCGGCGTTCGCGACGACGACGTCCAGCCCGCCGAAGGTCCACGGTGCGCTGGACGGCGACCTGAAGCGCGTCCGCGTCCGTGACGTCCGCCTCCACCCACAGGTGCTCGGGCCCGATCTCGTCGGCGACGGCGGCCAGCTGCCCGGGCTCCAGGCCCACCAGCGCCACGCGGGCGCCTCGGGCGGCCGCCTTGCGGGCCAGCTCCGCACCGATGCCCCGGGCGGCCCCGGTGACGAGGACCGCCCTGCCGGCGAGGGACGTGCGCGGGCGCTTGCCGAGACCACGGGCCATGGACCTGCTCCTCCGGGGATGGTCGCGCTCACTTGAGCACTGCTCAACCACTGTTGTAGCTTGGAGCGTTGCTCAGCAAGCCGGAGGGAAGGAGCCAGCCCGAGGTGACCAGCGTGATCGAGGGACAGTCCGCGCCCTCCGCCCGGTCGGGGACGCCGGCCCAGGAGGTCCGGGTGGCGATCATCGGCTCCGGCTTCGCCGGCCTGGCGATGGCCATCACCCTCCGCGGGCGGGGGGAGACCGACTTCCTGCTGCTGGAGCGGGCCGACGACGTCGGCGGCACCTGGCGGGACAACACCTATCCGGGCGCGGCGTGCGACGTGCAGTCGCACCTGTACTCGTACTCGTTCGCCCCGAATCCCGACTGGCCGCGCTCCTACTCGCAGCAGCCCGAGATCCATGCCTACCTCCGGGCGACGGCCGAGCGGTTCGGCGTCCGCGAGCACTGCGTCTTCGGCGCCGACGTCACCTCCGCCCGCTGGGACGACGACGCGCGCCGCTGGCTGGTGACGACGTCGGCCGGGAGCTTCCGCGCGCAGGTGCTCGTGTCGGCGGCCGGTGCGCTGGCCGACCCGACGTACCCGGACATCCCGGGCCTGGACGGGTTCGAGGGCACAGTCATGCACTCGGCGCGCTGGGACGCCTCGCACGACATCACCGGGGAGAAGGTCGCCGTCATCGGCACCGGCGCCTCGGCGATCCAGATCGTGCCGGCCATCCAGCCGGAGGTGGAAAGCATCGCCGTCTACCAGCGCACGCCCGCGTGGGTGGTCCCGCGCACCGACCACCCGGTGCAGCCGTGGGCCCGGCGCCTCTACCGGATGGTGCCCGGCCTCCAGCGGGCGATCCGCGGACTGCTCTACATGTCCCGTGAGATCCTGGTGATCGGCATGGCCAAGCGTCGGGCGCTCCTGAAGCCCGTCGGCAGGCTGGCGAAGGCGCACCTGGAGCGCCAGGTCCGCGATCCGAGGCTGCGGAAGGCGCTGACGCCGGACTACACGATCGGCTGCAAGCGCATCCTGATCAGCAACGACTACTTCCCGGCCGTGGCGGCGCCCAACGCCGAGCTGGTCACCGCCGGCATCGCCGAGGTGCGGCCGCGGTCGATCGTCACCACCGACGGCATCGAGCGGCCCACCGACACGATCGTGCTCGCCACCGGCTTCGCCGTCACCGACCTGCCCATCGCCAGGAGGATCGCCGGGCGCGACGGGCGCACGCTCGCCGAGGTGTGGGACCAGGGGATGGTGAGCAACCGCAGCACGACGGTGGCGGGTTTCCCCAACCTGTTCCTGCTGGTCGGCCCGAACGTGGGCGTCGGCCACACGTCGATGGTCTACATGATCGAGTCGCAGGTCGCCTACGTCGACCACGCGCTGCGCCCATGGACGCCGAGGGCCTGGCCGTGCTGGAGACGACGCCGGCCGCGCAGGAGGCCTACCGGGCGCTCATCGGGGAGAAGTCGAAGAACACCGTCTGGCTCGCCGGGGGCTGCGCCAGCTGGTACCTGGACCGCCACGGCCACAACACCACGCTGTGGCCCGATTTCACCTTCCGGTTCCGGAGGCTCACCCGGTCGCTGGACCGGGAGAACTACGTCGGCATCCCGGCCGCCGCGCCGGCCCGTCCGGAGGAGGCCGCGTGAGCGCGATCCCGTCCCGCACCGTCTGCAGGCGCACCGCCGCCGTCCGGACCGGCGACGGCGCCCGGCTGCACGCCACGGTGGAGGGGGCGGAGTCCGCACCGGTGACGGTGGTCCTGGCCCACGGCTGGACACTGTCGCAGGCCGCCTGGGACGACGTCGCCACGCTGCTCGCCGACCGGGTCGCCGGCGGCGAGCTGCGCCTGGTCCGCTACGACCAGCGCGGCCACGGGCGGTCCACCTGGGCCTCTCCCCGGCACCCGGAGCCGGCGCTCAGCATCGACCGGCTCGGCGCCGACCTCGCCGACGTGCTGCACCAGCTGGCGCCCACCGGGCCGGTGGTCCTGGGCGGGCACTCGATGGGGGGCATGACGATCATGTGCCTCGCCGCCGCCCGGCCCGAGCTGTTCGGCGACCGGGTCGCCGGCGTCGCGCTGGTCGCCACGTCGGCCGGCGACCTCACCTCCGACCCCCGGTCGGCGGCCGGCCGCATGGCCAGGCTGCGCCCGGGCGCGCTGAACGCCGCACTGGCCGGGGCGCGCGTCCTGGAGAAGCTGCGCACCCTGGCGCCGCCGTCCTCGCCGCGACACCGCAAGGTGGTCCGCGAGCTGCTCTACGGCGCCGACGCGACCGACGAGATGGTGCTGGCCGGGGCGGAGATCATGCACGCGTCGACCCTGCGCTCGTTCATCGAGTTCATGCCGGCGCTCGGCGACCACGACAAGCGCACGGAGCTCGCAGCGCTCTCCCGGGTGCCGGTGGAGATCTTCGTCGGGGACAGCGACAAGCTCACGCCGCCGCGGCACAGCAGGCAGCTGAGCGAGGCGCTGCCCGAGGCCCGGCTGCACCGGGCCGAGCGCACCGGCCACATGCTGCCTCAGGAGCGCCCGCAGCTGGTCGTCGACGGGTTGCTGCGGCTCGTGGCTCAGGCCGCCGCCGAGCGGGCGGTGGCGTGATACCGGGGACGCGGGCATGACGGCTCCCCCGTCCCCGCCGGGGCGAGGCCGGCGGTCGGCGGGTGACCGGCGGGCGCAGCTGGTGCAGATCGGGCTCGAGCTGCTCCCCACCACACCGGTGCAGGAGCTGACCATCGACGAGGTGGCCCGCCGGGCCGGCATCAGCCGCAGCTTGCTGTTCCACTACTTCCCGAGCAAGCGCGACTACTACGCCGCCGTCACCCGGGCCGCCGCGGAGCTGCTGTGGGCCCACCTGCTGCCCCGGCCGGGCACGCCCGCCGGCACCGACGGCGACGCCGTCGACGAGATGCTGGACCGCTACGTCGGCTGGGTGGAGACCTTCCGGGAGACCCACCTGGCCTTCGTGCGCGGCGCCGCCGGGGGCGACCCCTGGGTGGCCGAGGTGTACGAGGAGACCCGCAGCCGCCTGGTCGAGGTCGGGCTGCAGACCCTCGGCCTGCCGGACGACGCCCGGCGCCGGCAGCTGGTGCTCGCGTTCTTCGCGTTCACCGAGGAGCTGGTCGCGCAGTGGGTGCTGGAGCCGACGATGCCCCGTTCCGAGCTGCTCGCCCTCCTGCGCGACGTCCTCGCCCGGGTGCTCCCCCGCTAACCGGCGAGCGAGGTGGGGGCGCGGTCGGCGGCCTCGGTGGCCGGCGGCTGCAGCGTGGCGATGACCTCGTTGGCGGTGGCCCCGGTGGCGTCCATCGCCTTCTTCACCGTGGCGCCGTAGACGTCGACGTACTCCTGCCCCGACAGCGTCATAATCTCGTACATGATCTCGTCGGTGATCGACCGCTCGACGAAGCGGTCACCGGAGAGGCCTTCGTACCGGCTGAAGCTCAGCGGCTTGCCGATCCGGATCCGCACCTGGGTGAGCTTCTTGCCGAACGGGAGCCGCCGGGAGGTGTAGACCATGGCCACCGGGACGACGGGCGCCCCGGTCTCCAGCGCCATGCGCGCCACACCGATCTTGCCGCGGTAGAGCCGCCCGTCGGGCGAACGGGTGCCCTCCGGGTAGATGCCGAGCACCTTGCCCTCGCGCAGGATGCGGATGCCGGTCCGGATGGCGCCCTCGGCGGCCGACGCGCTGGAGCGGTCGATCGGCACCTGCCCGGCCCCGGAGAAGAACGCCCGCTGCAGGAACCCCTTCACGCCGGTGCCGGTGAAGTACTCCGCCTTGGCGAGGAAGGTGACCCGTCGCCTCAGCTGCAGCGGCATGAAGATCCAGTCGGCCGCGGACAGGTGGTTGCTCGCGAGGATCACGGCGCCCGTCGCGGGCACGTTCTCGATGCCTTCCACCTTCGGGCGGAAGACGACCCGCGCCGGCGGGCCGATCGCGACGAACTTGAGGAACCAGTAGAACAACACGCCTCCCTGGGGAACTGCCAGACTAGGGAGCCTGGGGCCCGGATCACAATCGGAGCACCACCGTGAGGTAGCCGACACCGGTGTCGACGCCGGACGCCGAGGAGGAGCACCGTGCCCGGACCGACCCCCCTACCCGAGGTCATGCCCGGTGCGGAACCGTTCGACTTCCCCGGTGGCGACGGACCCGAGGGCCGCACCGGTGTGCTGCTGGTCCACGGGTTCACCGGAACGCCGATGAGCATGCGGCCCTGGGGGGAGCACCTGGCCGCCGAGGGCTTCGCCGTCCGGTGCCCGCTGCTCCCCGGTCACGGCACCCGCTGGCAGGACTGCAACACCAGCACCTCCGACCAGTGGACGGCGACGGTCGAGGGCGCCTTCGACGAGCTGGCCGCGGTCTGCGACCGGGTGTTCGTCGCCGGGCTGTCGATGGGCGGCACGCTGGCCACCCGGCTGGCCGAGGTCCGTCCCGACGTCGCCGGCCTCCTGCTGGTGAACCCGGCGCTGCTGACCCAGCGGCTCGACGCGAAGCTGCTGCCCCTGCTGTCGCGGCTCACCCCCAGCTGGGCGCCGATCGCCAGCGACATCAAGAAGCCGGGCGTCACCGAGCTGGCCTATCCCAAGCTGCCGACCCGGGCGATGATGCAGCTGCGCCGCCTGTGGGCCGCCACCCGCGCCGACCTGCGCCGGGTGACTGCACCGGTGATCGTCTTCCACAGCGCCGAGGACCACGTCGTCGAGCCGGTCAACAGCACGATCCTGCTCGCCGGGGTGGGCAGCACGGACACCACCGAGGTCGTGCTGGAGCACAGCTACCACGTGGCGACCCTCGACAACGACGCTCCGCTGATCTTCAGCCGGAGCGCGGAGTGGATCCGCTCCCGCGTACCCGTCGGCGAGCCCGGCGCGCCCGCGGCGGACCGCCGATGAACGACCGGCGGGGACGGGGCCGCCGCGACAACGGCCTGGACGCCGCGCTGTGGAGCCCGGTGCGCGACGTCGACCCCCGCGTGGGCGAGCACCTGCTCGACGTCCTCGAGGCCGCGGGCATCGCCGCCTACCTGGAGCCGGCCGCGGACGTCGCGCCCTACACCCGCTCGGTGTTCCTGCCGAGCCCGCCGTCGGACCGGCTGTTCGTCGACCGCGCCCGTCAGGCCGAGGCACGAGGGCTGGTGGAGCAGCACGCCGACGAGCACCCGCCCGAGCCGCGCCCCGCCCGCCGGCCGGCCGGCCGCGACGTCGACGAGGACGCCGAGTGGCGGCGGATCGTGGCCGCCTTCGAGGCCGAGCACGGCCGCACCGCCGTCGACGAGGAGCCGTCCGCGGCCGCTCCGCCTGCGCCGCACGAGGTGCCGGTGCTCGACCGTCCCGAGGAGCACTACGAGCCCCCGCCGCCACCCCCGCTGCCCGTGCCGGCCCCGGCGGCGCTCTACGCGGTGCTGCTGGTGGCGGCGGGCATCCTGCTCATCGGCGCGCCCGCGGTGATCGGCCTGTCCGCCGACGCCGGCCTGGTCGTCGGCGTGGCGGTGGTCGCCGGCGGGGTCGCCCTGCTGGTCTCCCGGATGCGTGACCGCTCGGCCGACGACGGCGACGACGGCGCCGTCGTCTAGCTTTCGCCCTCCGCGACGGCCCGGCGCACGAGGTCGGCGGCGCCGACGATGCCGGCCTGCGCCCCGAGGTCGGCGGCCACGATCCGGGGCCCGGGCCGGAACCCGCGGCCGGGCAGGGCCCGCTCGAGCCGCTCCCGCGCGGGGCCGAGCACCATCTCGCCCAGCACGCTGACCCCGCCGCCGATCACCACTACCTCGGGGTCGAGGACGGCCGCCAGGTCGGCGATGCCCTGGCCCAGCCAGTACCCGACCTCGGTGACCAGCTCGAGGGCCAGCGGGTCGCCGTCGTGAGCGGCCCGGGCGACGTGCTCACCGGTCAGCCGGCCGGGCTCGCAGTGGACCCGTTCCAGCAGCAGCGCCGCGGCGGCCGGTGAGGTGGCGGCGACCTCCCGCGCGGTCTGCCCGAGCGCCGTGCCGCTGGCGTACTGCTCCCAGCACCCGCGGTTGCCGCAGGCGCAGAGCCGCCCGTCGGGCACGACGCGCATGTGCCCCCACTCCCCCGCCACCCCGTGGGAACCGCGACGCAGCCGCCCGTCGAGCACGATGCCACCGCCGATCCCGGTGCCCAGCGTGATCATCAGGGCGAGATCGGCCCCCCGGGCGGCGCCGTAGCGGTACTCCGCCCAGGCCGCGGCGTCCGCGTCGTTGCCCACCCACAGCGGGCGCTGCAGCCGGGCACCGAGGTCCTTGCGCAGCGTCGAGTTCCGCCAGGCCAGGTGCGGGCTGAACAGCACCGTGTCGCCGGTCCGGTCGAACCACCCCGCGGCGCCCACACCGACCCCGACAACCTCGCCCTCGTGCCCGTCGACCAGCTCGTCGACCACGGCCGTGATCGCGTCCTCGGTGTCGCTGACCGAGGCGCCCGGCGTGGCGCGCCGCGCGGTCGCCAGGATCGTGCCGTCGGGCGCCACCAGCCCGCCGGCGACCTTGGTGCCGCCGATGTCGATGCCCAGCGCCGGCCGGGCCGTCACGTCCGGCGTGATCACGCGATGTCGATCCGCTGGACGGCCGGCTGGGCGGCGGGCTCGTCCTCCCCCTCGGCCGCCGGGGCCGTCGCATCGGCGCGCGGCGCCTCGGCGAACGTGCGGAGGGCGTCCGCGGTCGTGGTCAGGACATCGGCCAGGGCGGCGGTCACCTCCGGGCGCTCGCCCCGCAGCACGGCTCCCGTCTGGCAGACCGGGCACCAGCGGCAGTCGCTGCCGTGCTCCTGCGCGCCGGCGGGGCGCTCGCCGCCGGCCCGGACGGCGTCGACGAGGCGACGGGCCTGGTCGAGCCAGTCGGCACCCGTGGTCATGTGGTCCTCCCCTCGGCCGCCAGGAGGTCGGCCGGCCACTGCTGCGGATCCGCGCGGAAGCTGACCTCGAGGCGCGCGTCGGCGGTGCCGGGGGCGGTCAGCCGCCCCCCGGTCACCTCGCACCGGCGCAGCAACGAGTCCAGGCGCAGCGAACGACGATCCTGCCCCACGCCCACCACGAGGTCATCGCCCCACCGGGTCAGACCCACGGCCGCCCGCTCGGCGAAGGGCAGCGGCAGGGCGAGGCCCCAGCCGCCGCCGTCCCGTCGCTGCGGAACCGGAGCCGTGGGCCCACCCGCCGAGGGCAGCTCCAGCCCGTCCAGCAGCGCGGCCACCGCGTCGGCGTCGGCCGGTGCCCCCGGCAGCTCCGGGACGTCGTGCACGGGGGCCACCTCCGCCAGGTCGCGGAGCGCGGCGTCCTGATCGGCGGCACGGCTGGCCCACCACTCCCCCAGGCCTCCGGCCGGGAGCACCCGGGGCAGCACGGCGGCGGCCCGCAGCCCGTGCAGCCCGAGGACGGTCGCCGCGCCGCGCACCGCTGGGACGTCGTTCCGGCGGGCGCTCGCGGTCAGCCAGACCGCCGTCGCCGCGGCGCCGGCCAGCCGGTCCTGGGCCAGCAGCCGCTCGACGGCGGGGACGGTTTCGAGCACGGCGTCGAGCGGGCCGCGCCGGGCCGCACCGGCGGTCACCGTCGCCGTCCGGACGGCGGCCAGCGCCCGGGCCGCCGGCGGCAGCGCCTGGTCCAGCCACCAGCGCAGCGTGCCGGGGAGGGCGGCCAGCGCGAGCCCGTCGCGCAGCGGGCCGGCGTCCACCACCACCACGTCGGCGTCGGCCGAACCCAGCGCCGCGAGCAGCGCGAGCTCCTCCGCGCCCGGCGGCGGCACCACCGACGTGGCCGGCGGCAGCGTCAGGTGCGGTAGCAGCACGCCCAGGTCGGCGACGTGCGCCGCCCAGAGCTCCTCGACCGCCCGCCGTCCGTCGACCCGCTGCACGCGCAGGCCCGGCACCGCGTCGAGGCCGGGTGCCGGGGGTGGTTGCCGGGAGAGCAGCAGCGCGCTCCGGCCCGCACGGGCGGTACGGACGGCGGCGGCCGCGGCGACGGTGGACGTCCCCGCCCCACCGGGGCCGGTGACCAGCAGGGTGCGCACGCAGGTCAGCCCTCGACGCGCTTCTTGAGCTCCTTGAGCGCGGTGTCGAGGATGACCTTCTCCGCCTTGCGTTTGATCATCCCGAGCATCGGGATGGAGAGGTCGATGGTGATCGAGTAGGTCACCTCGGTGCGACCGCCGGTCTCGGCGAGGGTGTACGAGCCCTCCTGCCGCTTCTGCATCTGACCGCGCACCAGGTGCCAGGAGACGCGGCGGTCGTCGTCCCATGCGTACTCGAGGACGTAGTCGTCCTTGACCGCGCCGGCGTCGAGCACGAAGTGCACCCGACGGGCCCGCCCGTCGTCCCCCGTCTCGAGCACCTCCACCTCCTTCGCGGCGGCGACCCACTGCGGGTACGACGGGAAGTCGGCGATGACCGCCATGACCTCGGCCGCAGGCGCCTCGACGACGATCGACTGAGTGGACTGGTCGGCCATGGGCAGCAGGCTAACCGCTCCCGGGTGAACCGGCCCCGCCCACTGCGCCGCTCGGCTACTGCCTGGTAGTACCAGCCGCTAGATTGGCCGGGACGTCCCCGTACCGGGGCCGCGGGCGACGGTGCCGCGCGGCCGGCGGGGAGGAGAGGACCGGGCGTGCGCGAGTTCAGCGTTCCTGTGAGCACCGAGGTCGGCCCCGACGAGGCGCTGACCGACATGCTGGCCACCAACGTAGCCGAGGCCGGCGCCGAGGTGGGGCTGCGGCGCCGCCGCGACGGCCGGTGGCACGACGTCACCTGGGCGGAGTTCGCCGGCGAGGTCGCCGGGGTCGCCAAGGGCCTCGTCGCAGCGGGCGTCGCCCCGGGTGACCGCGTCGCCCTCCAGGCGAAGACCCGCTACGAGTGGACGGTCTTCGACTACGCGATCTGGACCGCCGGCGCGGTCGTCGTCCCCATCTACGAGACCTCCAGCCCCGATCAGGTGGCGTGGATCCTCTCGGACTCCGGGGCGACCGCGGTCATCGTCGAGCGCGACGAGCACGCCACCGCCGTCGACTCCGTCCGGGACCAGGCGCCGGAGCTCCGGTCGGTCCACGTCATCGAGGACGACGCGATCGGCACGCTCACCCAGGCGGGGGCCGGCGTCCCCGACAGCGAACTCGAGGCCCGCCGGAAGACGCTGAACGCCGACAGCCTCGCCACGCTGATCTACACCAGCGGCACCACGGGCCGGCCGAAGGGCTGCGAGCTCACCCACGGCAACTTCCTGTTCGAGATCAACAACGGGATGGGCCTGCTGGGGCGGTTCATGAACGTGCATGGCTCCCTCCTGCTGTTCATCCCGCTCGCCCACGTCCTGGCCCGGGTCCTGCAGTGCGGTGCCGTCAAGACCCGCACGGTCATCGGGCACACGGCGGATGTGAAGAACCTGGTGGAGGACCTCGGCGAGTTCCGGCCGACCTTCGTCCTGGCCGTCCCGCGCGTGTTCGAGAAGGTCTACAACCAGGCCAAGGCGAAGGCCGAGGGCGACGGCAAGGGCAAGATCTTCGACCGGGCCGCCCGGGTGGCCATCGACTGGTCGCGCGCCCAGGACACCGGCGGCGCCGGGCTGGGCCTGAGGCTGCAGCACGCCCTGTTCGACCGGCTCGTCTACGGCAAGCTGCGGGCCGCCCTCGGCGGCCGGTGCATCGGCGCCATCTCCGGCGGCGCGCCGCTCGGCGAGCGGCTGGGCCACTTCTTCCGCGGGATCGGCGTCCCGGTGTTCGAGGGCTACGGCCTCACCGAGACCACCGCCGCCGCCTCCGTCAACCACGACGGCGCGTTCCGCATCGGCACCGTCGGCCGGCCGCTGCCGGGGGTCGGCGCGGCGATCGCCGAGGACGGCGAGATCCTGCTGCGCGGCGGGGTCGTCATGCGCGGCTACTGGAAGAACGAGCAGGCCACCCGGGAGGCCATCGACGCCGACGGCTGGTTCCACACCGGTGACATCGGCGAGATCGACGACGACGGCTTCATCAAGATCACCGGTCGCAAGAAGGAGATCCTGGTGACCGCGGGCGGCAAGAACGTCGCCCCCGCGGTGCTGGAGGACCGGCTGCGCGCACACCGCCTGGTCAGCCAGTGCATCGTCGTCGGTGACCAGCGGCCCTTCATCGCCGCGCTGATCACCCTGGACGAGGAAGCCCTCCCGCAGTGGCTGGAGTCCAAGGGCAAGGACGCCGGCCTGACGCCTGCGCAGCTGCGCGAGGACGCCGACGTGCTGGCCGAGCTCGACGCGGCGGTCAAGGACGCCAACAAGGCGGTGTCGCAGGCGGAGGCCATCAAGAAGTTCACCGTGCTGGGCACCGACTTCACCGAGGACAACGGGATGCTGACGCCCAGCCTGAAGTTGAAGCGCAACGTCGTCCTCAAGGAGTTCGGCTCGGAGGTCGACGCGCTCTACGCCCGCTGAAAGAGGGCCCCGCTGCCCCCGCGCCTCGCACGCTCGGGGCGGGACCCTGCAGCGGGGCCTTCAGCCGTCGAGCACGTGCGCGAAGTCGGCCGCGATGGTCCTCCACGACCACCGCTGCTCCACCCACGCCCGGCCCGCGGCCCCCATGGCGCGGGCCCGGCCCGGGTCGTCCAGCAGGCCGCTGAGCGCGGCCGCCACGGCTGCGGGTGAGCGCGGGTCCACGACGTGACCGGTGACGCCCTCCCGCACCGCTTCCGGCGCTCCGCCGGAGGTGCCGGCCACCACGGGGCGACCGCAGGCCGCCGCCTCGAGGAACACCATGCCGAGCCCCTCGACGTCCAGCCCGCCGCGACGGGTCCGGCACGGCATGGCGAAGACGTCTCCCGCCGCGTAGTGCGCGGGTAGCTCGTCGTGGTCGACCGGCCCGGTCAGGACGACGGAGTCCTCCAGCCCGCGCTCGGCCACCGCCCGGCGCAGGGCGGCCTCCGCCGGGCCGCCCCCGACCAGCAGCAGCCGTGCACCGGGGTGCCGGGCGAGCACCTGCGGCCAGCCCGCGACGAGCACGTCCTGCCCCTTGCGGGCCACCAGCCGGGAGACGCAGACGACGACCGGTGCCTTTTTCAACCCGTACCGGGCGCGCACCGGCGCCCCGTCGACCTGCGGCGTGAACCGGTCGACGTCGACACCGGGCGAGAGCTGGACCAGCCGCGCCCGCGCGCCGAGCGCCGGCGCCAGGCGGTCCCGGGTGTACTCGCTGATGTAGGTGACCACGTCCAGCCCGGAGGCGATCCGCTGCATCACCTGGCGGCTGCCCGGCAAGGCCACCCAGCCGGTCTCGTGCCCGTGGGTGGCGGCGACGAGGTGCCGCACCCCGGCCGCCCGCAGGGTGGGGGCCAGCAGGCCCAGTGGGGCGGCCGCGCCGAAGAACGCGGTGTCGCACCCGAACCGGTCGACCAGCTCCACCGCCGCGCGCGCCGTGGCCCGGGTGGGGAGGAGCATCCCCGTCGGCCGGCGCACCACCGGGTACGGGAGCCCCGCGTCGTGCTCGGCGGAGCCGGGCGAGTCCGACGCGAGCACGACCAGCGAGTCCGGCGGGCGGCGGGCGAGCAGCGCCGCGACGAACGTCTGGATGCCGCCCTGCCGGGGCGGGAAGTCGTTGGTGACGACGAGGGTGCGGCTCACCGCGGCCGCTCCAGCCGGCGCCAGTCCTCGGCCATGGCGATGCGCTGCGCGGTGGTGGGGTGGCTGCCGAAGAACCAGTGCCAGGCGGCCGGTGGGTCGGGGTCGCCGAGGTTCGCGGTCGCCAGCCGCCGTTGCATGGCGGTGAAAGCCTCCGGATCACGGGTGAGGTCCAGGGCATGGAGGTCGGCCCGCTCCTCGATCTGCCGGGAGACCAGGTTCTGCACCGGGGTCGAGACCAGCCCGCCCACGGCCACCAGGAAGAGCAGCAGCGGCACGACGAGCGGATCGCCGGGCGATTCGGCACCCGCGCGCCGCAGGAGGGCCCGCCGGGTCACCAGCCACCCGGCCAGCGCGGTGGCCGCTCCCGCGCCCAGGGCGCCCATGAGGGTGCCCGTCAGGACGTCGTCGGTGGCCACGTGCCCGAGCTCGTGGGCGACGATCGACTCGATCTCCTCCTCCGGCAGCTCGGCGAGGACCGTGTCGTAGAGGACGATGCGGCGGGTGGACCCGAAGCCGGAGACGTAGGCGTTGAGAGCCGTCGTGCGGCGGGAGGCGTCGGAGACGAGGACGTCCTGCACCGGGGTGCCGTTCTCGTCGGCCAGCGCGAGCAGGTCGGTGCGCAGCTCTCCGGCCGGCAGCGGCTCGAACGAGTTGAAGGCCGGTTCGATGACCACCGGGTAGAGGAAGGAACCGATCACCACGAGGGCCGCCGCCGCTCCTCCGGCCCACGCCCACCAGGTGCGCGGGGCGCGGCGCACCAGCCAGAGGACGACCAGGACCACCACGGCCGTGAGCGCCGCGCTGATGGCCACCGAGACGGCGACGTCGCGCAGCCAGAGGCCCCACCCGCGGGTGGACAGGCCGTACCGGCGGCGGACCGTCTCGGCGTAGGCCGACACCGGGAGAGTCGCCAGGCGGCCGACGACCACGAGGGCCGGCACGCCGACCAGCACCTGGACGAACCAGCGGCCGCCCAGCGGGGCCGCCACGGCGTGCACGAGCCGGCCGCCGAGCCGGGTCAGGCCCAGGACCGCCGAGACGGCCAGCCCGAGCGCCATCGAGAGCAGCGAGGCGGGGCGCAGGGCGGCCGCGAAGGCCTCCGCCCGGTCCAGCTGCGCAGGAGTCAGCCCCGCGGCGGGATCGGGCGCGGTGTGGCCACCGGGCGGCTCCGGGAGCACCTCCCAGGGCGTGCGGACCACGATCACGACGACGAGGGCGACCCCGAGGACCGCCGCCGTCAGGAGCGCGGCCCGGGCGCCTGCCCGCCCTCCGCCGTCCACCTGGTCGATCCTAGGTGCGCCGGCCGTCCGCACCGGCCCGGGAACCCCGTACGGGCGCGTACTCCGCGGGCACTCCTCGCAGACGAACTGCAGGAGCGCCTCCAGGTTCGACGGCGGGCCGTCGGCCCACCAGGCCGGCCACACGGGGACCGGCGGCGCGTCCCCGACGGCCGGTAGGCCACATCCGGACCGGGTGCTCCGTCGCCGTCGCCCCGGCGGTGATGCCCAGCGCCTGCCCGGCCGCGATGACGGTGAGCCACTCGGCGACGCCCCGGACGGTGCGCGTGGCCGCCGGTGGGGATCGGCCACCGGGCGGTGGAGCACGCTGACGTCGGCGAGCCCCTCGGTCAAGCCCGCGGACGGAGGGCCGGTGGCCTCCGAAGAGATCACCGGCCCGTCGTGCCCCCCGGCGGGAGCAGGGTGACCATCAGCCGGCTGACATCCCTCGCTGCGACGCGCCCCCTGCAGGATCCCGCCGCGAGCCTGCGAGCGGTGGGGGCAGGGGGTGTTTCTCAGCGGACGATCCGCCGGGCGCTGTTGTAGTTCCCCATCGAGTCCACGCTCGCCACCTTCACCGGCTGGCCCGACGTGGAGGCGTGCACCATCCGCCCGTTGCCGATGTACATGCCGACGTGGCTGACCGGGGTGTAGAAGAACACCAGGTCGCCGGGCTGCAGCTCGCCGCGGGAGACCGGTCGGCCCATCTGCGACTGCGACTTGCTGGAGTGCGGCAGCGTGACGCCGGCCGCGGCGTAGGCGTAGGACATCAGGCCCGAGCAGTCGAAGGCGTTCGGCCCACCGGCACCCCAGACGTACGGATCGCCGATCTGCGCGAGCGCGGTGTTCACCGCGACCTGGGCGGCGGCGCTGGACGCCGTGACCGCCGTGGGCGCGGGGAGGCTGTTGCCACCGTGCGCCTGGGCCACCTGGGCCTGCTGCGGGGCGGTGAGCGCATCGTACCGCCGCTGGTAGTCGGCGATCCTCGTCTCGAGGTCCTCCTGCTTCGCGGCGATCTCGACCACGGCGCGCCGGGCGTCCTCGGCGGCCTTCGCAGCGGCCTTCCGGGACTGCTCCGCGTCGTCGGCCGCCGACGAGACCTCGGTGAGGACCTCGTTGGTGTGCCCGGCGATCGCGTCGAGGATCCCGAGCTGGGACACCATCTGGTCGGCCGAGTCGCTCGACAGCAGGGCGTCGAGCCGGGTCAGTCCGCTGCCGGTGTAGGCGCTGCGGGCGAGCCTGCGGATGTGCCCGTCCAGGGCGCCGAGCCGGGCCTCGGCGGCCGCGACGGCGTCGCCGGCGGCCCGGGCGGCGCCCTCGTGCCCCTCGAGCGCGACGCGTGCGTCGTTGAGCTGCTCGGAGAGGACCTCGAGCTCGTGGTTGGCCTCGGCCACCTGCGCGGCGACCTCGTCGGCCGCGCCGGGAACGGCGACTGCGGTGCCGGGGATGACGATGACGGTCAGGGCGGCAGCCGCGCTGACCAGCACGCCGGACCGGAGCGGTCCGGAGCGGCGGGCGCTCGCGGAGCTGCGCCCGCCGGCGGCGGGAGCTCGTTCGGGGGCCTGCGTCAGCGGTGCCTGAGGGGTCGCCACGTGCGGCGGCACTCCGTTTCTTCCTCTGCAACCGCCGACCGAGTTAGCTGACGGGTTCGGGCTGGGAAGACTGGCCCTATCCCCCGCGGGCCGGCGAGCCGGCCGCAGGAGAACTCACCCCGGAACTGCGGTGGGTCCCCGGTACACCGCGGGCGCCGGTGCTGCACGCCGCCCGGTGATTAGGCGGTGTCCGGTCGGGGCCACCCTTCGACGGATGACGACCACCCGGCCGAACGGCGACGACCTTAACGATCGTGATGCGCCTGTGACAAATGTGGACCGTGGGAACGCATGCGCTCGGCTTTCCGTCCCGCACGACCCCTCCACCTGGGCGTTCACCCGATCGGGTGCACGGGCGGACACCGCGACCGGCACCGGGACGATCAGCCCGTGCGCCGCCCTGGCCCCTCGCCACCGTGACCGTCGGAACCGTGAGGATGCCGCAGCGGAGGCACGAGCCCTCCCTCCGCCAGCGCGCGGACGGCCCGGCGCTCCACGTCGTCGAACTCCACCACCACGCCCGGCGGAGGCACCACGACGTCCTCCGCCGCGGCCGCTGCGGACCCGCCACGCGAGCGGCCGGCCATCGGGACCACCACCGGGTCGGTCCCCTGCCATCCCGGCGGTGCGCCGAGCAGGACGGTCACCACGCAGTCGGCGCAGCCGGTCCCCCGGACGGTGCAGGTGTCGCAGTCGATGAGCATCGCTTCTTCTCCTCCGTGAGTCGTTCCGCACGGTAGGGCGAGGCGCCGACATTTCCGCCGCGCCGCCGTCCGGCAGCCGGCCTCACGTGCCGGCGTACTCCCAGTGCCAGGGCTCCTCACGCCCGTTGCCGGGATCGGCCCGAGGTCGGGTGCAGGAAGCCGAACCGGCCCGCGTTCGCCACCATCCAGGAGTACTGCCGCGTCCCGAACGACTGGACGCCGCCGCAGAGGTCCACCGCGAGGCCCCAGCCGTGGTTGCTCGTGCCGGGGACCGCGGCGAGGGCCGGCTTCTCTCCGTACAGCCGGACCTGGCCGGCGTACGTGCGGTAGGAGTCGGTGATGCAGAGCGGAGCGCCGAGGTCGGCCGCGTACGCCGAGGACATCGCCCGGTAGGCGGCCGCCGCGTCGCAGCGCAGCGAGTGCCCGCCGACGCCCAGCGGGCACATCGCGCTGGGCGGGATGAACCCGTTCGGATAGCCACCCCAGGCGCGGGCGCCGTCATAGCTCGGTGGGTAGACCGTGTTGCCGCACTCGGTCCGCAGCGCCCCCGGAGCCGGTCCGGGCACCGGGACGGCGGGCCGCTGACCCAGGCCGGGTCGCCCGACCGCCAGCACCTGGTCGGCCGGCAGCGTCCGGACCACCACGGCGCCGGCCCGGGCGTCGGCGGCGAGCATCGTGCGTTGGTCCAGCGCCATGCCGACATGCCCCAGCCCGGCCTCGCCGGAGCCGAGGAAGACGAGGTCGCCGGGGAGCACGTCGGCGGCGGCCACGGGGGTGGCGGTCGCGAACAGCTCCCCCTGCGTCGCCGGCACCGGGACGCCGGCCCGCTCGAACGCGGCCTGCACCAGCGTGCCGCAGCCCCAGGAGTCCGGCCCCGCCGTACCGGGGGCGTACGGCCGCCCGAGCGCCTCCATCGCCGCGCTCACCGCCGTCAGCGTCTTCACGGGCAGCACCAGCAGCGAGCTGGGCTGCCCCGGCAGCTGGGCGACCCCGCGCTGGGCCCCGCCCCCGCCGGCAGCCACGGGCACCAGCCCGTCCGGCAGGCCCCGAGCCGGGTCGCGCAGCGCGGCGGCGGGCACGGTGTCGACGCCCGCGGCGCGCAACTGGTCCACGTAGGCGCGCCAGCTGGCCGCCGTCTGCTCGTTGACGTCCAACTGCTCGCGCTGCAACCGGGACAGCTGGCCGTCGACGACCTGCAGCGCCTCGTCGAGCTCCGCCGTGACCGCGGCCGCGGCCTCCTCGAGCGCGGCGACCCGGGCGCTGACCTCGTCGGCCCGCGCCCGGGCCTGCCCGAGCGCACCCTGGGCCCGCTCCTCCTCCAGGGCGGCGCGCCGGTGCCCCTCCGCGACGCCGATGACGTCGGCGGCGTGCGCGTCCACGGCGCGAGGAAGCCCAGGGCGGAGAGCACCTCACCCGGGTCGCCCGCTCTGAGCAGGAGGGTCAGGGGGGTCAGCGCTCCGCCGTCCCGGTAGACGGCGGAGGCGTAGCCGGCCACCTCCCGCTGGTACCCGGCCAGCACGCCCTGCGCATCGGCGAGGACCGCCTCGGCCTCCTCGACCGCCACCTGCGCCTCGGCGAGCGCCGCACGGGCGGCGACGACGTCGTCCTGCCGCGCGCGGAGCTCCTCCTGCACCTCGGCGGCGCGCCGCTGGAGCCGGTCCAGGTCGCGGCTGTCCAGCACGCCCGACGTGCCACCCGGCTGGTCGCTGGGCGTGGCGGCCGCAGGCCCGGTGGGCACCAGCGCCACCGTGCAGGCCGCGAGGACGGCCACCAGCGTCCGGCGCCCCGCAGCAGCGGCGGGGCCCGACCAGGCGCGCGCGCATCCGGTTCCCTCCCCCGACTCGAGCCGGCCACAACGCCAGACGTCCCACCGGGACGAATGGTGTCCCGCCCACCCCCCGACCGGGAACCCCCGGTCGGGGGGCCCGCACGGGCGGCCGGCGGCGCGCGTCCCCCGGACTGTCAGCACCCCGCCCTAGCGTCCGCCCCGTGCCACCGGTTCCCGCTCCACCGCGCTACCAGCAGGTCACGATCGCCGACGTCGGGACGCCGTTGGCGCAGGTGACCTTCGTCGTCGTCGACCTCGAGACCACCGGCGGGTCCCCGAAGGACAGCGCGATCACCGAGATCGGCGCGGTGAAGATCCGCGGCGGCCAGGTGCTCGGCGAGTTCCAGACGCTGGTCGACCCCGGCCACGAGATCCCGCCCTACATCAGCGTGCTCACCGGGATCACGTCCACGATGGTCGCGGCGGCGCCGCGGATCGGGGCCGTCCTCCCGGCCTTCCTGGAGTTCACCCGCGACGCGGTGCTCGTCGCGCACAACGCCCCGTTCGACCTGGGGTTCCTCAAGGCGGCGTGCGCCGAGAACGGGCTGGCCTGGCCCGCCGCGGCGTCGGTCGACACCGCCGTCCTGGCCCGGCGGCTGCTCAGCCGCGACGAGGTGCCCAACTGCAAGCTGGCCACCCTGGCCCCGTACTTCTCGGCCACCACCTCGCCCACCCACCGCGCGCTCGACGACGCCCGCGCGACGGTGGACGTGCTCCACGGCCTGTTCGAGCGGCTCGGGCCACTGGGCGTCACCACCCTCGAGGAACTCACCGGCCTGACGCGCACGGTCGACCCGGAGCGTCGGCGCAAGCGGCACCTGGCCGACGGCGTACCGCACGGTCCGGGCGTCTACCTCTTCCGCGGCCCCCGGGAGGAGCCGCTCTACGTCGGCACCTCCACCGACCTGCGCAGCCGGGTCCGCAGCTACTTCACCTCCGGCGAGCAGCGCAGCCGGATCACCGAGATGGTCTCCCTGGCGCAGCGGGTGGACTCGATCCCCTGCGCGCACGGGCTCGAGGCGGCGGTCCGCGAGCTCCGGCTGATCGCCCGGCACAAGCCGCGGTACAACCGCCGCTCGCGGTTCCCCGAGCGGGCGCTGTGGGTGCGCCTCACCGAGGAGCCGTTCCCCCGGCTGTCGGTCGTGCGCAGGGTCCGCCCGGACGCGGGGGTCTTCCTCGGCCCGTTCCCGGACCGGCGGGCCGCCGACGCCGCCGTGGCGGCCGTGCACGACGCGCTGCCGCTGCGGCAGTGCACCGCCCGGCTGTCCCCGCGGACGCCGGTCAACGCCTGCGCGCTGGCCGACATGGGTCGCTGCGGCGCCCCCTGCACCGGCGCCCAGTCGGTGCCCGAGTACGCCGACGTCGCCGCCGTCTTCGCCGCCGCGGTGGCCTCCGACCCGCGCCCCCTGCTCGCGCCGCTGCTGGAGCGGGTGGACCGGTTGGCGGCCGAGGAGCGGTACGAGGACGCCGCCGTCCTGCGGGACCGGGTCGCCGTGCTGATCCGCGCCATCCGCCGCAGGCAGCGCCTCCAGTCCCTGGCCGCGGTGCCCGAACTGGTGCTCGCCCGTCCCGACGGCGATGCCGGCTGGGAGCTGTCGGTGATCCGGCTGGGGCGGCTGGCGGCGGCCGGCAACGCCCCGCGGGGCACCACGGTCCGCAGCGTCCTCTCCGGCCTCCTGGCGACGGCGGAGACCGTCAGCGGGGCCGACGGGGAGGAGGCCACGTCGGTCGACGAGACCGAACTCGTCCTGCGCTGGCTGGAGAAGCCCGGCACCCGGCTCGTGCAGCTCACCGGCACGCTGGCCAGTCCTGCGCCCGGCACCGGGGCCTACAGCGGCTTCCTGGCCCGCGTGGACACCGGTCGTGACGCCCGCGACCCGTTCGCCGACGGCCGGTCGCTCGGCACCCGCGCGCGGCCCGAGCGGATAGCATCGCCGGCGTGATCACCGCCATCGTGATGATCGACGCCGCCACCGACTCGATCGCCGAGGTCGCGCAGGCCGTCGCCGAGCTCGACGGGGTCAGCGAGGTCTACTCCGTCGCCGGCGAGGCCGACCTGATCGCGATCGTCCGCGTCCGGGAGTTCGAGCAGGTGGCCGAGGTCATCGCCGGCCGCATCAACAAGGTGCCGGGCGTGGTCGACACCGACACCCACATCGCGTTCCGCGCCTACTCGCGGCACGACCTGGAGGCGGCGTTCTCCATCGGCTTCGACACCGTCGACTGAAGACCTCCTCCTACCGGCAGCAGGGGGCGATCGGGTCGGGACGGCCCTGGTCAGTCGCGGGGCGGGGCGACCGCGCGGCTGACGGCCACCCAGCGGTCCAGCAGCGCCGCCGCCCGGCCGTCGTCGACGGCGGCCGCGGCCTGCCCCAGCCCCGCTGCCAGCCCGTCGTGCAGCCGGGACGGCTGCTCGTCGAAGGCGACCAGGGCGGCGGCGGCGTTGAGCAGCACGGCGTCGCGAACCGGGCCCCGCTCGCCGTCCACCACGCGGCGGAAGACATCGGCGTTCGCGCGGGCGTCCCCGCCCCGCAGGGCGTCCGGTCCCGGCGCCGCGATGCCCAGCATCGACGGATCGACCCGGTCGGCCACCACCGTGCCGTCACGGACGACCCAGACCGCCGACGTCGTGGCGGTGGTGAGCTCGTCGAGCCCGTCGTCGCCGCGGAAGACCAGCGCCCGGCTCCCGCGGGCTGCCAGCACCTCGGCGAGCACGGGGGCCATGCGCTGGTTCGCGCAGCCGATGGCCGCCGCGACCGGGCGCGCGGGGTTGGTGAGCGGCCCGAGGAAGTTGAAGACCGTGCCGATGCCCATCTCCCGCCGGGGCGCGGCGGCGTGCCGCATGCCGGGGTGGAAGACCGGCGCGAAGAAGAACCCGATGCCGGCCTCGCGGACGCACCGGGCCACTGCCTGAGCCGGGAGGTCGATGACGAGGCCGAGCGCCTCGAGCACGTCGGCGGCACCCGACGAGGACGACGCCGCGCGGTTGCCGTGCTTGGCCACCGGCGCACCTGCCGCCGCCGTGACCACCGCGGCCATCGTGGAGATGTTGACGGTGTGCGCGCCGTCGCCCCCGGTGCCGACGATGTCCACGCAGTCCAGCGGCAGCTCCACCGGCGTGGCCTGGGCGAGCATCTCGGCGGCGAGGCCGGCGACCTCCTGGGGCGACTCCCCCTTCGCCCGCAGGGCGACCGTGAACCCCGCCACCTGCGCCGACGTCGCCTCGCCGGTCATCACCTCGCGCATCGCCCAGCTGGTGTCCTCCGCGGAGAGGTCCTGGCCGGCGAGCAGACGGTTGAGCAGCCCGGGCCAGGTCGGCACGGCGGACGACGGCGGCACCGACCGGCTCACCGGCTCGCCGCGGGACGCTGGGCGTGGGCACGGAGCAGGTCGGCGACCACGCCAGGGGCGACCAGCGGGTCGACCGGCTGGGCGAGGATGCCCTCGGCGCGCGACCAGTGGGCCAGCCAGCGGTCCGGCTGCCGGGCGACGAGCAGGCACACGGCGGGCCGGTCGGCGACCTCGACCTCTAGCTGCCGGGCCAGCGCCATGCCGCCGGTGGGCTGCGCCTCGGCGTCGAGGACGCACAGATCGATCCCGCCCGCATCGACGGCGGCCACGACCTCGTCGCCGGTCGAGCACTCCAGCCACGTGAGCGGACCCACATCGGCGGCCGGGCGGCGGCCCACCGCCGTCCTGACCGCCTCGCGCACCTCCCCGCGGTGGCTGTAGACGAGGACGGTGGCCGGTGCGGCGGGCTTCTCGGCGGCACTCACGCGGCCGAGACTAGTGCCCGGCGGCGTCAGCGCAGGCCAGCGGCGTGCGTCGGTATCGGACTGGTCACGTCGGCGCCACACCCACCGCACCCGCGGTCGTGACGGGGGGCTGCCGATGCCATGATGGGCCCCGTGACAACGGCCCCCGTGGCGAGCAGCACCTTCGACACCTCTCGGGTGCACTCGCTGACCCGACCGAACATGGTCAGCGTCGGCACGATCATCTGGCTCGCCAGCGAGCTGATGTTCTTCGCCGGCCTGTTCGCCATGTATTTCACCGCGCGAGCCCGGGCTGGCGCCGAGCTGGGCTGGCCGCCCGAGCCGACCGAGCTCAACCTGCCCTACGCCACGTTCTTCACCGTGATCCTGGTGCTCTCGTCGGTGACCTGTCAGTTCGGCGTCTTCGCGGCGGAGAACGGGAACGTCTACGGGCTCCGTCGCTGGTTCACCATCACCTTCGTGATGGGCCTGGTCTTCGTGCTGGCGCAGGCGAACGAGTACCGGGTCCTGGTGGTCGACCACGGCACGACGATCTCGTCGTCGACGTACGGCTCGGTCTTCTACCTCACGACGGGCTTCCACGCACTGCACGTCATCGGCGGGCTCATCGCCTTCGTCTACGTGCTCATCCGGTCCACCATGGGCCGCTTCACGCCGGCACAGGCGACCTCGGCCATCGTGGTCTCCTACTACTGGCACTTCGTCGACGTCGTGTGGGTCGGGCTCTTCGCCACGATCTACCTGATCCGCTAGGGAACCGGTGTCCACCACGAACCCGCACTCCGACACCCCGCTCGACGACGCCGGCACCCCCGTGGACCGGGCCCGTGCACGGCGTCGCTCCAAGCACCGCCGCCGCCTGGCCAACGTCGCCGGGCTGATGGCCTCGCTGGTCCTGACCGGCGCCCTGTACTCGGTGTTCGCACCGGCGCAGGCCGCCGACGAGACCACCAGCGAGTCCGCGGCCGAGGCGGCCGGGCGCGAGCTCTACGAGCGCAGCTGCATCTCCTGCCACGGCGAGAACCTGGAGGGCGTCCCGAACCGGGGCCCCTCGCTCATCGGCGTCGGCGAGGCGTCGGTCTACTTCCAGGTGCACACCGGCCGCATGCCGCTGGTGCGCCAGGAGGCCGACGCACCCGACAAGCCGGCGGTCTTCTCCGACGAGGAGATCGACCAGCTCATGGCCTACGTGCAGGCGAACGGCGGTGGGCCCACCCTGCCGTCGGGCAACCTGCGCGACGGCGAGCTGGCCGAGGGGGGCGAGCTCTTCCGGCTCAACTGCGCGTCCTGCCACAACTTCGTCGGCGAGGGCGGCGCCCTGTCCTCCGGCAAGGCGGCCCCCAGCCTCGACGGCGCCACCGACCTCGAGATCTACACGGCCATGCTGACCGGCCCGGCGAACATGCCGGTCTTCGGGGACAACCAGCTGACCCCCGACGAGAAGCGCTCGATCATCGCCTACGTCCAGACCGTCACGGACATGGCCGATCCCGGTGGCGCCGGCATCGGCCGCCTGGGGCCGGTCGCGGAAGGCCTGGTCCTCTGGGTGGTCGGCGTCAGCGCACTCATGTTCGGCATCTTCTGGATGGGCAGCAAGGCGTGAACGAGCGCGCGAGCTCGCCGTCCGCCAGAGCACCTTTGGGAACGCTGACGACGTCCGTCAGCGAGGAGGCAGCGTGACCACGCACGACACCCGCCCCGGCTCGTCCGGCGGCGCGGACACCCCCGGCCCGCTGCACGGCGGCCCGGACGAGGACTACACCCCCGAGCAGCTCGCCAGCATGAGCCGCGAGGACCTGGACCGCCTCGGCGCCCGGTACGACGGGGTGGAGATCCTCCACGTCGACCCGGCCCCGGAGCCGGGATCCCGGCTGGAGCGGCGGGCGGTGCGCCAGGTCGGCCTGGCCTTCACGCTGGCCGGCGTCTTCGCCTTCCTGTTCCTGGTCGTCTACGCCGGCTCCGGCTGGTTCCTGCCCGACTGGAACTGGGCCGAGGCAGGCACCACCTGGAGCGCCCTGTTCACCCCGCTGCTGGGGCTGTTCATGGGTCTGTCGCTGACGATGGTCGGCGTCGGTCTGGTGCTCTACACCAAGAAACTGCTGCCGCACGAGACGGCGGTCCAGGACAAGCACGACGGCTCGCACTTCGACCGCGTCACCACCGGCGCGACCCTGGTGGGCGGCTACCACAACAGCGGCCTCCCCCGGCGCAAGCTGATCACCCGGTCGCTGGGCTTCATGGGCGCCGGCGTCGGCATCATGCTCCTGGCTCCCCTGGGCGGTCTCATCAAGAACCCCAACACGGGCAACCCGCTCGGCCGCACCTCGTGGGCCGAGGGCGTCCGCCTGGTGCGGGACGACGGCAGCCCGATCCGCCCCGGCGACCAGGAGCCCGGCTCGCTGGAGAAGGTCTTCCCGGCCGTGCCCGGTGGCAACCTGCAGTCCGACGCCGGGACGATGCTCATCCGCCTGCGCCCCGAGCAGGTCGAGATGGACCGGCCGCGCGAGGGCCAGGCCGACTTCGCTTACGGCGACTACGTCGCCTACTCGCTGATCTGCACGCACGCCGGCTGCCCGGTGGCGCTCTACGAGCAGGAGACCAGCCGCCTGCTGTGTCCCTGTCACCAGTCGCAGTTCGACGTCACGCAGGGCGCCAAGCCGGTCTTCGGCCCGGCCACCCGATCGCTGCCGCAGCTCCCGATCACTGTCGATGACGAGGGCTTCTTCGTCGCACGCAGTGACTACATTGAAGCTGTCGGCCCCACTTACTGGAACCGGGAGCGCATCTGATGGCTGCTACCGCCACTCTCCCGGGAGCACCCACCTCCCGGCTCGGCAAGGCCGCTACCGAGTTCGACGACCGGATGATCGTCGCCGGTCCCGTCCGGCGCACCCTCAACAAGGTCTTCCCCGACCACTGGTCCTTCCTGCTCGGCGAGATCGCGCTCTACTCCTTCGTGATCCTGCTGCTGTCGGGCACGTACCTGACCTTCTTCTTCGACGCGACCTTGACCGAAGTCGTGTACGAGGGGTCCTACGACCCGCTGCGCGGAACGGAGATGTCGGCGGCCTACGCGTCCACGCTGGACCTCTCCTTCGACGTCCGCGGAGGCCTGTTCATGCGGCAGCTGCACCACTGGGCGGCGCTGCTGTTCGTCGCGTCCATCGTGGTCCACCTGCTGCGCATCTTCTTCACCGGCGCTTTCCGCCGGCCGCGGGAGAGCAACTGGCTCATCGGTGTGGTCATGCTCGTGCTCGCGCTGCTCATGGGTGTCACCGGCTACACCCTCCCCGATGACCTGCTGTCGGGGACCGGGCTCCGCATCATCAGCGCGATCCTGCTGTCCATCCCGGTCATCGGGACGTGGCTGCACTTCGCGATCTTCAACGGCGACTTCGTGGGCACGGAGATCATCGGGCGCTTCTACATCGCCCACGTGCTGATCTTCCCGGCGATCCTGCTCGCGTTGATCGCCGTGCACCTGCTCGTCCTGGTCAAGCAGAAGCACACGCAGTTCGCCGGCCCTGGGCGGACCGAGCACAACGTGGTGGGCAACCGGCTGTTCCCCACGTTCGCCGCGAAGGCGACCGGCCTGCTCTTCATCGTGTTCGGTGTCTGCGCCGCGCTGGCCGGCCTGGCCCAGATCAACCCGGTCTGGCTCTGGGGCCCGTACAACCCGGCCCAGGTGTCGACGTTCTCCCAGCCCGACTGGTACATCCTCTTCCTCGACGGCTCGACGCGTATCTTCCCCGCCTGGGACATCAACCTCCCCGGCGACTACACGATCCCGGCGCTGTTCTGGCCGACGGTCGTGGTGGCCGGTGCGATGTTCACGGTGCTCGCGCTGTACCCGATGATCGAGCGCAAGCTCACGGGTGACACGGCGTCGCACCACCTGCTGCAGCGTCCCCGGGACGTCCCCGTGCGGACCTCGCTCGGGGTGATGGCGCTGACCTTCTACCTGGTGCTGGCCATCTCGGGCGCGAACGACGTCCTCGCCGACAAGTTCGACCTCAGCCTGAACGCCATGATCTGGGTCGGACGCATCGGGGTGATCGTGTTGCCGGCAATCGCCTACGTGGTCACGTACCGCATCTGCCTCGGTCTGCAGCAGCACGACCGCGAGGTGCTCGAGCACGGCATCGAGACCGGTGTCATCCGCCGGCTGCCCAATGGTGAGTTCATCGAGGTGCACCAGCCCCTCGGACCGGTCGACGAGCACGGTCACGGCCAGCTGGCCTACGGCGGCGCTCCGGTGCCGAAGCGGA
This sequence comes from Blastococcus sp. SYSU DS0973, assembly GCF_054051055.1. Lineage (NCBI taxonomy): Bacteria > Bacillati > Actinomycetota > Actinomycetes > Geodermatophilales > Geodermatophilaceae > Blastococcus > Blastococcus sp. SYSU DS0973. The sequence continues at coordinate 90,499 of NZ_JBJHAN010000001.1, forward strand.
TGAACCAGGTGGGCGGCTCCCGGCGCGCCATCCGCGGGTTCTTCTCACCCGTCGAGGAGCCGTCCGCAGTGGAGCTGGAGCAGCGGGGCGAGGAGCGCGGCCTCTCCGCCGCCGACTCCGACCGGCAGCTCACGTCCTCGGGTCGTCCGTCCGAGGGCGGTCGCCCGTCCGATGGTGGTCGCCCGCAGGACCCGCGCGACTGATCAGCACGGCACGAAGGGCCCCGGTGGACTCCGCCGGGGCCCTTCGCCGTTCAAGGCGGCGGATCGTCCGTTGCGAGGTATCGGCGCGCAGCCTCCGACGACCGAACTCCCTCCGGTGGCCCACCGACCACCGACGAGGAATCCAGGTGCGGGCCGCCTGGCCTGCTGCGCACGCACACGTCCGGAAGGTGCTCCCCGAGTTCGACGGTGCCGGATCCCTCCCAGCCGGCGGTCCGCCCCCCGGGTTCCAGTGCGTGCAGGCGGCCCCCTCGTCGGGCCTGACCGGGTGAAGGCCCCCTGCGGCCCGGCTGGAGCGCCGCCGGCGCACGGGGGCGGCCTCCGGCGTTGCCCGCGCCGTTCCTGCCCCCAGAACGCCACGAGGGCGCGCACGGCAGCCACCGGACCTGCCGCCCGCCCCCAGGCCGTCCACCACCGGCGCCGCGGCGGGCCTTCCACGCCCGCACCCCCACGGCTGCGGGTCTCGGGGACGTCAGAGGCCAGGACGGCGGTCCGGGGGCCGGGCGGCGCGGCGCCGGCTCCGCGCCAGGTGCCAGGGGGCCATGTCGCCAACTGCGAGCCGTGGGCAGGTGCCGCTCGGACCGGCTGTCGTCCCGCGGCGGCCGCCGCTGCATTCGCACCGGTTGGACGGGCCGAGGGGCCGGCGCTCCGTCAGCCGCTCCTCATGACGGCCCGGCCTGGGCGATGAGCACAGGAGGTGTCACCGCAGCGCGATGGCGCCCCGGCGGACCGTCCACTGCGGCTGCGGTCCCCCGAGACCCTCCCGCACCGCACCGTTACCCCACCGACGACGAGGGTCCCCTCCGCCTGGTTGGCGGAAGGGACCCTCGTCGCGCGCGTGGGACGTCAGCTCTGCTGGGCGTTCTGCCCCACGTAGTACTCGAACAGCAGGCCACCGACGGCGATGAGCACCGCGGCCGTGGCGAGCAGGATCAGCCAGAGGTACCAGAAGGCCACCCCGAGCCCCATGAGGCCGGCGGCCGCAGCGAGCGTGACGGGCCAGTAGCTGGCCGGGCTGAAGAAGCCCAGCTCGCCGGCGCCGTCGGCGATCTCGGCGTCCTTGCGGTCCTCCGGGCGGGGGTCGATCCGGCGCGACACGAACCAGAAGAAGCCACCGATGAGGAGCATGAGCCCGCCCGAGAGCGCGAGCGCCGTGGTGCCGATGGGCTCGCGCGACCAGAAGCCGTAGACCGCCGCGGCCACGACGCAGAACACCGCGATCAGATTGAAGATCAGTGCCTCGACCTTCACGGCCGTGCCTCCTCGTACGTGTGTCGGGTCCGGTTACCGGAACGGAAGAGGTCAGTCACCGGCCTGCAACTGGTCCTCGGCCTTGTCCTGGATGAGGTCCAGCGGGGTCGTCGTACCCGCGTCCCCGGGCTGCCCGATCGCCTCGAGCGCGTCGTAGGTGCTCAGCCCGGACTCACGGGCTGCCAGGTAGTCGTCGTACTCGTCGCCGGTGACCGCCCGCACCTCGAAGTTCATGTAGGCGTGGTACGTGCCGCACAGCTCGGCGCAGCGGCCGACGTAGGCACCCTCCTCGCGGACGGTCACCTCGAAGACGTTGTCCCGGCCGTTCTCGTTGCCGGGGATGACGTCCAGCTTGAAGAGGAACTCCGGCACCCAGAACGAGTGGATGACGTCGGCGGAGGCGAGCTCGAACCGGAGGGTGCGATCGGTGGGCACCACGAGGATCGGGATCTCCGCGCTGGTGCCGACGGTGTTCACCGGCTCGCCGTTGCCGTCCGAGGTCTCGGGGTAGACGAACTGCCAGTTCCACTTGAAGGCGTTGACGGCGATGACCTCGTCGGGGTCCGTGCTGGTGCCCCGCACCTGGTTCTGCGTCACCACGGTGAAGAAGAACAGAGCGGAGATGATGATGAACGGGATGATCGTGTAGACGATCTCCAGCGGCAGGTTGTAGGCGGTCTGCCGGGGCAGCTCGTCGCCCCTCTTGCGATGGCGGATCACCGAGTAGGCGATGAGAGCCCACACCGCCAGGCCGATGATCAGGGCCGCGTAGGTGGACCAGATCCACAGCTCCCGCATCGCCTCGGCCTCGTCGGTGATGCCCTCGGGCCAGCCCCACCGGACGAAGTTGTGCTCCCACCATTCGCTGTTGCCGAGCTCGCATCCGGTGAGGGTGAGCACCCCCAGGAGACCGAGCGCGGCCAGCCGCGCGAGCCTGCTGCCTCGAGCCACTGCTCGCTGCCTCCTCGTCCTCCGCCCGACGTCCGGGCGGTCCTCCCAACGGGTCCTCCACCGGTCCTCGGCAGAGTGCATCCACGCCGAAGTCAGTGTGGGCCGAGCGTAGCCGACCCGCCTCAGGGGCCGACCACCGGAGACGGCCGGGCGGGTTGGGAGCTTGCCTCCGAGCGGGCAGCCGGGTTCCGCTCCCCCACGCGCCGGTCGCGCACCGCCCGGCGCCTCCCCTCCCCCGTCGACGGCTCCCCGTCGTCCGAGCCGGCGCCGCCGGGGCGGCGGTTAGAGTCGGTGTCGTGTTCTCCCGGTTGCTGACCCCGAAATGGGTGCTCCTGCACCTGCTGGTGGTCGCCCTGTTCGTCGCCACCTTCTTCCTCGGTTACTGGCAGCTGTCCAAGGCCGAGGCCGGCGGCGGCGCGGTCAACTGGAGCTACGCCCTGCAGTGGCCCCTCTACGGCTTCATGGGTCTGTGGTTCTACGTCCGGATGGTGCGGGTCGAGCTGCACCGCGACCCCGACGAGGACCAGCCGGGCAACGCGGTCGTGCTGTACCAGCGGCCGCGCATCGACACCACCGGCGACCCCGACCTCGCCGCCTACAACGCCTACCTCGCCGAGCTCAACGAGCGGGCACTGGGACAACGGAGCAGCAATGGCCGCTGAACGGACCGCCGCCACCACCGGGCGTGGCGACGAGCGCAGCATCGGTGCTGCCCTGCAGCGCTACCGGGCGATGGCGTGGGTCGTCGGTGTGCTCCTCATCGCGCTCATCTTCGTCGCGGTGCCGCTGAACCACCTCGCCGGCATCGGCGGGCCGTCGGAGGTGCTCGGCACCGCGCACGGCTTCCTCTACGGGCTCTTCCTCCTGGCGACCGTCGACCTCGCCCTGCGCGCCCGCTGGACGCTCAAGGGCACCGCCCTGACGCTGCTGGCCGGCACCGTTCCCGTGCTCTCCTTCTTCGCCGAGCGCAATGCCACCAGGAAGACCCGCGCCGGCGAGCGCGTCTGACCCTCCCGGCCCCCGGCCGCCCTCCCCCGACCCCCGGAGTCCCGCGCCTCATGTGTGGCCTGCTCGCCTACTTCTCCACCGACGCCCCGCGCGTCGACGACAGTGTCGTCTCCGACGTCCGGGGTGCGCTGCACTGCTTGCGGCACCGGGGGCCGGACGAGAACGAGGTCTGGCACGACGACCGCGTCGTCTACGGCTTCAACCGGCTGTCGTTCATCGACATCGAGAACAGCCACCAGCCCATGCCGTACGCCGACGGCCGGTACCGGATCGTCTTCAACGGCGAGATCTACAACTACCTGGAGCTGCGCGCCGAACTCGCCGCCGCCGGCGCCACCTTCGCCACCGAGGGCGACACCGAGGCGATCGTGGCCGGCTACCACGTGTGGGGCGAGCAGGTCGTCACCCGCCTCCGCGGGATGTTCGCCTTCGTCATCTGGGACAGCGAGACCCGTACCGTCTTCGGGGCGCGCGACCCCTTCGGCATCAAGCCGCTGTTCACCACCCGCCTGGCCGACGGCGCGATCGCCTTCTCGTCGGAGAAGAAGGCCCTGCTGGAGATGCTCGGCGGCAGCACGGCCGCCGGCGGCGTGGACCCCGCCTCGCTGCAGCACTACCTGACGCTGCAGTACGTGCCCGAGCCGGCGACCCTGCACCGCGGCATCCGGCGCATCGAGAGCGGCACCAGCTTCACCGTCTCCGGCGGCGAGCTCACCACCACCCGCTACTTCCACCCGACCTTCCCGGTCCGGCCGGTGGCGAAGGACGAGCGGCAGCCGCTCTACGACCGGATCGCCGAGGTGCTCGACGACTCGGTGCGGATGCACATGCGGGCCGACGTGACCGTCGGGTCATTCCTCTCCGGTGGCATCGACTCCACGGCCATCGCCGCCCTGGCCAAGCGCTACAACCCCGACCTGATGACCTTCACGGTCGGCTTCGAGCGGCAGGGCTTCTCCGAGATCGACGTCGCGGCCGAGTCCGCGGCCGCGATCGGGGTGGAGCACATCACCAAGGTGGTGACGGCCGAGGAGTTCGCCGAGTCGATCCCCCTCGTCGTCTGGTACCTCGACGACCCGGTGGCCGACCCGGCGCTCGTGCCGCTGTACTTCGTGGCGCGAGAGGCCCGCAAGCACGTGAAGGTCGTGCTCTCCGGGGAGGGCGCCGACGAGCTCTTCGGCGGCTACAACATCTACCGCGAACCCCTCTCGCTGGCGGCCTTCGAGCGGCTGCCGCAGGGCATCCGGCGCGCCCTGGGCACCCTGTCGACGAAGCTGCCCGACGGCATGCGCGGCAAGGACCTGCTGCGTCGCGGGGCCATTCCGCTCGAGCAGCGGTACTACGGCAACGCGCGGATCTTCCGCGACGAGGAGCTGACCTTCCTCGAGAAGCGGGACCCGGACCTGTCGCACGTCGCCGTCACCCGGGAGCTCTACGAGCGCACGCGGGCGGCCGGGTACGACGACGTGACGGCGATGCAGTACGTAGACCTGTTCACCTGGCTGCGCGGCGACATCCTGGTCAAGGCCGACAAGATGACCATGGCGAACTCGCTGGAGCTGCGGGTGCCGTTCCTCGACCCCGAGGTGTTCCGGGTGGCCTCCACGATCCCGGTCGACCAGCGGGTCACCAAGGAGACGACCAAGTTCGCCCTGCGTCGCGCCCTGGAGCAGATCGTGCCGCCGCACGTGCTGAACCGGCGCAAGCTCGGCTTCCCCGTGCCCACCCGGCACTGGCTCGCGGAGGACCTGCACGACTGGGCCCGGCAGACCATCGAGGAGAGCCGGACCGACGAGTGGCTGGACAAGCAGCAGGTGCTGGCCATGCTCACCGCGCACCGGCAGAACCAGCGGGCCGGCTCGCCGGTCGACCACTCCCGCAAGCTGTGGACCCTGCTGGTCTTCATGGTCTGGCACGGCATCTTCGTCGAGGAGCGGATCACGCCCGAGATCCCGGCGACGGTCTACCCGGTCAGGCTCTAGGAACGACGACGGCCCGGTCTCCGAGGAGACCGGGCCGCCGTCGCGCAAGGCCCCGTCCAGAGCCTCGCCCCGAGTATGCGAGGGGTGAGGAGGACGGGGTCCTCCCTCAGTTGAAGGAGTCGCCGCAGGCGCAGGAGCCCTGCGCGTTGGGGTTGTCGATCGTGAAGCCCTGCTTCTCGATGGTGTCGACGAAGTCGATGACCGCGCCACCCAGGTACGGGCCGCTCATCCGGTCGACGATGACCTCGACGCCGTCGAAGTCGTAGGTCTGGTCACCGTCGAGGAACCGCTCGTCGAAGAAGAGCTGGTACCGCAGGCCGGAACAGCCACCGGGCTGGACGGCGATGCGCAGCCGCAGGTCGTCGCGGCCCTCCTGGTCCAGCAGCGCCTTGACCTTGGCGGCCGCGGGGTCGCTCAGCACGACGCCGGTGGCCGTGGTGTCCTGCACCGTCATATTCCTCTGTCCTCTCCCTCCGGGGTGTCCGCGTAGGCGGTCCTACCGCGGACGAACGCCGTCGGAACGGCCCCTCTTCCCGTGCGCACCCACTGTACGGCTCGGCGCTCGACCTGCCAGGGTGGATTGCTCACACACGTAGACTCCACGGCCGTGAAGCTCCGCCTGCCCGGCCGCCGTGACCACGCCGAGACGACCACCGCCACGTCCGGCGACGACGGCGAGCTGACCACGCAGCTGCTGAAGGGCGGCGGCAAGGGCCGGCCGACGCCGAAGCGCAGCGAGGCGCAGGGTCGGCGCCCCGGCCCGCCCCCGCCGCCGCCCACCACGCGCAAGGAGGCCTACAAGCGCATGCGCGAGCAGCAGGCGCAGCGCCGCGCGGAGACCCGCCAGGGCATGGCCCGGGGGGACGACGGCTACCTTCCCGCCCGCGACCGCGGCCCGGTCCGCAAGCTCGTGCGCGATGTCGTCGACAGCCGCCGCAACGTCGGCAGCCTCTTCCTCGCCGTCGCCGCGGTGGCGCTGGTCGGCACCTTCGTGCCCAGCCTCGCGGTGAAGAGCTACTCGAGCTTCGTCCTCCTCGGCTTCTTCTTCCTGCTCATCATCGACTCGGTGGTCCTGGGCCGGAAGATCAAGAGCGCCGTGGCGAGCCGCTTCCCCGATGGGGACCACAAGATGCGCGGCCTGGTCTGGTACGGCATCAGCCGGTCGACCATGATCCGCCGGTGGCGCTTTCCGAAGCCCGAGGTGCCGCTGGGCGCGGAGGTCTGAGCACCGGCCGTCGCCCCGGCACGCTGATGCGGGTGAGGCTGCTCGGCACCGACGGCAGTGGGTGCGGCACGCCGGGCCGCTGACCGTGGCCGGGCCCTTCCCGTGCTGGACGGCGCCCGGCTGCTGCACGCGACCGACACCGGTGCCATGCGGCGGCGCTCGCCGACCGGTCGGCCACGTGTGGCGCCCGGGCCGCCGGCGACGGGACCACGCTGCTCGCCGGGGTTGGGCGGGCGGTGGTCCGGCGCGGCGCCTAACGTCGCGGTCCGTGGAATTCAGACGCCTCGGCCGCTCCGGCCTGACCATCTCCGAGATCGCGTACGGCAACTGGCTCACCCATGGCGGGCAGGTGGAGGAGGACGCCGCCCAGGCCTGCGTGCGCGCGGCCCTGGACGTCGGCATCACCACGTTCGACACCGCCGACGTCTACGCCGGCACCCGGGCCGAGACGGTGCTCGGTGCGGCGCTGGACGGGCACCGCCGCGAGTCGATCGAGCTCTTCACCAAGGTCTACTGGCCCACCGGCCCCGGCCGCAACGACCGCGGGCTGGGGCGCAAGCACATCATCGAGAGCTGCCACGCCTCGCTGCGCCGGCTGCAGACCGACTACGTCGACCTCTACCAGGCCCACCGCTACGACCCGACGGTGCCGCTCGAGGAGACGATGACCGCCTTCGCCGACCTCGTCCGCTCCGGCAAGGCGCTCTACATCGGCGTCTCCGAGTGGAACGCCGAGCAGATCGCCGCCGGCGCAGCGCTCGCCCGCCAGCTCGGCGTCCAGCTGATCAGCAACCAGCCGCAGTACTCGATGCTCTGGCGGGTCATCGAACCCGAGGTCGTGCCGACGTCGGAGCAGGAGGGGCTCTCCCAGATCGTCTGGTCCCCGCTGGCGCAGGGCATCCTCACCGGCAAGTACCGGCCGGGTCAGCAGCCGCCGGCCGACAGCCGCGCCGGTCACCCCGAGGCCGGCCAGTCGATGCAGCGGTTCATGACCGACGACATCCTCGGCCGGGTGCAGCAGCTGCGCCCGATCGCCGACGACCTGGGGCTGTCGATGGCCCAGCTCGCGCTGGCGTGGGTGCTCCAGAACCGCAACGTGGCCGCCGCGATCATCGGCGCCACGCGCCCCGAGCAGGTCCACGACAACGTCAAGGCGGCCGGGGTCCGGCTGGACGACGAGGTGCTGGCGCGGATCGACGAGGCCCTGGGCGACGTCGTCGAGCGGGACCCCACCAAGACCGCCCGCGGCTGACCGGGCAGTTCCTCCCGGGCCGGCGCACCGGCCCGGGAGGAACCTGACCCTGAAGGTGAGCCTGAGCGTCAGTCGGCCGCCAGGCCCATCGGGCCGTAGGCCTTCCGGTCACCGTCGAACAGGGTGACCGTCGCGACGCCGCGGTCGAGCAGCTCCCGCCAGTTCTCCCCCAGCCACGACTCCGCGTCGCCCTGGTTGTCGGACTCGGGCACCTCCACCCCGACCGCGGCCGGGTCGAGGGGGGATCCAGCGGGGTCCTCGAGACGCCAGTGCCAGCTCATGCGCCGAAGGCTAGTGGCGGCGGTCCCCCGGGGCAGCGTTGCGCCGATGTGATGGAGCCGCCGGTTACGTCCCGATCGCCGGGGGCATGCACGTCCATCGACCCGCCCCAACCGGAGGACCGATGACCGCACCCCGCCCCGACGCGACGGCCGGCGCCACCCGCGCCGACGCGACCCCCCTGCCCGAGAATGCCTCGACCGGGCAGCTGATCGGTCAGCTCACCGAGCAGATCAGCCGCCTCGTCCGCGACGAGGCGCGCCTCGCCCAGGCCGAGGTGACCCAGAAGGCGAAGAAGCTCGGCGTGGGCGCCGGCCTCTTCGGAGGTGCCGGGCTCGTCGCCTTCTTCGGAGCCGCGGCGCTGATCACCGCGGCCATCCTGGCCCTGGCTCTCGTCCTGCCCGCCTGGCTCGCCGCGCTGATCGTCGGCGTCGTCCTGCTGGCCGTTGCAGGCGTCCTCGCCCTCCTCGGCAAGAAGGACGTCCAGCAGGGCTCTCCGCCGATGCCCACGGAGGCCATCTCCAGCGTCAAGACCGACATCGCGACCGTGAAGGAGAGTGCACACCGGTGAGCATGCCCAGCGGGTCGCGGCCCGACGACGCACAGGCCGCCAACGGCGCCACCGAGCCCGACGCGATCAGGGCCGACATCGAGGCCACCCGGGAGCAGCTCGGTCGCACGGTGGACGAGCTCAGCCAGCGCCTCGACGTGCCCGCCCGCGCCAAGGAGGGTGCCGCGCGCGCCAAGGACACCGCCGTCGAGACCTACCGCGAGAGCCCCCCGGCGTTCGCCGGAGCCGGTGCGGCGCTGGCCGGCCTGGTGGGCCTCGTGCTGTGGCGCCGGCGACGCGCACGGCGGCGTGCCAGCACCGAGGAGCTGCTGGTCGGTGCGCGCGTGGGCCGCAAGCGCGAGGCCAAGCGGGCGCGCAGGGAACTGGCCGCCCGGCGTGCCGCCGCGCAGAAGGCCACCAAGCGGGCCGAGAAGGATGCGCGGAAGGCCGCCAGGCGGTCGGAGAAGGATGCGCGGAAGGCCACCGCGCGGGCCCGGAAGGCGGCCCGTCGACGCGCGAGGAGGAAGCGTTGAGCAAGGGAGCAAAGCTCGCCTACCGGCCGATCGGCCTGGCAGCGGGTATCGCGGCCGGTGCCGTCTCCGGCGCGGTCTTCAAGCAGGTGTGGAAGCGCATCAGCGGGGAGGACGACGCACCGGACGCACTCCAGAGCGAGTACCCGATGTGGGAGATCGTCGTCTCAGCGGCCCTCCAGGGCGCGATCTTCGCGGCCACCAAGGCGACCATCGACCGCCTGGGCGCGCAGGGCTTCACCAGGCTCACCGGGGCGTGGCCGGGCGACTGACGCCTGGGCGGTGGCCGGAACCCCGGCTCCGGCCACCGGCACACCCCCCACCCCGCAGCCGGACGACGGCCCAGCACCAGGGAGACGCAGTGACCGGTACCCGCCCTCGCGAGAGCGCCGTCGACCGCATCCGCCAGCGCGTCGAGGAGAAGGCCGCCCGGCGCGCCGCGGCGGCCCGGACGACGGCCGACGGCGGCCGGTCGCAGGACGCGAACCGCCTGCCCGCGGGCGCCCCGGGTCCCGCGCAGCTGCCGGGGATCGACGCCGGCTCCCCCACGCAGATCCCCGCGCGCGGGTGGAAGCAGGTCCTCAAGCGCGCCTGGGCGGAGAACAACGCCGACAACATGCCGATCATCGCGGGAGGGGTGGCGTTCTTCGGCTTCCTGGCGATCTTCCCGGCGCTCCTGGCGTTGATCTCCATCTACGGCCTGGTGGCCTCCCCCGAGCAAGCCGCCGCCCAGGTCGAGGAGTTCACCGCCGGCCTGCCCGAGGCCGCGCAACAGCTCATCGAGAACCAGGTCACCGCCGTGACCGAGAACGCCGGCGGGGCGCTCACCCTGAGCCTTGTGGTCTCGATCCTCGCGGCGCTCTGGAGCGCCTCCGGCGGTGTGAACAACCTGGTCAAGGCGGTGAACATCGCCTACGACGAGGTCGAGACCCGCAACTTCCTCAAGCTCCGGGCGCTGTCCCTGGTCCTCACGCTGGGCGCCATCGTGTTCGTCGTGCTGACCATCGGCCTGGTCGCCGTCCTGCCGGTGGTGATCGACCTGCTGCCGCTCGGGTCGGTCGGCACCGTGCTGGTGGAGATCGCGCGCTGGCTGCTGCTGCTGGTCGTCGTCGCGGGGTCGCTCGCGGTGCTCTACCGGGTGGCCCCCGACCGGGACGCGCCGAAGTTCCGCTGGGTCAGCCTCGGATCGATCGTGGTCACCGTCGTGTGGGCGCTGGTCAGCCTCGGATTCACCATCTACGTCAACAACTTCGGCAGCTACGACAAGACCTACGGCGCGATCGCCGGCGTGATCGTGCTCATGCTGTGGCTGTACCTCACGTGCTACTTGGTGCTCCTCGGGGCGGAGATCAACTCCGAGGCCGAGCACCAGACCGGCCTGGACACCACCGACGGTGAGCCGATGCCGATGGGCGAGCGCGACGCGGTGAAGGCCGACACGCTGCCGGCCAAGGCCGAGCCGGAGAAGGGCGACAGCGACCCCACCCGCAAGGCCGCGCCGTAGCGGCCTCCCCGCGCGGCCCGGTCTCAGCGCACGTGCGAAGGGACGAAGGGCGGCTTGACGACCTCCGCGGCCTGCGGGCGGCCGCGGACGTCGACGGCGACCTCGTCGCCCGCGGCCACGCCGGCGGCGGTGTCGAGCAGCGCCAGGCCGATGCCGGTCCGCAAGGTCGGCGAGAAGGTGCCACTGGTCACCTCGCCCACGCGGGTGCCGTCGGCGCCGAGCACCGCCATGCCCGGGCGCGGGATCCCGCGCCCGGTGGCCTTCAGGCCCCACAGCTGGCGGGCGGGACCGGCCCCCTTCTCCGCCGTCAGGGCCTGCCGCCCCCAGAACGCCGGCTTGCGCCAGCCGACGGCCCAGCCTGCGCGGGCCTGGTTGGGGGTGATGTCGCGGGACAGCTCGTGGCCGTGCAGCGGGTAGCCCATCTCCGTCCGCAGCGTGTCCCTGGCCCCGAGCCCGCACGGGCGGATGCCCAGGTCCTGCCCGGCCTCCAGCAGCGCATCCCACATCTCGCCGGCCCGGTCGGCCGCCACCAGCAGCTCGTAGCCGTGCTCCCCGGTGTAGCCGGTGCGGCACACGGTCACCTCGGCGCCGTTCCCGCCGGTCCCGGTCACGAACGACATGTAGCCGATCTCGCCGGGCACCCCGAGAAGTTCGAGGACCTGGAGCGACCGCGGCCCCTGCACGGCCAGGACGGCGACCTCGGCGTGCCGGTTCTCCACGGTGACGCCTGCCGGAGCGGCGTCGGCCAGCCGGCCCAGCACCTCGGCGGAGTTGGCGGCGTTGGGCACCAGCAGCACGTCCTCGGGTCCGTGCAGGTAGACGATCAGGTCGTCCACCACTCCCCCGGCGTCGGGCTCCCCGTCCGGTACGCAGCACAGCGTGTACTGGGCCTGGCCGGGCCCGATGCGGGACAGGTCGTTGGTCAGGCACGCGTCCACGAAGGCCGCGGCGCCGGGCCCTCGGACCGTTCCCGTGCCCAGGTGGGAGACGTCGAACAGGCCGACCCCCTCGCGCACGGCCGCGTGCTCGGTGAGCACACCACCACCGGCGTACTCGATCGGCATCGACCAGCCGCTGAAGTCGGCGAGCTTGGCCCCGGCAGCGAGGTGCCGGTCGTGCAGCGGGGAGGTCAGCGGGGTCACGTACGGCACGCTAGCGCGCCCTTCCCGCGGGTGACCCGCCCCGAGCGGGCGCGCGGTGGCGGGCAGGGGGTCCTCCTAGGATCGAGCGGTGCCGCCGACGATCTCCGCCACCGACCACCCGCTCGAGAAGCTGACCGGCGACGCCGTCGTCGTCGCCGTCGGGAAGGGCCCCGACGGGCCGCTCCCCACCCCCGGCGCCGAGGCCGTCGACCGCCTGCTCGGCGGCCGGCTGCTCCCGGCGCTGGCCGACCTGGGCGCCCGCGGCGCCGAGGACGAGGTCACCCGGCTCCCCTCCTTCGGCCAGGGCCCGTTCCCCGTGGTCGCCGTCGTCGGCCTCGGCGCACTCGAGCCGTCCGGTGGCTACCGCCCCGAGTCCCTGCGCCGGGCCGCCGGGGCCGCCAGCCGCGCCCTGCGCGGCCGCCGCTCGGTGGTGAGCCTCCTGGCCGCCGTCGGCGGGACGCCGGACGCCGAGCGGCTGCACGCGGTCGGCGAGGGGGCGCTCCTGGGCGCCTACGAGTTCACCGCCTACAAGTCGCAGCTCCCCAGCGACCGCCCGGCCCCGCCGAGCGAGTTCACGATCGTCGTGCCGGGGGCCGGTGCCGCCGAGGCCGCCCTGCGCCGGGTCCGCGCCGTCGCCGACGCCGTCGCCCTGGTGCGCGACCTGGTCAACACGCCGCCGAACGACCTGTACCCGGCCGAGCTGGCCGCGCGCGGTGCCGCCGCCGGGGAGAGGCTCGGGCTGACCGCGGAGATTCTCGACGAGGATGCGCTGGCGGCCGGCGGGTACGGCGGCATCCTCGCCGTCGGCGGCGGGTCGACCCGCAAGCCGCGACTGCTGCGCCTGTCCTACGCGGGCGAGGGCGCCCGCACGAAGGTCGCGCTGGTCGGCAAGGGCATCACCTTCGACAGCGGCGGCATCTCGATCAAGCCCGCCGCGAAGATGGAGGACATGAAGAGCGACATGGCCGGCGCCGCCGCCGTGATCGCCACCGTGTGCCTCGTCGCGCAGCTCGGCCTGCCCGTCGAGGTCATCGCGACCGTTCCGATGGCGGAGAACCTGCCCAGCGGCACCGCGTACCGGCCGGCCGACGTGGTCACCTTCCGCAACGGCAAGAAGGCGGAGATCACCAACACCGACGCCGAGGGCCGGGTCGTGCTGGCCGACGCGATCGCCCGCGCCGCGGAGGACTCCCCCGACGTCCTGCTGGAGACCGCCACCCTCACCGGCGCGCAGATGGTCGCCCTCGGCGCCCGCACCTCCGGCGTCATGGGCAGCGACGACATGCGTGACGCGGTCATCGCCGCGGCGCAGCGCAGCGGCGAATCCATGTGGCCCATGCCGCTGCCGGCGGAGCTGCGCAAGGGGCTGGACTCGACGGTCGCGGACTTCGTCAACGCCAACACCGACCGGCTCGGCGGGATGCTCGTCGGCGGGCACTTCCTGGCCGAGTTCGTGCCGGCCGGGCTGCCGTGGGCGCACATCGACATCGCCGGGCCCAGCTACAACACCGCTGCTCCCTGGGGCTACACGCCCAAGGGCGGCACCGGCGTCCCGGTCCGAACCCTGCTCGCCACGATCGAGGCGCTCATCGCCGAGTGACGGAATGGATGGGGCCCCGGGCAAGGGCCCGCCGCGAGCGTCAGCGAGCGGTGGAGAGCCCGGGGGCCTTCTGCTGATCACCAGGGGGGCCTGGCCCACGTCCGACCGTGAGCCAGGACGGGGCACGGTGAGCCGGGACGGCGGACGGCGCGCGGACGGCGCCGGTCCTCGAGCCGCGGTGCGGTCAGCGGAGGCGGTTCTGCTTCTGGCGGGCGCTCCAGTCGCGCATGCGCTGGGGATAGCCGGTCACCTGGGCGTCGTAGACCGGGATGGCCAGGTCCTTCGACAGCCTGCGCGCCACGTCGGGCCCGTCGATGCGCCGACGGGTCCACTCACCGTCGGCCGCGACCAGGACGATCGTCGCCTCGGTGACCGCCGTGCGCGGCTCCACGTAGCCCTCGACACCCCGGCGGGTGGCCACGAACTGCTCCAGGTGGCTGAGGTCGGTCCGCTGCGAGGCGCGGTCCAGCGTGGGGCGGCCCGCGCCGCCGGCACGCCCGCGGTGGCGACGCCACCGGTCGAACAACCCCATCGGTCTCTCCGTCCCTTCCTGACCCGGTTGATCACCTCGACGCCCGCGAGAGCAACGGTGCTACCGGCCAGGTCGTTCCCGGGGTGGCAGGATGGGCCCCAGCCCCCGCCCGCTCGAGCGGGGAAGGCGTCCGTCCCGATCGAGGAGCACCCGTGAGCGCACCCACCTCCCCCGCCGACCTGGTCATCCTCGGTGGTGGCTCGGGCGGATACGCCGCGGCGTTCCGCGCCTCGGAGCTGGGGCTGAACGTCGTCCTGATCGAGAAGGACAAGGTCGGCGGCACCTGCCTGCACCGTGGCTGCATCCCGACCAAGGCCCTGCTGCACGCCGGCGAGGTCGCCGACCTGGCCCGCGAGGGCGAGCAGTTCGGCGTCAAGACGTCGCTGGCCGGCATCGACATGGACGGCGTCAACAACTACAAGAACGGCGTCATCTCCAAGCTCTACAAGGGCCTGCAGGGTCTGGTGAAGGCCCGCAAGATCACCTACGTGGAGGGCGAGGGGCGGCTCACCTCCCCCACCACAGTGGAGGTGAACGGCCAGTCCTACGAGGGCAAGCACGTCCTGCTCGCCACCGGCTCGTACCCGCGCACGCTCCCGGGCATCGAGCTCGACGGCACCAAGGTCATCACCAGCGAGGACGCCCTGGAGCTCGACCGGGTCCCCAGCTCGGCGATCATCCTGGGCGGCGGCGTCATCGGCTGCGAGTTCGCCAGCGCCTGGAAGTCCTTCGGCGTGGACGTCACCATCGTCGAGGGCCTGCCGCACCTCGTGCCGCTGGAGGACGAGTCGTCCTCCAAGCTGCTGGAGCGCGCGTTCCGTCGCCGCAAGATCGGTTTCGAGCTGGGCAACAAGGTGTCCGGCGTGCAGACCACGGACAACGGCGTGAAGGTGACGCTGGAGAACGGCAAGGAGCTGGAGGCCGAGCTGGTGCTCGTCGCCGTCGGCCGCGGCCCGGTGAGCTCCGGCATCGGCTACGAGGAGGTGGGTGTCGCCATGGAGCGCGGCTACGTCCTCGTCGACGAGTACATGCGCACCAACATCCCGACGGTCTCCGCCGTCGGCGACCTGGTGCCGACCCTCCAGCTCGCGCACGTCGGCTTCGGCGAGGGCATCCTCGTCGCCGAGCGGGTGGCCGGGCTCGAGCCCGCGCCCATCGACTACGCCGGCGTTCCGCGGATCACCTACTCCGACCCCGAGGTGGCCTCGGTCGGCCTCACCGAGGCCCAGGCCAAGGAGCGCTACGGCGAGGTCAAGACGCTCACCTACGACCTCGCCGGCAACGGCCGCAGCCAGATCCTGAAGACGACGGGCGCCGTCAAGCTCGTGCAGGCGCCCGACGGCCCCGTCGTCGGCATCCACATGGTGGGCAGCCGCGTCGGCGAGCTCATCGCCGAGGCCCAGCTGATCTACAACTGGGAGGCCGAGGCCGACGACGTCGCCGGCCTCATCCACCCGCACCCGACCCAGAGCGAGGCCCTCGGCGAGGCCCACCTGGCCCTGGCCGGCAAGCCCCTGCACGTGCACGGCTGATCGACCCACTCCCCCATCCCGCACCGCGCCAGAAGGAGCACTGCCCAGATGCCGACGTCCGTCACCATGCCCGCCCTGGGCGAGAGCGTCACCGAGGGCACGGTCACCCGCTGGCTCAAGCAGGAGGGTGACCAGGTCGAGGTCGACGAGCCCCTCCTCGAGGTCTCGACCGACAAGGTCGACACCGAGATCCCCTCGCCGGCGGCCGGCGTGCTCACCAAGATCCTCGTGGCCGAGGACGAGACCGTCGACGTCGGCGCGGAGCTGGCCGTCATCGGCGGCGGCGACGGCGACGAGGGCGCCGCCAGCCCCCCTGCCTCCGCCGAGGACGCCGACACCGCGCCGCAGACCCCCGACCAGCAGGTCGAGGACGCCGGCTCCGGCGGACAGCAGGAGGAGCCCGCCGCCGAGCCCGAGCAGCAGCCGGCCCCGGCCGCCGAGTCCGGCGGTGGCGGTGGCGGTGGCGAAGGCACTCCCGTGACCATGCCGGCGCTCGGCGAGAGCGTCACCGAGGGCACCGTCACCCGCTGGCTGAAGGCCGTGGGCGACGAGATCACCGCCGACGAGCCGCTGCTCGAGGTCTCCACCGACAAGGTCGACACCGAGATCCCGGCGCCGGTCAGCGGCACGCTGCTGGAGATCACGGTCAACGAGGACGAGACCGTCGACGTCGGCGCCCAGCTCGCCGTGATCGGCACCGGTGCGTCCGGCGGCGGCTCCGCCCCCGCGGCTCCCGCACCGCAGCAGGAGGCGCCGGCCGAGCCGGAGCCGCAGGCGGCCCCGAAGGCCAAGGAGGCCGACCCCGCGAGCGCCCAGCCGGGTGGCGACTACGGCGCGAGCGGCGCCCAGCCGTCGGACTCGCCGACCGACGCACCCCCGCCTCAGGTCGCTCCGCAGGCGCCCTCCGCCCCGGCCCCGTCGGGTGACGGCGGCGGCGGTCAGTACGTGACCCCGCTGGTGCGCCGCCTGGCCGCCGAGCACGGGGTCGACCTGAGCAGCGTCTCGGGCACCGGCGTGGGCGGGCGCATCCGCAAGCAGGACGTGCTCGCCGCCGTGGAGAAGCCCGCCGCGCCGGCCCCCGCGCAGCCCGCTGCGTCGGCCCCGGCCGCCTCCGGGGGCACCCGCACGCCGTCGCCGGCCGCCACGCCGGACACCTCGGTGCGCGGCCGCACCGAGAAGCTCTCCCGGCTGCGCGCTGTGATCGCCCGCCGCATGGTGGAGTCGCTGCAGGTGAGCGCGCAGCTCACCACGGTCGTCGAGGCCGACGTCACCCGCATCGCGCAGCTGCGGCAGCAGGCGAAGGGTGACTTCGAGGCCCGCGAGGGCGTCAAGCTGTCGTTCCTGCCGTTCTTCGCCAAGGCGGCGGTCGAGGCCCTCAAGCAGCACCCGTCGGTGAACTCCTCGATCGACCTCGAGGCCGGCACGGTGACCTACCACGACAGCGAGAACCTCGGCGTCGCCGTCGACACCGAGCGGGGCCTGCTGGTCCCGGTCATCCACGAGGCCGGTGACCTGAGCCTCGGCGGGCTGGCGCGCAAGATCGCCGATCTGGCGGAGCGCACCCGCACCAACAAGGTGACCCCGGACGAGCTCGGCGGGGGGACGTTCACGCTGACCAACACCGGCAGCCGCGGCGCCCTGTTCGACACGCCGATCATCAACCAGCCGCAGGTGGCCATCCTCGGCACGGGCTCGGTCGTGAAGCGGCCGGTCGTGGTGCAGGACGCCGAGCTCGGCGAGGTCATCGCCGTGCGCTCCATGGTGTACCTGGCCCTCACCTACGACCACCGGATCGTCGACGGCGCCGACGCCGCCCGGTTCCTCACCACGGTGCGCGAGCGCCTGGAGGCCGGTCAGTTCCACGGCGAGCTCGGTCTCGCCTGATCCATCACGCCTGCCGGCCCCGGCGCCCTGCCGCGGGCCGGCAGGTGCGTCCACCGGGTGGAGAGGGGAGCTGGCATGAAGATCGCGGTCACAGGTTCGTCCGGCGTCCTCGGCAGTGTCCTGGTGCCCGCGCTGCGGTCCGACGGTCACGAGGTGATCCGGCTGGTGCGGCGTACGCCCCAGACAGGCGACGAGCACCGCTGGGATCCGCAGCACCGCAGGATCGATCCGTCAATCCTGCGCGACGTCGACGGCGTGGTGAACCTGGCCGGGGCCTCCATGAAACCTCGCGTCTGGACCCGCTCATACGAGCAGCGCATGCTCGCCAGCCGGGTGGACAGCACGGCGACAATCAGCGCCGCCCTGTCCGCCGCTGCTGTCGAGGAGCCGGAGCGGCGGCGGGTTCTGCTCTCCGGCTCGGGGGTCAGCTTCTACGGGGACACCGGCGACCGCGTGGTCACCGAGGACGATCCGCCAGGCGATGGCTTCATGGCTCACCTGTGCGTGGAGTGGGAAGGCGCCACCGCGCCGGCAGCCGAAGCAGGCGTACGGGTGGCCCTGCTGCGCACGGGCTTGGTGCTGGCGCCCGACGGACCGCTCATGCAGGTCGTCGGGCCGATCTTTCGTCTCGCGCTCGGCGGCCGGATCGGTTCGGGTCGCCAGTACTGGCCCTGGATCTCCCTGGCTGACCAGATCGGGGCCATGCGGCACCTGCTGACCGCGGACGTCTCCGGACCGGTGAACCTGACCTCGCCGACGCCTGTGACCAATGCCGAATTCACCCAGGTACTCGGGGAGGTACTTCACCGCCCCACGGTGCTGCCCGTTCCCGGATTCCCCCTGACCGTCGCGCTCCGCGACTTCGGTCGTGTCAACGTCGTGGGTGGCCAGCGCGCCCTTCCCACCCGCTTGGAGGACTCCGGTTATCGGTTCGCGGATACCGATCTCGCCGCCGCCCTCCGGGCGGCGATCGCCCGCCCCTGAGCCGGCTCAGCCCACCCGCTCGGCCTGCTCGATACGCCAGCCGGCGGTGGTACGCACCAGGACCATGCGCACCTCGGCGTCGGGCCGTCCGGTCACCGTGCGCAGCGGGACGCCGGCCGGGTCGTCCGCCGCCAGCACGCGGTAGTCGGGCCACCGGTCGGTGAGCAGGAGCTCGGCCCGGTCGGGCGAGGCCTCGGTGACGGTGAGTTCGACGACGGCCGGGGCGAACCCGCCGAGCGTCTCCCCCGCGGCGGCCAGCCGCCGCGCGTGCTCTTCGTCGGCGGCCAGCAGCGGGCTGCCCGCGGGATAGACGTCGCTCAGCCGGGCCGGGGTGCCGCTGAGCCCCTCCGCCCGCCGCGCGTACAGCTCGGCCACGAGGACGCGCCACTCGTCCGGGCCGTCCGGCGCTGCAGTCTCCGGCAGCCCGCCGGCCACGACGGTCGCGGGAGGCGCGGGAGGCGCGGGGGGCGCGGGGGGCGCGGGGGGTTCGGGTGAAGCGGTGCCCGGAGGAGGCTGGGTGGCGACGGTCGCCGTCGTCGCGGTGCCCGGCGCGTCGGCGCCCTCACCCCAGCGGGTGCCGGCCCACGCCGTGACGGCCAACGCCGCCACCACCAGGGCGGCGACCAACAACCCGCGGGCGAGCGGACCCGTCGCGGTGCCCGGGCGCCGGGCGCGCCGGCGGCCCCGGGCCGGCGCCTCGACGACGACCGGCGCCGGCCGGGGGCGGCGGCCCGGCACGACGTGGGTGAGATCGGTGCGCGCGTCGGGGCGGCCACCCGCACCCGCACCCGCTCGCGTCCCGGCCGACAGCGCCACCGGCTCCGGCCGGCAGGCGTGCCGCAAGTCCCGCGCGAACGCCGTCGCGCTCCCCCGGTCGTGCGGATCGGCCGACAGCCCGCGGCGGATGACCCCCACCAGCTCGGCCGGGGCGTCCGGTGCGAGCTCGGCCAGGTCGGGGAGGTGGCCGTCCGCCGCCACGGCGAGGGTGTCGGCGGGGGTCGCGGCGTTCCACGGCGCGATGCCGGTCAGCGCGTGGAAGGCGGCGGCCGCCACCCCGAAGACGTCGGACGCGGGGCCGGGTGCGCCCCCGCGGGCCACGACCGGGTCGACGTAGGCGAAGGTGACCTCGGCGGCCGCCGTCTCGCCGAGCACGCGGGCGACACCGAGGTCGGTGAGGACCGGACGCCCCTCGGCGGTGAAGACGACGTTGCCCGGGGAGAGATCGCCGTGGACCACGCCGTGGTCGTGGGCGTGCGCCAGCGCCGCCGCCACCGGCGCGATCGCGGTGACCACCTCGCCCGGGCGCAGCCGCCCGCGCCGCCCGAGCAGGTCGGCCAGGCTGCCCCCGGCGAGGAGGTCGAGCACGAGCGCGACCCGCGGCGCCCCGCCACGGCGCGGTTGGTGGACCACCTCGTGCAGCCGCACCAGGTGCGGGTGGTCCAGCTCGCCCAGCAGGGCGGCCTCGCGGGCCTGCCGCTCCGGGTCGCCGGCCACCAGCACCTTCACCGCGACCGGCTCCCCACCCCTCCGCGGAACGGCCCGCCACACCTCGCCGGACGCGCCCCTGCCGAGGAGCGCCTCGAGGGAGTAGCCGGGGACGGCCGGCGGCGGTGCGGCACCGGGGCCGCAGGGTGGGACGGCGGACATGACGGGGACCGTAGGGCGAACCGACCCGCCCGCGCCGGCGCTGTCCACAGGCTCCGGCCCGGGGGCGCGGTCCGCGGACGCCGGCTCCGGCTACCGTCGAGCCGTGTCGATGCCGCAGCGGCCCGAGGCCGGCGACCACCGGGACATCCCGTTCCACCCGGCGCGCGCAGGACGGCGCACGGGCGGCGCGCGTCGTTCTGCCCGCGCTGCGGCCGACCGCCGGCAGCGATGACCGGAGCGCCGCCTGATGCCCGCGACCGCCCCCACGATCCTGGCCACCAGCATGGGCTTCGCCTCCCGCGGCCGCGGCCCCTACGGCTGGCGCCCCGGTCCGGTCTTCGACCTGGCCATCGAGCTCGCCGGGGCACCCGACCGGCCGCGGCTGTGCTACCTGGGGACGGCGACCGGCGACGACCCGGCACGGGTCGCCGGCGTCTACGGCGCCTTCGCCGGCAGTGCGGTGCGGGTCAGCCACCTGAGCCTGTTCCCGATGCCCACGGTGGCCGACGTGCGGGCGCACCTGCTAGCCCAGGACGTGGTGTGGGTCGGGGGCGGCAGTGTGGCCAACCTGCTGGCGGTCTGGCGGGTGCACGGGCTGGACGAGGTGTCCCGGGAGACGTGGGCGGCCGGCGTCGTGCTCGCCGGGGTCTCCGCGGGCTCGCTGTGCTGGCACGTCGGCGGCACCACCGACTCCTACGGGCCCGACCTGCGGCCGGTGACCAACGGCCTCGGCCTCATCCCGACGTCCAACGGCGTCCACGTCGACTTCGAGGGGCAGCGCCGGCTGGTGGCCGACGGCACGCTCCCCGGCGGGCACGCCACCGACGACGGCGCCGGGCTGGTCTACCGGGGCACCGGGCTGGTCGAGGTGGTGTCCGACCGCCCCCGGGCGGCGGGCTACCGGGTGGAACGCGGGCCGGGGAGCACCGCGGTGGAGACCCGGCTCGAGCCGCGCCGCCTGGCGTAGCGCGGGCTTAGAACTGGTTTCAGAATGACCGGCGCCCCTCCTCTGGTCGGCGGGCGACACGCAGAGGCTGTTCTGGTGGTCGAGGAACTGGTGCCCGACGGAGTGTGGGAACGGGTGTGGCCGCTGCTGCCGGCGCCGAAGCCGCGCCGGCATCGTCATCCGGGGCGTCGGCCGGTCGATGACCGTGCCGCGCTGGCCGGCATCGTGTTCATGCTCAAGACCGGAATTTCTTGGAACCAGCTGCGCACCGGGCTCGTCGGTTGCTCGGGTGTGACCTGCTGGCGGCGGCTGCGGGACTGGACCGAGGCCGGCGTCTGGCGGGCGCTGCACCAGGCTTTGCTGGCCGAGCTGCGTGCCAGCGACCATCTGGGTCTGGACCGGTGCGCCGTGGACAGCTCTCACGTCCGGGCGCTCAAAGGGGGGACCACGTCGGGCCCTCGCCGGTTGACCGCGGTCGTCCTGGCTCCAAACACCACCTGATCTGCGACGCCGGCGGCATCCCGCTGGCAGTCACCCTCACCGGCGGCAACCGCAACGACATCACCCAGCTCATCCCGCTGCTGGATGCGGTGCCCCCCATCCGGGTCCGCCGCGGGCGGCCGCGTCGCAGACCGCGCGAGGTCTACGCCGACCGCCGCTACGACCACGACAAGTACCGGCGGATCCTGCGAGACCGGGGCATCACGCCGCGCATCGCCCGCCGCGGCATCGCGCACGGCTCCGGTCTGGGCCGCACCCGCTGGGTCGTCGAGCGCGGCTTCGCCTGGCTGCACGCCCTCAAGCGGCTACGCACCCGCTACGAACGCCGCGCCGACATCCATCTCGGCCTCCTGCACCTGGCCTGTGCCCTGATCTGCTACCGACGACTTCCGGTCCTTGTGGGATGACCTGTTGGAAGGGTCAGCTGCCAGAAACTTGGACTTGGCTCGTCCAGTCGTGTGGACGAGCCGTAGGGCTACCCGTGCACGCTGGCAGCCCTACGGCCATCCCTGCTCGAGCAGTGGGGTGACGGTGACCTCGTTGAGCACCACGTCCGGCGGGGCGGCGGCGATCCAGCTGATCAGGCGGGCGACCTGATCGGGAGCCAATGCGTCGGCGGGCAGGGTCGGCTCAGCAGAGCCGGTCCGATCCTCCGGTGACCAAACGCCCCAGCTCGTGTCCATGGCGCCGGGATAAAGCACGCAGGCGCGGATGCGGTGCGGCTTGCCCTCGGCCGCGAGTGCTTGGGTGAGGCCGGTGAGACCGAACTTGGCGGAGCAGTAGGCCGCGGCATCCGCCCAGCCGCGCCGGCCAGCCACCGAGGACACGTTGACGATGGTTCCGCCGCCGTTCTCGCGCATGTCCGGCCAGACCGCCTTGGCCAGCAAGAACGACGCGCGCAGATTCACCGCGAGCACCCTGTCCCAGGCTGCGACGTCGAGCTCGGCCACCGGACCAGGCACGTCTGTCCCGGCCGCGTTGACCAAGACGTCGACGCGGCCCAGTTCGGCGCGCACCTGGCCTACGGCTCGCTCGATCGCATCGGCATCGGCGAGATCCACCACCGTTGCGCTCGCTCGCACTCCACGGGCCCGGACCTGCTCGGCCGTCTGGTCCAGATCGGTGGACCCGCGGGCCAGTACCGCGACGTCGGCGCCGTCTGCAGCCAGGGCCAGAGCCGTTGCTCGTCCCAGGCCGCTGCTGCCACCGGTCACCAGCGCGATCCGCCCGCGCAGCCCTTCTGACCTGCTCACTTCTGCCTCCGGTCTCGCCGTCACGGCCGCCGGGGACCAGCCTGCCCGCTGCGGGCGACTGCTGCTGGGCAAGGTCGCCGAGAACACAACTCCGAAAGGGCCTGACAAGGCGGCTGCGCACGGCGGGGTGGCGCCCGGTATGTGCATCACCGAGCGGTGTTCACTGCAACCGTCTATGTGCCGTTCACCGGCGGCGCTCGGACAGCATCTACCGGCTGAGTTCGCAATGTCGGAGGCGGCCCCGATCTGCCATGGCTAACTCGCCGTTCTGAAATGAGCTCTTAGGCTGGGCCCGTGGCTGAGCTGCGCGTGGTGCACGCCGGGACCGTTCCCTACGAGGAGGCCTGGGCGTGGCAGCGCGAGTTGCACGCGCAGCGGGTGGCCGGTGAGGTCCCCGACACGCTGCTCCTGCTGGAGCACCCCTCGGTGTACACGGCCGGCCGCCGCACCGAGCCGCACGAGCGGCCGATGGACGGCACCCCGGTCGTCGACGTCGACCGCGGCGGCAAGATCACCTGGCACGGCCCGGGCCAGCTGGTCGGGTACCCGATCGTCGCGCTGCCCGACCCGGTCGACGTCCTGGCCTACGTCCGGCGGCTGGAGGCCGCGCTGATCGACGTCTGCGCCGGATTCGGGGTGACCGCCGGGCGGGTCGAGGGACGCAGCGGGGTCTGGCTGCCGGCCGACGCCCCCGGCAGCGGGTTCCGCCCCGAGCGCAAGGTGGCCGCGATCGGCATCCGGGTCGCCCGCGGCGTGACGATGCACGGGTTCGCCCTCAACTGCGATCCCGACCTGGGCGCCTTCGGGGCCATCGTGCCCTGCGGCATCCCCGACGCCGGCGTGACCTCGCTGTCGGCGGAGACCGCCCGTGATGTGTCGGTGGCCGACGCGCTGCGGCCGGTCGAGGACGCGATGTGCGCGGTCCTCGCCGGCGGCGGGGCCGCAGCGGCGCGCTAGCCGTCTGGGCACGGCCGGAAGACGATCCGGATTCCCTCACCGCTAAGGTAATCGCCCCCCACCCGAGGAGGCCGAGCGTGCCCAGGATCGAGCCGCTGCCGCGCGAGTCGCTGCCGCAGTACGAGGACACCTTCCGCGCCGTGGAGTCCGCGCTGGGCGTCCTGCCCAACAGCACGCTCACCATGGCTCGCCGACCCGAGATCATGGAGGCCTTCGCCCGCCTCAACGCGGTGGTCATGGCCGACGGCACGGTCGGCGGCGTGCTCAAGCAGCTGGTCGCGACCGTCGTCTCCGGCGCCGCCGGCTGCGCGTACTGCCAGGCCCACACCTCCCACGTGGCCGAGAAGCGGGGCGCCGACGCGGGCAAGCTGGCCGCGGTCTGGGAGTTCGAGTTCAGCCCCCTCTTCACGGAGGCCGAGCGAGCCGCCCTGCGGGTGGCCCGTGGCGCCGGGTCGACGCCCAATGCCGTGACCGACGACGAGATGGCCGAACTGCGCCGGCACTTCGACGACGAGCAGGTCGTCGAGATCGTCGCCGTCATCGCCAACTTCGGTTTCCTCAACCGGTGGAACGACACCATGGCTACGCAGCTGGAGCGCTCACCCCTGGCGTGGGCCGTCGAGCGCCTGCAGGACGCGGGCTGGGAGGCCGGCAAGCACGCGGGAACCTGAAGAACTTCCTCCGGGTGGGGGTGCAGCCTCGCCGCACCCCCCACCCGAGGACGGCGGACTCAGCCGAGGACGAAGTTGACCAGGCGGCCGGGGACGGCGACGACGCGGCGGATCGTCGCGCCGTCCAGGTAGCCGGCGATCTTCTCGTCGGCACGGGCAGCCGCCTCCAGCGCCGCGGCGTCCGCGTCGGCGGGCACGGTCACCTGCGCACGCACCTTGCCGTTGACCTGGACCGCGACTCGCACGGTCTCCTCGACCAGCCAGCGCTCCTCGACCTCGGGGAAGGCCGTCCACGCCGATGACTCCTCGTGGCCCAGCCGCGACCACAGCTCCTCGGCCAGGTGCGGGGCCAGTGGGGCGACCATGAGCACCAGGGCCTCGGCCACCGGCCGCGGCACCGGCGACGACGACCCGAAGGCCGACGTCAGGTGGTTGGTCAGCTCGGTGATCCGGGCGATCGCGATGTTGAACCGCAGGGTCGTGTAGCCGTCCCGCACGCCGGCCAGGGCCCGGTGCAGGGCGCGCTGGGTGCCGTCGTCGGGCGCGACGTCCTCGGAGGCGCGGACGGCGCCGGTCTCCTCGTCGACCACGACGCGCCAGATGCGCTGCAGCAGGCGCTGCGAGCCGACGACGGCCTTGGTCTCCCAGGGCCGGGACTGCTCCAGCGGACCGGTCGACATCTCGTACACCCGGAAGGTGTCGGCCCCGTAGGCGCCGATCATCTCGTCGGGCGTGACCATGTTCTTGAGACTCTTGCCGATCTTCCCGTACTCGCGGTTGACCGGGTTGCCCTCGTAGAAGAAGCGCCCGTCCTTCTCCTCGACGTCGGCGGCGGGCACGTAGAAGCCCCGCTCGTCGGTGTAGGCGTAGGCCGAGATGTACCCCTGGTTGACCAGCCGGCGGAACGGCTCCTCGCTGGAGACGTGGCCGAGGTCGTGCAGCACCTTGTGCCAGAAGCGGGCGTACAGCAGGTGCAGGACGGCGTGCTCGACGCCGCCGACGTACAGGTCGACCCCGCCGACGTCGCCGGGCTCCCGCGGTCCCATCCAGTAGCGCTCGAGCTCGGGGTCGACCATCCGCTCGTCGTCGCCCGGGTCCAGGTAGCGCAGGTAGTACCAGCAGGATCCGGCCCAGTTGGGCATGGTGTTGGTCTCGCGGCGATACTTCTTCGGCCCGTCGCCGAGGTCCAGTTCGACCGTCGTCCAGTCGGTGGCCCGCGACAGCGGCGGCTCCGGGGCGGAGTCGGCGTCGTCGTCGGCGAAGGTCTTGGGCGAGTAGTCGTCGACCTCGGGCAGCAGCACCGGCAGCATCGACGTCGGAACGGCGACCGGCCGGTCGTCCTCGTCGTAGACGATCGGGAACGGCTCACCCCAGTAGCGCTGCCGGCTGAACAGCCAGTCGCGCAGCTTGTAGGTGGTGGTCGCCTCGCCCGCGCCCTTGCCCACCAGCCACTCGGTGATCCGCGTGATCGCCGTGGCCTTGTCCAGACCGTCCAGCGAGATCTCGTCGTTGGCCGAGTTGATCATCGGGCCGGTGCCGGTGAAGGCGCCGCCCTCGAACCCCTCGGTGGGCTGCACGGTGCGGACGACGGGCAGCCCGAAGGCCGCGGCGAAGTCCCAGTCGCGCGGGTCCTCGCCCGGCACGCCCATGACCGCGCCCGTGCCGTAGCCGGTCAGCACGTAGTCGGCGATGAAGACGGGCAGCTCCCGGCCGTTCACCGGGTTGACAGCGGTGACGCCCAGCCACACACCGGTCTTCTCCCGGCCGGCGTCCTGGCGGTCCAGCTCGGAGCGGCGGGAGGCCTGCCGCTGGTAGGTGCGCACCGCCTCGGCCGGGGTCGCCGCCCCGCCCGTCCAGCGGGGGTCGGCGCCGTCCGGCCACGCGTCGGCCGTCAGCGTCGCGACCAGCGGGTGCTCGGGCGCCAGCACCATGTAGGTGGTGCCGAAGATCGTGTCCGGCCTGGTGGTGAAGACCTCGATGGAATCTTCACCGGCGGCGAACCGGACCCGGGCGCCGGTCGAGCGGCCGATCCAGTTGCGCTGCATCAGCTTGAGCGAGTCCGACCAGTCCAGCCGGTCCAGGTCGGCCAGCAGCCGGTCTGCGTAGGCGGTGATCCGCATCATCCACTGCTTGAGCGGGCGCCGGAACACCGGGAAGTTGCCGCGCTCGGACCGCCCGTCGGGCGTGACCTCCTCGTTGGAGAGCACGGTGCCCAGGCCCGGGCACCAGTTGACCGGTGCCTCGTGCAGGTAGGCCAGCCGGTGCGCGTCGACGACGGTGCCCTTCTCGGCCTCGGCCAGCTCGGCCCACGGCCGGCCGGACGGGTTGGTGCCGGGGGCCGGCTCCCGGGTACCGGCGTCCAGCTCGGCGACCAGCTCGTCGATCGGCCGGGCCCGACCCTTTCCGCCGTCGGCGGTCTCGTCGAACCACGACCCGAAGATCTGCAGGAAGATCCACTGGGTCCACTTGTAGTAGCCCGGGTCGATCGTCGCGAAGCTGCGGCGGTCGTCGTGGTCGACGCCCAGGCGGCGCAGCTGCGCCCGGATCGCGGCGATGTTCGCCTCGGTGGTGATCCGCGGGTGCTGCCCGGTCTGGACGGCGTACTGCTCGGCGGGCAGGCCGAAGGCGTCGTAGCCCATGGGGTGCAGGACGTTGTCGCCGTCCATGCGGCGGAACCGGCTGGTGACGTCGGTGCCCAGGTACCCCAGCGGGTGGCCGACGTGCAGGCCCGCGCCCGAGGGGTACGGGAACATGTCCATCACGAAGTACTTCGGCCGGTCGGCGACCCGCTCGAAGCCCGCGCTCAGCCGGCCGGTCGGGTTGGGCGTGTGGAAGGTGCCCTCGGCCTTCCAGCGGTCCTGCCAGGACAGCTCGATGCGCTGGGCCAGCGCCGGGGTGTACCGGTGCGGGGGGACGCCGTCGCCCGTGGGGTCGGCGCCGGTCTGGCTGGCCGTCTGGCTCATCTGGTGCGCTCCTGGTTCCTCGTGCCGGCGGCGGACATCAAAAAACCCCTCACGCAGGAGGGGTCGCCGTGCTCTCCGATCAGTGCGGGATCAGCACGGCCGGGCAAGAAGGAGCCGCCTGGTCACGGGCCCGAGCCTACCGCCTGCGCGTGCGGTGGCAGCGGACGATCGGCCCCGGTGCCGACGCGGGGCCGGCTCCGCTGTGCGGGTGGGAACCGGCGGCGTCGGTATCCCGCGTTCCCGTTCCGCGACCGATGACCCCGACGTGGCCCGAACAGACGAGGACTCACCGCTCGGGGGCATGCCCGCGACCGGCCGGCTCCTGGTCGCCTGCCTGCTCGCGGTAGGCATGCGCGCCACCGGCCTCGTCGGCCGCCCGGACGGCACGTGGTGGGCCGGCGGGGGCGGTCGTCCTCGCCGTCACCCTGCTGCCCTCGAGCACCTGGACGTCGCCCCGAGCCCGCGCGTCCGGTCCCCGCTCCGGCTCGATCCCGGCTCGTCGTGACAGGGTGCGCGCGTGCGCGGCGCCCGACCTGACGTCCGGAGAAGCGCCTGGTCCGGGGCGCTGTCGCGGCCGTAACGACGGCCTGGGTCACGAGGCCGGGGACGAACTGCTGCGCCGGCTCGGGGCCCGGCTGCTGCCGGAGGTGCGCCCGACCGACCTGCTGGCCCGGCTGGGGGGCGACGAGTTCGCCGTGGTCCTCCCCAGCGGGGACCCGGCCGACGCCGACGAGTGCGCCGAGCGGATCGCCGGGCTGATCCGCCGGCCCGTCGAGATCGCCGGGGTGCGGGTGGAGGTCGGGGTGAGCATCGGCATCGCGCTGGCGCCGGAGCACGCGACCGAGGCCAGCGGCCTGCTCCGCTGCGCGGACGTGGCGATGTACGCGGCCAAGGCCGGTGGTGGCGGCGTCCAGCGCTTCGTCCCCGGCGGTCCGGCCACCGCAGCGCCCGGCCCCGCCGTCCCGCGCCCGCGGAACGGCGGGCTGACGGTCCGCCCGGTCCTCGCCGCCGACGGCCGGGTGGTGGTCGCCGACGCCGTCGCCGGTGCGGGCGACGGCGATTCGGCCGGGACGGCTGTCCTGACCGACGCGGTCGCCGCGGTGGCCCGCTGGTGGACCCGCCACCCGATCCCGGTGCAGCTCACCCTCTTCGCAGGGGACGACGACCCGGCCCGCCTGCCCGACCGGATCGCCGCCGAGCTGTTCCGGACGGGGCTGCCGCCGGCGGCTCTCGTCGTCCGGGTGCGCACCGGCGCTCCGGGCTCCGGGGACGTCGCCGCGCTGCTCGCCGCGCTGCGCCGCAGCGGTGTGGGCACCGCGGTCGACGGCCACGGCCCCGGAGTCCTGGCGCTGACCCGCCTGCGGGACCTGCCGGCCGATCGGCTGCACCTGGACCCGGCACTGGTGCGTGACGTGGTCGCCGACGCCGGCGCCTCCCTCGTCGTCGGCCACACCGTCGCGCTGACCACCGCGCTGGGCGGCACCGTGGTGGTCGACAGCGTGGACGGGCACACCGACGCGGTCCTGGGGCGGCTGGGCTGCCAGGTGCTCCGGGCACCGGGGCCGGGGATGACCGCCGAAGCCTTCGGCGCGTGGCTCGACCACGGGAACGCCATCCCGGCGCCGGCCGGCTCGGCGGGGTCGCAGCCCGCTCAGCCGAGTTGAGCGGCCGGCTCAGGACGACCGGATCGAGTTCCTGCCCAGTTGCTCCCCGGTCGGCCTACGACGGCCTGCTGGCCCGGCACGGGTTCACCGGAGCTGCGGAGCCACCTCGCCGGCCACCAGGTCCAGGTGGTCCAGGTCGGCGAGGTCCAGCACCTGGAGGTACACCCGCTCGGCGCCGGCCTCGGCGTAGCGGCCGAGGGTCTCGACCGCCTCGGCGGGCGTGCCGGCGACGCCGTTCTCCCGGAGCTCGTCGACGTCCCGGCCGATCGCGGCGGCCCGGCGGGCGAGCTCGGTCTCGTCGCGGCCGACGCAGAGCACCAGCGCCGAGCTGTACACCAGCGACGCCGGGTCGCGGCCCGCCTCGTCGCACGCCTCCCGGACACCGGCGAAGAGCCGTGCGTTCTCCGCGGCCGGCATGAACGGCACGTTGAACTCACCGGCGTAGCGCGCGGCGAGCCGCGGCGTCCGCTTCGCCCCCCTGCCGCCGACCACGATCGGCACGCCGCCCTCCTGAACCGGCTTGGGCAGCGCCGGGGAACCCGACAGCTGGTAGTGCTCCCCGTCGTGGTCGAACGTCCCGCCGACCGGGGTGCGCCACAGCCCGGTGAGCACGGCCAGCTGCTCCTCGTACCGGTCGAACCGCTCCCCCAGCGGCGGGAACGGGATGCCGTAGGCGGTGTGCTCGGCCTCGAACCAGCCGGAGCCGATGCCCAGCTCGACCCGGCCCCCGCTCATCTGGTCGACCTGCGCGACGGAGATCGCCAGCGGACCGGGGAGCCGGAACGTGGCGGCGGTCATGAGGGTGCCGAGGCGGATCCGGCTGGTCTCCCGGGCGAGCCCGGCGAGGGTGATCCACGCGTCGGTGGGTCCGGGCAGGCCGTCGCCGCCCATGGTCAGGTAGTGGTCGGACCGGAAGAAGGCGTCGAAGCCGGTCTCCTCGGTGCGGCGCGCGACGGCCAGCAGGTCGTCGTAGGTCGCGCCCATCTGGGGTTCGGTGAAGATGCGCAGCTGCACGGCCGGACGGTAACCGCCGACCACGCCCGATCCCCCACCCGGCCGGGCCCGGGGTGTGCTTACCGGCCGGACCGGGCAGGATGATCGCCACACGATCAACTCGGAGGTGCAGCTCGTGTTCCGCAAGAAGACGCGCGGCGAGGTCATCAGCGCCGAAGTGCAGGAGGGCCTGGCCCACCTGGGGACGGCGGTGACCGAGGCAGGTCGCGCCGCCGCCGAACAGCTCGCTCCACGTGTGGAGGCCGCCCGCGAGGCCGCGGGCCCGGCCCTGGGGGCGGCCCAGCGGGCCGTCGCCCCGAAGGTGGCCGCCGCCATGGCGGTGGCCGCGCCGGCGGTCGCCACCGCCCGTGACAGCCTCGGCCCCCGGGTGGACGCGGCCCGGGACGCCTTCGGCCCCCGGGTCGGCGCCGCCCGCGACGCTCTCGGCCCCCGGATCGACGCGGCACGCGAGGCCCTCGGCCCCCGGGTCGACGCGGCCCGCACTGCCGCGGCGCCCAGGGTCGCCGCCGCAGTGCTGTCGGCGCAGGTGGCCGCGAACCGGGCCGCAGCCGACCTCGCCCCCCGGGTGGAGGCGGCGCAGAAGGCGCTCAGGGAGGACGTCGGTCCGCGGCTGACCGCGGCGCAGGCCGCGGCCCTGGCCTACACGACCCCACGGGTCGTGGCGGCTCGCGACGTGGTGTCGCCCGCACTGGAGAGCGCCCGCGGCACCCTGGTGGCGGGGGTCGACAGCGCGCGCAGCGAGCTGGACGCCCGCCGCGCCGAGCTGGCCGCCGCGGCCGCGGAGTCCACCCGCAAGGCACGGAGGGCCGCGAAGAAGGCCCGCAGGACGGCCGGCAAGAAGCACCGTGACTTCGAGAGGGCGGCGCTGGCCACCGCGACGACGGTCCGGCGGCGGGCAGGCGCGGAGCCGCAGCCCCGGCGCTGGCCGTGGGTGTTCGCTCTGCTCGCAGCGGGTACTGCAGCGTTCGTCCTGCTCCGTCGCAAGAAGGACGACGCGTGGACGCCCGCACCGGCCGGTGACGGCCCGGTGCCCAGCTACCGAGAGGACCCCGTGCCCAGTTCCGACAGCACCTCCGGCAAGACCGTCTCCACCGCGTCGCAGACCAGCGACTCGGCGCCGGCGGAGTCCGACATGGGCGTCCGCGACGCGCAGCTCGTCGAGGGCGACGGTCCCGACTCCGCGACGGAGAACGGCACCGATGCGCCCCAGCCGTTCACCTCGGGCGGCGGCTCCGACCAGGGCCCCACCGCCGGGCCGGCCGACAAGCAGGTCTGAGCGGCAACAGCTCGCACGCCGCAGCCCCCGTCGCCCGGCGCGACGGGGGCTGCGGCGTCTTCGCGAGTACGGTGGGGATCATGAGCGAGGCACCGCCGAGGACCCCTGAGCCGACCACCGTCCAGGACTCCCGGATCGAGCCCGCCGGCCGCAAGCTGCTGCGCCTCGAGGTGCGCAACAGCCAGGTGCCGATCGAGCGCAAGCCGGAGTGGATCAAGACCCGGTTGAAGACCGGCCCCGAGTACACCGAGCTGAAGTCGCTGGTGCGCCGCGAAGGCCTGCACACCGTCTGCGAAGAGGCCGGCTGCCCCAACATCTACGAGTGCTGGGAGGACCGGGAGGCCACCTTCCTCATCGGGGGCGACCAGTGCACCCGGCGGTGCGACTTCTGCCAGATCGACACCGGCAAGCCGGCCGACTTCGACGCCGACGAGCCGCGGCGCGTGGCGGAGAGCGTCGCCACGATGGGCCTCAAGTACGCCACCGTGACCGGCGTCGCCCGCGACGACCTGCCCGACGGCGGGGCCTGGCTCTACGCCGAGACGGTGCGCCAGATCCACGCCGCCCTCCCGGGATGCGGCGTCGAGCTGCTCATCCCCGACTTCAACGCCGACCCCGCGCAGCTGGCCGAGGTGTTCTCCTCCCGGCCCGAGGTCCTCGCGCACAACGTCGAGACGGTGCCGCGGATCTTCAAGCGCATCCGCCCGGGCTTCCGCTTCGAGCGGTCGCTGGCGGTCATCACCGCCGCCCGTGAGGCGGGCCTGGTCACCAAGTCCAACCTGATCCTGGGCATGGGCGAGGAGCCGCACGAGGTCGTCGAGACCATGCAGGCGCTGCACGACGCCGGCTGCGACCTGCTCACCATCACCCAGTACCTGCGCCCCTCCCCCCGGCACCACCCCGTCGTCCGCTGGGTCAAGCCCGAGGAGTTCGTCCAGTTCCAGGAGGACGCGCAGGCGATCGGCTTCCCGGGCGTCCTGGCCGGGCCGCTGGTGCGCAGTTCCTACCGCGCCGGACGGCTCTACCAGCAGGCGATCGAGGCCCGGAAGCTCGCTCCGCAGGTCTGAGATCGAGCCCCGATCCGCCGCAGCGGCCCGCCACGACCATGCGAGTGGCGGGGAGCAGCGGATCCCTTCACTATCCTGGGGCCATGGCACGCAGCAAGTCCTCTGACCCCACCGCTCCGCGCGGCAACGCCGGGCGCGCCCCGAAGGACGGTGGGCGCAGCCGGACCTCGGGTGCCACCGCCTCCGGCGCCTCCGCCTCCGGCAAGGCGCCGAAGCTGGACAGGAAGGGCCGGCCCAAGGCAGGCCGGCTGAAGAAGATCCGCGACCAGGGCCGCATGATCAAGCAGGCCTACGGCCTGACGCGGAAGAACGACCCGAAGCTGCCCTGGGTCATGCTCATCTGGTTCGTCGCGGTCGCCGCGGTCGTCGAGCTGATCGGCATCCTGCTCAGCGCGCCGTTCATCGTCCTCCCGCTGGCCCTGATCGCCGGTGCCCTGGCCGCGCTGATCGTGTTCGGCCGTCGCGCCCAGGGCTCGGCCTACCGGCAGGTGGAGGGCCAGCCCGGTGCCGCCGCGTGGGTGCTCGAGGGCATGCGGGGTGACTGGCGGGTCAGCTCCGGCGTCGCCGGCAGTCCGCAGCTGGACGCCGTGCACCGGGTGCTGGGCCGGCCGGGGATCATCCTCGTCGGCGAGGGCTCCCCCGGCCGGGTGCGCGGGCTGATCGCGCAGGAGAAGAAGAAGATCGCCCGCGTGGTCGGCGACACCCCGATCTACGACGTGGTCGTCGGCGACGACGAGGGCCAGGTGCCGCTCAAGAAGCTCAGCACCCACGTCATGAAGCTGCCGCGCAACCTCAGCGCCGCCGAGGTCAACTCGCTGGGCCGGCGGATGAGCGCGCTGGGCGGCCCGCGCATGCCGGTCCCCGGTGGTCCGCTGCCCGGTGGCCGCCAGATGTCGGTCAGCCAGCGCCAGGTCCGCCGCCGCTGACCCCACCCGCTCGCCCGAAAGGCCCCGTCCGACTCGGACGGGGCCTTTCGCCGTCCCGGCGAGGCGCGAGTGCGCGGGCGCCTCCTCAGTCGAGGACGACGGCGGTGCCGGTGAGCCGGTCGTGCAGGCCGCGGCCGTCGGCGTCGACCAGCAGGGCGGGCACCAGCAGGATCAGCAGGGCCGTCCGGACGACGGCGCGCCACGGGGCCAGCCGCGCTCCCGGCCGGGGATGGGCCAGGCGCATGCCGAGCGCCCGGTGCCCGGGCGTCTGACCGAACAGCACCAGGGTGACGACGGTGAGGACGCCGAACACCACGAGGCTCCAGTTGCCCGGGCCGGAGGGGGCGGTGATCGCCCAGGCGATCACCGCCGAGCCGATCGCGTCGACGACGTAGCCGCCGACGCGCCTGCTGAAGGGAGCCAGCGAGCCGGGCCCGGAGGAGGGCAACCCCAGGGAGGCGCCCCGGTCCGGAGCCTGAGAGGGTTGTCCGGCATCGCCGACCATGACCACCAGCGTAGTAAGAGGACCCACTGCAGGCCCCACCACTCGCACGCTCGCGGTGGGGCCCTGCAGGGGGCCGCGTGGCCTGCGACACGCCCACGCCGTTGTTACCGCCCCGAAACACTCGAGACACGGCGGGGCAACTCCCCGCTCGTAGCGTGCCGTTCAGCCGTCCGCCCACACCCGGAGGATCGATGTTCACCAGTCCCGACGAGGTCGCCGCCTACATCCGCGACAACGACGTCGAATTCGTCGACGTCCGCTTCTGCGACCTGCCCGGCGTCATGCAGCACTTCACCATCCCTGCGTCGACGTTCGGCGAGGACACCTTCAGCGAGGGCCTCGGCTTCGACGGCTCCTCGATCCGCGGGTTCCAGGCGATCAACGAGTCGGACATGCTGCTGCTGCCCGACGCCAACAGCGCTTTCGTGGACCCGTTCCGCAAGCACAAGACGCTGAACGTCAACTTCTTCATCCACGACCCGATCACGCGTGAGGCCTACAGCCGCGACCCGCGGAACGTGGCGAAGAAGGCGGAGGCCTACCTGGCCGCCAGCGGCATCGCCGACACCGCGTACTTCGGCCCCGAGGCCGAGTTCTACGTCTTCGACTCGATCCGCTACGACACGGGGATCAACGAGGGCTACTACCACATCGACTCGGTCGAGGGCTCCTGGAACACCGGCTCGCCGACCGGCGAGAACGGCGTCGGGCCCAACCGCGGCTACAAGGCCCGCCCCAAGGGCGGCTACTTCCCGGTCGAGCCCTACGACCAGCAGAGCGACCTGCGCGCCGACATCATGCAGAACCTCATCGGTGTGGGGCTCGAGCTCGAGCGCGGGCACCACGAGGTGGGTACCGGCGGTCAGGCGGAGATCAACTACAAGTTCGACACGCTGCTGCGCTCGGCCGACAGCCTGATGCTCTTCAAGTACGTCGTGAAGAACACCGCCTGGGCCGCCGGCAAGACCGCCACCTTCATGCCCAAGCCGCTGTTCGGCGACAACGGCTCCGGCATGCACTGCCACCAGAGCCTCTGGAAGGACGGGCAGCCGCTCTTCCACGCCGAGACCGGCTACGCCGGGCTGTCCGACACCGCCCGCCACTACATCGGGGGCCTGCTGGCCCACGCCCCGTCGCTGCTGGCGTTCACCAACCCGACGGTGAACAGCTACCACCGCCTGGTGCCCGGCTACGAGGCCCCGATCAACCTGGTGTACTCGGCCCGCAACCGCTCGGCCTGCTGCCGCATCCCGATCTCCGGCGACAACCCCAAGGCCAAGCGCATCGAGTTCCGGGTGCCCGACCCGTCGGCCAACCCGTACCTCGCCTTCTCGGCGATGCTGATGGCCGGCCTCGACGGCATCAAGAACAAGATCGAGCCGCCGGCCCCGGTGGACAAGGACCTCTACGAGCTGCCGCCCGAGGAGGCCCTGGGCATCGACAAGGTGCCCGCGTCGCTGGACGCCGTCCTCGACCGGCTCGAGGTCGACCACGAGTACCTCATCGACGGCGGCGTCTTCACGCCCGACCTGATCGAGACGTGGATCGAGTACAAGCGGGAGAACGAGATCGACCCGATCCGCCTGCGCCCGCACCCGCACGAGTTCGCGATGTACTACGACATCTGAGCCCCACTTTCCGCTGGCCCTAGGGTTCGCCCGCAGGTCAACGTCGTAGTACGCACAGAGTCCGCACGAGCCGCCCAAAACTGCACCGCCGGCGGCTCGTGCGGACTCGTCGCTGTCGGGCCGCACGTGCCCGTAGGTGTGCAGCGTCGTCTTTCCGCTTCCGTGCCGGAGTCGGTGCTGAACCGTGGGAGTGCCGCCCGGCGGCGTCTGCCCCGCCCGCGCCGAGTGCCTGGCCTACGCGGTGGCCAGCAACGAACGGGCCGGGCTGTGCGGCGGGCTGATGCCGGCCCAACGGAAGACCACACTGCCCGGCATCGCAGCCTACAGATCCGACGCTGGCTGCCCCAGGTCGATCTCCAGAGCGCATTCAAGGCGCCCGTTCGCCCTGCCCCGTCTTCGACGACCGCTCGACCTGAACGACGGCCCGCTTCGCCTCAGCGCGGCACTGGGGGCTGTTGCGGACCATCTCCCCATGGAGCGCGTGTCCTCGCCGGCGGGACTCCACTGCTCACTGCTTTCTGGCTCGAGTCGCCGCGGCAGGGGTTCTTCCCAGGATTCCGGGCGAGTGATCCGGAATGTCTGGCCGTGTTCGTCTGAAGGTTGCAGGACGTCACGGAAGTCGCTGACGGGCCTGCGCTCACACGATGATAGGGAGACGGACTTGGGTGAATGCCTGGGACGTCGTGGCTTCCGTCAGCCCTGTCCAGCGGTCCACGGGGACCGTCGTGCAACCGCGGCCGGTCGGGTTGACGGCTGCCATTCATAGCCCTCACTGCAACCGGGTGCCGCTCCAGATGAAGGTTGCCGCCTGTCAGGCCAGGGGCGCGATGGGCAGCACCAGTCCGAGCACGGCGATGGCGAGGTGGCGCCGTCCAGCAGCCGAGTCTAAGCAGCACTGAGCCCCGCCGACTACGAAGGGGCGGGGCTCAGTGTTGTCAGCGACTTCCGGGAATGAATGCGGTGACCGTGCCCGTGAAGTTCACGACGGTGCCGGCCGAAAAGCCTTCGGCTTCCTCGAGCAGTGTCTCCGTCCCCGAGAAAGTGCAGGTGACCGTCTGCCGCTCTCGGCCGTGCGCGTTGCCGTTGCCCTTGGTCTCGATGGTCGGATCCGTCACCGTGATGGGGTCCCCGCCCGGCGGTTGGGCGGTGAAGGTGAACGGGCCGAATGCGGTCGGAATCAACACGCCGGTCGACCCGATGATGTGGCCTGGTGTGAAGGCGCCATTGCCGCGTACCTCGACGGTGTACGTCTGCCCGTTGCTGCATTCGAGTTCGAGGACTTCAGGTGACGGCGGAGCAGCCGTTGCTGCGGTTGCTCCCCCGACGACGATGGCCGTGGTTGCACAAGCCAGGGTGATTGATCGCCGCACTTCTTCGACCCTTCTCTCAGGCCCCGGCCCGGCGGCCGGGTAGCGGCAGGGAAGCATCGAAGCAACTCAGCGGACAGGGCCATACGGCCCCGTGCGTCCCACGTCGCTGGCGGGTCATCACGGCGCGTCATGCGTGGCTGTCCATGGTGTTGTTTGCTCAGCCCCGGGGCGGCGCTGGCCGTAGGCGGAGGCGCCGGCTGACGGCCGATGTGGACGAGGACGTGATGTCCCGGCGGACCGTGGATGTCGCGCTCGTTCTCCGCGTACCAGCTCCGGCACTGGCGGATAGGGCTTTCGGCGTGTCCCTGGGGCGGGGTCTGGTGGGGCAAGGCCTCGTCTCGGTCGCTACACCGAGACGACATCTGACGAAGCCGGGGGGTAGGCGGTGCCCCTACGGTCTCTGACCGGTACGTGTGCGAAGGCGAAGTCCCCCGGGGCCCGCCTTGCGCACGACCGGAGCCCGCCGGGCGTCTGTGAGGGGAGGCCCTGGGCCCGCTCGAGCCCTGAAGCCGAGCACCGCGTCGGGTTCGCGTCGCCCTTGGGGTGGCCGCAGGCACAGCCGCCCGACGAGCAGTCGCGGACCCGACCGGAAGCGTCCTCCCAGCACGGGACCGCGTCCCTCCGCACGCTCGCTCGTGACATCCAGGCTCAGCTCGTAGAGCCATGCCGCTGCGTGCGGTCCACCCAGGCGACGACGAGGACGTGCGGCAGCGTCAGCGCCGCGAGCAGCGGCAGGTCGGTGGCGACGAGCCCGCGCCAGCCGCCCGCCCAGGACCACAGCACGGCCAGCGCCACCAGCACGGCCGCCGTCGGCACGCCGGCCGCGAGGGCGAACCGGCGCAGCGGCGCGGCAAGCCGCCCCGCGACGAGGTCGGCACCGTTCGCCGGGTCCTCGACCACCACCCGCGCCACGTGCCGCACCGAGTGCCAGGCCCCGAAGTAGACGCCGAAGGCGGCCAGCGGCGGGACCAGCAGGACCACCGTTCCGACGAGAACGGTCTCCGCGGCCTCCAGCCACCGGTGGCGGCGGGCGAGGTCGACTGCGAGCACCCCCGCGGCCCCGGTCAGCACCGCGACGGATGCCGTCGCGGCTCCGGTCGGCACCCCACCCCAGCCGGGGGCCACGGCCGCGGCGAGGGTGGCGGTGTCGCTGCCGGGTGTGCCCAGACCACGGAGCAGCGGCACCAGGAGGACGAGCCCACCGAGCACCAGCGACGCCACCGGCCGCGGCCGGACGGGCCGACCGGCGCGCAGATCGGCGAACGCAGTCTCCCCGGTCCCGAAGTGCCATGCCGAGACGAGGACGAAGAGCAGCAACGCGGGGGCGGGCGCCGTCGTGAAGGCCAGGTAGGCAGCGGCGGCCAGACCGGCGTACCCGGCGCCGAACAGCGCCAGCCGCGTCGGCGGCCAGCCGAACCTCCACGCGGGGACGAGGTGGTCCACAGCACCGTGCGGCAGCCCCAGGAGGAGCCCGGCGACCAGCACCGCCGCCGCGCCGGTGCCTCCCCAGCCGCCGGGGGCGACGACCTCCACCGCCAGGACCGCGCCGGCGGCCGCACACGACCACCTGGTCGCTGCACGGGCCGGAGCTCCGAACGGCGCCACGGGGGCGCGCCCGGCCGCTGACGCGGCGCCGCCCCCGGACACACCGTCAGCCGCGGTCGGCGCGGACGTCCCCGTCCCGGACCCGGGCGAGCACCGCCGAGGAGACCCGGGTGAGCTCGGGCTGCACGGCGTCGCTCTTGTGCACGTTGCTCGCCCAGACCGGCTCGGTGTGGGTGTCGACGCCGGCGACGACGTCCTCGGCGGTCCGGAGCTTGGCGACCTTGTGGATCAGCACGCCGAAGCCCACCTTGGCGACGACGTCGGTCACCGAGTAGCCGACCTGCATGGCGGTGAGCCACGCCGGGGTGACGTCGACGAAGACCGGGATCGAGTAGATCAGCGGATAGATGCCGAAGCTGCCGAGCAGGACGATGGTCGCGTTGCGGAGGCTCGTGGCGGCCTCCTCGCCCATGGTGGGCAGGGACGCCCGGACCGCACCGATCAGTGCGACGTAGAGGTAGACGAGGAACACCGTGCTGATCAGGCCCCACACCACCAGCGCCGAGGTGTCGCGGCCCTGGGCGACCACCTGCGACCCCATGTACCCGGTGACGATCATGAGGAAGGCCGCGGCCATGGTCGTGAAGCGCAGGTTGCGCGCCCTGGCGCCGGCGAGGGAGCACACCGCCAGCAGCTCGACCATCAGCAGCGGCACCGTGATCGACCAGTCGATGTAGCGACTGCTGATCGTGTGCCGTGCTTCCTGGTTCGGCACGTAGACGTCGCCCTGCAGCGTGAACCCGGCATCCCAGTTGCTGACCAGCCGGGCGTAGGCGATCGCTGCGACCGCCGCGAGACAGAGGCCGGCGTAGGCCGAGGGGCGGTACCGCGCCGACACCTCCTCGCGGCTGGTGAGCGCGAAGAGGAAGTAGGCGAACAGCGCGAACCCCGCGCCGAGCAGCGCCAACTGCACGACGTCGTAGAGGCCCAGCGGCATCGTCTGCAGTTCAGGGGCCGGCGTGTCCATGCGAACTCCTGGATGTCGTGCCATGGCGACTACCGGGATCGGTCCGCCGTCTCCCCGTCCGCTACCCGGACGCCGCCGGGCCCCTACCCGGGCTCGTCGCCGACAACCGGCCTGGCCGGGTCCGGCATGTCGGGCGGCGGCGTCCACCCGACCGCGGTCGGGCACCACCAGATCGCCGGAGCGGCGCCCGGGCTGGTCGTCGACCACATCCGCGGTTCGGCCAGTCGTGCAGGATCGCCGCGGCCGTGTAGCGGCCGAACCGCGGCACCAGCCACACCACGACGCGGGGCACCGTGGCGAAGTCGGTCACGTACCCGGCGGGCACCACGGACCGGTCGCTGGTGCCGACGTAGACGAGTGGTTCGACGACCGTCCACCCGCGGTCGTCCAGCCGGCGCACCACGACGTCCCCGACCTCGAACGGCACCGCAGCTCCTTCCGTCCCCACCGGCGACGTTCTCCGGAGACCGGCCGATGGCTGGACCTCTAGGGACGGGTCCGGCGGGCGGCCACCCGGGCGGCGGTGGCCCCGATGCGGTCGGCGTACCGCGACAGGCCCGCGTCGAGCAACCGGGCGATCGGGGGCAGCTCCGCCAGCCGGGCGGCACCGGCCCACCGCGGCACCGCCACCGTGCGCGACCGGGGGGCCGCGAGGCACTCGACGATCCGGTCGGCCACGCGCTCGGGGCGGATGCCGCGGGACAGCCGCCCGCGCGCGTCGGCGTCGGAGACCGGGGCGTGCCCGTGGCCACGGGCCAGCCACTCGGTCGACACGAAGAACGGGTTAACGGTGTGCACCCGCACGCCGCGGGCGGTCACCTCCCGCCGCAGCCCCTTCACGAAGCCGTGCACCCCGGCCTTGGTCGACGAGTAGACGGTGAGCGGTGGCACCTGCGACCAGGCGGCGACCGAGGACACCACCACGACGTCGGCCCGCCCGTTCTCGGCCGCCGAGCGGAGGAGGTGGGGCAGCACGAGGCGGCTGAGCTCGACCACCCCGGTGAGGTTCGTGGCCACGATGCCCTCCACGACCTCGCCGGGCATGTCCTCGAGCAGGCCGGCCCACCCCAGCCCGGCGTTGTGGACGACGGCGTCGAGCCGGCCGTGCTCGGCCAGCACCCGGTCGAGGAGGGCGGCCCGGCCACCGGCGTCCGCCACGTCGGCCACCACGGTGGTGACGCCGGGCAGTCCGCCGACCGCCTCCTCCAGCCGGTCGCCGTGGCGGGCGCAGGTGACGACGCGGGCACCGTCGGACGTGAGCCGGACGACGGTGGCCCGGCCGATGCCGGCGCTGCCACCGGTGACGAGGACGACGCGGTCGCGGAGGGAGGTCATGGCCACCTCCTACCCCGGGCGACATCACAACCACCGGTGCATCGTTTGCCCGCCCGCGGGGCAGGTTCACGATCATGCGCCTGCCCGAACCCCGCGGTCCGCTCAGCGACGCGCTCTGCTCCGACCTCGCGACCGGCACCGGCCTCTCGGCGACGACGGTCGAGCGCGCCGCGAGCCTGCCGGCCGACCCGGCCGGGGCCCTGACCGACGACGACCTCCAGCTGGCGCTCGCCGTCTGCTACGAGCTGCACTACCGCGGCTTCGACGGCGTCTCGGAGGACTGGGAGTGGGACCCGGCGCTGCTGCAGGTGCGCGCCGGGCTGGAGCGGCGTCACCTGGCGTCGCTGCGGCTGCTCGTCGGCGAGGTGCCGGTCTCCGGCGCGCCGGTCGACCAGCAGCTCACCGCCCTGATCGCCGCCGACGACGGACCCTCGCTGTCGAGCTACATGGCCAAGACCGGCACCCTCGAGCAGTGGCGGGAGTACCTGACCCTCCGGTCGGTGTACCACCTGAAGGAGGCCGATCCGCACACCTTCGCGATCCCCCGGCTCTCCGGGCGGACGAAGGCGGCCATGGTCGAGATCCAGGCCGACGAGTACGGCGGCGGCTCCGCCGAGCGCATGCACAGCGAGCTGTTCGCCGGGCTGATGCGCGACCTCGGCCTCGACGGCGGCTACGGCGCCCTGTGGGACGGGGCCCCGGCCGTGGCCTTCGCCTCGGTCAACACCATGTCGCTGTTCGGTCTGCACCGGCGCTGGCGCGGCGCGGCGCTGGGGCACCTGGCCACCGTGGAGATGACCTCCTCGGAGCCCAGCCGGCGCTACTCCGCGGGGTTGCGCCGGCTGGGCTTCGACGAGCGGACGACGGTGTTCTACGACGAGCACGTCGAGGCCGACGCCGTGCACGAGCAGATCGCCTCGGTCGACATGTGCGGATCGCTCGTGGCCGCGGAGCCGGAGCTGGCCGGCGACGTCCTCTTCGGTGCCGCGGCGTCGCTGGCCATGGACGGCCTGGCCGCGCGCCACCTGCTCGGCGCGTGGGAGGCCGGCCGGTCCGCCCTGCACCGCGCGGGTGCGCTCGCGGCCTGACGGGAGACCGCCGCCACGGGACCGCCGGAACGCGTCGGTTCCGGGTCAACATCGCCTGTCGCGTGCCGAAACCTGTTCCACGATCAGACCGCGCTACCACGGACGTGGGCGGTCCCGGGTTCAGGTGGAGGACGGCATGCGCAAGCGCGGGATGCGTCGGGTGGCGGAGCCGGTGGAGCAGCCGCGCGACGTCGAAGCTCTGGAGCGTGTCATCGCGACCCTCGACAGGGAGGTCACCAGCGAGCTGGAGGCCCACCGGCGGGTCCTGCACACCCTCGTCGACGCCCTCGCCCTGTCCTACGGTGCCGCCTGGCTGCCCGACGGTCAGGGCAACTTCGTCCTGCAGGTGACCGAGGGCGAGAGCGCCGCCGCCCTGGCCGCGCAGTGGCCGGCGGGCGACGCGATGGCCGAGAGCGCCGGCTACGGGGGCCAGGCGCTGCGCCGTCGCACCCCCGTGCTCATGGACGCCGCCACGCCCGCCGCCGGCTGCCTGCGCTGGGCGACCGCCCAGGCCGCCGGCGCACGGCAGGGGTGCTTCGTGCCCGTCGTCGAAGGCGACCGGGTCACTGCCGTCCTCGAGTGCTACACCCGCAGCACGCTGCCCCTCTTCGGCGGCCGGGCGGAGAAGTGGCAGGCGCTCAGCCGGCTGATCGCGCACGTCCGGCGCAGCTTGCTGGCGACCGCTGCGCTCCGCGAGACCATCGACGACCGGAACGCCGTCACCGAAGTCGTCACCAAGGTGGGCGAGGCCGGGGACGAGGGGTCCGCGCTGCGCATCGCGCTGGAGACCGTCCGGACGGCCTTCGGCTGGGCGTACGGCTCGTTCTGGGCACTCGACGAGGCCGACGACGTGCTGCGGTTCGCCGTCGAGTCGGGCTCGGCCGGCGAGGAGTTCCGCCAGGTGACCCTCGGGGCGAGCTTCGCCGAGGGCGTCGGCCTGTCCGGGCGGGCCTGGCGCAGCCGCGACCTCGTGTTCGTGCGCGACCTGGCGGAGGTCACCGACTGCGTGCGCGCCCCCGCCGCGCAGCGGGCCGGTGTGCGCTCCGGGGTCTGCTTCCCCGTCACCTGCGAGGGTCGCGTGGTCGGCACCATGGACTTCTTCGCGACCGAGACGATCGACCTGTCGGAGTCGCGCGGCTCGGCGCTGCGGAACGTGCAGCAGCTGGTCTCCCAGCGGCTGGAGATCCTCCGCCGGTCCGCGGCCGACCAGGCGAACTCCCGGGAGCTGCTGGAGACGGTCTCCCGGCTGCGCGAGGCCGCCGGCGACGCCGGCCGGGTCGCCGAGAGCGCGGTCACCCGGGCGTCGTCGATGACGACGCAGGTGCAGGCGCTGGCCAGCGCGTCGACCGCCGTCGGCGACGTCATCCGCATCATCTCCACGATCGCCGACCAGACCAACCTGCTGGCGCTCAACGCCACCATCGAGGCCGCGCGGGCCGGCGAGTCGGGCAAGGGCTTCGCGGTCGTGGCCAACGAGGTCAAGGAGCTCGCGCGGGAGACCGCGCAGGCCACCAGCAAGGTGTCCGAGCAGGTCGCCGGCATCCAGGCCGGCACCGAGTCGGTGACCTCGGGCATCCACGCGACCAGCGCGGTCATCGGCGAGCTCGACGCCGTCCAGGCGCGGATCGCCGAGATCCTCGAGGAGCAGGTCCGCATGGCACGGGCGTTCGACGCCGCCCGCTGACCTCGGACGGACGACCGCGGAGCGCCGCCTCCCGCACCGGAATGGGGCGCTGCGCGGTCGTCCGGGCGGTCAGCCCTCCCCGCGCCGCAGCTGTGCCGCTGGGCGCGGCCGGCTGGGCGCGCTGGGCGCGGAGAAGCCCGACCTCTTGTGCGACCCGTCGCAGAACGGCTTGATGCCCGACTTGCCGCACCGGCACAGCGCGATGGTGTCCCGGCCGGGATCGATCTCGGCGCCGTCCTGGTCGACCAGCCGGAAGGTGCCCCGCACCAGCAACGGACCGTCCCGGTAGGGGGTGATGGTGGCGCCGTCGGCACGCCCGACGGCGGGTTCCACCCCGGCCTCGACGTCCTCGGGCAGCTCCGGCCCGACCGGCAGTGATCCCGACACGCCCCCCAGCATGCCCTGCCGTCGTCGGGCTGTGCCCGCCCGGTCAGGCGCCGGGAACCGTGACGGTCCCGATCATGCGGTCGAGCACCTGGACGTTGCGGGCGTAGTCGAACTGCGGCAGGCCGACGGTGTTGACCACCAGGGTGCGCGGCCCGTCCTCGCCGGCGCCGAGGTCGACGACGTACGCGGTCGTCCGCACGCCCTCGGGCCACAGCCCCTCGCCGGCGGACACCCGCTCGACCCGGACGGCACGCCGGCCGTCGACGGTCATCTCCCTCCGGCTCACCTCCTGGCCCGCGCCCGGTCCGGCGACCCGGTCGAACGGGACCTCCTCCACGCGGGCGGTGACCGCACCCACCCGGGCGTCGGTGCCGGGCGGCACGGTGAACGGGTCCGGGGCGAAGCGGGTGCAGGCCGGGACGACGTCGCCCTCGTTGACCGACCAGGACTCCGGATACGCGATCGAGAAGCCGGCCGGACTCTCGCAGCGCTGCGACAGCGCCTCCGGTGCCGCCGGCGCCTCGGCGAGGACGTCGACGACGATCCGTTGCGGCGAGCTCAGCAGGCCGACGGCGAACGGGCGGCGCTCGTCCAGCCCGGCGAAGAACGTGTGGCGCCCCTCGAAGAGCGTGTCCTCCACGAGGGCCTGGAGCACCGCGGCCCCGGCGATCTCCTGCTGGGCCGTCCCCTCCCAGGGCGTCACCCCGGCGGGTGCGTCCCCGGGGAGCGCGATGTTTGTCAGCGTGATCCCCAGGGTGGCGTCCCCGGGCACGGGCACCGGGGCGCCC
Source organism: Blastococcus sp. SYSU DS0973 (assembly GCF_054051055.1). Lineage (NCBI taxonomy): Bacteria > Bacillati > Actinomycetota > Actinomycetes > Geodermatophilales > Geodermatophilaceae > Blastococcus > Blastococcus sp. SYSU DS0973. The sequence continues at coordinate 135,168 of NZ_JBJHAN010000001.1, forward strand.
GACCCCTGGGCCTGCGGCTGGTCGGTGTAGGCCACCTGCCAGCCGGCCTCCCCCTCGCCGGCGAGCTCGAACTCGATGCGGTCGAACCCCTCGTGGGCGCCCAGCCGCACGTCGGTCAGCGTCACCGGCGGGCCGTCGCCGGCGGCGATGGAGTCGGCCGTGCCGCCCTCGGCGACCGGCCGCAGGTCCACGGCCGGCCTGCCGTCGGCGGCGTACAGCACGTCGACGACCAGGCGCGCCGGGTCGGAGAACGCGGCGACGCCGAAGGGGACCCGCTCCCGCAGGCCCAGCGTCCACGCCAGCTGCGCCTCGGCCTCACCGGTCGCGACCAGCTCGGCGGCGACGGCGCCGTCCGGGATCGCGATCCGGTCCGGCCCGTCGTAGACCTGCTCGGGGCTGTCCCCGGACAGGTCGACCGTGCCGGCCGGAGCGGTCCGGATCTCCAGGAACGCCGCCCCGTCGACCTCCACCGGCCGTCCCGAGGCGTCGTGGGTCACCGGCGGTTCGACGTAGGACACGCGGTAGCCCGGCACCGAATCAGCGTCGAACTCGAGGACGACCCGGTCGAAGTCCTCATACCCGGCGACCTCCACGTCGGTGAGGTGGGCGACGGCCCGGTCGGCGTCCGGGAAGCCGCCGCCCTGCACGGCGGCGGTCCCCGGGTCACTGACCGGCTCGACGGCGCGGTCCTCCGCCGGCGCCGTCGCGGTCGCCGACGCGGTCGGGCCGGCGTCCGCCGGCGAGCCGTCGTCGGCGGTGCAGCCGGTGAGGACCAGGGCCGCGCAGACTCCGGCGGCGGGGAGGAGGCGCATCGCACGTCCTGCCTTGGGGATCGGGGACAGGGCTCCCCGTTCCGTTGCCGTTCCCGGCCGCGCCCAACCGCGCACGGCGGAACGCCACCGGATCGTCATGCGCGTCGGCGGCCACCGCTCAGCTCTGGGGCGGCTGCCCGTAGAACACCTGCTCCACGACCGTGCGTGCGTGCCGGGTGATGCGCCGGTAGTCGTCGACGAACTGGCCGGGGTCGTCGTCCGGCCCGTAACCGCAGGCGCGGGCGACGCCGCCGAGCTCCAGCCCCGGCCGGGGCAGCTGGTCGCTGGGCCGGCCGCGCACCAGGAAGATGGCGTTCCGCGCCCGCGTCGCCAGCTCCCACGCCAGCCGCAGGGCCTCGGCCTGGTCGGCGTCGAGCCGGCCGGCCTCCTCGAGAGCGCGCAGCGCACCGGTGGTCGACGCCTGCCGCAGCGCCGGCAGTCCGGCGGCGTGCTCGAGCTGCAGCAGCTGCACCGTCCACTCGACGTCGGCGAGCCCACCGCGGCCGAGCTTGGTGTGCGTGGCCGGATCGGCGCCCCGGGGCAGCCGCTCGCGCTCCACCCGCGCCTTGATCCGGCGGATCTCGGCGACCTGCTCGGCGCTGAGCCCGTCGGCCGGGTAGCGGACCGGGTCGACGAGCGCGACGAAGGCCGCGCCCAGTTCCTCGTTCCCGGCCACGGGCACCGCGCGCAGCAGCGCCTGCACCTCCCACACCGAGACCCAGCGATCGTAGTACTCGCGGAACGCCGAGAGGCTGCGCACCAACGCCCCCTGCCGGCCCTCGGGCCGCAGGTCGGCGTCGACCTCGAAGGCCGGGTCGGGAGCCGGCTCGCCGAGCAGCCGCCGGAGGGTGTGCGCCGCGGCGTTGGCCGCGGCCGACGCCTTGGTCTCGTCGGCGCCCGGGCGCGCTCGGTGCACGAAGAGCACGTCGGCGTCCGAGCCGAAACCCATCTCGCCCCCGCCCAGGCGGCCCATGCCGATGACGGCGAGATCCATGGGCAGGTCGGCGACGTCGACGCCCGCCTCGCCGGCGTGCGCCCGCAGCGCCGCGTCGAGACCGGCCTGCAGCGTGGCCACCGCGACGTCGGTGAGGGCCCGGCCGACCCCGTGCACGTCGATCCGCCCCAGCAGGTCGGCCGCGGCGATCCGCAGCAGCTCCTGCCGGCGCAGCGCCCGGATCACCCGGATGCCCGCCTGCGGGTCCGGGGCCCGGCCGGCAGCCTGCCGCCAGGCCTTGGCCAGCGTGGCCGCGGTGCGCGGCTCCAGCTCGGCGTCGTCGGCGAGCAACCGCAGCGCCTCGGGGGTGCGGGTCAGCAGGGAGGCCACGTACTGGCTGGAGCCCAGGAGCTGGGCGAGCCGCTCGGCCACCTGGCCCTCGTCGCGCAGCAGCCGCAGGTACCACTGGTTGCCGCCGAGGGCCTCGCTGACCTGCCGGTAGGCCAGCAGCCCCGCATCGGGGTTCGGGCAGGACGCGAACGTCTGCAGCAGCACCGGCAGCAGGTACTTCTGCATCGACGCCGACCGGGAGACCCCGCCGGTGAGGGCCGCGAGGTGGCGCAGCGCCCCCTCCGGGTCGGCGAAGCCGAGCGCCCGCAGCCAGTCACCGGCGGCCTTGCTGCCCAGCTGCGCCGCCTCCGCGGGCACCTTGGCCACGGCCGACAGCAGCGGCCGGTAGAAGAGCTTCTCGTGCAGCCGGCGCACCTCGCGGGTGTGCAGCGCGAGCTCGGCCCGCAGCACCTCGACGGCGTCACCCCGGTGGTCGGGCTTGTAGCCCAGCGAGCGGGCCAGCCAGCGCAGCTGCTGCTCGTCGGTGGGCAGCAGGTGGGTGCGGCGCAGCCGCAGCAGCTGGAGCCGGTGCTCGACGGTGCGCAGGAAGCGGTAGGAGGCGATCAGCGTGGCGGCGTCGTCGCGGCCGACGTAGCCGCCCGAGGACAGCGCCAGGAGCGCCGGCAGGGTGCCGCCGACCCGCAGGCTCTGGTCCACCCGGCCGTGCACCATCTGCAGCAGCTGGACGGCGAACTCGACGTCGCGCAGCCCGCCGCGGCCCAGCTTGAGCTCCCGCTCGGCCTGGGCCGGGGGGATGTTCGCCTCCACCCGGCGGCGCATGGCCTGCACCTCGCCGACGAACCCGGGGCGGTCGCCGGCTTTCCAGACCAACGGCCACAGCGCCTCCACGTAGGCGCGGCCGAGGTCGGGGTCGCCGGCCACCGGGCGCATCTTGAGCAGCGCCTGGAACTCCCACGTGTCGGCCCACTGGTCGTAGTAGGCGGCGTGCCCGGCGACGGTGCGCACCAGGGCCCCGGCCTTGCCCTCCGGGCGCAGCGCCGCGTCGACCTCCCAGGCCGCCTCCCGGCAGATCCGCATGAGCGCGGCGGCCACCCGGGTCGCGGCGGCGAGCGCCGGTGCCTCCGGGTCGCCCGGCTCGACCGGCTCGGCCACGAAGACGACGTCGACGTCGCTGACGTAGTTCAGCTCCCGCCCCCCGGTCTTGCCGAGGGCGATGACCGACAGGCGGCAGGCCGTCGTGTCCTCCGGCTGCTCGGCGACGGCGAGCGCCAGGCCCGCGGTGAGGACGGCGGCGGCGATGTCGGCCAGCTCGGCGGCGGCCTCCTCGGCCGGGACGCCGTCGGCGAGGTCCCGCCCGGCGAGGGAGAGGATCGCCCGCCGGTAGGCCAGCCGCAGTGCCCGCACCCGCTCCGGCGCGGCGTCCGGCGCGGCCGCGCCCAGGCGCACGCCCCACGGCGGGTCGTCGGGGTCCGCGCCGACGGCCTGGAGCATCTGCTGCTCGAGCGCGTGCGGCGTGGGCCGGTGCAGCCCGTTCTGCTCGTCGTCGAGGACGTCCCAGTCCAGCGGATGGGCCGCCAGGTGGTCGGCCAGCCCGGAGCTCGCACCCAGCACCGCCAGCAGCCGCCCCCGCAGGTGACCCGACCCGCGCAGCCGGGCCAGCAGGGTGGCGGCGGCCTGGCCGCTGTCGTCGGCGCCGTCCAGCGCCTCGATCAGCCGGTGCAGCGAGCGGACGGCGAGGTCGGGGTCACCGGCGCGGGCAAGCGCGGCGACGACCGGCCCGGCCTCCGGATCGGCCGGTTCGTTCCGCTCCAGGTCCCACAGGCCGAGCGCCGGGTCCGACAGCAGGCGCGCCGCGCGTTCGCCGTCCTCGAAGCCGAACCGGACCAGGCGCACGATCGCCCGGCGCGGGATCTCCACCCGGGGCACGGTCATGCGCGCGCGCCGGCGCGGGAGCGCACCAGGTCGGCGAAGCGGGCCGCGAACGGCTGCCAGGCGTCGGCGACGTCGTCATGGGCGGCGTCGGCCCGGGCGCAGAGGACCTCGTGCTCCAGCGAGCTCGCGGCCACGCCGGCGGGGTCGCTCGCGGCCCAGGCCCGCACCATCTCCGGGGTCGTCTCGATGTGGAACTGCAGGCCGTAGACGTGCGCGCCGACCCGGTAGGCCTGGTGCGGGTAGTGCGGGTTGCTCGCCAGCAGGGTGGCGTCGCGCGGGAGCTCGGAGATCTCGTCGTGGTGCCACTGCACGACGTCGGGCGAGAGCGGCAGCGGGCCGAACACGGGGTCGGCGTCGGCGACGTCGCGCTTGGCCACGAGCGTGGCGCCGACCTCGGGCCCGTCGACCCCCACGCGCGTGCGGCCGCCCCCCACCTGCGCGAGCAGCTGGGCGCCCAGGCAGATCGCGAGGGTGGGCAGGTCGGCGTCGACCGCCTGCCGGAGCAGCTGCCGCACCCCGACGAGCTCGGGGCTGGTCGCCTCGTCGTCCATCGACGACTGCGGGCCGCCCAGCACGAGCAACCCGTCGGCCCCCTCGAGGGTCTCCGGCACCTGATCGCCGAGCCCCAGGTGCCGCTCGTCGAGCTCCAGGCCGGCCGCGCGCAGCCACTCCCCCAGCCGCGCGGGCGGGTCGGTCTCGCTCGGGACGACGACGAGCAGGCGGCCGCTGGAAGTCACGACGACGAGGCTAGTGGCCGCGACCCGAGCCCTCTCGGCCCTGCTCTGGGAGTGCTGTTCGCGCTCTGCGGGCACTGCAGCACCTCCAGAACACGAGCAAGACCCCCAGAGCGCGGCATCAAAGGCCGGGCAGGTAGCGCTGCAGCTCGAACGGCGTCACGTTCTGCCGGTAGGAGTTGAACTCCTCCCACTTGTTGCGCAGGAAGAACTGGAAGACGTGCTCGCCGAGGGTCTCGGCGACCAGCTCGCTGCCCTGCATCGCGGTCAGCGCCTCGCCGAGGCTGACCGGGAGGTCCTCGTACCCGGCGGCGCGGCGCTCGGTGTCGGTGAGCGACCAGACGTCGTCCTCGGCCTCCGGCGGGAGCTCGTAGCCCTTCTCGATGCCGCGCAGGCCGGCGGCCAGCAGGACGGCGAAGGTGAGGTACGGGTTGCACGCGGAGTCCGGCGAGCGGACCTCGACCCGCGCCGACTGCGCCTTGCTCGGCTTGTAGCTCGGCAGCCGCACCAGCGCGGAGCGGTTGGCCCGGCCCCACGTCGCCGCCGTCGGCGCCTCGGTGCCGGCCAGCAGCCGCCGGTAGGAGTTCACCGTCTGGTTGGTGACGGCGGTGACCTCGCGGGCGTGGGTGAGCAGCCCGGCGATGAACTGCTTGCCGGTCGTCGACAGCCGCATCGGGTCGGCCGGGTCGTGGAAGGCGTTGCGGTCGCCCTCGAACAGCGACAGGTGCGTGTGCATCGCCGAGCCGGCCAGCTCGGTGAAGGGCTTGGGCATGAAGGTGGCGTGCACGCCCTGGGCCAGCGCGACCTCACGGACGACGTGCCGCAGCGTCATGATGTTGTCCGCCATCGACAGGGCGTCGGCGTAGCGCAGGTCGATCTCCTGCTGCCCGGGCGCCACCTCGTGGTGGCTGAACTCCACGGAGATCCCCATCGCCTCCAGGGCGAAGACGGCCTCCCGCCGGAAGTCGTGCGCCACGTTGTGCGTGGAGAGGTCGAAGTAGCCGCCGGTGTCGGCGGGCTCGGGGGCGCTGCCGTCGGTGGGCAGGTCCTTGAGCAGGAAGAACTCGATCTCGGGGTGGGTGTAGAAGGTGAACCCCATGTCGGCGGCCTTGGCCAGCGTCCGGCGCAGCACGTGGCGCGGATCGGCCCAGGACGGCGAGCCGTCGGGCAGCGTGATGTCGCAGAACATCCGGGCGGTGACGCTGGCCCGCCCCTCGCGCGCCGGCATGACCTGGAAGGTGCCGGGGTCGGGCTTGGCCAGCATGTCGGACTCGTAGACGCGGGCGAAGCCCTCGATCGCCGAGCCGTCGAAGCCGATGCCTTCCGCGAACGCCGCCTCGATCTCGGCCGGGGCCACCGCGACGGCCTTCAGGTAGCCGGAGACATCGGTGAACCACAGCCGCACGAAGCGGATGTCTCGCTCTTCCAGGGTCCGCAGGACGAACTCCTGCTGTCGGTCCATGCCGGCCATGATCCAGTCCGCTCGTTTCGGGAGTGTGACGTCGGCACAAGCCTGCCCCGTCCGGGCGGTTCACACACGGTCGTCCGCCCCGGCGCCGTCCGTGTCGTCGCCGACCGGGCCGGGCGGCGGCCCCACCTGGCCGCCGGCCGGAGGATGCGACCAGACTGACGGCGTGAGTGATCAGCAGCCGGTGCAGTTGCGGGTGGCCATGGCCCAGGTCGACACCCGGGTCGGTGACCTGCAGGGCAACGCCGACCTGGTGGTACGCCGGTCGGCCGACGCGGCGGGGGCCGGGGCGCACCTGGTGGTCTTCCCCGAGATGACGCTGACCGGGTACCCGCCGGAGGACCTCGTGCTGCGGGAGTCCTTCGCCCGCGCCAGCGAGCAGGCGCTGGTCGACCTCGCCGTCCGGCTGGCCGACGAGGGTCTCGGGGAGGTCGCCGTCGTCGTCGGGTACCTGGCGCACACCGAGGGCAGCGGCCCCGCGCCGGTCGACGAGCCCCCGACCGACGACCACCGGCCGGCGGACGCGAACCCGCGCCGGGGCGCGCCGCGCAACGCCGCCGCGCTGCTGCACGGCGGGCGCGTCGTCGTCCGCTACTACAAGCGGCACCTGCCCAACTACGGGGTCTTCGACGAGGCCCGGTACTTCGTGCCCGGCACCGAGCTGCCGGTCGTCCGCCTGCACGGGGTCGACGTCGCGCTGACCGTGTGCGAGGACCTCTGGGTCGAGGGCGGGCCCTGCGGGGTCGCCGGCCAGGCGGGGGTCGACCTCGTCGTCTCCCCCAACGCCTCCCCCTACGAGCGGGCCAAGGACGACCTGCGGCTGCCCCTGGTCCGCCGCCGCGCGGCCGAGGCCGGGGCGACGATCGTCTACTGCAACCAGGTGGGCGGCCAGGACGAGCTGGTCTTCGACGGCGACTCGATGGCCGTCGCCGCCGACGGCACGCTCCTCGCCCGCTCGCCCCAGTTCGTCGAGCACCTCGCCACGGTCGACCTCGACCTGGACCCGTCCTCGGTGCCCGAACGGCGCGAGGGCCGGATCGGCCCGATGACCGTGACCCGGCACGTGCTGTCGCACGAGCCGGTGCGCGCGTTCGAGCGGCGCCCGGCGACGATCGTCGACCCGCTCTCCGACTGCGAGGAGGTCTGGCGGGCCCTGGTGCTCGGGCTCAAGGACTTCATCGACAAGAACGGCATGCCCTCGGTGGTGCTCGGCATGTCCGGCGGCATCGACTCCGCGCTGGTCGCCGCGATCGCCGTCGACGCGCTCGGCGCCGACCGGGTGCACGGCGTCGGGCTGCCGTCGAAGTGGTCCAGCGAGCACTCGCTGGCCGACGCCGAGGACGCCGCGTCGCGGCTGGGCATGCACTACTCCGTCGTCCCGATCGCACCGATGGTCGACGCCTACGAGGCCTCGGTGGAGCTCTCCGGCGTCGCCGCCGAGAACCTGCAGGCCCGGGTGCGCGGCACGCTGCTCATGGCCCTGTCCAACCAGCACGGGCACCTGCTGCTCGCCACGTCCAACAAGAGCGAGGTGGCCGTCGGCTACTCGACGCTCTACGGCGACGCGGCCGGCGGGTTCGCCCCCATCAAGGACGTGCCGAAGACCTTGGTGTGGGAGCTCGCCCGCTGGCGCAACGGCTACGCCCGGGGGCGTGGCGAGACCGAGCCGATCCCGCAGAACTCCATCGACAAGCCGCCGTCGGCGGAGCTCGCCCCCGGGCAGGTGGACAGCGACTCGTTGCCGTCCTACGAGGAACTCGACGCGGTGATCGCCGACTACGTCGACCGCGACCTCGGCATGGCCGAGCTGCTCGAGCGCGGGCACGACGCCGAGGTGGTCGCCCGTGTCCTCCGGCTGGTGGACGGGGCCGAGTTCAAGCGCCGCCAGTCGGCACCGGGTACGAAGATCAGTCTCAAGGCGTTCGGTCGCGACCGTCGCCTGCCCATCACCAACCGCTGGCGCGAAACCCTCCCCACCGTGCGAGAAGGAGCCCAGGCATGACCGAGTCGGTGCTCTACGGCGGCCAGTCCACCGCGCGGGTGCGCATCCACCACCTGCAGCAGGCCAAGCAGCGGGGCGAGAAGTGGGCGATGCTCACCGCCTACGACACCTACAGCGCGGCCATCTTCGAGGAGGCCGGCATCCCGGTGATGCTGGTGGGCGACTCCGCCGGCAACGTCGTGCTCGGTCACAGCAGCACGGTGGCGGTCACCGTCGAGGACCTCCTGGTGCTGACCAAGGCCGTCACCCGGTCGACCAAGCGGGCGCTGATCGTGGCCGACCTGCCCTTCGGCAGCTACGAGTCGGGCCCTCAGCAGGCCTTCGACACCGCCGTCCGGATGATGCAGGAGGGCGGCGCGCAGGCGGTCAAGCTCGAGGGCGGTGCGCGGGTGGTCCCCCAGATCCGGATGCTCCAGGAGGCCGGCATCCCGGTCATGGCGCACATCGGGTTCACGCCGCAGAGCGAGCACGCCCTCGGCGGGTTCCGGGTGCAGGGCCGCGGTGCCGGCGCCGACCAGCTGCTGACCGACGCGCACGCGGTGCAGGAGGCCGGCGCCTTCGCCGTCGTCATGGAGATGGTGCCGGCCGCCCTCGCCGGCCAGGTGACCAAGGAGCTCTCCATCCCGACCATCGGCATCGGCGCGGGGGTCGACTGCGACGCCCAGGTGCTGGTGTGGCCGGACATGGCCGGGCTCAACGGCGGCCGCGTGCCGAAGTTCGTGAAGAAGTACGCCGACCTGCGGGGCGAGCTGCTGCGGGCGGCGAAGGAGTACGCCGACGACGTCCGCGGCGGGGTCTTCCCCGGGCCCGAGCACTCTTTCGACTGACCGGCCGTTGGGCGACCGCTCTGGGAGTTGCCCTCGTGCTCTGCGGGTCCTGCAGGACTGCCTGACCGCGAGGAAGGCCCCCAGAGCGGGGCATTGGTCGCGTGGTGAGACGTCAGTCGGCGAGTTGACCGAGCAGCACGGCCGGCGCCTCGACGAGCGACGGGCCGTACCAGGTGAGGTGCCGCCCGCTGACGAACGCCGGGCGGGCCTGCGGCCACGCCTCGGGACCGTCGTCCGGGGTGAACGCGTAGGGCTCGTCGGGGAACACCACCAGCTCGGCGGGGACGGTGCCCGGCTCGTCGCGGCCGAGCCGCGGGTACCGGTCCGCGGAGCCGGCGAAGACGTTGCGGACGCCGAGCCGGGACAGCACGTCACCGGCGAAGGTGTCCCGCCCGAGCACCATCCAGGGCCGGCGCCAGATCGGGACGACGGCGCTGACGCCGAGCAGGCGGGGCGGGTCGGCCCAGACCTCCCGAGCGCGGACCAGCCACTCTGGATCGGGCCGGTCGAGCACCGCGAGCACCCGGCCGAGGGTGTCCAGCGCCTGATCGACGGTGGCCGGCGCGGTGATCCAGACCGGGATGCCCGCCTTCCGCAGCGCCGCGACGTCCTCCTCCCGGTTCTCCTCGGCGTTGGCGACCACCAGGTCCGGACGCAGCGCCAGGACCCGGTCGACGTCGGGCCACTTGGTGCCGCCGACGCGCGGCACGTCGAGGCTGACGGGGTGGGTGCACCAGTCGGTGGCACCGGCCAGCAGCGCCGGGTCGGTGACCGCGATCGCCTCGGTCAGCGACGGGACCAGCGAGACGACCCGCCGGGGCGGCGGGCCGTCGAACGCCGTCCCCGAGTCGTCACGCAGCACCGGCGCCCCCGGCCCCGTCCCGGGCCCCACGCCGACCGTGCGACGGCCGGGGAGGACGAGGTCCTTCGTCAGACGTCGGTGATGCGGACACCGGCGTGCACCTTGTACCGCCGGTTCACCGACACGAGGTTGATGGTGAGCGCCTCGACCTGGCGGGCGTTGCGCAGCCGGCCGGCGTAGATGCCGCGCATGCCGGGCAGCCGGCCGGCGAGCGCCTGCACCGTGTCCATCGACGCCCGGTCATCGCCGACCACCATCACGTCGCCGTCGATCGTCGGCTTCGAGAGGTCCTCGAGCAGCGTGGCCGACAGGTGGTGGAAGGCCCCGACGACGTGCGAGTCGGGCAGCAGCGCGGCGGCCTGCTGGGCGACGCTGCCCTCCTCGACGTCGAGCACGTAGGCGCCGAGCTCGTCGAAGCCCATGGGGACGACGCAGTCGACGACGATCTTCCCCGCCAGCGGGGTGGCCAGCTCGGCCAGGGTCGCGGCGTGCCCGGCGAACGGGACCGCGACGATGACCAGGTCCGCCGCGCCGGCGACGTCGACGTTCGAACCGCCGGTGACCGACACCTCGACCCCGGTGGCGACCGCCGCCGCACGCTCGGCGACCTGGGCCGCCACCTCCGCGGCGCGCTCGCCGTCCCGCGAGCCGAGCAGCACCCGCTGCCCCTGGGCCGCCAGCCGGACCGCGAGCCCGCGCCCCTGGGGCCCGGTGCCCCCCAGCACCCCGACGACAAGTTCCTCGACCGCGCGACCGTCCGTCACGTCCACCCCTCTCGCGGCGCCGGACAGCCCGGCTCCCGGGACCGATCATGCCTGTCCCCCGGGGCGGGGGTCAGCGGTCCTCCCACTCGCGGTCCTCCGCGTCGAGCTTCTCGTTCCGCTCGGCGACGGCCGCCAGCGCGTGCTCGGCCTCCTGCCGGGTGTCGTACGGGCCGAGCCGGTGGCGCTCGGCGCACCCGTCGCGGTCCTCGACCCGGTCGTGCTTGAGGCAGTAGAACCAGGGTCCCAGGGGCATGCGCAGCCTCCTTCGCTCGTCGTCGGCGTCCAGCTTTCCACCCGGAGCCCGACCCCGCTCAGACCTCGACCATCACCTGGTCGTGCCGGGCGTAGACCGCGGCCATCTCCTCCTTCGTGGGTGGCTGCTCGCGGCGCCCGATCTCGGCCATCTCGGCGAAGAAGGTCTCCCGGGCCACCCCGGGCGTGAACAGGATGAGCATCGAGGCCGGTTCGTCGCCGTCGTTGCGAAAGCCGTGCACCCCCTGCTCGTGGGCGATGGCGAAGTCGCCCGGCCGGTAGCTCTGCCAGGCTCCGTCGGCGTAGAGGGTCAGCCGGCCCGAGAGCACGTAGAAGGACTCGGAGAAGGTGCGGTGGTAGTGCGGCGCCGCCCCGGCCGTCCGCGGGCCGAGCCGGTACTCGACGAGGCCGAACCGGCCGGCGGTCACCGCTCCCGGGGCGACCATGCGCAGCGCCTGTCCCTCCCCGGCCTCGGTCAGGGGGTGGTCGGCGAGGGACCGGACGTCGACGAGCGCCGGATCGGGGTGCGACATGCCCTCAGCCTGGCACCGCGGCCACCCCGATGGGGGCGTTGCGGTGGTGATCGCGCACGAGCCGGTGACCGTCGACCGATCCGTACCGCATTTTGGAACCCGTGACCGCCTACCGGTCCGGCGTTCTCGACCGGTGGGTCCGGCGGTTCTCTGCTTCCCTAGATGCATGACGGTCGTCGCGCCTGATCCGACGCGGACGGTGCCCCTGCCGCTGCGGGAGCAGGCCGACGTGCGCGACCGCTGGCTCAGCCAGCGGCTCCTCGACGTGCTTCCCGGCCTGATGGACCGGGCCGGCATCGACCTGTGGATCGTGGTCGGGCGCGAGTACAACGAGGACCCGGTCCTCGCGACGCTGCTGCCGGCCACCTGGCTGTCCGCACGGCGCCGCACCATCCTGCTGCTGCACCGCAGCGACGACGGCGTGACGCCCGCTGCGGTCTCCCGCTACCCGGTCGGCCAGTTCCTGCCGGCCTGGACCGCCGCGGCCGGCGGCGGGGAGCCCGCCGAGCGCGCCCAGTGGGCCGAGGTGCGCCGGTTCGTCGAGCAGGCCGATCCCGGGCGCATCGGCGTCGACGTCTCCGAGCACTTCGCGCTGGCCGACGGGCTCTCGCACACCGAGCACCGGCTGCTGACCGAGGCGCTGGGCCCCTACGCCGACCGGGTGGTGTCGGCCGAGCGGCTGGCGGTCGGCTGGCTGGAGACACGGCTGCCCGAGGAGACCGCGGCGTTGCACGCGATGAACCGGCTGGCGCACCAGGTCATCGCCGAGGCGTTCTCCTCCGCCGTGGTCACGGTCGGGACGACGACGGCACTGGACGTGGCCTGGTGGATCCGGCAGCGCTTCCACGACCTCGGGGTGGACCCGTGGTTCCAGCCCTCGGTGCTCCTGCAGCGGGCCGGGGTACCGCTGGTCGAGGAGCAGGGCACGCTGCTGCCCGGCGTCCCCTACGACGCGGTGGTGGAGCCGGGCGACCTGCTGCACTGCGACGTCGGGCTCAGCTCCCTGGGTCTGCGGACCGACACCCAGCGCAACGCGTACGTGTTGCGCCCCGGCGAGACGGCGGCTCCGGCGGGGCTGCGGGCCGCGATGGCTGCGGCGAACCGGCTGCAGGAGCTGACCGCCGCGGCGCTGCTCCCCGGCCGGACGGGCAACGAGGTGCTGGCCACGGCCCGGGCCGCGGCCGCCGCCGAGGGGATCGACGGCGACGTGTACTCGCACCCGATCGGCTTCCACGGGCACGGTGCCGGCCCGGCGATCGGGCAGTGGGACCAGCAGCACGGCGTGCCCGGCGCCGGCGACTACCCGGTGCACCCCGACACGGCGTACGCGCTGGAGCTCGCCGTCCGCCGGCCGGTCCCCGAGTGGGACGGGCAGTGCGTGCGGCTCGGGTTGGAGGAGGGCGTCGCGCTGACCGGCGCCGGCGTCGAGTACCTCGACGGTCGGCAGACCGGGTTCATCCTGCTGCCGGCCGGCTGAACGGCACCGGGCCGGGGTGGACGCCGGCTACTTCTTGCGCGCCGCGGCGGTCTTCCTGTCGTTCGCCTTCTGGATGGCGGCGACGAGGTCCTTCTTCCCCATCTTCGAGCGGCCCGAGATGTCGAGCTTCTTGGCCACGTCGTAGAGGTGGGACTTCGAGGCGTTGGCGTCGACGCCGCCCTTGGTCTCCTTGCCGGTACCGCGCCCGCCTGCGGCCTGGGCGTCGGACGGGCCTTTCTTGCCCTTTTCCTTTCGAGCCCAACGGTCGCCGACCTTCTCGAAGCTGTGCTTCACCGCGGCCCACGCCGTCCGGTTGGCGCGCTCCTCGTCGTCGTACTCCTCCACCGCGGAGTCGTAGGCCTTGGTGAAGGTGCGCTGCGCCTTCTTCGGCGACCGCTGCAGCGTGCTGGGCAGCTCCGACTGCTTGGCGGAGCCGTTCTTCGCCGTCTTCGGCATGATCGCTCCTCTCCTCGACTCGGGCTGCCCTACCCCGATCGGCGGAGATGATCACATCCGCGGGCTCGACCGGCGCCCCGACCAGCACCGCGACGCGCCGGCACCCGGTGGTTGCGCGTGCGCGGGCACCGCGCAGGCGCAACCACCGACGGGCCGGTCAGCCCTCCAGGTAGCGCGTCCAGTGCGCCCGCTCGGCCTCGGTCATCGGCCGGCTGGCGTTCGCCGCGAAGTCGAAGACCACCAGGACGACGTCGGCGCGGATGGCCACCTCCCCGTCCTGCGCCAGCTCCTGCCGCATCGTGAAGGACTTCGTGCCCAGCCGGGTCACCCAGCTGTGCACGCAGAGCTCCTCGCCGACCCGGTAGTAGAGCTGGCGCAGGTAGTCCACCTCGAGACGGGCGAGGATCAGCCCTCCCCCGGCGTGGTCGTCCCCCAGTGCGAGCCGTGCGTCCTCCAGGAGGCTCAGTGCCCGCGCGTGGTTGACGTGGCCCAGCATGTCGGGGTCCGACCAGCGGAGCCGGACCGGGTGCTCGTGCCGCACATCAGGGCAGGTCGGCGGTCTCGGCGGACTGGCGGTGCGCACCTTGGGCGTCGTCGGGATCGGGGTGGACGGTCCGCTCCTCCGACTCGGCCAGGATCACCTCGGCGGCGACCTCCTCCATGCCGCTGCCCTGCAGCGCGGCCTCCTCCGGGAGCAGCTGGGACCGCGTCTCGACGTTGTCCTCGGTGACGTTGTCCAGCGCCTCGGGGCTGGGCTTCTTCTGCGTTGTCATGTCAGAACCGCTGCTGCTCGGTGCCCAGGCCCAGCGCCTGGGCGACCTCCTGGACGTTCTCGAACTGCTGCCCGGCGGGCAGGCGCCGCAGGTCGGAGAGCACCCGGTCGGGGGCGGGGCCCTCCTGCGCCTTGGCGATCAGCGCGTCGCGGTCGGCCGGCCAGACCTCCTTGCCGAGGGACTCGGCGAGCGCGGCGCGGCGCTCGATGTCGCCCTGGCCGGTGCCGGGGCTGGTGGCGGGCTGGTGCGGGTCGGTCACGGGATCTCCTCGAGTAGGGCGGTACGGGTCCGGGTCACTGGGCCGACGGCGTCGAGTCGTCGGTGTAGCGGAGGATCGCGGCCACCGGCTCGTCGCCGGGCAGGGCGGCCTCCGGGACGACGACGACACCGGCGGCGCTGGCCACTGTGGCGGCCAGGAGCGCGGAACCAGCGGGGACGACCTCCCCGTGCACGCCGAGGGCGTCCATGTCCTGCTGCTTCACGCCGAGCTCCAGCGGGCCGTTGCCCACCAGCAGGGTGGCGTCGTCGTCCCAGGCGTCGGTCAGGACGAGCGTCTCGACCTGCCCCTTGCGCAGGGCCTCGACCACGGCGGCGGTGCCGGTGAGGGCGAGCCCGTGGGCGCCGGCGCTCTGCACCTTCTCGACGGCGTCGGCGATGTCGCGTGCCTCGTGCTCGGCGATCAGCTCGGCGGTGCGCCGCTCGATCGGCTCGCGGTCGGCGCCGGCGGAGCGGCCGCCCTCGTCCATCGACACGACGAGCTCCGACCAGGCGGCGTGCGCCTTGTCGCTGAGGATCTGCCGGGCCCGCACGTCGCCGGCCAGCAGGATGAAGCGGAGCGGCAGCCGCCGGGCGAGGGAGTTCAGCTCGTCGGCGACCAGCCCGGCGTTCTCCTCCCACTGGTTCTCGGCGGTGTGCATGTAGGTGTTGTGCGCCCAGCCGCCGACCTTGACCTTGCGCGCGTGGAACCCGTCGCCCTCGATCTCCTTCTCCTGGTCCGGCCGGCCCGGAAGTCCCGCCGTGGTGACGTCGGCGCCGATCCGGTCGGTGACGACGACCACGTGCGGGATGCGGCCGGCCAGCTGCTTGAGCACCGGGATCAGGTCCGGGTGCGGCGACCACTCGGCGGTCTCGCGGGCCGGGGCGTCGGCCAGCGCCTCGTCCAGCACGACCGTGCCGTCGGCGGCGGCGACCACCGCCCGCCCCTTCAGGGTGCCGGCCTCACCGCCCTCGTTGCCCTCGGTCAGCCGGGCGCGCACGGCCTCGACGACGGCCTCCGGCGCGCCCTGCTCGCTGAGCTGCTCGGTGAGCGCACGGACCCGCAGGTCCAGTTCGGTGTCGGCGTTCTCGTTGGTGTGCGTGACGTCGGCGCACACGGTGGCGTAGGGCCCAGCGGCGGCGAACACCGGCTCCAGGAAGGACACGTCCATGTCGGTGGGACAACTCCTCGGTCGATCGGGGGGCTCAGGTGCGGGGCGGCAGACGGCCGCAACTCCGCAGCCCGCCGCCTACCCACCGACCGGGACCTCACACCCGGTGTCGATCGCCGGCGACGGGGTAGGCGCTCCCGGAACACGGAACCGCAGAGAGGACGAGGGATGACGGAGCACGACCAACTGCCACTGCCCGACTACGACCACCTGCCGGTGGAGGGGCTGGCCTCGCGCATCCGGACCCTGGACGCGCAGGGCCTCGAGACGCTGCTCGAGTACGAGCGCGCCCACGCCGACCGGGTGCAGGTCGTGACGATCATGGAGAACCGGCTGGCCTCGTTGCGCGAGGGCGCCCAGCCCTCGGGCGGCGACCCGGCCGCACCCGCGGCGGACGACCCGGTCCACGCCTCCACCGGCTCGAAGGTGTCGGAGGCCACGACCGGCCCGAAGATGAACCCGCCGTCGCAGGGTGACCCGACCAACCCGGCGCAGCCCCGCTCCACCGGCTGACCGCGCCTTCACGCCGTCGAGATCGGCGATCTCGGCCCCTTCAGGACCTCGAAGCGGGCCAGATCGCCGATCTCGCCGTGTCGGGACGGGCTGACGGCAGCGGCCACCCGGTCACGCGCAGACGGCGGGTCCCGCGCCGGCGAGCTCGATGGTCACCTTCCGGTTCTGCGCGGCGGCCGCCGGGTCCAGCGCGCCGCTGGCGTCCCGGTCCTGGACGTAGCCGGGGAAGTCGCTGCCGAGCCCGACGACGGTCATGCGGTCGGCCGGCACCCCCAGGCCGCCCAGGAGGTCGGCGACGGCTCGGGCACGCTGCTCGCTGAGCCGCCGCTGGCCCTCGGCGTCGCCGACGTCCGCGGTCGTCCCGACGAGCGTCGCGGTGACGCCGGCTGCCCGCATCCGGTCGGCGATCGGCTGGAGCTTTGCGGCCGCGGCGGTGGCGTCCTGGAACGCCGCGGTGTCGGCCTGGAAGGCGACCGCCCCGCCGTCGAGGACGACGGTGTTCTGCGTGCAGGTCACCCCTCCACCGGGGCCGATGAGGCTCACCGGGGGCAGGCCGGGGACGGGCTCCCCCTCCAGCGGGGTGCGCTCGACGCTGACGTCCAGCGCACCGGACGCCAGGGCGACCGCGGTCCAGAGGTCGGCCAGCTGGCGGCGCACCGGCTCACCCAGCGACGGCTGTGGGGCGGCGGTGTCGCCGAGCCCTTGGAAGACGACGTGCACGCCACTGAGGTCCGGCAGGGCGCCCGCCGCTTGGAGGCTGCCGACGACGTCTGCGGGGTCGGCGTCGAGCAGGCCCTCCTGCCGGAAGTCCAGCGCTCCGGTGGTGGACAGACCGGAGTCGACGACCAGGACGGTGCGCCGCCCGTCCGCGGAGGCGATCGCGGCGGCGCCGAGGCCGAGCGCGGTGAGCAGGTCGGTCTCCGGCGTCCGGGCCGCCGCGGAGGTGAGTGCCTCGTCCAGCGCCTCGCGGTTCGCCGCTCCGGCGGTTCCCGACTGCTCGGCGTCCAGGACGAACGGGGCGCCGTCGGCGACCACGACCGAGACGGCGGACCGGGTGCGGACGGCGTTGGTGAGCACCTGCTCGGCGACGCCGCCGACCGCTGTCGGCGGCATGTTGCTGTGCGCGCCGACCACCATCGCGAGCCCGCCGCTGGGGTCGCTGACCACTGGGGTGGAGCACCCGACCACGGACGTCAGCAGGGCCAGGGAGCCGGCCGCGGTGAGCAGGCGCCGCCGGAGGGACGACTGGGACATGGTTCTCCTCGTTTCAGCGGACCGGATCAGTCGCTGAACGCGCCGATGATGTCGATGACGGCCGGGCCCAGCACGATGATGAACAGCGTCGGCAGGATGAAGAGGATCAGCGGGAAGATCACCTTCACCGGGATCTGCATGGCCTTCTCCTCGGCCCGCTGCCGGCGCTTGAGCCGCATCTCCCCGGCCTGGGTGCGCAGCACGTCGGCGATCGAGACGCCGTACTGGTCGGCCTGGATGATGGCGCTGACGAACCGGCGCAGGTCCTGCACGTTCGTGCGCTCGGCCAGCGCCAGGTAGGCGTCCCGGCGCGGCTGGCCGACCGCGATGTCCTGCAGCGTGCGGGTCAGCTCCTCGGCCAGCGCTCCCTTGCCGTTCTTGCCGGCACGGGCCATGGCCGACTCGAAGCCCAGCCCGGCCTCGACCGCGATCGTCATCTGGTCGAGGGTGTCGGCCAGCTGCAGCTGGATCGCCTGCTGGCGCTCCTGGCCCCGACTGTAGAGCAGCAGCTCGGGGACGAAGTAGGAGATCCCCACCATCGCGGCCAGGAGCAGGATGCGTCCAAGGCTGGGTCCGTCGGCCAGGAGCAGGAACCCCACACCGCCGGCCACGGCGGCCAGCACGAGCTTCGCGGCCACCAGCCGAGGCAGCGGCCACTCCACCGGGTACCCCGCACCGGCGATCAGCCGCTGCAGCCGCGCGGCGGTGCCCCGCGGAGTGAGCAGCTGGATTAGTGGTGAGCTCCGGCGACGGCCGGCCGGCGCGCCGGCGGGCGCCAGCTGGAAGCCCCGCACCAGGTTCGCGCGGGTGCTGGCGGCCGCGGCGTCGGGCCGGGCGAGCACCGACCAGCCGAGCAGCAGAAGGGCGGACACCACCAGGAAGGCGGCTCCGGAGACGATCATCATGCCGGCCTCCTCAGAAGGTGATGCGGACGGTCGTGCGCAGCCAGAACCCGCCCGCCGTCAGCAGCACGGCAACGGCGGCGAGCATGGCGTAGCCGATCAGGCTCTCGGTGAAGACGCCCATGTACTCCGGTCTGATCAGGAACAGGAAGATCCCCACGCCGATAGGGAGAGCCATGAGGACGTAGGCGGAAAGCTTGCCTTCGGCGGAGAGGGCCTTGACCTGGCGGCGGATGGCGTTTCGTTCCCGGATGGTGTGCCCGACGCGGTCGAGCACCTCGGCGAGGTTGCCGCCGACTTCACGCTGGATGGCGATGGCCTGGGCGACCCAGGCGAAGTCCTCGCTGCCCATCCGGTCGGCGACCTCGTCGATCGCCGCACCCAGATCACGGCCCACCCGGGTCTCGTTGATGATCCGGGCGAACTCCTCCGACGTCGGGGCCGCTCCCTCCTGGGCCACGGAGTCGACGGCGCGCAGGATGCTGTGGCCGGCGCGCAGGCTGCTGGCCATGAGCTGCAGGGAGTCGTCGAGCTGATCGGCGAACGCGGCCCGGCGCCGGCTCGCGAGCACGCTCAGCAGGACCTTCGCGACGAGCGGCGCGAACGCGGCGAGGAGAACGCCCAGCACGAGCCCGCCGAGGAGCAGACCCAGCGCGCCGGCGACGACCAGGCCGGAGAGGGTCAGCAGCAGGAAGTCCGCGGGCCGCATCCGCAGGCCGGCCGCCTGCAGGTCCCGGGCCAGCCCCGAGCCACCGTCGCGCCGCGCGAGCACCGTCTCGATCCCGCCCTGCGCCCGCTGGGTGAAGCCGGTCAGGGCGCTCGGCGGTGGCCCGATGGTCGGGTCGAGCCGGCTGAGCGCCACCCGCTCCTTCGCCGGGACGATCGCGAGGACGCCGAGGACCAGCGCCGCGGTGGCCGCCAGGACGCCCAGTGCGAGCGCCGCGGTGCCGGTCATCGCCAGCCCCCGGAGATCGAGTCCGCCGGGACGCCGAACAGCCGGGGCGACACGGCGATCCCCAGCTCCTCGAAGCGGTCGGTGAAGCGGGGGCGGACGCCGGTGGGCACCGGCTTGCCCAGGAACTTGCCGGTGGCGGGGTCGACCCCGGCGGAGTAGTCGAACAGGAACGCGTCCTGCAGGGTGACCGTCTCCCCTTCCATGCCCTGGACCTCGGTGACGTGGGTGACCCGCCGGGTGCCGTCCCGCAGCCGGGTCAGCTGCACCACGACGTCGACGGCGGAGGCGATCTGCTCCCGGATCGCCCGCAGCGGCAGATCCATCCCGGCCATCAGCACCAGCGTCTCCAGCCGGGCGATCGCATCGCGTGGGCTGTTGGCGTGCACCGTGGACAGCGACCCGTCGTGGCCGGTGTTCATCGCCTGCAGCATGTCCAGCGACTCACCACCACGGCACTCCCCCACCACGATCCGGTCCGGCCGCATCCGCAGGCTGTTGCGCACCAGGTCGCGGATGGTGATCGCGCCCTTGCCCTCGATGTTGGGAGGCCTCGATTCCAGCCGCACCACGTGCTCCTGCTGCAGCTGCAGCTCCACCGCGTCCTCGATGGTGACGATCCGCTCCCCCTCGGGGATGAAGGAGGACAGCACGTTGAGCAGCGTCGTCTTTCCCGTGCCGGTACCACCGGAGACGATGATGTTCAGCCGCGCATCCACACACGCCTGCAGCAACTCGGCCATCTCCGGCGAGAGCGTGCCGAACCCGATCAGGTCATCGACACCGAACGGGTCCTTGGCGAACTTGCGGATCGTCAACGTCGAACCACTGAACGCCAGCGGGGGGATGATCGCGTTCACCCGCGACCCATCGGCCAGCCGCGCGTCCACCAGCGGCGAGGACTCGTCGATCCGCCGGCCCACCCGGGACACGATCCGGTCGATCACCCGCCGCAGATGCTCCTCATTGGCGAACCGCGACGCCGTGCGCACCAGCCGACCGGACTGCTCCACATAGATCGACTCCGGCCCGTTGCACATGATCTCGGTCACCGACGGGTCATCCAGCAGCCGCTGCAACGGCCCGAACCCCAGCACGTCATCAGCCAGCTCGGAGGTCAGCCGGCCCCGCTCCTCGGCCGACAGCGGAATCTTCTCCGCCTCGACCACCTCGTCCAGCTCCCGCAACACCAGCGTGCGCAACGCGTCCTCGGCCAGCGACGGATCACTCATCCGAGCACCCATCCGCTCGAACAACGCCTTCGCCACCCGATCCTTCAACCGCGACAACGCATCCACCGGAGGCGCCACCGGAGCGGTCGGACGGGGCACCGGCCGTTCCGTCACTGACGGGACAGCCGGGCCGAGGTCGGTCGCCTGCCCGCGCGGCTCCGGCAGGGGCAGGGCGGCCGGGCCGGCCGTCGTGGTGGGCACCTGCGGGCCGGAGGCCGGCCGGGCAGCCCCGCGTCCGCGGGTGGCCTCCAGCCGCTCACCGAGGCGCATCAGGAGGCCGCCTTCTGGCGGGTCCAGAAAGCGCTGGACTTCGGAGCGGGCGCGATGCCGAAGCGCTCGAGCAGGCGGCGCAGCTCCCTGGTGGCCGGGTCGCGCTTCAGGTCGCGCAGCAGCAGGGGCTCCCCCGCGTTGGTCGATGCGGGGACCGCGGCGGACCGGGGCAGGACGACGTCCACGCCGGTGCCGAGCGCCAATTCGACGTCGGCCATGTCGAGGCCCTGCTTCGGGTCGGCGAGGTTCATCACCACGTGCCGGCCGGCCGGCAGCAGTTTCAGCTCGCCGAGGACGTCCATCTCCTTCCGCAGCCCCCGCACACCGGGCACGTCGAGGCTGCTGAGGAGGACGGCGTCGGACGCGGCGTCGAGGGCGGCGAGCGTCTGCTCCGACAGGCCGGGCGCGGTGTCGACCACCACGTACCGGAACTGGCGGGCCAGGGCGGCGAGCAGCCGGCTGACGTCGTCCGCGGTCACCGTGTCCCCCGCCGCCGGGGAGTCCGACCCGCAGACGGCGTACAGGCCGCTCGGGTGCTGGGTGAGGAACGTCTTCAGCACCATCGAGTCCTCGCCGGCCCGGCCGTGCACGGCGTCGGGCAGCGTGTACTCCGGCTGCAGCCCGAGGGCGGTGGCGACGTCGCCGAACTGGACATCGAGGTCGACGATGACGGTCGACTGCGGGGCCACGGCGGCCAGCCCGACGGCCAGGTTCGTGGACACAGTCGTCTTGCCCACCCCGCCCTTCGGGGAGACGACGCTGATCACCCGGCCGGGCGCGGACGGCTGGCCGGCGACGGGGTGCAGCGCCTGGCGGCGGCCGAGCGCCACCTGCGCCGCCCGTTCGACCACCTCGCGGAGCACGGTCACGTCAGCGTCCGGCGGGACCACCTCCCGGATGCCGGCACGCATGACCGCCGGCCAGAGCTCGGGGGTGGGCTCTCCGACGAGGACGACCGCGATCCCCGGCCAGGCCGCGTCCAGCGCGCCGGCCAGCGTCAGCACGTCGGCCACCGGCGCGGCCGGGCCGAGCACGACCACCGGAGGAAGGTCGCCGGCCGGGAGCAGTTCGAACAGCCGGACCGGCTCGGTGGGCACCCGACCGGGCGGCAGCACCGCGAGTTCGGGCTGGGCAGCGCGCAGCCGCTCGATCAGGTCCGGAGTGCCTCCGGCGAGGACGACGCGGCTCATTCTCCAGACCCCCCGTTGGCGGCGGTGAGGCCGGCGAGCGCGTCACCGTAGATGTTGTTCTGCGTGACGATCCCGGTGCCGGAGTTGTCCGCGCCCTCGGGCTCGAGGGCGAGCCAGACGCTGGCGTGCTCCATGCCGAAGACCACCTTCTCGGCGTCCCGGGCGGGCAGGGCGACTGTGACCATCAGGCTATTCGAGGGGGCGGCGGCGCCGGCGGCGACCGTCTTGGTCGAGCCCTCGGCCGCCTGGGCCGGGGCCGGCGCGCCCTGCACCTGGGTGACCAGGACACCGTGCAGGACGGAGTGCGTGGTGCCGGTCTTCTTCTCGTTGGCGTCCTCCAGGTCCATGGAGATGTAGACGCCGATCTGGTCACCGGCGGCCAGCCGGCCACCGATCACCCGCTGCGGCTCGAGCAGCAGGCTGACCTCGGAGAAGCCGGGTGGCACCTCGGCGCGGTCCGGCGGCTGCAGGGTCTCCTCGGCGGCGAAGCGACTGGCCAGCAGCTGCTCGCCCGGCTGCAGGGCCACGGTGCTGACCCGGTCGCCGAGGTCTGCGAGGTCGCTGACGCTCCCGGTGGCCGCCACCTTGGCGGGGATCTGCTCCAGTCGGACCGACCCGGCCAGCTCGGCAGCCGGCGTGCCCTCCGGCACCGGTGCGGTGACCACGAGGACCGGGGTCGTCTGGACCCCTTCGAGGGCCCGGGCGTCAGCCCCGCGGACGTAGGACACGAGCACGACGGTGCCCACGATCGCCAGGCCGAGCGCGAGCACGGCGGCAAGAATGCGGCGGTTCACTCATTTCCCCCTTGAGTGGATCGGTCGCCGGTCAGGCGACCAGTTGGACGACCCACGCGCCGAGATCGGGCGCGGCCGGGTCGTAGCTGAAGTCGTCGGTCGAGTCGACGAACTGGGTGAACACGCCCTCGATGCACCGGCCGCTGGACCCCGTACCACCGCAGTCCGCGGGAGGGTCGCTCTTGTACTGGCCGGCGAAGTTGTAGCCGGTGATGGTGAACGCGGCGTACGCGTAGATGCGGTACCAGGCATTCGACCCGGTGTCGCCCGCCTCGCCGAAGATGGGCAGCAGGACGGTCTCGCCCAGGAGGCTCTCGAAGTACTCGGGGCTGCACTCCGCGGGGACGCTGTTCCCGGTGTCGGAGTAGGCGGTGCCGTCGACCTCCGTGGTGGCGCCGCACTCGCCGGACTCGGAGTCCAGCCAGGCGAAGCCGCCGGGGACCTCCAGGTTGTTCGGACCCGTGCAGCCCTCGGTCTCGTCGGCCTTGGTGAAGTCGATGACCGTCGGCGTCTCGCCGGTGGGCTCCCCGCCCCCGGTCTGCTGCTCGAAGGCACACCAGGAGAAGGCGAGCGGCAGGACCGCCGTCCCGCCACCGGCGGCTCCCCAGCGGACGGTGGCGCTGGCGGAGACGTCGGTCGACTCGAAGCCGAGAATCGGGGCGAGCCAGTGGCCCTGGGTGCCGGGGTTGGTCACGGTCACCTCGTTGGTGCCGAAGGTGACCGTCGGGACACCGTGCGCCGAGCCGGCCTCGTCGTAGTTGGCCTCGGTCAGCGTGTCCGCGGTTGCCTGGGCGACACCGCAGGCGGGCAGCGCTGATGCGCAGTCGTGCGCGATGGCCAGTGCGGCGGCATCGGCGCCGTTCTGCAGCTGCTGCTTCTCGGAGTAGAGGGCGGCGACGTCGACGGCGAGCGCGCCGAAACCGAGCAGTGGGATCATGAGCAGGGCGATCAGGACCGCGGACGCGCCGCGCTCGTCGCGCAGCCGCCGGCGACAGGTCAGCCGTTGCATCGCATGACTCCGTCCGCGTCCAAGGTGATGGTGTCGCCGAAGAACCCGGTGAGGAAGGGCATCGGATAGGTGACGGTGACGGTGGCGTTGGTGCCGGCAGCTGCCCCGTCGCAGGAGGCCGGCGAGACGGTGATGCCATCGGAGGTGACGCCGGGGTCGAGCGAGGTGCTGGCGGACTGGACCGCGGCCTCGACGGCTACCTCGTCGCCCTGGAGAGCCAGGACGCGTGCTCCTTCACGGGCGGCGGCGGCGAGAGTGGCCTGCACCTGGAAGGCCCGGCCGAACTCGACGATGCCGAGAACCAGGACGATCAGCAGCGGCACGATCAGCGCGAACTCCACGGCTGCCGCACCGCGCTCGGACTGCACCTTCCTCATTGGTTCCCCCGTTGGTGTATCGGCGACCGAAGTGCCGCGAGCAGCGGTGCGGCGGCCTGGTGGCCGCCACACCGCCACCCACGGCGCGGCTGACAGCTGTGGATCAGCTGGTGGCGGGGGGCGCGACGTCGGACAGCTCGTCGCTAACCGTGCCGAAGAGGGACTCGAGCTGGCCGCCGAGCAGCGAGACGGTGAAGATGATCGCGACCGCGATGAGGCCGACCAGCAGGCCGTACTCGACGGCGGTGGCGCCCTTCTCGTCGCGCTTCAGACGGCCCTCGACGAACGAGGTAAGGGTGGCGATGGTGGCGTAGACGTTGAGCATGGTGGGTTCTCCCCCCGTGTCGCCGAACCGGGTCGGACCTCGTGGCCCGCCGTCGCGGCTGAGATGGACACTGCGTCACGGAGAGTGGTGACAACAGGGAGGTCCACCGTGTGGGTGACAGAATCATGACCCTTCGGAGGCAGACGTGAATCACTGTGGGTGACCCCCACGCCTGTGAGGGCCCCGTTCGCCGGGCAACGCGTCCCTGCCAACCTGGCGTGCGGTCGCCCACCGCGCCGCCCTGCCGACGGCGGCCGTCGCCCCGGTGGTGCGAACTCGCCCGTGCTTTCGCCCGGGTGTCGGTGCCGGGCACAGACGCTCGGCGCCCCGATGATTGCGGCCATGCACCGGAATGGAGCCGTTACGTCGCGCCGCCCCACCGGCATCAAGAACTGGGCGGTGTTCGCGGTCCTGGCCGCGCAGGTAACGGTGCCGGCGGTGGCGTTCTTCGATGCCCCCCCGACGCGGTTTGGCTTCCAGATGTATTCGGCTCAGGGGAGAGTGGACGTTACGGCGATAAACGCCCAGGGCGAGCAGTTCACCCCTGACCTGCACCACTTCATCGCCGGGCTCGTGAGACCCGAGCTCGACTGGACGACTGTCCTGCCGGAGTACGTGTGCGAGATCTTCCCTCGAGCCGTGCGGGTGGCGGTGCAGCAACCAGACCAGGAGAGGACCGTCCGATGCGCCTGACCGACGTCCAGGCTGATCCGCGGCCGGTCGCCGTGGCTCGGATCGGGCTCGGTCTCGTCACGATCGCCAACAGCGTCGAGATGTTCGTCCTGCTACGTGGTATCGCCGGAGGAAAGCTCGGACTACCGGTCCATACCCTCGTCCCGGCCCCGACCTCGGTGGCTGTCCAGCTCTACCTGGTGGCGGCCGTCACGGCCGGCATCGCCCTCGTCCTGGGCTGGCGGACGTCCGCGGCTGCTGTCGTGACGGTAGCTCTCAACGTCGGCGTGTTCTTCTGGGACCAGCAGACCTATAGCAGCCACCGGCTGCTAGGCACGCTCCTGGTCGCCTACCTGGTGTTCGCCCGGTCGGATGCGGCGTGGTCGCTGTCCTCCCGGAGTGGTTCCGTGCCGTGGTGGCCGCAACTCCTGATGATGTCGCAGTTGTCGGTCTGCTACTTCTTCGCCGCCATCAGCAAGATGAACGTGGTTTTTCTGTCCGGGACTCCGCTCTCGCTGTGGGTCTGGGTGCCTCTTCCGTGGTGGCTCTTCACCCTCATGGCCGTGGGCACCGTGGCAGGGGAGCTGTTCCTGGCGTTCGGTCTCTGGCGCCGGTCCACGGCGCGAGCCGCCGCCGCACTCGGGATCCTGCTGCACGTCTCGATCGTCGTGCTGCTGGAGGACCAGACACTGCCCTTGGCGGCGTTCGCACTCGCCTGCCTGTGCTTGTACAGCCTTTTCCTGCACCGGCCATCGTTGCCGACAGGGCCCACCGCGCAGGCCGACCGGGGCGCCGCTGTAGGATAGCCGGTCAGCGACCACGACAGCCGGTCCGTCGCGAACGCCGTCGACTGAGCCGGCACGCAGCCGTCTGGGGGGCACCCAGGGCCGGACCGCGCGGCGACGCGACGGGCCGCCTCCGCTCATGCCCGGGTCAATCGCTGAAGGCAGCCACAATGTCCATGGCTGCGGGGCCGAGCAGCACGATGAAGAGCGTCGGCAGGATGCAGAGGATGAGCGGGAAGATCACCTTGACCGGGATCTGCATCGCCTTCTCCTCGGCCCGCTGCCGACGCTTGAGCCGCATCTCCTCCGCCTGGGTGCGCAGCACGTCGGCGATCGACACCCCGTACTGGTCGGCCTGCACGACCGCGCGGATGAACCGGCGCAAGTCGGGCACGTTGGTACGCTCGGCCAGCGCCAGGTAGGCGTCCCGGCGGGGCTGGCCGACGGCGATGTCCTGCAGCGTGCGGGTCAGCTCCTCGGCCAGCGCTCCCTTGCCGTTCTTCCCGGCACGGGCCATGGCCGACTCGAAGCCCAGCCCGGCCTCCACCGCGATCGTCATCTGGTCGAGGGTGTCGGCCAGCTGCAGCTGGATCGCCTGCTGTCGCTCCTGGCCTCGGCTGTAGAGCAGCAGCTCGGGAACGAAGTAGGCCACCACGGTGACCGCGACACCCGTCAGGCCGGTGAGCAGGCTCGCCCCGGTGCCGGAAAGCAGCAGGCTCAGCGCACCGGCGACCATCGTCAGCACCAGCTTGGCGGCGACCAGCCTGGCCACCGGCCAGGCGGCCGGGCGCCCGGCGGTGGCGGCCAGCCGGTTGAGCCGGTCGATCGTCCCCCGGGAGGCCAGGTGGCCGACGAGGCGGGCGACGAGCCCGGGCCCGGCCCGGCCGCTCCGCGGACCGGTGGCCCCCGGCAGATCCAGGCCGCGGGCCAGGTTGGCCTGCGCCTGCTCCGCCACGGTCCGCGGACGGGACAGGCAGGCCCAGCCCAGGATCGGCATCCCGACGGCGACCGCGGCGACAGCGGCCAGGACTGGGCCCGGCATGGAAGCGGTCAGCACGGGTCCCCCATCAGAACCGGATCGCCACGGTCTTCTTCATCCACAGGCCGCCGATCAGCATCATCATCGCGGCCGCGCCGAGCATCGCGTAGCCGGCCAGGCTCTCGGTGAACGCCGAGAGATAGCTCGGGTTCGTGACCGAGAGGAAGGCGATGACGCCGAAGGGCAGGGCCATGAGGACGTAGGCGGAAAGTTTGCCTTCGGCGGAGAGGGCCTTGACCTGGCGGCGGATGGCGTTGCGTTCCCGGATGGTGTGCCCCACGGCGTCGAGGACCTCGGCGAGGTTGCCGCCGACCTCGCGCTGGATGGCGATGGCCTGGGCGACCCAGGTGAAGTCCTCGCTGCCCATCCGCTCGGCGACCTCGTCGAGGGCGTCGGCGAGATCCCGGCCGACCCGGGTCTCGTTGATGATCCGCGCGAACTCCTCCGACGTCGGGGATGCGGCCTCGGTCGCGACCGAGTCCATCGCCCGCAGGATGCTGTGCCCGGCTCGCAGGCTGCTGGCCATCAGCTGCAGGGAGTCGTCCAGCTGGTCGGCGAACGCCGCCTGCCGGCGGCCGGCCCGCACGCGCAGCAGCACGCGGGTGCCCAGCACGACCACGCCAGGCATCAGCAGCCCGACCAGCAGGCCGCCGGCCAGCGCTCCCAGCACCGCGGCGAACGTGGCCACCAGCCCGACGGCCAGGACGAAGTCCGGCAGGGCCATGGCGACGCCGGCCCGCTCCAGCGCCGCCGCACCGGTGACCGCCCAGCCGCGCCGCTGGAGCACCTTCCCCACCGCGGAGCCGGCGACCGCCCCCACGCCGGACAGCGCCGAGGGAGGCGGTGCGGCCGTCGGGTCGACCCGCGTCAACGGGATGCGCGGCGGACCCGCCGGCAGCACGGCGACGGCGACGAGGAAGACGCCGCCGGCGACCGCGGCCAGCCCGGCGAGCAGCAGCGCCGGGGGCATCAGCCCCAGCTCCGTCGGCCGGCGGCCACCGGCTCGGCCGCCCCGAAGACCCGGGGGGAGAGCGTGATGCCCATGTCGGTGAAGCGGTCGGTGAAGCGGGGGCGGACGCCGGTGGGCACCGGCTTGCCGAGGAAGCGGCCGGTGGCGGGGTCGACCCCGGCGGAGTAGTCGAACAGGAACGCGTCCTGCAGGGTGACGGTCTCGCCTTCCATGCCCTGGACCTCGGTGACGTGGGTGACCCGCCGGGTGCCGTCCCGCAGCCGGGTCAGCTGCACCACGACGTCGACGGCGGAGGCGATCTGCTCCCGGATCGCCCGCAGCGGCAAATCCATGCCGGCCATCAGCACCAGCGTCTCCAGCCGGGCGATCGCATCGCGGGGAGAGTTGGCGTGCACCGTGGACAGCGACCCGTCGTGGCCGGTGTTCATCGCCTGCAGCATGTCCAGGGACTCACCGCCGCGGCACTCCCCCACCACGATCCGGTCCGGCCGCATCCGCAGGCTGTTGCGCACCAGGTCCCGGATGGTGATCGCGCCCTTGCCCTCGATGTTGGGAGGCCTCGATTCCAGGCGCACCACGTGCTCCTGCTGCAGCTGCAGCTCCACCGCGTCCTCGATGGTGACGATCCGCTCCCCCTCCGGAATGAAGGAGGACAGCACGTTGAGCAGCGTCGTCTTCCCCGTACCGGTACCACCGGAGACGATGATGTTCAGCCGCGCATCCACACACGCCTGCAGCAACTCGGCCATCTCCGGCGAGAGCGTGCCGAAACCGATCAGGTCATCGACACCGAACGGGTCCTTGGCGAACTTCCGGATCGTCAACGTCGACCCACTGAACGCCAACGGCGGAATGATCGCGTTCACCCGCGACCCGTCGGCCAGCCGCGCATCCACCAACGGCGACGACTCATCGATCCGCCGCCCCACCCGGGACACGATCCGGTCGATCACCCGCCGCAGATGCTCCTCATTGGCGAACCGCGACGCCGTGCGCACCAGCCGACCGGACTGCTCCACATAGATCGACTCCGGCCCGTTGCACATGATCTCGGTCACCGACGGGTCATCCAGCAACCGCTGCAACGGCCCGAACCCCAGCACGTCATCAGCCAGCTCCGAGGTCAGCCGGCCCCGCTCCTCGGCCGACAGCGGAATCTTCTCCGCCTCGACCACCTCGTCCAACTCCCGCAACACCAGCATGCGCAACGCGTCCTCGGCCAGCGACGGATCACTCATCCGAGCACCCATCCGCTCGAACAACGCCTTCGCCACCCGATCCTTCAACCGCGACAACGCATCCACCGGAGGCGCCGCCGGAGCGGCGGCAGCCGGACGCGGAACCGGCGTGACCGGCCGGGGGGTGAGCACCGGCGCGGCCGGTTCGGCGGGGAGCGGGGACGCGTCGTCGACGGGGCGGGACGGCTCCGGGCTGGTGCGGCCGCGGGCGGCCTCCAGCCGGTTCATGAGGTTCACGACGCCGCCCGGTGCTTGGCCCGGTAGCGGCTCGGCCGCACGATCGGGGTGGCGGCGAACCGGGACACCAGCCGGCGCAGCTCCTTGACCATCGGGTCGCGCCCGCCGCTCTCCAGGATCGGCACGCCGGTGTTCGTGGACGGCGGCACCGCGGCCGACCGGGGCAGGAGGACGTCGATGCCCGTGCCGATCGCCGTCTCGACGTCCCGGACCGACAGGCCGCCCTTGGCGTCGGCGAAGTTCATCACCACGTGCCGGCCGGCCGGGATCATGCAGAGCTCACGGAGCACATCGAGCTCCTTGCGCAGCCCCCGCACTCCCGGGACGTCCATGCTGCTGAGCATCACCACGTCGGTGGCCCGGTCGAGGGCGGCCAGTGTCTGCTCCGACAGGCCGGGCGCGGTGTCCACCACCACGTACCGGAACTCCCTGGCCAGAGCGGCCAGCAACCGGCTGACGTCCTCGCCGGTCACGGTGTCACCCGCCGCCGGCGACTCCGATCCGCACACCGCGTACATCCCGCTCGGGTGCTGGGTCAGGAAGGTCTTGAGCACCATCGTGTCCTCGCTGGCCGGGCCGTGGACGACGTCGGGCAGCGTGTACTCGGGCTGCAGGGCCAGCGCGCTGGCCACGTCGCCGAACTGCACGTCCAGGTCGACCAGCACCGTGGACTGCGGCGCGGAGGAGGTCAGACCGATGGCGAGGTTGGTCGCCACGGTGGTCTTCCCCACCCCGCCCTTCGGCGAGGCGATCGTGATGACCCGGCCGGTGTACCGGGCGGTCTCCTCGAGCGGTCGCAGCACCCGGCGGCGACCCGCGGCTGCGGCGCCGGCCCGCTCGACCGCCGACCGGATCTCAGCGGCCCCCGCGTGCAGGGGCAGCAGATCGCGGATGCCGGCGCGCATGGCCGCCTGCCACGTCTCCGGCGCCGGGTCGGCGACGAGGACGACGCTGATGCCCGGGCACTGCACGTCCAGCCGACCGGCGAGGTTCAGCACCTCCTCCGCCGGCGCCAGGGGGCCCAGCAGCAGCACCTCGGGCAGCTCTCCGTCGGCGAGGAGCTCGAACAGCCGGGCCGGGTCGGCCGGCAGACGCCCCGGGGGCAGTGCGAACACGTCGCCGTCCACGGCTGCGGACACACGCTGCTGCAGGTCCTCGTCGGCCCCCGCAAGGACGACGCGGCTCATGCGAACGCCTTTCCGTAGATGTTCGTACCGGTGATGACCTCGGTGCCCGAGGTGTCGGTCCCCTCGGGTTCGAGGGCGAGCCAGAGGGCGCCGTGCTCGGCGCCGAAGACGACCGCCTCGGCCTCGGCCGCCGGAAGCGCCAGCGTGACCATCACGCTGCCCGTCGGCGCGGCGCCGCCGGCCGAGGCGGTCTCCACCCCTTCGGCGGCCGGATCGGCGGGCGCCGGGGCGCCCTGCACCTGGGTCACCAGGACCCGGTGCAGGACGGCGTGCGTGGCCGCCCCGGCGTCCTGCGTCAGGGAGACGAAGACGCCGACGGTGTCGCCCGCCGTCAGCCGGCCACCCACCGCGCGCTGCGGCTCGAGCAGCACGCTGACCTCGGCGGCGCCCTCCGGAACGGGCACGGTGCCGGGGAGCCGCAGATCGGTGGGCGCGGCGAAGCGGGCGGCCAGCAACTGCTCACCCGGCTGCAGATCGACGGTGGTCACCCGCCCGGCGAGGGCACCGAGGTCCTCGACCACGCCGTCGGCGACGGCCTTCGCCGGCAGCAGCTCGCTCGCGACCATCGTCCCGAGCTCCTCGGCGGGGGTGCCGACCGGCACCGGCGTCCGGACGACGAGGACCTGGACGGTCTCCGTCCCGGCGAGCGCTCGGGCGTCAGCGCCCCGGACATAGGCCAGCAGCACCACGGCGCCGGCTCCGGTGAGCAGCAGCGCCGCGAAGGCGGCGATCAGACGACGTCGCACAGTGGCCCCTATCGGATGAGTCGGAGGATCGAGGCCCCGAGCTGCGGGGCGTCCGGGCTGTAGGAGAAGGCGTCGTTCAGGTCGACCAGCTCGGTGAAGTAGCCGCTCACGCAGCGGGCGTTGCCGGTGCACGGCTTGGCGTCGGTGGTGAACTGGCCGCCGAAGTGGAACCCGGTGATGTGGAAGGCGGCGTAGGCGAACACGTGGTACCAGGCGTTGGTGCCGGTGTCGCCGGAGGAGTCGAACAGCGGGAGCAGCACGGTGTGCCCGACCCAGGAGTTCAGGTAGGCCGGCGTGCACGTCGACGGCGGGGTGTTGCCGGTCGACGAGTACGACCGCTCGTTGCGGGCGCTGGCCGCCTCGCACTCCTCCGGCGGCGTGTCGAGGTAGGCGAACCCCCCGGGGACGATCAGGTTCGACGGCCCGGTGCACTCCACCGTGTCGGAGCTCTTGGTGAAGTGGATGGTCCGGACGATCTCGCCGGAGGGTTCACCGCCGCCGGTCTGCTGGAGGAACTCGCACCACGAGAAGGTCAGCGGCAGCACCGCCGTCCCCCGGTCGGGAGCGCCCCAGGCCACCGTCGCCGTGGCCGACACCGAACTGGCGTCGTGGCCGATCACCGGCGCGAACCAGTGCTCCTTGGGGGTGCTGCCGGTGACGGTGACGCTCGTCGGGTTGCTGGAGAGGATCGGCTGCGCCGCCGTCGCCTCCCCCACGTTGGCGGCCACCATGCCCTGCGCGGTGCCGAGCATGTCCCCGCAGTTACCGCGGGCGCAGTCGGAGGCCACGGCCAGCGCTGCGGCGTCGGCCGCCACCTGGAGCCGGGCCCGCTCGGCGTAGAGGGCGCCGACGTCCACGGCGATCGCGGCGAAGCCCAGCATCGGCACGAGCAGAAGGGCCAGCAGGACGGCCGAGGCACCGTGCTCGTGCCGCCGCAGCCGGCGGCGGAGGGTCAGCCGTTGCACCGCATGACCCCCCGTCCGGTCAGATCGACGCCGGCACCGAAGAAGCCGGTGAGGAAGGGCATCGGGTAGGTGATGGTCAGCTCGACGTTCGTGCTGCTGCCACCGGTCACCGGGCAGGAGGCCGGCGTGATGGCGATCTGGTGCGCGGCGAGGGCGGGGTTCAGGGAGGCCGCGGCGTCGATCACGGCGGCCCGCGCGAGAGTCTGGTCGTTCTGCAGCGCCATGGCCCGCACGCCCTCGCGGGCGGCGGCCGACAAGGTGCCCTGGACCTGGAACGCGTGCCCGAACTCGGCGATGCCGAGGACGAGCATGATCAGCACCGGCACGATGAGGGCGAACTCCACCGCCGAGGCGCCGCGCTGGTCGCGTAGTCGTGTGGTCATCCGTGCTCACCGCCTCTCCTACGGGGGGGCTCCTGCCCCACGGCGCACCGACCGGGAATGGGCCGGTGCGCCGTCGGACAGGGAGGAACCGAGATCGCTCAGGTGGTGGCGGGGGGCGCGACGTCGGACAGCTCGTCGCTAACCGTGCCGAAGAGGGACTCGAGCTGGCCGCCGAGCAGCGAGACGGTGAAGATGATCGCGACCGCGATCAGGCCGACCAGCAGGCCGTACTCGACGGCGGTGGCGCCCTTCTCCTCGCCCTGCAGGCGGGTCTGCGCGAAGGCGACGAGGGCGGCGAGAGTGGCGTAGGGGTTGATCACGGGAGCTCCCTGGGTGACGAGGCCAGCGGGTCCGGGTCGGGTGACCCGGCTTCGTGGCAACAGGGCACCCATCGGTCCCTCCCGGCCGGGGCTTGAGCGGCTGTCGCCGGATCGGACGACAGACCTCCTCCCATCGAGGGTGCAGCCCACGGAACGGCCACCGAGAGTGACGGGAATTCTCGCCCGTCCGTCACCGAAGGACGTCGGCCGGACCGATGGGGGTCTTGAGCGTCAGGCGGCGACTGTGCTCCACAGCACAGTCACCGCAGCCCCCACCAGCATCGCCGGGCCGAAGGGCAGCTCGCTGCGCAGCCCGATTCGCCGCAGGGCCAGCAGGGGCAGCACCACCACGGCCTGGGCCACGAACCCGGCGGCACCGCCGAGCACGACCGCGGTCCAGCCCAGCCAGCCCAGGTAGAGGCCGAGCAGGGCGGCGAGCTTGACGTCACCCATGCCCAGGCCGCTCGGTGCGATCAGGGCGAGGACCAGGAAGGCCGCGAACAGCACCGCCGATCCGAGGGCGGCACGCAGCAACGCGGGCCAGTCCCCCTCCACCGCGGCCGGAATGACCAACAGGGCCAGGCCGACGACGAGGGAGGGGACGACGACCCGGTTGGGCAGCAGCCGGTGCTGCAGGTCCACGACGGCGAGCAGCAGCCCGGCGACGGCGAGGAAGAGGAAGGCCGGCAGCTCGGCCACCGCGCCGAAGCGCAGGCCCACCAGGCCGAACAGGACCGCGCTGACGAGCTCGAGCACCGGGGGGCGGACCGCGACGGGCCCGGGACCGACCAGTTCCCGCACCCGCACCTCCGCCGGCCACGGGAAGCGGCCGGCGGCCCGGTTCACGAGAAGGCCGATCGGGATCCCGGCGACGGCCGCCACGAGGGCGACGGCGGTGCCGCTCACCGGCGCACTGGTCCCATGCCGGCCACGATGACACGGCGCCGGTGCGGCGCCCTGCACCGCCGCGCCACTCCCGGCTCCTCCCCACCCCTTAGGGTCGCCGGCGTGCGCTGCGATCGCGGGCTCCGGTGAGCACCGGCCCCGAGCTCGCCCGCCGGCTGGGCACCACGGACGCCGTCGTCATCGGGCTGGGCTCGATGATGGGCGCCGGGGTCTTCGCGGCCTTCGCGCCTGCTGCCCGGGCGGCCGGGGCCGGGCTGCTGATCGGTCTCGCGCTGGCGGCCGCGGTGGCCTACTGCAACGCGACCTCCTCGGCGCAGCTGGCCGCGCAGTACCCGGAGTCGGGCGGCAGCTACCTCTACGGGCGGGAGCGCCTCGGGCCCTGGTGGGGCTTCCTGGCCGGCTGGGCGTTCGTGGTGGGCAAGACCGCCAGCTGCGCGGCCATGGCGCTGACCTTCGCCGCGTACGCCGTTCCGCAGGCCTGGGAGCGGACCGGAGCGGTCGCCGCCGTCGTGGCGCTCGTGGCGGTCAACTACCACGGGGTCACCCGGACCGCCGGGCTCACCCGCGTGCTGGTCGGCGTCGTGCTGGCCGGGCTCGCCGTGGCGGTCCTCGCCGCCCTCGCTCCCGGCGCCGCGGACCCGGCCCGGCTCACCGGCTGGACCGCCGGACCGGACGGCTGGTACGGCGTCCTGCAGTCGGCCGGGCTGCTCTTCTTCGCCTTCGCCGGCTACGCCCGCATCGCCACCATGGGCGAGGAGGTCCGCGACCCCGCCCGCACCATCCCCCGCGCCATCCCGCTGGCGCTGGGCATCGCGGTCGCCGTCTACGCCATCGTCGCGGGAACGCTGCTGCTCGTCCTCGGGCCGGTCGGGATCGCCGGAACGGCCACCCCGCTCGCCGACGCCGTCGCGGCCGGGAGCTGGGCGTGGGCCGCACCGGTCGTCCGGATCGCGGCCTCCGCCGCCGCGCTCGGGGCTCTGCTCGGGCTGGTCGCCGGGGTGGGCCGGACGTCGCTGGCGATGGCGCGGACCGGCGACCTCCCGCGCGCGCTGGCCACGGTGCACCCACGCCACCGCGTGCCGCACCGCGCGGAGCTGGCGCTGGGCACGGTGGTGTGCGCGCTGGTGCTCACCGTCGACCTGCGCGCGGTCATCGGGTTCTCGTCGTTCGGCGTGCTGCTGTACTACGTCGTCGCCAACGTCGCCGCCTTCACCCAGGCGGCCGGCCACCGGCGCTGGCCGCGGGGCGTGCAGGTGGCCGGTGTCGTCGGTTGCCTGGCGCTGGCGGCGACCCTGCCGTGGCCGTCGGTGCTGGCCGGAACGGGCACGCTGGCCGCCGGAGTGCTGTACCGGGCGGTCCGGCTGCGGACGTCAGGTCCGGGCTCCACGGCGCACGACCGCGCGTAGCGGCCGCGGGTAGGTCAGACTCCGGACGTGACCGTGGACGAGCACTCCTCCAGCCACCGCACCGCGGCCATCTGGTCCTACCAGGGGCACGGTGTCCACGCCGCTCCGGGCGTGCACGAGTACGCGGTCGAACTGGTGCAACAGGCACTGCCCGAGGGCGGCCGGATCCTCGAGGTCGGTGCCGGCTGCGGAGCACTGGCGTGCCGGATGCGCGAGGCCGGGTTCGACGTCGTGCCCACCGACCTCGACCCGCCGCACGACTGGATCCACCGGCTGGACCTCGACGACCCGGTGTGGACCGAGGAGACCCGCGGCCCCTTCGACATGGTCGTGTGCGTCGAGACGCTCGAGCACGTCGAGAACCCGCGGAAGGTGCTCCGCTCGATCCGGTCGCTGCTCCGGCCCGGCGACCGGCTGGTCGTCAGCACGCCGAACATCACCCATCCGCACTCCCGGCTGAAGATGTTCCTCCGGGGGGCGCCGTTCATCTTCGGGCCGAAGCACTACCACCAGCCCGGCCACATCTCGATCCTCCCCGACTGGATGCTCGTCGAGCACGTCCGGCTGGCCGGCTTCACCGACGTCACCGTGACCACCGGCGGCAGCACCTGGTACGAGGGCCCCCGGCGCCTGGCCCACCGCGTGGAGACGGCGCTGCTGGCGGCCATCGGCCTGCGGCACCGGGCCGACTCGGGCGAGGGCATCTGCACGTTCGTCACCGCCGTCGCCGTCTGACGGACCGGCATGCGGGGCCGGACGCCCACGCACGACCCGGCGGCCACCGGCGTGGCGAGCGTCTCCTGCCGAAGGCGGCAGGAGACGCTCGCCGGTGGTCAGCCGGCGGTCCGGAAGGCCACGTGCGGGTGGTCCATGTGGTTGGCGGTGGGCGATCCCCGGTCCGCCATGCCCTGCCACGCCCAACCGGTCCACGAGGCGGCGATCCGCTGCTGCCAGATCACGTAGTCGACGCCGAACCGCGCGGCGTTGTCGACGACGTACTGGGCGATCGCGTCACCGGCGGCGCGGTCGTCGTAGACCATGAAGTCCGCGGCACGGTCCTGCGCCGGGCTGTGGCCGGGCCGGGTGAGGACCGTCGGGATGCCGAACCGCTCGGCGACCTCCTGGACGGCGGGCCGCACGTGGGGGGCCCACACGTCGTACGCGGCAGGAGCCGCAGCCGGCCGCTCCGCCCGGCTTGCCCGCGGCACCGGCGCGTCCACGACGGCGGCCGGGCCGCCCCCGCCGCTGAGGGCGAGACGCTGACCGACCCGCAGGACGTTCGCGTTGGGACCGATCACCTGCAGGTTGAGGGCGTGCAGCTGCTGCCAGGTGGTGCCGTGGCGGGCGGCGATGCTGCCCACCGTGTCCCCTGCCTGCACGGTGTACGAGCCCGCAGCCGTGCTCGGAGCGGCCTCCACCGGTGCGGAGCCGCCGATGGACAGCGCCTGCCCGACGCGCAGGACGTTCGGGTTCGCGCCGATGGTGGCGCGGTTGACGTCG
Organism: Blastococcus sp. SYSU DS0973; assembly: GCF_054051055.1. Lineage (NCBI taxonomy): Bacteria > Bacillati > Actinomycetota > Actinomycetes > Geodermatophilales > Geodermatophilaceae > Blastococcus > Blastococcus sp. SYSU DS0973. Next base: position 171,944 of record NZ_JBJHAN010000001.1, read on the forward strand.
TAGACGGTCTGCCACGAGGTGCCGTGGGCGGCCGCCAGGGAGCTCAGCGTGTCACCGGGCTGCACCGTGTGCTCACCGGTGTGGGCCGCGGCGGAAGCCAGGCCGGTGAAGGAGAGGGCCGATGCTGCCGCGAGCACTGCCGCGGGGCGTGCCACGACGGCCACGGCCGACGTGCGGGCGGCACGGTGCCGCCCCTGGGAGCGATTGCGCATGGGGATGTGAGCCTCTCGCCGCCTGCGGGGTTAGCTGTCGGGTTCGGGCGAGAGCTGCCCGGCCGCGGATCACGGCTTCACCCCAGGGCCTGACGGCCCGGTCCTGCGAGAGTGGGTCCCCCGCGCCTGCCCATCGTCTCGATGTAGCCGGGTGGCGGGGGCAGGTTCGGCGGTACGCCATCCGGTTCCGCCGATCGGCGGACATGGGGCACCGTAGGCAGAGCGGGAGGGGCGGCAGGAGTCCATGCCCGGCTTTTCCCGGGACCCACCGTGGCGGCGGACGCAGGGTGACCGGACGTGCGCACAGAGCGGAACGATTGCGGCCGGAACGGGCCGCAGCCCTCGACGGCGACGGCTCGGGCGGTCCCGACCCTGGCCGGTGCAGACGGCGGCCGGCAGCCGGTGGTCCAACCCCGGGTGACCGGCACCCGGCCAGCGCTCGACGCCGGCGGCGAACCGGTCGGCGGACGTTCCGCCGGCCTCCCGGACTGCCGATGACACAGGCATGCGCACCAGCCACGCCGCCACCGCGATCGCTGCCTTCGCCGCCGGCCTGACCGCCGCGGCGGCCCTGCGCCGTCGTGCCGGCCATCGCGAGAACGTGACCACCACTGCCGCCGCCCCCTCGGCCGCCCGGGCGCCGGGGCACGACGCCGTCGTCCTGCCCTTCGCCCGCCCGGTCCTGGCCGGGCCGGTGCCCACGCAGCCGGGGTCGCCGGCTCGCTGCGGAGAGAGCGGCGGCCGGACCAAGGCCGGTGCGCCGTGCGGGGCCCGGACCACCATCGGCGGGCGCTGCCACCACCACCCGATCGCCGCCTGAGCCCCGCGGCGGCGTCCCACCTGGTCGGTGCGAGGGAGGATGGCGCCATGGACATCCTGAGCAGCCGTATGCTGCTGCGACCGTCCGATCCGCAGCGGTCGCAGTCGTTCTACCGAGACGTCCTGGGCCTGGCGGTCCATCGCGAGTTCGGACCCCCAGAGCATCCGGGGGTCGTCTTCTTCCTGGGCAACGGGCTGCTGGAGGTCTCCGGTCGGTCGGCGGACAGCCCGAAGGGGCTCGCGCTGTGGCTGCAGGTCCGCGACGTCGCCGCCGAACACCGCCGTCTCACGTCGGCCGACGTGACGGTCACGCAGCCGCCCCGGCTCGAGCCATGGGGGCTGGTCGAGATGTGGATCGAGGATCCGGACGGCGTCCGGATCGTCGTGGTGGAGGTTCCCGACGACCATCCCCTGCGCCGCGACCAGCGCTGAGCCGACGCGGACGCGGAGGGCACCGGTGGCCCGGCGCGCTGCTGGGCCACCGGCTCCGCCGGTAGCTATCTACCCAGGCCGGCGTCGCGGGCGCGGGCCACGGCAGAGGCACGGTCGGTCACGCCGAGTTTGGTGAAGATGCTCGACATGTGGTTGCGCACGGTCTTCTCCGACAGGAACAGCCGCCGGGCGATGTCGGCGTTCGTGCGACCTTCAGCGGCCAGTGTGAGCACCTGCCGCTCCCGGTCGGACAGTTCCGGCAGTGGCGGCAGCACCGCACCGGACCGGGCGGTGAAGAAGGCCATCACACGCGGAGCGATGCCGGCGCCGTAGACCATCTGTCCCCCGGCGACGGCGCGGACGGCCCGCTCGATCTCCTCCTGGCCCGCCCCCTTGAGCAGGTAACCCCAAGCGCCGGCGCGGATCGCGGCCAGCACCGTCTCGTCGGCCTCGATCATCGTGAGCACGAGCACCCGGGTGGCCGGCACCAGCTCCTGCAGGCGCTTCGTGACCTCGACTCCGGTGAGTCCCGGCATCTGCAGGTCGAGCAGGGCCACGTCGGGACGGGTCTCGACCACGGCGTCGACAACCGCGGGACCGTCGGCCGCTTCGGCGACGACGTCCACCCCGCTGTCCTGCAGGAGAACGCGCAGCCCCGCCCGGAAGGCGGGGTGGTCGTCGGCGACAACGACACGGATCACAGCTTCCCTCCCAACGGCAGGACGGCCGACACCCGGGTGCCGCCACCGGGTGCCGGCGCGACCTGGCAGCTCCCGCCGAGCTCCGTGGCGCGGTCGCGCATCGACTGCAGGCCCAGGCCGGGCGCCGCGTCGTCCGGGCAGCCCCGGCCGTCGTCGACGACGTCGACGGAGACGGCGTCCGGTCTCCCGGTCAGCCGCACGGTGATGTGCTGGGCGTCGGCATGCCGGATCGCGTTGGTCATGGCCTCCTGCGTGATCCGGAATGCGGCCACCTCGACGGCGGCGGGCAGACCGTCGAGTGGTCCGCCGCCCTCGATCCGGATGTGCGGTGGGCCGTCGGTCTCGGGCGGCAGCGCCGGCCCGGCGGCCTGCAGAGCGCCGAGCAGGCCCAAGTCGTCGAGCGCGGGAGGTCGCAGCCCGTGCACGATGCGCCGCACGTCGGCGACGGCCTCCTGTAGCTGGTCACGCGCCGTCGTGACCAGGGGCGCGACCCGGCCCTGTTCCTGGCCGAGCGCACGCGAGGCGACGTCCAGGGCCATGACCGCCGACGCCAGCTGCGGACCGAGGCCGTCGTGCAGGTCGCGGCGGATCCGCCGCCGCTCCTCCTCGCGGGCGGTGACCAGCCGGTCGCGGGAGCGCTCGAGGTTGGTGACGAGCCGCAGCGCGAACCCGACGGCGGCGATCTGGGCGGCGAGGTCGTCGACGAGTGCCCGGTCGACCGGGTCGAAGGCGTCCGTGCCGGAGCGGTGCGCGACCGACAGGCTGCCGACGACGTCGTCGTGCCAGCGCAGCGGAACCGTGTGGAGGGCGCGGGCCGGATCGCCGACCGACTCGACGACGGGCGGGGCGTCGGGCCGGTCGACCTGCACGACGACGGCCGGCAGCTTGAGGTCGGCCGCTATGGTGGCGACGGCGGAATTGAGCGCCTGGCGTGGTGAGCCGGCGCCGCGGAGCGCCTCGGTGACTCGGCCGAGCACACGGTAGGGGTCGCCGCGCTGGCCGTGCAGCAGCCGGTCGACGGCGCGCTGGATGCGCACGTAGAGCGGGTGGAAGAGCGCGGCGACGGCCACGGCGCCGATGAAGCCGATGACCGAGTCGGGGGCGCCGGCCAGCCCGCTGAGCCAGCCGACGACGGCGACGTACACCAGTGCGGAACAGGCGAGCAGCGCCGTCCCGACGAGGGTGCGGTTGACGACGAGGTCGATGTCGAAGAGTCGGTAGCGGACGACGGCGATGGCCACGGCGACGGGCACCGACAGCGTGCTGAGCGCGAAGACCGGCGTGGAGAACAGGATCGACGCGGCGACCGTCCACGCCAGCGCGTATCCGACCCAGGCGACCTGGCGGCGGACCAGCGGGCCGGATCGGCGGAACCGGACGACGAGGCTGCTGATCGCGACAAGTGCCAGCACAGGGAGGGCTGCGCTGACGACCGCCTCGGCGGCGGGTACGTACGGGGTGAGTGCGTCGATGGCGACGGGATTGGGCGGGCGGCCGGGCTCGTCGCCGATCGTGGTGAAGGCGCCGAGGAACACCATCACGGCGGTGAGGATGACGGCGGCGACGACCGCGGGCCGCCACCGCGGGGAGGGCAGTCGGCCGTCGGGGAAGATCAGCGGGAGCAGGGTGGCCAGAGGGACGAACGTCGGGACCCAGGCCCAGAGCGTGAGCCACGCGGCGACGTGGAAGATGGCGGCTGGGTCGGCGTCGGACGCGAAGCCGTACTGCATGAGGAAGTAGGAACCGGCGAAGACGCTGGCCGAGCACCCCATGCCGGTCATGAGCAGCAGCACCCGGTGCCCCGGCACACGGCCGAGCAGGACGGCCCCGACGACCGCCATGACGGGCCCGATGGTCGGCTCCGGGCTGGACAGGAACGGGTCGCGGACCGCTGGTGCGGTTGCGAGGTGCGCCGCCAAGCCCACGACCGCGTAGCCGACGGCGACCACGGCGGCGAGCCGGGCCACCGTCGTGGCGGCCCGGCTGCCGTCTACTCGGTTCCGCAGCATCGGCCCATCGACTCCCGGCCCGACGCTAATGGAGGACATGGCCGCTGGTCAGCGGGTCGCCCTCTCGGTGGTCCGGCCGGTCCACCACTCCCGGTCGCTCATCCTGGCCACGGTGAACGCCACACCCAGGGAGGCTGCGAGGAAGAGCCAGTGCGGGTCGACCGGGCCGGTGGAGATGGGCGAGAAATCGACGACGATGAACAGGATCAGGGCCGCGGCCACCCAGCGCGGCACGGCTCGGGTGCGGAAGAACCCGACGCCAGCCAACAGCACGCCGAGCGGGATGCCGATCAAGAAGGGCAGTAGCACCAGGATCGACATGGGGCTGCTCTGTACCTGCTCCACCAGCGACACCATGGCCGCGCGGTCGGGATGATCGAGGGCCACGTACTGCATGACCATGAGGCCGTGCATGCCGTAGAACCCCAACCCGCCGATGTAGCAGAGGAAGGCGACCGTCGTGCCGAGCCGCGGCATGCGCGGTCGGATCAACTGGGCCATGGCCACGAAGCCCAGCAGCAGAAAGGGAACGGCGAGCGTCCCGGCAGTGAGGCCCACGGTGGCCAGCGTCGGGTGGGCCGCCCAGGCGTCGAACCAAGCGGCGACCGACTCGTTTCCGCCGACCAGTCGCCCGGTGATCGCCTCGACGAGGTTCAGCGTCGCGCCGACGGTCAGGCACACGATCGCCGTGCGCCGGCCGAACGGAGCGGAACGCGCAGCCGGCGGCTCTTCTGCGGCGTGCGTGGTGGCGCGCGTGGCATCGGCCGTGGAAGGAACGGGTTCTGCGGTCATGGGTCCACCTCCTTCGCCCGACAGGTCCCTCCCCCGGGCAGGAGTCACGGTGCGGCGGGAGCTGTCCCGGTGGCATGAGGCGCCAGTCCCGACCCCACCGGGAATGACGATGGGCCGTCGGCTACGGGCGCCGGCGCAGGAACGACAGGAGGCGGAGCATCGTCCGCTCGAGCCGGATGATCAGCCACATACCGCCGGAGTCCGGAAGCTCACGTCGGGCGTGGGCGACGGACGAGTCGGCCTGTACGCCGGGTTCTGTCCACGGGGGCCTCGCGGCCTCCCGATGGGCGGTCATCCATCTAGGCCTGCCGTTGCCGGCAGGCTCCAGCGGTCTACCCGCAGGCTCGGACGGGCCGCCCTCGAACGCCTGCGCGGAACGGCGGCGGACCGCCGAACCTTCTTGACCTAGCTCCGGGTGGGGTTTACCGAGCCACACCGGTCACCCGGTGTGCGGTGGTCTCTTACACCGCCGTTTCACCCTTACCAGCGGCGAGCCGCTGGCGGTCTGTTCTCTGTGGCACTGTCCCGCGGGTCACCCCGGGTCGCCGTTAACGACCACCCTGCCCTGTGGAGCCCGGACGTTCCTCGGCGACGGGGTCTCCCCCGCCGACGCGACCGCCCAGCCGACTCGTCCGTCGTGCCGGCCAGTCTAGTGCCGCGACCGGGGCGAGGAGCACGGCCACGGGGCGCGACCGGTCGCGGACGGGAGGAATGGCGAGGATCCGTGGCGATCCAGTGGGCATTGCGACCGCAGCCGGCCGCGCGTCGGGGTCCTCGGGGAGCATGGGAATCGTCGCTCCCCGGCCGACTCGCCGCCGGTGCCGGCGGTGGTCATCCCCAGTAGAGCGTGAAGCCCACCCGGCGGCCGCCGTCCTCGGTGAGGGTCGCCATGTCGATCTGCTGCCGGGCCTGCTCCTCGACCGGCTCGTCCGACAGCGCCTCGAGGTACCGGCGGTGCTCGGTGAGCGAGGCGACGGCGGCCTCCGCTCCCCCGCTGACGTCCATCGCGTGCGGTGGCTCGCCGCCCATGTGCTGCACCGCGACGTACTGCACGCCGGCCCACGGCTCCTCGGCGAGGTCCGGGAAAATCCACTCGTTGGCCGCATCGGCGACCGCATCGAGCACCGACCGGGTGAGCGCCCGGTGGTCCGGGGAGTTCAAGGCGACAGGGCTGACGCCGGGCGGTGTCCAGGCGTCCCCGCCGTGCAGAGTCACCACCAGCTCCGGGCGGTGTCGCCGGATGCCCCCGGCGAGCTCCCGGCGCAGCTCCGGGCCGGCCACCAGCACGCCGTCACGCTGGTCGAGGAACTCGACCTCGGTGACGCCGACGACCGCGGCCGACGCCCGCTCCTCGGCCTCCCGCAGCAGGCCCGCCTCGGCCGGAGGCATCCCGGCGATCCCCGCCTCGCCGCGGGTGGCCAGCAGGTAGTGCACCTCCTTGCCGGCCGCCGTCCACACGGCGACGGCGGCGGCGAGGCCGTACTCGATGTCGTCGGGGTGGGCGGCGACGACCAGGGCGCGCTGCCAGTCGTCGGGCATCGGGGCGCTCGGCATGCCCGCAGTGTGCCCAGCCCCGGCGCGGTGGTCACCCTCTCGGCACGGCAGCCGCCCTCGGTCATGCCCGGCCGCGGGCGACCCGCAGCGCAGCCCGCACCATGGGCACCTGCAGGGGCAGCCGCACCGCCGCGACCGCGAGCGGAACTGCCGCCCGCGGAACGATCCGGAACGTGTGCAGATGCGCCGGCACGAAGGCCAGCAGCAGGCCGACGGCGGCCCAGCCGCCCGCGCGCCGGGTGGCCGGCGCGGCCAGCAGCGCCGCGGTGCCGATCTCGGCGACGCCGGAGGCGAGCACCCATGCGCGGGCGTCGCCGAGCTCCGGGGGCACCAGCCACTGGTAGGTGCGCGGCCGCACCAGGTGGAGCACCCCGGATCCACCCAGCAGCGCTCCCAGCCACGTCGCGCTCGGCGGCTTCCGCACGGGCCCACCGTAGGGTTCCCCGTCGTGTCCGCCGTCGACCTGCTCATCGCCGCCGGTGTCGCCTTCGTCGCCGGTGTCGTCAACTCCATCGCCGGCGGCGGTTCCCTGATCCTCTTCCCCACCCTGGTGGCCCTGGGGCTCGGCACGGTGGCGGCCAACGTCACGAACTCCCTGGCCCAGTGGCCCGGCTACCTCGGCGGCGTCGCCGGCTTCCGGCGCGAGTACGCCGGGCAGCGCCGCCGGCTGGTCCGCTTCTCGGCGGTCGCCGTCGCCGGCGGGCTGGTGGGCAGCGTCCTGCTGCTCACCACGCCCTCGGAGGCCTTCGACGTCGTGGTCCCCGTGCTGGTCCTGATGGCCAGCCTGCTGCTCGCCGTCCAGCCCCTGGTGACCCGGCGCCTGGCCGGTCAGGCCGCCGGCGAGCCCGGCCGCGACCCCGCCTGGCTGTACCCGGCGCTGTTCCTCGCCACCGCTTACGGCGGCTACTTCGGCGGCGCGCTCGGCGTGATCCTCGTCGGCGTGCTGGGCATCGGGCTGCACCGGCTGAAGCTGGCCAACGCGCTGAAGTCCGCGCTCGCGGCGGTCACCGCCACGGTGACGCTGGTGGTGTTCGGCGTCTTCGGGCCGGTCGCCTGGGCCGTCGTCGCCGTCGCCGCGCCGGCCAGCCTCGTCGGCGGCTTCCTCGGCGCCCGGATCGCCAGCCGCATCCCGGTGGCTCCCCTGCGGGTGCTCATCGTGACCTTGGGCGTGGCCGTCTCGATCTACCTGTTCGCCCGGGTCTGACCCGCCGACGAGGGTGCCGGTCCGCGGTCACGTGACGGCGCCGACCGTCGGCCGAGGACGGCCGGACCGCTCAGCGCAGGTGCGCGGTGTCGTTCACCAGCCGCACCGAGGCCCCGCCCTCGGACGTCCAGGCGACCGTGCACAGCGACGCCGCCTCGAGGAACACCCGATGGACGACGTCGTCGCCGACCCCGAGCCCGGCCGCGAGCAGCAGCTTGATCGGCGTGACGTGGCTGACCACCAGCACGGTCCTTCCCGCATGCCGGGTGAGGATGCGCCGGCGGGCACCGGCCAGCCGGAGGCTCACGTCGGCGATCGACTCACCCCCCGGCGCGGCCACCGTCACGTCGGACATGAAGCGGCGCACGGCCAGCGGGTGCCGGGCGCGGGCCTCGTCGAAGGTCAGCCCCTCCAGGTCGCCGAAGTCCAGCTCCCGGAGGTCGTCGTCGAACTCGACGGTCAGCCCGAGCCGGGCGGCCACGATCTCGGCGGTCTCCCGCGCGCGGGCCAGCGGCGAGGCGACGACGACCTCGATGCCCAGGTGCGCGGCACGCTCCCCCGCCGCCTCGGCCTCGGCCCGGCCGGTGCGGGATAGCGGCAGCTCGTTGCGCCCGCTGAACCGGCGCTCGGGCGTGTGCTCGGTCTGCCCGTGGCGCAGCAGGTGCGTGACGGTGGTGACGACGGGAGCAGGCTCGCGCACCGGCTGGACGTCGTCCTCGGCGGCCGAGGGCTCGGCGGCGGCGTCGCGGTGCACCGGCCGGCCGTCCATCGCGCTGTTGGCAAGCGCGTCGGCCGCACCGTTCTGCGCCCGCGGCACCCACGTGTACCGGACACTCCCCAGCTTCCGGGCGATCTGCTGGGCCTGCAGCGCGAGCTGCTGCATGTCGGGGTGCTTGATCTTCCAGCGGCCCGACATCTGCTCGACGACGAGCTTGGAGTCCATCCGCACCTCGACCTGGGCGGAGGCGTCGAGGTCGAGCGCCGCCTGCAGCCCGGCGACCAGCCCGCCGTACTCGGCGACGTTGTTGGTGGCCCGCCCGACCGACGCGGCGCGCTCGGCCAGCACCCGCCCGGTCTGCGCATCCCGCACCAGCGCGCCGTAGCCGGCCGGCCCGGGGTTGCCCCGCGACCCGCCGTCCGCCTCGACGATGAACCGACGGCTCACCGTGCTCCCCGCCCGACTCCGGACTCGATCCACTCCTCGGTCGCCGTCCCCCGCAGGCGGGAGGTGCCTCCAGCCAGTGGCGATGCTCCCTCGCCCGTCGTCCTCACAGTCCGGACTCGGCGGTGCGCACCAGGATCCGGCCGCAGTTCTCGCACCGGACGACCTCGTGCGGGTCGGCGTTGCGCACCGCGGCGAGGTCCCGGCCGTTCAGCTCGATCCGGCACCCCTGGCACTGCCGGGCCTTGAGCATCGCCGCACCGGTGGTGCCGGTCTGCGCGCGGATCCGGTCGTAGAGCCCCAGCAGCGGCGCCGAGATGCCCCCGGCGACGGCGGCCCGTGCGGCCTCGTGCCGCGCCGTGCTGTCGGCGATGTCGGCCAGCGCGTCCTCGCGCAGCTGCTCGGCCCGCTCGAGCGCGGCGCGCGCCTCCTCCACACCCGCCCGCGCCTCCCGGAGGGCGGCCTCGGCGGTCTCCAGGCTCTCCATCAGCTCGAGCTCCTGGTCCTCCAGGTCCGACTGACGGCGCGCCAGTGACTGCAGCTCGTGTTGCAGATCGGTCATCTGCTTGGCCGCGACGCTGCCCGAGTCGAGCAGCTTCTGGTCCTTGGCCGCGCGGGCCCGGACGGTCTCCACGTCCGCCTCGAGCCGCTTCACCTCGCGCTGCAGGTCCCGCGCCGCGGTCTCGGCCCGGACGGCGTCATCGGCCAGCGCCCGTTCCGCCTGGGCGGCGGACTCCACGGCGACGGCCTCCGGAAGCGTCCGCCTGCGGTGCGCGAGCTGGGTGAGCGCGACGTCCTCCGCCGCCAGCTCCAGGAGCTTCTGCTGCTCGAAATGGTCGGCCTTCACGCCGCTCAACCTACCTGCGGCTGCCCCGCCCGCCCCGCCGGTGAGCCGGCGGCTCCCCGCAGGCCCAGCTCCACCTCCACCGCGGCCACCGCCGCCGCCGGGGCGGGCAGCCGGCCCGAGGCGAGCACCGCCCCGTCGGCGATCAGGGACTCCACGGCCATCCCGGCGCGGACCGACCGCCGCAAGGCCGCACCGCGCAGCCCCCGGCGCCGGCCGTCGGTGACCAGGGCCGGCAGCAGCCAGAGCCAGTTCGACGGCGAGACCACCTCGACCGCGACGTCGGCCGGCACCGCCGCGCGGAGCGCCCGGTACACCGCCGCCACGGTGTCCTCCGACGGCGCGTGGGCGTGCGAGCCGCCCTCGTCGAAGGGCCGGACGTCCCCGCTGCAGCAGCCGCCGGACCCGGCGGCCGCGCGCGGGCCGCGGACGAGGACGACCCGCCGGCTCACCGGTCGCCGTCCCGGTCGGGGCCTCCGATCGGGCGGTCCGACGTCGGCTCGTCCGGGTTCGCCCGGGCCACGACGGACTCCCGCCCGGCACCGGTGCCGTCGGCGTCCACGACCGACGGCCGCTCCCGGTGCGCCGCGCGGAGGGCCAGGGCGGCCTCGACGATCAGCCAGACCGCCAGGACGAAGATGACCGCGTCCAGCGGCGCCAGGACCCACTGGTCGTCCCGGACGAAGTTGCGCAGGTTGACCAGCAGCGCCCACGTGGTCATGGCCAGCAGGAACACCAGCGGCACGAGGGCGGCGATCGGGTTCCGACCCCGCCGGGTGATCCACACCGCGATGACCGACAGCGCGAGCCCTGCGGTGAGCTGGTTGGTGGTCCCGAACAGCTGCCACAGGACGCCGAACGTGTACCCCGCCTCCCCGCCGCCGGGCAGGAGCGCCATGGCCAGCGGGATCACGACGGCGATGGTGGTCGCCACCGTGAGGTTCCGGGAGAGCGCTCGGACCTTGACCAGCTCGCCGATCTCCTGGACGACGTAGCGCTGCAGCCGCACGCCGGTGTCCATCGTGGTGGCGGCGAAGCTGATGACGACGACCGCGGCGAAGATGGTCGCGAGGTCCAGCGGGATGGCGATGTTGTTGGCGAACTCGGCCACCCCCCGGACGAAGTTGCCGGTGGCGCCGCTCGACGCCGTGGCGAAGTCGGGGTAGAGCGCCTGCCAGTCGGCCTGGGACGCCGCGACCCCCGCCGTGGCGGCGAGGACAGCGCCGGTGGCCAGGGAGCCCTCCCCGACGGCGCCCATGTACCCGACGTAGCGGGCGTCGGACTCCTTGTCCAGCTGCTTGGAGGTGGTCCCGGAGGAGACCAGCGAGTGGAAGCCGGAGATCGCCCCGCAGGCGATGGTGATGAACAGGAACGGGAAGAAGCTCGGTGACCCCTCGGGGACGTCGTTGACCACCGGCGCCTGGATGGTGTTCATGCCGACGATGACGCCCAGGGCGATGACCCCGAGCGCGATGAACAGCTGGTGGCTGTTGATGTAGTCGCGCGGCTGCAGCAGGACCCACACCGGGATGCGCGAGGCGATCCAGGTGTAGGCGAAGAGCAGGACGACCCAGACGTTGCGGGTCTGCTCGACGCCGAGCGCCTCGGCCAGCCCGTCGAGCGAGATCGGAAAGGCGTTGCCGACCAGGATCAGCGCGTAGAGCACCACCACGCCCACGATCGAGGGCAGCAGGGCCGACGAGCGGGTGCGGTAGATGTAGACACCGATGGCGATGGCCAGCGGGATCTCGCCCACGATCGGGATGACCGCGCCCGGGTTGGCGACGAACAGGTTGCCGATGACCACCGCGAACACCGCGTTCACCAGGGTCAGCAGGAAGAAGATGATGGCCAGGAAGAGCTTGCGGGCCCGGCCGTTGATGACCTCGCCGGCCAGCGTGCCGATGCTCTTCGCCTTGTGCCGGACCGACACCGCCAGCGCGCCCAGGTCGTGCACCCCGGCGGCGAAGATCGTGCCGAGGACGATCCAGGTCAGCGCCGGTCCCCAGCCCCAGAAGACCGCGATCGCCGGGCCGACGATCGGCGCGGCCCCGGCCACCGAGGTGAAGTGGTGGCCGAAGAGGACGTGCTTGTTCGTCGGCACGAAGTCGTTGCCGTCGTTGAACTGGTGCGCCGGCGTGACGAAGGCCGGGTCGAGGGCGTACACCTTCCGGGCCAGGTAGCTGGAGTAGTACCGGTAGCCGAGGAAGAACAGCACCCCGACGACTGCGGCCACGACGAACGCGGGCACGGCGACCCCCAAGGTCCACGGGCGGCACCGTCGCCGCCGTCGGAGGGAGTAGACAACCAGGTGATGGACGCCACAAGTCTGCCCGCAGCGATCCACTCCGCCGGTGTGGCCGAACTGTTATGGCGCACGCCCGGCGAGGCGCCCGGCGCCGTCGGCGTCGTCCCCCTGGTCCTCGGCGGCCGGCCGGCGGTCGCCCTCCCGTGGGCGCACGTGGGGACCGCCCGCGCCGCGGCCTCGGGCGGCGCGGCGGCGCTGGTCCTCTCCGATCCGCGGCTGACCGGGTCCCGCTGGGCGCCCCTGGTGGCCACCGGGCCGCTCACGCTCGTCGAGGACGGCGCGGGCGACCTGTTCACCGACGAGCTGCTCGACCAGGAGCTGCGCAAGCATCCGCCGGCCCGCGCGCTCGCCGACTCACCGATGCTGCGCCGCGAGCACTGGTGGTACCTGCCCCGGCTGGTGCTGGTGCTGGAACCCGTCGACGTCGTCGCGGGCGGGCGGCGCGAGGGCCCGGGCGATGTGGTGCTGGGGGTCGACGACGGAACGCTGCACGTGCGCACCGTGCGGGTGGCCGACTGGGGCACCGCTCCGCTGGGGGTGCGGGGCGGTCCGGCGGGCGTGAGGGGACCGGCGGTGCTCGTCGGTCAGGAGCTGTCCGTGCCCGACGTCGAGCGGTGGACCGTGCACACGACCGCCGGCCGGTACGCCGACGACCGGCTCACCGTGACGCAACCGGCCGCGACCCGGGAGCTGGAGCCGGTGCCGGGCCTGCTCACCCGCATCCGCCGTCAGCGCGCCCTCGAGCGTTCCTGCGTCCGGGCGCTGCGCGCCGCCGGTCACGGTTGAGCCGGCGGGCTCAGCCGGCCGCGTCGGCCCGGCAGCTCCACGGATCGGTCCGCCGGGTGGACACCCCGACCTCCACCCGGTCGCCGAGATCGCCGCGCAGCACGTCGGCGGCCACCGGCAGCCAGGGCCACTCCGAGGCGTAGTGCGCCACGTCGACCAGCGCCGGACCCGGCACCTCCAGGGCGTCGGACACCGGGTGGTGCTTCAGGTCGCTGGTGAGGAGCACGTCCGCCCCGGCGGCCGCGGCGGCCGGGAGCAGCGACCCCCCGCTGCCGCCGCACACCGCCGCCCGGCGGACGATCCGGTCGGGGTCGCCCGCCGCCCGGACGCCCCCGGCCGTGGCCGGCAGCACCGCCGCCGCGTGCCCGGCGAACTCCCGCAGGGTCATCGGTCCGGGCAGCGCGCCCACGCGGCCGAGGCCGGCGCGCGGATCGTCGCCGGCCGGCTCCAGCGGAACGGGGTCGGCGAGCCCCAGGACGGCGGCCAGCGCGGCGTTGACCCCACAGGGCGCCCGGTCGGCGTTGGTGTGCGCGACGAACAACCCCGCGCCGGCCCGGATCAGCCGGTGCACCAGCCGGCCCTTGGCGTCGTCGGCCGGCACGCCGTGCACCGCGGTGAGGAACAGCGGGTGGTGGGTGACCAGCAACTGGGCGCCGGTGGCGACCACCTCGTCGACGACGGCGGCGGTGGGGTCGACGGCGAACAGCACCGACCGGACCTCGTCCGCGGGATCGCCGCACACCAGGCCGACCGCGTCCCAGCCCTCGGCGAGGGCGGGGTCGTAGCGGGCGTCGAGGGCGGCGAGGACCTCGCCGAGCAGCACGGTCACGGCTGGTCAGCGTAGGCGGGGGTGCACGCCCGGTGCTGCGCAGTGACAAGCTTCCGGAGTGGCGGACGGGCGGCGTCGGGAACGGGCGCTGCGGCCACCGGCATGGCTGGAGGAGCTGGTCCGCACCACGCCCCCGCCCGTCCCGTGGCGCGACGTCGCCAGGTTCGCCGTCGCCGTCCCCGCTCCGCTGGCCGCGTCCCTCACGGTCGGCGGCGGGCTGGACTCGGCCGCGGCCCTGGGCGCCGGCGTCTTCGGCACCATGGGGGCGCTCGCCGCGAGCCTGGCGCCGCAACCGGGGCCGCTGCGGGACCGGCTCCGGCGGATCGGCGCGGCGACGCTGTTCGGCACCCTGGGCCTGCTGACCGGCCAGTACGCCACCGGCGGCGGGTGGGAGCCGGTGGTGGTCATCGCCCTGCTGTCGGCGGTCGCCGCGCTCATCAGCGCGGTCAACGCCGCGCTCTCCCTGGGCTCGCTCCAGCTGCTGATCTACACGGCGCTGGCCTCCGGTCTGGTCACCCCGCTGCCGGCGGTCGCCGAGGTGGGCTTCTTCTTCTGCGGCGCGGCCTGGGCGACGCTGATCACCCTCGTCCAGGCCCGCACCGAGCAGCTCGACCCCGACCGGGCCGCCGTCGCCACGGTCTTCACGCGGATCGGCGAGCTGCTCGCGGCGATCGGCAGCGACACCGCGCCCGACGCCCGCCGGAGCCTCACCACCGCGCTCAACACCGCCTACGACCGCGTCATCCGCAGCCGCAGCCGCTCCGCCGGCCGCACCCGCCAGCTGTCCGAGCTGGCCGGCGTCCTGAACGCCGCGGCACCGCTGGTGGAGGGGGCGGTCGCCGCCGCGCGGGCGGGCGTGCCGGCCGACCCGCAGGACGTGACCGCGGTGCACGCACTGGCGGCGGCGATCACCGGGAGCGGTGAACTGACCGACCAGCGGCCCGCCCCGCTCGAGGAGGGGCACCCCGCCGTGCGGGCGGTGCGGCACGGCGTCCGGCTGGTGTGGAACGTCGTCGGCGATCCCGAGGAGCGGGCCAGCGCTGCGGCGCCCCGGCCGGAGTCCAGCCTCCGGGCCCGGGCGCGGGACCTGGCCGACCGAACCGTGGCCAGCGCAGACACCCGCGCCTTCGCCGTCCGCCTGTCGCTGTGCATGACCGTCGCCGAGATCGCCCGCCAGTACGTGCCGATCGAGCGTCCCTACTGGGTGCTGCTCACCGTCGCCATCATCCTCAAGCCCGACTTCGGGTCGGTGTTCACCCGCGCCGTGCAGCGCGGGGCCGGCACGCTGCTGGGCGTCCTGCTCGGCTCGGCGCTCCTGGCGGTCCTGCCCCGCAACGGCTGGGTGCTCGTCGCGCTCGCCTGCTCCGCGGCCGTCCTGCCGTGGGCCCGCAACGCGAACTTCGGGCTGTTCTCCGTCTTCCAGACGCCGCTGATCATCCTGTTGCTGGACCTCGCCCTCCCCGGCGGCCCGGGGCTGGTCGGCGCGCGGCTGCTGGACACGCTGATCGGCTGCGCCATCGTGCTGGTCTTCGGCTACCTGCTGTGGCCGCAGACCTGGCGGGCCCCCCTGGACGAGGCCCTGCGGGCCGCCGCCCTCGCCCTGGACGCCTTCGTCGACGCCGCCTTCACCGGCAGCCCGGCCGAGCGCCGGCGTGCCCGCCGGCGCAACTACCGCGCGCTCACCGAGCTGCAGACCCAGCTGCAGCGGCGGCTCGCCGAGCCGCCACCGATCAGCACGCGGGCAGCCGCCTGGTGGCCGGTCATCGTGCAGCTGGAGCGCACCTCCGACGCGGTCACCGAGGCGGTCATCGCCACCCGCGGCGGCGAGCCGGCCCCGGACCTCGCCCAGGTGGCGGTGCTGCGCCGGGCCATCCGCTCGCTCGAGGACGACGTCCGGGCACCCCGGGCACCGGACGACGCCGAGCTGCACGCCGAGGGCGTGCTGGCCCCGGTCGCGCGCGAGGTGGACGTGGCCCGCCGGCTGGTGCGGGACGCCGCGCCGGGCCGGCGCACCTGGCACTGACCGCGGCGGCGGGCGCCGAACCGGGGACCGGGGCACCGTTTCGTGCACACGTCGTCGTGCCGCGGGGCCCGGGACCACGGTTCGTGCACGAACCGTGGCCCCGGCGCTCCGCCCCGGTTGCGTGCCCGGCCCACGGGGCCTGGGATGGCGCCGTGCCCAGCGACCCGCCGCTGCTGATCCTGCCCCCGCTCGACGGCCCCCCGCCGCCGGGCTCCCGGACGGTGACCACCGACGACGGCGTCGACCTGCACGTGGAGGTGGACGGGCCGGCCGGGGGCGGGGCGATGGACGCACCGCTCACCGTCGTCCTCTGCCACGGCTTCACCGCCCGGCTGGCGGAGTGGCAGCTGCAGCGGGAGGCGCTGCGCGACCGCACCCGGCTGGTGCTCTGGGACCAGCGCGGGCACGGCCGGTCCGGCTGGACGCCGCTCACCAAGGCCACGATCGACCGCACCGGCCGTGACCTCGGCCAGGTGCTCGACGCCGTCGCCCCGACCGGGCCGGTGGTGCTGGCCGGGCACTCGATGGGCGGGATGAGCATCCTCGCGCTGGCCCGCCAGCGGCCGGAGCTGTTCGGCGGCCGGGTCGTCGGCGCGTTCCTGCTCGCCACCTCCGCCGGGGGGCTGGTCGGCACCGGTCCGGTCGGGTTCCTCGTGAAGGTGGGACGTCGGCTCGGCCTGCTGCCGCTGTACCTGTGGCTGCTCCAGCGGCTCGCCCCCCGGTTGGAGCAGCTGCCGTGGCGGGGACGGTTCGTGGGCCGACGGTCGATCCGGCGGTTGCTCTTCGGCCGGGACGACGCCGACCGACGCTCGGTCCGGATGGTCCAGGAGCTGCTGGAGGCGACGCCGCTGCCGGTGACCATGGCCTTCTACGCGACCTTCCTCGACCACGACGAGACCGCCGCCCTGCCGGTGCTGCGGCGGATACCGGTGACCGTGGTGGCCGCCACCCACGACCGGCTCACCCCGGCCGCGCACGGCCGGCGGATCGCCGAGACGATCGGGCCGGGAGCCGAGCTGGTCGTCGTCCCCGGCGCCGGGCACAGCGTGAACCTCACCCGCAGGGCGGTGGTCGACCAGGCGTTGCTCGACCTGCTCGACCGCGTCGAGGACGGCGTCCGCGAAGCCGGTTGACCGCGCCGAATCCGGGCACCCAGGCTGTGGCCGTCGCCACACAGTCAGGTTGCGTCTACCCAGAAGACACACATAACTTCGGCGGCCATCCGGGACGTGCGACGGCCCTGGTCCGAACAGCGGGACCGGGCGGCGAGGAGTGAAGACGTGGACCGCTTGAGCGCCCTCGACAGCGGGTTCTACTTCGCGGAGAGCGAGAACACCCCGATGCACGTGGGGTCGGTGGCCGTCTTCGACGGCCCGGCGCCCGGCTACGGCGACGTGGTGCGGCTGCTGCTGAGCAAGCTCCCGCTCGTGCCGCGCTACCGCCAGCGGGTCCGTGAGGTGCCGCTGCAGCTGGGCCGGCCGATGTGGGTCGACGACCCGCACTTCCAGATCCTCTACCACGTGCGGCACACCGCGGTGCCCTCGCCGGGCGGCGACGAGCAGCTGCGCAACCTGGCCGGCCGGGTGCTGGGCCAGCGCCTGGACATGGCCAAGCCGCTGTGGGAGCTGTGGCTGGTCGAGGGCCTGGCGGAGGGCCGCTGGGCGATCATCTCGAAGGTCCACCACTGCATGGTCGACGGCGTCGCCGGCACCGACCTCATGCAGCTGATGTTCGACCTCGATCCCGACGCCGCCCACGGCGATCCGCGCGACTGGACCCCGCGCCACGACCCCTCGTCGATGGCCCTCGTCGCCGGCGCCGTCACCGAGGCGATGACCCAGCCGTTGCGCACCCTCACCAGCCTGCCGAGCGTGGGCAGCGCGGTCCGGGGTGCCCGCGGCCTCACCGGAGTCGGGCGCACGCTGGCGAAGACGGTGCCGTCCCTGGCCCGGCAGGCGGTGACCCCGACGGCCCGCTCGCTCAACGGCCACATCGGCCCGCACCGCCGGTGGGCCTGGACCGCCGGGAGGTTCCAGGAGTTCAAGGCCGTCCGCACGGCGCTGGGCGGAACCGTGAACGACGTCGTTCTCACCGCCATCACCAAGGGCTTCCGCGACCTGCTGCAGGGCCGCGGGGAGCTGTCCTCGGAGGACCTGGTGGTCCGGTCGATGGTGCCGGTCTCGGTGCGCGCGCAGAGCAAGCGCGGCGCGCTGGACAACCAGGTGTCGTGCGTCTTCGTCGACCTGCCCGTCGGCGACCCCGACCCGGTCTCCCGGCTGCGGACCGTCCGCCGCCAGATGGACGAGCACAAGCGGGCCATGCAGGCCGTCGACGTCCCGTCGATCATCGCGATGGGCGACTTCGTGGCCCCGGGCCTGCTCTCCATGGGCGTCCGGGCAGGCATGCAGGCCGGGCAGATGTGGTGCCAGGCGGTCACCACCAACGTCCCAGGTCCGCGGGTGCCGCTCTACGTGCTGGGCAAGCGGATGACCTCGGCGCACGCCTACGTGCCGATCGCCGGTGGCATCCGGTGCTCCATCGGCATCTTCAGCTACCTCGACACGATGACCTTCGGCATCAACGCCGACTTCGACGCCTTTCCCGACGTCGACGTCCTCTCGGGCGGGATCCGGCGCGGCATCGAGGAGCTGCTCGAGCACGCCCGGGCCGACCAGGCCACCCCCGACGTCCCCCAGCCGACCGGCGCGAAGTCCCGCGCCCGGGCCAGCGCCCGATGAGCCCGACGAAGAGACGCGGCCCGGCCAGGGAGGCGGCGGGCGGGGAGCGCGGGCTGACCGTCGCGGTCACCGGCCCCACCGGCACCTTCGGCGCCGGCCTGCTCCCGCTGCTGCAGGACGACGACCGCGTCGAGCGGGTCATCGGCATCGCCCGCCGGGCGTTCGACCCGGCCGAGCGCGGCTGGACGAAGATGGAGTACCGGCAGGGCGACATCCGCGACCCCGAGGCGCTCCGGCAGGCGTTCCGCGGCGCCGACGTCGTCGTCCACCTGGCCTTCCTGATCACCGGGAACGCCTCCCGGGGCACGACGCGCGCCGTCAACGTCGACGGCACGCTGAACGTCTTCCGCGCGGCGGCCGCCGTCGGCGCCCGCCGGTTCGTCCACTCCTCCTCCGTGGCGGCGTACGGCTTCCACCGCGACAACCCCGAGCGGATCTCCGAGGACTGGCCGGTGCGCCCGGCGTCGCGGCTGTTCTACGCGCAGGAGAAGGCCGAGCTCGAGCACCTGCTGCAGGAGGAGGCGTCGGCCGCACCCGACCTGGCGCTGTACCTGCTGCGCCCGTCGGTGGTGCTCGGCCCGCATGCCGTCGGTGCCAAGGACGTGCTGCCCGGCCCGCTCGCACCGCTGGGCCGCCTGCTGTTCGGCCGGCCGCGGCGGTTGCCGGTTCCGGTGCCGCTGCTGGTGCCGAAGCATCCGCTGCAGTTCGTCCACGAGGACGACGTCGGCCAGGCACTGCTGCTCTGCGTCCTGGGCGCCGGGCCGCCCGGCGCCTACAACATCGCCGGCGAGGGCGTGCTGACCGCGGCCGACGTCGCCCGCGAGTTCGGCGCGATCCCGGTTCCGCTGCCCGCCGCGCCCGCGCAGGTGACGGCGCGGGCGGTGTCCCGGCTGCCGTTCCTCCCGCCGGCGGCCGAGTGGATCGAGGCGGCCGGCCGACCGGTGATCATGGACACCACCCGGGCCCGGGAGGAGCTGGGGTGGCGCCCCCGCTACACCGGCCTGGAGGCGCTGCGCGACACGCTCGACGCGCACCCCTGACCCGACCGCGGCGGCGGTGTCCCCCGCGTGGTCAGGCCGGCGAGCTGGTCAGCGCCGTGTCCCGCATCCAGTCGAGCATCTCGGCGACGGTCCGCTCCGGCTCCTGCAGCTGCGGCACGTGCCCGACGTCGGACCACTCCGCGTAGCGCCAGGCGGGGTGCTGCCGGGCGATGTCCCGGGCGGCCTGCACCGGCACCAGCCGGTCGCGGTCGCCGTGCACCAGCAGCACGGGAACGTCGATGGACGCCATCGCGGCCCGGTAGCGGCGGGGGTCGGCGAGCACCCGCAGCACCGAGCGGGCGGCGGCGAGGAACGCCCGGTCCATGCCCTGGACGTCGCGGCGCTCCTCGATGAGGGTGACCGACCGGTCGATGACGTCGGAGGGCACCCGCTCGGGGTCCACGCCCACCAGTTCCAGCATGTCGTGCACGCGGACCAGGGCCGACGTCCGCTGGCGCCGCCACCACAGGAAGCGCTCCCCCACGAACGGGATCGCGTACAGCGCGAACGTCATCGCCACCAGCGGATCCAGCGCGCGGCGCGGGCCGGGCACGGCGGGGTCGAGCAGCACCAGACCGCGCACCGCCTCGGGGTGCTCCCCCGTCGCCAGGACCGAGATCATGCCGCCCATGGAGTTCCCCACCAGGACGGCGGGCTCGCCGACCACCTCGGTGAGGAAACGGTGCAGCACCGTGACGTTGGCCGGGACGCTGGCCTTGCGGCCGCCGGGCTCGCTGCGGCCGAAGCCGGGGAGGTCGAGGGCGAACACCCGCGCGTGCTCCCGCAGGGCCGGGGCGACCAGGTCCCAGTTCAGGTGCGATCCACCGAGACCGTGCACCAGCACGACCGCCGGCCCGTCGGACGCGCCGCCGAAGTCCAGGTAGTGCACCGGGCCGTCCAGGTCCACGGTGCGGCTGCGGCCCGGCATGTCGTCCTCGCTCATCAGTGCCCTTCTTCCCCGTGCGGTCGTCCGTACCGTGGCACGAGTTGCCAGCGGGCGCAGTGCGGCCCGGTCGTGCGGATGCGCGGAACGCGAACGCGTGCTATGACGCAGGACACAGTTCGGCAACATGTGCCCGCGCGTATGCGACCGCCAGGTGTGAGCCAGGCCGCATCTTGGTAGAGCCCCTGCACGAATGGACGGCAGCCTGGAGGACGACGTGGCACGACAGCAGGGTGACGGTCCCGCACTCCCGCTCTACCTGAGCGAGCCCACCAGGGCGATCGCGGACTACGGCCTCTACCTGGCGGCCCGCCCGCTCACGCAGCGGTTGCCCAAGGGCGACGGGCACCCCGTGCTGGTCCTCCCCGGCTTCCTCGCCGACGACACCTCCACCCGGGTGCTGCGGGCGACGCTGCGGCGCCTGGGCTACCGCGTGCACGGCTGGGGGCTGGGCCGCAACATCGGCCCCACCGCCATCTGCGTCAACGGCCTGCGCGACAGGCTCGACTACCTGCACGGCCGCTACCGCCGCAAGGTGACGGTCATCGGGTGGAGCCTGGGCGGCATCTTCGCCCGGGACCTCGCCCGGCAGTCCCCCGACCAGGTGCGCCAGGTGATCACCCTCGGCAGCCCGTTCCGCATCGAGCGGCACACGCAGAGCCGAGCCAGCAAGGCGTTCGACCGCTACGCCCACCTGCACGTGGAGCAGCGTCAGTTCCCGCTCGAGTCCGAGGGCTGCCCGCTGCCGGTGCCCGCGACCTCGATCTACTCCCACTACGACGGCATCGTGCACTGGCAGACCTGCTTGAACCTCCCCGGCGAGCGCTGCGAGAACATCGCCGTCACCGCGAGCCACCTGGGCATCGGCCACCACCCGGCCGCCATCTGGGCGATCGCCGACCGGCTGGCCCAGCCCGAGGGCGAGTGGAAGCCGTTCCGGGCGCCGGCGTTCCTGCGCCCGGCCTTCCCGAAGCCGGCCGCCCCCCGCACCGCCGCGGCCGAGGACGCCGTCGCCGCCTGACGCCTCGTCCCGCCAAGCGGGCCGCACGCCGCCGGTCGTCGGCTCGTGGTGGTGTCCGGAGCTCGCGACACCACCACGAGCCGACGGCGGATGCCGCGGGATGTGGCACGACAGTGGGCGCGACAGGGTTCGAACCTGCGACCGCTCGCTTGTAAGGCGAGAGCTCTACCGCTGAGCTACGCGCCCGGCGCGTCCAGGGTATGGCCCCGGACGCCCGGCCTCAGGAGGCCAGCTTCGCGACGGCGTCCTTCCAGCCGGACTGCTGGCGGGCGTCGCCGGGCGCGTTCACCTCGGTGAAGGCGATGACACCCTCGGCGTCGACCAGGAAGGTGCCGCGCACGGCCATGCCGGCCTTCTCGTTGAACACGCCGTAGGCCTGGGCGACCGTGCCGTGCGGCCAGAAGTCCGAGAGCAGCGGGAACTCGAGGTTCTCCTGCGCCTTGAACGCCTTGAGGCTGAAGACGGGGTCGGTGCTGATGGCCAGCACCTTCACCCCGGCGTCGGTGTAGGAGGTCAGCTCGTCGCGCAGCTGGCAGAGCTCATCGGTGCAGATGCCGGAGAAGGCGAAGGGGTAGAAGACCAGCAGCACGGGGGTGCCGCGCAGGTCGGCGAGGGAGACGACCTGCTTGTCCTGGTCGGGAAGGGTGAACTCGGGGGCGCGGTCACCGACGGAGAGGCTCATGCCCCCGATCGTGCCGCACAGACGTTCAGTGACCGCCGTCGGCCCCGTCCAGAGGCTCGTCCTCAGCATGCGGGCGCTGGGGACGCGAGGCCCTTCGAGTGCTGGAACGACCCCTCTGCACGGTCGTACCGCCGAGCGGTGGGGCAGAGACGCCCTCCGCTCAGCGGCGGCTGCGCGCGGCCTTCGGGGTGACCAGGCGGATGCCCGACCAGTCCTTGGCCGCGGAGATGCTGCTGGTCTGCGACAGGCCGGCCGTCGGCGCCACCTCGGTGACGTCGCCCGGCTCCACGTGCCCGGGCCGGCCCGACTTCGGCACCAGCAGCCAGACGACGCCCTCGTCGGCCAGCGAGGTGAGCGCGTCGGTCAGGGCGTCGAACAGATCACCGTCGTCCTCGCGCCACCAGAGGATGACCACGTCGGCCACCTCGTCGGTGTCCTCGTCCACCATCTCGCTGCCCGAGGCCTCGATGATGGAGTCGCGCAGGTCCTCGTCGGCGTCCTCGCTCCAGCCGAGCTCCTGCACGACCATGCCCGGCTTGATGCCCAGCCGAGCCGCCATGCCGGCGCTGTCGACGCTCATCCCTGCTGCTCCTCCATGGGTCGGTCTGCTGACCTGCTGTGGGGTGGATGGTGCCCTGTCGGGCCGGTGACCGCGCGCGAAGGTGTCACAGGAGGACCGGGAGGGCGGCAGGTGCCGGGCGCGCGAAGGACGGGCACGGGACCGGAACCGACACGACCAGCGGGAGAATCACCCGCACCCTGGTCATGCCACCCCTCACCCTGTCACCGACGCGGTCACCTTCCGAGGGTCGCCCCCCGGAGCGGCGCCGTCCGTACGAGGCGCCGCTGGCGGAAGCGTAGGGCATGACGGGCACGACGCAAGCCTGCGTTCACCGGCGCGACGCCCGCGGTGCCCACCGGCCCGTGCGACACGACTTCCCCGGTAGATGGCACCGGGAGGTGACGGCGGCGAGGTCGGCAGGAGACGATGGACCCATGAGCGCACCGCAGCAGCCGGACGGCGACCCCGCCCGGGTAGGACAGGCCCGCGCGGTCATCACCGACGGGCTCCCCAGTCAGCTGGTCGACACCGACCCCGAGGAGACCCAGGAGTGGCTGGAGTCCCTCGACGCCGTCGTCGACCACGCCGGCCGCAACCGGGCCAGGTACCTGATGCTCCGCATGCTCGAGCGCAGCCGCGAGCAGCAGGTCGGCGTCCCGGCCCTGCGCAGCACCGACTACATCAACACGATCCCGCCGGAGCGCGAGCCCTGGTTCCCCGGTGACGAGGACGCCGAGCGCCGGATCCGCGCCTACATCCGGTGGAATGCCGCGATCATGGTGCACCGGGCGCAGCGACCCGGGATCGGCGTCGGCGGGCACATCTCCTCCTACGCGTCGTCGGCGTCGCTGTACGAGGTCGGTTTCAACCACTTCTTCCGCGGCAAGGACCACCCCGGCGGCGGCGACCAGATCTGGTTCCAGGGTCACGCCTCCCCCGGCATCTACGCCCGCGCGTTCCTCGAGGGCCGGCTCACCGAGCAGCAGCTCGACGGCTTCCGCCAGGAGGTCAGCCACCCCGGCGGCGGGTTGTCGTCCTACCCGCACCCCCGGCTGATGCCCGACTTCTGGGAGTTCCCCAGCGTCTCCATGGGCCTGGGCCCGATGAACGCCATCTACCAGGCGCGGTTCAACCGCTACCTGCACGCCCGCGGGATCAAGGACACCTCCGACCAGCACGTGTGGGCCTTCCTCGGCGACGGCGAGATGGACGAGCCCGAGTCGCTCGGTGTCATCGGCCTGGCCGCCCGCGAGGAGCTGGACAACCTCACCTTCGTCATCAACTGCAACCTGCAGCGGCTGGACGGCCCGGTCCGCGGCAACGGCAAGGTGATCCAGGAGCTGGAGTCGTTCTTCCGCGGCGCCGGCTGGAACGTCATCAAGGTGATCTGGGGCCGCGGCTGGGACAGGCTGCTGGCCGCCGACCGCGACGGCGCCCTGGTCAACCTGATGAACTCCACGCCCGACGGCGACTACCAGACGTACAAGGCCGAGGACGGCGCCTTCGTCCGCGAGCACTTCTTCGGCCGCGACCCGCGGACCCGCAAGCTCGTCGAGGGGATGAGCGACAAGGAGGTCTGGGACCTCGCCCGCGGTGGCCACGACTACCGCAAGGTCTACGCCGCCTACAAGGCCGCGATGGAGCACAAGGGCCAGCCCACGGTCATCCTCGCCAAGACCATCAAGGGCTGGACGCTGGGCAGCCACTTCGAGGGCCGCAACTCGACGCACCAGATGAAGAAGCTGACCGCCGAGGACCTCGCCGCCTTCCGCGACCGGCTCTACCTGGACATCCCCGACTCGGCGCTGGACAAGACCCTGCCGCCCTACTACAAGCCCGACCCGGACTCCGACGAGATGCAGTACATGCTCGAGCGGCGCCGGGCGCTGGGCGGCGCCGTGCCGCGCCGGCGGTCGGAGTTCAAGACGCTCAAGGCGCCCGAGGACAAGGCGCTCGACGTCCTGCGGCGCGGTTCGGGCAAGCAGGAGGTGGCGACGACGATGGCGTTCGTCCGCCTGCTCAAGGAGCTGCTCAAGGACCCCGAGCTCGGCCCGCGCTTCGTGCCGATCATCCCGGACGAGGCCCGCACGTTCGGGATGGACAGCCTCTTCCCGACGCAGAAGATCTACAACCCGGCGGGCCAGCGGTACACCTCGGTCGACCGCGAGCTGATGCTCACCTACAAGGAGTCCGAGCAGGGCCAGATCCTGCACGAGGGCATCAACGAGGCCGGCTCGACGGCGTCCTTCACGGCCGTCGCGACGTCGTACTCGACCCACGGCGAGCCGATGATCCCCATCTACATCTTCTACTCGATGTTCGGGTTCCAGCGGACCGCCGACTCCATCTGGGCCGCCGCCGACCAGATGAGCCGGGGCTTCCTGCTGGGCGCCACCGCCGGGCGCACCACGCTCAACGGCGAGGGGCTGCAGCACGAGGACGGCCACTCGCTGCTCATGGCGCACACCAACCCCGCGGTGGTGTCCTACGACCCGGCGTTCTCCTACGAGGTCGCCCACATCACCCGCGACGCGCTGGTGCGCATGTACGGCGAGGACCCGGGCGCCCCGCTGGGCGGCTCCCGCTCCCCCGACGTCATGTACTACCTGACCGTCTACAACGAGCCGTTCAACCAGCCGGCCGAGCCCGACGGGCTCGACGTGCAGGGGCTCCTGGCCGGGATGTACCGCTACGCCGAGGGTGCGGGCGGCGACGGTCCCCGCACGCAGCTGCTCGCCTCCGGCGTGGCGGTGCCGTGGGCGCTCCGGGCGCAGGAGCTGCTGGCCCAGGACTGGGGCGTCACCGCCGACGTGTGGTCGGTGACCTCCTGGACGGAGCTGCGCCGCCAGGCCGACGAGTGCGACGAGTGGAACCTGCTGCACCCGGAGGAGGAGCCGCGGACCCCGTACGTCACCGCGCGGCTGCAGCAGACCACCGGCCCCGTGGTGGCGGTCTCGGACTGGATGCGCGCCGTGCCGGACCTGATCGCGCCGTACGTGCCCGGTGGGATGTCGACGCTGGGCACCGACGGGTTCGGCCTCTCCGACACCCGGCCCGCGCTGCGCCGGCACTTCCACGTCGACGCCGAGTCGATCGTGGTGCGGGCGCTGGCGTCGCTGGCCGACGAGGGTCAGGTGGATCGCGCGAAGGTCCGCGAGGCCGTGGAGAAGTACCAGGTGCGCGACGTGCAGGCCGCGCCCCCCGACGAGCGGTCGGACCCCAGCCCGGCGACCTGACGAAGGACCCCCTGCCCCGCCGCTCGCGAGCTCGCGGCGGAACCCTGCAGGGGGCCACCGTGGACGGCCCGTTTCCCTCCGGGGAGGCGGGCCGTTCCGCGTTCAGCCGGACAACGCCTGGAGGGCCATCTGCGCGTAGAGGGCCACCCCGGCGGGCAGCGGCTCCTCGTCGAAGACCGCCAGGTTGGAGTGGTTGGGCGGGGCCGTCGCCGGGTCCACGCCGTGCGGGCGGGCACCGAGCCACGCCATGACGCCGGGCACCCGCTGGAGCACGTAGGAGAAGTCCTCGGCCCCCATGAGCGGCGCGGGCATGAGCACGCTCGCCTGCCGGCCGAGCAGCTCGGCAGCGGTCTCCAGCACCTGAGCGGCCATGCCGGGGTCGTTCATCGTGACCGGGTAGCCCTCGAAGTGCTCCCAGTGCAGCTCCAGCTCGTGCGCGGCGGCGACGTGGGTGGCCACCCGATGGACCGAGGCGACGACGTCGGCCCGGCGCTCCGCGGAGAGCGTCCGGATCGTCCCCTCCAGGTAGGCGGTGTCGGGGATGACGTTGTTCGTGGACCCGGCCTCGATGTGCGCGACGGTGACGACGGCGGGGTCGAAGACGTCGACCCGCCGGGTCACCATGGCCTGCAGGGCCAGCACGATCTCCGCCGCCACCGGGATCGGATCGGCGGCCGCGTGCGGCTCCGAGGCGTGCCCACCGCGGCCCCGCAAGGTCATCCGCCACTGGTCGGCGGCGGCCATCATCGGCCCCGGCCGGACGTTGACGCTCCCACTGGGCAGCGTGGAGGAGATGTGCAGCGCGAACGCGCCGCTCACCGGCGCCTCCGGGACGACGTCGAGCAGGCCCTCGTCGAGCATGTACCGGGCGCCGTGGAAGCCCTCCTCGCCCGGCTGGACCATGAGGACCACCTGCCCGGCCAGCTCCTCCCGGCGGGCCGCGAGCAGCCGCGCGGCCCCGACGAGCATGGCGACGTGGGTGTCGTGCCCGCAGGCGTGCATCGCGCCGGGAACCTGCGAGGCGAAGGGCAGCCCGCTGTCCTCGTGCACGGGCAACGCGTCCATGTCGGCGCGCAGCAGGTAGGTCGGCCCCGGGCGCGCGCCGCGCAGCACCGCGACGACGGAGCTGGTCGTCGTCCCGGTGGTGACCTCCAGCGGCAGCTCCGCGAACGCCTCGAGCACCGCGGCCTGCGTGCGCGGCAGGTGCAGCCCGATCTCCGGGTGCCGGTGCAGCCGCCGGCGCAGCTCGATGGTGCGGTCGGCGTCGGAGTAGGCGGCGGCGAGCAGCGGAAGGTCCCCCTCGCCCCCCTCCGCTCGCACGCTCGCGGCGGGACCCTGCGCGGAGGCCGATTCCATGCTCACGACTCTGCCCAGTCGGGGCGTCCCGCGTCCACCTGCCACACCACGAGGGTCACGGCCTCCCCCGCGCGGACCGGGCCCGCCTCGTGCACGAGCACGCCCGCGGCCCCGGCGACCAGGACGACGCCCGCCGGTGGGGTCACCTCCTCGCCCTGGACCGTCCGGCCCACCCACAGCCGGGCGTCGTCCCGGCCCAGGTCGAGCCATCCACCGGCCGCCCGGTGCACCTCGTGCGCGGCCGGAACTCCCGGGGTCGCGCTGCGCAGGTAGCACTGCAGCACCCGGGCGCCGCGGTCGCCGGCCACCTCGTCGTGCGCCAGGCCGGTGCCGGCGCGCAGCACCGCCACGTCACCGGCGCCGACGGCGGCCCCCGCCCCCCAGCGGTGGGTCAGCGTCCCGGCCAGGACGACGGCGACGACGTCGACCGCCCGGTGCTCGTGCACGCCGTAGCCCACCCCCGGGGCCAGCCGGTCGTCGGCGATCCGCAGCAGCGGGCCGAGGGAGCCGTCGTCGGGGGCGAGCAGCACCCGGGAGTCGGGCCCGGTCATGGCCGGCGGTGGGGGACGCGGCCGCCGGGCAGGGCGCCGACCGGGGGAACGTTCACGACTCCACTCTCCCCGACCCGGCCCGGCGTGACACGCTGACGGCGTGAGCCGGGTGACCAACCGCCCGCCGAGCGACGCCACGCTCCGGCGGCTGGAGCGAGCATCCGGGTCGTTGGCCACCCAGGCCGTCGCCCGGATGGACGACGACCTGCCCTGGTTCCGCGCCATGCCGGCCGACCAGCGCTCGTGGGTCACCCTCGTGGCGCAGGCCGGGATCGCCTCCCTGGTCGAGTGGTGCCGCAGCCCCGGGCGTCCGCCACGGCTCACCGGAGAGGTGTTCGGCGCTGCGCCCCGGGAGCTGGTGCGGGCCGTGGCGCTGAAGCAGACCGTCGACCTGATCAAGGTCACCGTCGAGGTGATGGAGGAGCGCGTCACCTCCGTGGCCGAGCCCGGCGACGAGGACACCCTGCGGCTGGCCGTGCTGCAGTTCAGCCGGGAGGTCGCCTTCGCGACCGCCCACGTCTACGCCAGCTTCGCGGAGAACCGGGGCGCCTGGGACGCGCGCCTGGAGGCCCTGGCCGTCGACGCCCTGGTGCGGGGCGAGCGGTCCGAGGAGCTCTCCGGCCGGGCCGCGGCGCTGGGCTGGGCCGCCGGCACCCCCGCCCTCGTCGTCGTGGGCGCCGCCCCCACGGGGGTGGACGACCCGCACGGCGCGGTCCGCCGCACCGCCCGCGGCCTGCGCTGCGACGTGCTGGTCGGCGTGCACGCCGAGCAGCTGGTGGTCGTGCTGGGCAGCACCGAGGACCTCGAGGGCGCGGCCGAGCGGCTCAGCGACGAGTTCGGCGACGGGCCCGTGGTGACCGGCCCGGTGGTCGACGGGCTGGGGCGGGCGGCCGTCTCCGCGGCGGCCGCGCTCGCCGGGCTGCGGGCGGCCCGCGCCTGGCCGGAGGCGCCGCGCCCGGTGCCGGCCGACGCGCTGCTGGCCGAGCGGGCGCTCGACGGCGATCCGCTGGCCCGGGTGGCCCTCCAGGAGCAGGTGGCCGCGCCGCTGCGCTCGGCCGGCGGCGGGGTGCTCGAGACGGTGCGGGCGGTCCTGAGCAGCGGGGGCAACCTGGAGGCGAGCGCCCGGTCGATCTTCGTGCACCCCAACACGGTGCGGTACCGGCTCAAGCGGGCCGCGGAGCTCACCGGGCTGTCCGCCACCGACCCGCGCGGCAGCTGGACGCTGCAGATCGCCCTCGCCCTCGCCGAGCTGGACCGCGACCGGTCGCTCTGGCACTGAGCCGGCCTCCGAGGTCACCAGGCGTGCGGTTCCCACCACGATCGAGCCCCGCACCGGCTGTGGATCATGCATGTGTTGGAGGAATCCCACAAAGATCAACGGTGCGCTTTCGTTCGCCCGCGCCGCGCGGGAACGGATGATCACTGGCACGGTGATGGGGTGCTCGCCGTCCTCGCCCCTGGTCAGGGTGCCCAGAAGCCAGGAATGCTGACCGACTGGCTCGACCTGCCCGGCGCGGAGCCGTTCATCCGCTGGGCCGGCGCGATCTCCGGCGCGGACCTGCTGACGCTCGGCACCACCGGGGACGCGGAGGCGATCAAGGACACCGCCGTCACGCAGCCGCTCGTGGTCGCGATGAGCCTCTTCGTCGCCCGCGAGCTCGGCGGGCTCCCGGGCCCCGTGTCCCACACCCCCCACACCGGCCGGGACGTCGTCATCACCGGGCACAGCGTCGGCGAGCTCACCGCAGCCGCGCTCGCCGGCGTCCTGTCCGTGGAGGCGGCCATCGCGCTGACCGCCGTCCGCGGCCGGGCCATGGCCGCGGCCTGCGCCCGGACGCCCACCGGGATGTCGGCCGTGCTCGGCGGCGACCCCGACGAGGTGCTCGCCGCCATCGCGGCACACGGCCTCACCCCCGCCAACATGAACGGCGCCGGCCAGATCGTGGCCGCCGGGCCGCTCGACGGGCTCGCCGCGCTCAAGGACGGGGCCCCGGCCAAGGCCCGGGTGATGCCGCTGCCGGTCGCCGGCGCCTTCCACACCGAGTACATGGCCCCGGCCCGCGAGGAGCTCGAGGGCCTGGTCGGCGGGCTGCGGCCGGCCGACCCCAGCAGGCTGCTGCTGTCCAACGCCGACGGCGCGGCCGTCGACTCCGGCGCCCAGGCGCTGTCCCGGCTCGTCAGCCAGGTCACCAGCCCGGTGCGCTTCGACTCGTGCCTGGCGACCATGCGCCAGCTCGGCGTCACCGCCGTCATCGAGCTCCCTCCGGCCGGTGCGCTCGCCGGGCTGGCCAAGCGGGAGTGGAAGGGCGCGGGCATCGAGGTGCTCGCCGTGACCTCCCCGGACGACCTCGACCGCGCCCGCGAGCTCATCGCCGCCGAGCGCGGCCGCGCGGAGGCCGAGCACCTGCCCGACTGGCGGATGGTCGTGGCCCCCGCCCGCGGCACGGTCAGCCCCGCGGAGGTCGCCGAGGGCACGCACCTGCCCGCCGGCACTCCCCTGGGTTGCATCCGCGGCCGCAGGGAAGAGGTCAACGTGTCCGCCGCCTACGACGGCGTGCTGGCCGAGTGGCTGGTCCACGAGGGCGACCTCGTCGACGCCGGCGATCCGATCGCCCGGCTCTACCCGGAGGTGACCGCGTGACCCCGATCCAGCTACCTGCCGGCGCCCCCGGCGCCCGCATCCTCGGGCTCGGCAGCTACCGCCCCCGCCGGCGGGTCACCAACGACGACCTCGCCCAGCGGATGGACACCAACGACAAGTGGGTCCAGAGCCGGGTGGGCATCGCCGAGCGGCGCTGGGCCGAGCCCGACGAGACACTGCTGGAGATGAGCGTCGCGGCCGGCGGCAAGGCGCTGGCGGCCAGCGGGCTGGACGCCGCCGACCTGGACCTGGTGCTGGTGGCCTCGGCCAGCCTGCCGCGGCCCATCCCCGGGCTCGCCCCGGAGGTCGCCCACCGGCTGGGCGCGCCCCGACCCGGCGCCTTCGACGTCAACGCCGGCTGCGCCGGATGGTGCTACGCGCTCAGCGCGGCGGCCGATGCGATCCGCAGCGGCTCGGCACGCAACGCGCTGGTCATCGGCGGCGAACGGCTCACCGACTACACCGACCTCGACGACCGGGCGACGGCGGTCATCTTCGCCGACGGCGCCGGCGCGGCCGTCGTGGGCGCCTCGGACCAACCCGCCATCGGCCCGGTCGTGTGGGGCAGCGACGGCGACCAGGCCGAGGCCATCGCCATTCCCAAAGGCGAGGTGGCGATGAGCATGGCCGGCCAGGCCGTGTACCGCTGGGCCACCACCAAGCTGACCGACACGCTCGTCGAGGCGATGCGCCGCGCCGGCGTCGGCCCCGACGACATCGACGTGTTCGCCCCGCACCAGGCGAACCTGCGGATCATCGAGCTGATGGCCAAGCGGCTGAAGCTGCCCGAGCGGACCGTCATCGCCCGCGACATCGTGCGCTCGGGCAACACGTCGTCGGCCTCGGTGCCGCTCGCGCTGTCGGCCCTGCTCGAGAGCGGCGAGGCCAAGACCGGCGACGTCGCCCTGCTGCTCGGGTACGGAGCGGGGCTGACCTTCGCCGGGCAGGTCGTCGTCCTCCCGTGAGCGCCACCACCCCAGTTCGCCGGGACACCGTGTCCCGGACGTCGGCGGGCCATGCCCGCCCCATCCGAGAGAGAGGACCCGCGTGAGCACCCAGGAGATCCAGTCCGGTCTGGCCGAGATCCTGGAGGAGGTCGCCGGGGTGTCGCCCGCCGACGCCACCCCGGAGAAGTCCTTCACCGAGGACCTCGACGTCGACTCGCTGTCGATGGTCGAGATCGCCACCGCCGTCGAGGACAAGTTCGGCGTCGCCATCCCCGACGACCAGCTCGCCAACATCAAGACCGTCGGCGACGCGATCAGCTTCATCGAGAAGAACCAGGGCTGAGCCCCGCGGGTCCCGCCGGCCGATCGCCGGCGGGACCCGCGCCCCCCGATCCGGCCCACCCGGCCGTCGTCCGCACGAGGAGATCCCATGAGCCCGTCCACCACCGACGTCGTCGTCACCGGCCTGGGTGCCACCACGCCGCTCGGCGGCGACGTGGCCAGCACCTGGGACGCCCTGCTCGCCGGGCGCTCGGGCGTCAGCCGGATCACCGACGAGTGGGTGCAGGAGTTCCCCGCCCAGCTCGTCGCCCGGCTGGCGGCCGACCCCGCCGAGCAGATCGACCGGGTCCGCGCCCGCCGGCTGGACCGCAGCCAGCAGGTGGCGGTCATCGCCGCCGAGCAGGCCTGGGCCGAGTCCGGTGCCGCCGACGCCGGCGTCGCCCCCGAGCGGATCGCGGTGGTCTTCGGCACCGGGATCGGTGGCGCGCTGACCCTGCTCGGGCAGGACGACGTCCTGGAGACGAAGGGGCCCAAGCGGGTCTCCCCCTTCACCATCCCGATGCTCATGCCCAACGGTCCGGCCGCCGCCGTCGGCCTGGCCATCGGCGCCAAGGGCGGCGTGCACGCGCCGGTCAGCGCCTGCGCCTCCGGCGCCGAGGCCATCCGCTGGGGCCTGGACCTGCTGCGGTTCGACCGGGCCGACATCGTCCTGGTCGGCGGCGCGGAGGCCTGCGTCCACCCGCTGCCGATGGCCGGGTTCGCCGCCATGCGCGCGATGTCCACCCGCAACGACGAGCCCGAGCGCGCGTCCCGCCCGTTCGACAAGGCCCGGGACGGTTTCGTCCTCGGCGAGGGCGCGGCTGCCCTGGTGCTCGAGCGGGCCGACTCCGCCGCCGCCCGGGGGGCCCGGGTGCACGCGAAGCTGGCCGGCGCCGGCGGCACCGCCGACGGCTACGACCTGGTGGCCCCGCACCCGGAGGGCGAGGGTGCCTCCCGCGCGATCACCGCCGCCCTGCGCGACGCCGGCATCTCCCCCACCGACGTCGGGCACGTCAACGCCCACGCCACGTCCACCCCGGTCGGCGACACCGCCGAGGCCTCGGCCATCCGCTCCTCCCTGGGCGAGCACGTGCTGGTCAGCGCCACCAAGAGCCAGACCGGGCACCTGCTCGGCGCCGCCGGGGCACTGGAGTCGGTCTTCACCATCCTCGCGTTGCGCGAGCAGGTCGTCCCCGCGACGGCGAACCTCGACGACCCCGACGACGACGCCGCCGTCCAGGCCCTCGACATCGTCCGGCGCGAGCCACGCCGGGCTGAACTCACCGCAGCGGTCAACGACTCCTTCGGCTTCGGCGGGCACAACATCGCGCTGGTCTTCACCACCGCCTGAAGACGGACCCCGTCCCTCTCACCCCTCGCAGGCTCGGGGAGAGCCTCCGGACGGGGCCACACGACCCGGAGGTACCCGTGACGACAGTCCAGGCGGCGCCCGCCGTGACCAGCCCCGACCCGCGCGACCCCGAGGACCGGCTGCGGCGCTTCTTCGACCACGGGTCGATGCAGCAGCTCGGCGCCCGGGACACCTCCGGGGTGCTGGCGGCCCGCGGCACGGTGTCCGGCAGCCCGGCCATCGCCTTCTGCACCGACGCCACCGTGATGGGGGGCGCGATGGGGGTCGACGGCTGCCGGCACATCGTCGACGCGGTCGACGCTGCGCTGCGCGAGCGGGTGCCCGTGATCGGCATCTGGCACTCCGGCGGGGCCCGGCTGGCGGAGGGGGTGACCGCGCTGCACGCCGTCGGTGAGGTGTTCGCGGCCATGGTGCGGGCCTCCGGGCGCATCCCGCAGATCTCGGTGGTGCTCGGCCCCGCCGCCGGTGGCGCGGCGTACGGCCCGGCCCTCACCGACCTGGTGATCATGGGGCCCGCCGGCCGGGTGTTCGTCACGGGCCCCGAGGTGGTGCGCTCGGTCACCGGCGAGAACGTGGACATGGAGAGCCTCGGCGGCCCGGACACCCACGGCCGGCGCAGCGGGGTGGTGCACGTCGTCACCGACTCCGAGCCGGCCGCGCTGGAGACCGCCCGCCTCGCCGTCGACCTGCTCGCCGCCCAGGGCACCTTCGGGTCCGCCCGGGCCGAAGCGGCCGCCGACCTCGGGGCGCTGCTGCCCGAGCAGACCAACCGGGCCTACGACGTGAAGCCGCTGGTGTCGTCGGTCCTGGACGGGCCGGGCCTGGAACTGCACCCGCGGTTCGCGCCCAACGTCGTCACCACCCTCGGCCGGCTGGCCGGGCGCACGGTCGGCGTGATCGCCAACAATCCGCTGCGCCTGGGCGGCTGCCTGGACTCCGCGTCGGCCGAGAAGGCGGCCCGGTTCGTCCGGATGTGTGACGCCTTCGGCGTCCCGCTGGTGGTGCTGGTCGACGTCCCCGGCTACCTGCCCGGCGTGGGCCAGGAGTGGGACGGCGTCGTGCGCCGCGGGGCGAAGCTGCTGCACGCCTTCGCCGAGGCCGTCGTCCCGCGGGTGACGCTGGTGACCCGGAAGTCCTACGGCGGGGCCTACATCGCGATGAACTCCCGGTCGCTGGGCGCCACCGCGGTCTTCGCCTGGCCGGGCGCCGAGGTCGCCGTCATGGGCGCGAAGGCGGCCGTCGGCATCCTGCACCGCAAGAAGCTGGCCGCGGTTCCGCCGGGCGAGCGCGAGGAGCTGCACGCCCAGCTCGCCGAAGAGCACGAGCGCATCGCCGGCGGGGTGAACCGGGCGCTGCAGATCGGCGTCGTCGACGAGGTGGTGGAGCCGGCGCAGACGCGCAGGCGGCTGATCGAGGCGCTCGCGGCCGCGCCGCTCGGTCGCGGGGCCCACGGGAACATCCCGCTCTGATCTCCGCCGCGGGGCGCCGCCCGGTGGCCGCGTGCCCGACGGTGTCCCCCGGCGGGCATCCCGGCGCCGGAGTGCCCGCGTCAGCGGCCCCGCCTCCGCGTCCGAGCCGCGGAGACGTGGTGGGTCGTCCGGGCGCCGCTTCCCCGACGGCGCCCGGACGACCGGCCCAGGCTACGACGCCGTCCCGGTCAGGCCGGGAGTGTCGTAGCGGAGTTGTTACCCGACGACCCCGCCGCGCCCGTGCCAGCGGCGGGGTCTCTCTCAGACGACCTGGTGGAGCCAGGTCACCGGGCTGCCGTCGCCGGCGTGCCGGTAGACCTCGAGATCGGCGTCCCAGGCCGCGCCCAGCAGCTGGTCGACACCGTGGCGGAACGCCTCGATCGACGTCGCGGTGGCGGCCAGGTGGCGCAGCTGCTGCTCGGTGACGATGAGGTCGCCGTTGGCGCTGGTCGGCGCCCGGAAGACCCCGTGCCCGGGCACGTAGGACATGCGCTCGCCATCGTTGCCGTGGCTGGCCTCCTCGGTGACCTCGAAGCGCAGCATCGGCCACGCGCGCAGCGCAGCGACGAGCTTGGCCCCGGTACCGGGCGAACCCGTCCACGCCACTTCAGCACGGTAGGAACCGTGCGCTGCGGGCTGCTCAGCCCACGACAGGGAGACCGGCGCGCCGACGACGCGTTCCAGCGCCCACTCGACGTGCTGGCAGAGCGCCTTCGGGCACGCGTGCACGAAGACGACACCCTGGGTTGACCGTCGCTGCACGGGGCACCTCCATCGACTCGATCGGTCTCGTCTTCCCCTACGGACCCATCGATTCGGTGACGCGCCGTTATCGGCAGTGGCGGAGCAGGGCTCCCGCGACAAGTCTGCACGATGGTGACCCCATCGCGCCAGCCCGGGTGCGACTGATGGGGCGAAAGTGGTCGGTGATGCAGGGCTCGGCGCCTTGTTGCTGGTCAGCCCGCCACTACCACGCCCACCGGGCGACGTCCAGCCACTCCAGGCTATTCACAGGCTCCCACGCCCGGCCGACGGTCCGGCGCGAGGAGCGGACGACGCCACCGAGCCCGGACTCCGGGATTCCGTTCACGGAGAGTCACGTGGCGACGCGGCTGGAGGCGTGAGCACCGTCCGGCGGCGATTACCTTCCATGGTTGTCGAACCACGAAGCGTGCGTCCGCTGCCGCCCCAGGACCGAGCAGGCCGGGGTGGTGGCGGCTGGGCCCGTTTCCGAGCGGGACGGCGTCGCCGTTCCCATGCCTGGCCCGGCGGAGCCCCGGGTAGGGGGCCTGACGTGGGCGGACACCAGGGGATGGCCGAGGCAGATCGTGACGAGGTCGCCGGCATGGTGCTCGGCGCGTGGGATGCCTTCCTGGCGCAGGCCGCGTCGATCGACCTCGGCCGCCCGTCGCGCCTGCCCGGTTGGCGGGCGCACGAGATCTGCGTGCACCTGGGCTGCTGGGACGACCACGCCGCGCTGCACGACCTCATCGCCTCCGCGCGGGCCGGTGGGCCGGGAACGCCACCGGACCCCGACGCGGTGAACGCCCGGGTCACGGCCGCGCACCGCGACGCCTCCCGCGAGGAGGTGCTGGCCGCGCTGCGCCGCAACCGCGAGACGACCGCGCGCTACCTGGCCGACGAGCCCGTGGAGCTCGACACCGCACCGGCGGTCTCCGTCGTGGGCCGGCTACCGCTGCTGAGCGTCGTGCTCGGCCAGGCCTACGAGCTCGCCGTCCACGGACTGGACCTCGTCTCGTGCGGGGCCGAGCCGCCGCCGGCGGACGTCCTGCAGTCCGGCCTGGCGGCGCTGACCGACGTGACCGGTGCCCTGGCCGCCTCGACCGGCATCTCCGGGCGCGTCAGCCTCGTCACGCCGGACGGGGGCTGGGGGTTCACCGCGCACGGAGGCGGCTGGCAGGTGCGCCGCGTGCCGGCCGGCGTCGTCGACGGGCCGGCCGTCGAGGCCGCGGCCGACCTGCTTCTCGATGCCGCCTCCGGCCGGGTCAACCCGGTTCCGGCTGTGGCCCGCCGCGCGCTCAAGGTGCACGACGTCGGCGGGCTGCTGCAGCTCGCGCCCATCGTCCAGAAGGTGCCGGGCATCCCCGGCGGGCCGATCCTGCAGCTCGCGGCGCGCACCGTGGGCGGCGCCGGGGGGCTGCTGGGCCGGTTGTTCGGGCGCGGCTAGATCCGCTCCTGGCTCCGCCCGGCGTCGCCGCCACCGGTGCCAGGCGGCGGCGACGCCGAGGACCAGCACGACCACGACAGCGACGACCGGCAGGGCCGACGGCGTGCCCACCCACGCGACGACGGCACCCGCCGAGGCGCCGACGCCCACCTGGACCACCGTGCCGGGCACCAGCCCGACCGCGGTGGCGGCCACGTAGGTCCGCGGCCGGACGCCGCTGAGGCCGGCGGCGTAGTTGACCACGACGAACGGCATCATCGGGATCAGCCGGCCCGCCAGCACGGCGACGAAGCCCCGGTCGGTGAACAACCGGTCGGCGCTCCTCACCCGCGGGCCCGCCAGCCGCTCGGCAGCCGGCCGGCCCAGCCCGCGCGCGAGCGCGAAGGCGACCAGGGCCGCCAGCAGCGAGCCGGTGAGCACCACGGCCACCCCGAAGCCGAAGCCCAGGACGGCCCCGGCCAGCGCGGCGACCAGCGAACGCGGCACCGGCGCCAGCAGCACCGCCACCTGGCCGGCGATCAGCAGCGCCCAGGTGCCGGCGTCCCCGTGCTCGATCCAGCCGCGCACCGTGGTCCGGCCGGGGAGGTCGACGACGAGGGCCACGACCACCCCCGCGAGCAGCAGCGCGACGAGCAGCCCGGCGCGCAGCCAGGTGCCCTCCCCCGCCGTCGTCCGCACGGCACCATCCTGGACGACGCCGTGCGGCCGATGCGGACGAGCCGGATCAGCCGCAGCTGCCGCCGAGGGAGATGCCGCGCTGGGCCAGCCACGGCACCGGGTTGGTCCGGTCGGCGTAGAGGCCCCCGCGGTGCACCTCGAAGTGCAGGTGCGGCCCGGTGGACTGGCCGCGGTTGCCGACCTCGGCGATCTGCTGACCGCCCTCCACGACCTGGCCCGGAGTCACGAAGAACTGGTTGATGTGGCCGTAGACGGTGATCACGCCGTCGTGGTGCTGGATGGCGACCGCGAGACCGAACCCGCTGGCCGGCCCCGCCTGCAGGACGACGCCCGGCTCCGGCGTGAAGATCGGGGTGCCGATCGACGCCGCGATGTCCACGCCGAGGTGCATGGTGCCCCAGCGGGCGCCGTAGCAGGACGTGACCCGGCCCTGGGTGAGACCGGTGCCACCACCGGCCGCGGTGACCGCGCCGACGGCCTGCTCGGCGGCCTGGAGCTGGTTCCAGGTACCCGCCGGATCGGCGGTGCCCTGCATGCTCAGCATCCGGATCTCCGCCTCGCGCAGCTGCTCGTCCAGCGCCGCCTTCTCCGCGCTGAGCGCGTCGAACTCGGCCTGCGCCTCGGCGAGGAGGGCATCGACGGCCACCTGGGCCTCCTGGGCGGTGCGTGCGGCCGCGTCCCGCTGGGCGACGGCGGCGCGCGCCTCCTCGTCCAGCCGGGCCTCCCGCGCCTCGGCCACCCGGAGCTCCTCGAGCACCTCGGCCCGGTCCTCGCCGAGGAGCTCGAGCGTGGCGGCCTGCTGGAGCAGCTCTCCGGGGCCCTCGGCGTGCAGCACCATCTCCATCTCGCTGAACGTCTCGTCCTGGCCCATGTAGGCCTCCCGGCCGAGGGCCGCGACGTCGCCCTGGGTGCGCGCCACGGCCGCGCGGACAGCGGCGAGTTCGGCCGCGATGGCGTCGGCGTGCTGCTGGGCGGTCGCCAGCTCGGCCTCCGCCTGCAGCACGGCGCCGCTGGCCTCCTCGGCGCGGAGCGTCATCTGCTCCAGCCGGGCCTCGGCGTCCTTGACCCGCTGCTCGATGGAGGCGACCTCCTGGGCGACGCGGTCGTGCTCGCTCTTCGCGTCGCCGGGTGCGGCCGTCGCAGCCGTCGTCCCCAGCAGGGAGAGGGCCAGCAGAGCGGTCAGTGCGGTGGCGGCCCGACCGATGCGGCGGAGGCCCCCGCGAGTCGGCACGGTGGGGTGGTGCTGGTCGTGCGAGGTCGCCAAGGCGACGGTCTCCGTTCCTCGGTCCGCCTACCAGGTCAGCTGACGGGTTCGGGCCGGAACGTGGCCCTACCCACCTGCCCGTGGAGGCGCAGGCGGGATTCACCCCAGAGAACATGGGTCCCCGGTCCATCCGGCCATCCGGCCGCACGGTTCGGCGGGGTCCGCCCGAGCCCCCGGGTTCGGGAGCGAGGTCAGGTGGACCGCGGCAGACAGTACAAGCGGATCGGCCAGATGTCACAGCCCGGTAACGAGACGCACCTCCTGACACGGGCGGGTCCGAGCGGTGCGTCGCCTCGATCTGGCAGGCTGTCAACGCAGGGGCGGTAGCTCAGCCGGTCAGAGCATGGGACTCATAATCCCTGGGTCGTGGGTTCGAGCCCCACCCGCCCCACCGGTCTTGACCTGCGCTTTCACGCCTCGTGGTGGCACCGCCGCCGCCCCCGCGCCCTGGAGGTGGCACGACGCGGGGGCGTCGGCGCAGCCCCCTGCTGCGCAGGATGAGGCTCCGCCTCGACCTCAAACGCAGCACGAACCGTGATCTCCGCCTCGTCGGGACGATCCACCGCCATCGATGCCCGAATCGTGCCCGGCGCCACGGCGACGAGGACGAGCCGTCGACGCGCCGACCGCGCCCCCGACGCCCTGGTGCTCAGAGGCTGCGGAGTTGCCGAACCGTCCAGGACGAGGGGCCCAAGGCGCCGGCGCAGCACTACTGCGGCCGGGGTCCCCCTTCGCCTCCAGCGGCGCGCGCTGGGCCCCGTCGAGCAGGTCGACCGCGATCGCACACCCCTCGCCGGCTCGACCGGGTCGACCACGTCGTCACGGGCGACGAGCTGCCGCCCGATCCCGATGCCGATCGTCTCGATGGGCACCGCCGGATCCCCGGAGGGCCCGCAGCCCGCCAGCACCAGCACGGCCGCGCCGCCCGTGAGGCGGCAGGCCGTCGGTCGGGTCGGGGCGCCGGGTCATCTCCTGCCGATCTCGTAGACGTGCGCGACCACCGTCGCCTCCTCTCCGGGCCCGACCAGGAAGGGCGCGGCGCCGGCCCGGAAGGCGACCAACGACGGGTCGTCGCTGGCGTCGATGGCGCGGGCGGCCGACCGGTACGCCGTCCCGATGCCGTGGTTGTCCGCGATGCTGCCGTACTGGCCGTCGAAGGTGACCGTGGTGACGTTCGGGCTGTCGTCGTTGTCCCGGCTGTCCAGCTGCGGAACGACGTCGTGCGCGTTCTCCAGCGCCAGCACCTGCACCGACGACGGCACCTCCGCCCGCGCGATGGGTGAGCCGGTGGTGACCACGCTGCGCACGTCGAAGTCGAAGTCCGGCGTGCCGGCGTCGGCGGCCGCCTGGACGGCGACCATGCCGCCCTGGCTGTGCCCGACGAGCATCACCGGGTCGGCGGGGCCTGCCCCCGCTCGCCGAAGCGCCTCAGCGATCGCCTGCTGACGGGTGGTGGCGTCGCCGCCGAGCACCCGAACGTTGGTGCCCAGGTCGTGGGTCTGCGGGTTGACCGGCCCGAACGGCGCCTTCCAGTCGGCGGTGCCGGGGATGTCGACGACGTAGGCGGTGCTGCCGTTGGCGGAGGTGACCACCCGGACGGCGATCGTGTCGTGCTCGGGGCCGGAGCGCAGCGCGCGGACCTCGAGCGCCCCGAGCAAGTCGTCCACGCCCCGCGGTGCGACGACCGCGGGTCCCGAGTCGTCGCCGGGCAACGGCGTGACCACCGGGCTCCCGTCCGGCCACAGCCGGCCGAGCCGCCGAGCCGCCACCC
The DNA here is from genome assembly GCF_054051055.1 of Blastococcus sp. SYSU DS0973. NCBI lineage: Bacteria > Bacillati > Actinomycetota > Actinomycetes > Geodermatophilales > Geodermatophilaceae > Blastococcus > Blastococcus sp. SYSU DS0973. The sequence goes on from NZ_JBJHAN010000001.1 coordinate 212,399, forward strand.
GGACGTCTGCCCCGCCGAGCCACGGCCCGGTCAGCCCGACGGTCAGCAGGCTGATGCTGCTGCCGAGACCGGGCAGCGCGCCCATGACGTCGTCGACCAGCCCGGGGTGCTCGGTCACCCAGCGCTCGGGGTCGTCGAGCACGGCGGCGACGTCGGCCGCGACCCCGAAGGGGTCGGTTGCGACCCGGCCGGCGCCGCCGAGGACCAGTGCCCCTGCCGCAACCGGCCAGAGGAACCCGGTGGCCCACTCCAGGGCGTCGGCCAGCTCGGCCAGTGCGCGGTCCGCGGCCTCGTAGGCGGCGGCCGCGCCCTGCAGGACCACCGCCCGGGCGGCGAACCGCGCGGCGAGCACGGTGAGCCCGTCCGGGCCGTCCAGCGCGTCCAGCAGCGCGGCATCGAACCGGGCCACGCCTGCCGGGTCGAGCAGGGCGGAGGCCAGCAGGTCGGGGTCGGCCAGCACCGGGCGGCAGCGGGCGCTGGCGCTCGCGAGCTCCTCGGCCAGACCGGTGCTGCCGCGGGCGAGGGTGACCAGGTCGGCCAGGTCGGCCTCGATCCCGCCGGCGCCGCCGCGGACCGAGATCCCCGGTGCGGTCACGCCCGGCCTTCCAGGAGCGCCGCCACCGTCGGCGCGATCCAGGCACCGAGATCGGCCGGCCGCACCGGCACCACGTCGACGACCCGCCGCGGCGAGCCGCCGGGGTGGGGACGCAGGCCGACCCAGCCGCCGTCGGTGGCCAGCCACGAGACCTGCCCGGCCCCGACCGGTCCACCGGCGCCCCCCAGCACGAGGCAGTCGAGCGATCCGGCCGTGCGCCGCAGCAGCTCCCCGGCCAGCGCCGCCTCCGCCGCGGTCGGCGGCGGCCCACCCCTCCCCGCCGGTGCGGCGTCCAGCAGGCCCAGCGGCAGGGCCCCGGTCGGCGGGGCGCCACCGCGGGCGGTCGGCCCCGTCACGGCGGCGGCCTCCGGCACAGCCCGTGCCAGCTCGGCACCGAGACCGGCGGCGGGGGCCAGGGACAGCTCGATCCCGCCGTCCGGCAGGGTCAGCACGACCACGACCACCTCCGCCCCGAGGGCGAACCAGCCGTGCCGCCTCCCGGTCCGGCCGCCGGTCTCCAGCCGCACCGCCAGCAGCGGCCGGCGCAGCACCGCCAGATCGGCGGCGACGGCGGGGACCGGCTCGACCGGGCCGCCGACCGGTGCACGCAGCACCCCGCGTGCCACCAGCGCGGCGACGGCGTCGTTCGGCTGCCCGCTCCCGGGCACCTCGACCGGGAGCCCGGACGGGAAGGCACCGGGCCACTCCGCCACGAGCACGGCCCACTCCGCGGCGGTCAGGAGCAGGCGCCGGGCCGGAGCGGACGGCACCGGCGGCGCCGTTCCGGAGCGCACCGTGATGCGCACATCCCCGCCGCGCCCGGTCACCACAGGCCCAGCCGGCTCAGGCGGACCGCGGCCTGCCGCCACGCCTCCGCACCGGCCTCCGGCAGCTCGGCGAGCACGCTGCCCACGTCCTCGAGCAGCTCGTCGCTGCGGGTTGCCCGCTCGGCCGACCATGCGCGCACCTCGCGCTCGGCGCGGGCGATGGCCGCGAGCCGATCGCGGACCTCGTCGGCGTGCCGGCGCAGCAGGTCGGCGGCGGCGTCCAGCCCGTCGGCCGCGGCGTCGACCGCGGCGCAGTCGCCGGCCAGCTGCCGACGGTAGGCCGCAGCCGCCTCCGACACCCAGCGAGCCCGGTGTCCCTCCCGCCGGTGCTCATCGGCGGCGGTGCGGACCTGCCGGGCTCGCCCGCAGAGCTCGTCGGCGAGCGCATCGAGTGCAGCGGGATCTCCGTACACGCCTGCCCCACCACCCCTCCGCTTGCCCGACCGGCGGCAGCGTAGGGCGGTGCGGGCACCCACCGGAGGGCGTGCACGGGGCACTGTGGACGATCGGACGTCTCCACACGCCACGGCGGCGGCCACCGGCCGCCGCCGCTACCATGCCCGGCCACCCGAGGAGCTCCGCCGTGACCGTCCCCAGCGCCCGCGATCCCCGCATCCAGGGGGTGCTCGACATCCCGTTGCACCGGTACCTCGGGGTGGAGCTGCGCGACGAGTCCGACCCCTCGGCCGGCATCCGGTTCCCCGTCGGCCCGGCCGCGCAGAACCAGGCGGAGATGCTGCACGGCGGCATCGTCTACGCACTCCTCGACGTGGCCTCGTTCCTGGCCCTGCTGCCCAGCCTGGGCGACGGCGAGCACGCGGTGACCCACGACGTCGCCGCCTCGCTGCTCCGCCCGGTGCGCGCCGGGGCCACCGTCGACGTCGTCGGCACCGTGCTGCGCCGCGGCCGGGCCGTGGCGTTCATGCGGGCCGAGGCCACCGTCGACGGTCAGCTGGTCGCGACCGGGCAGGTCACCAAGACCGTCGTCGCCCCCCGCTGACCCCTCTCACCAGAGGGACATCGACCGCCGGAAGATGCCGGCCAGGTCGTCCTCGGTGACCTCCCGCGGGCAGGTGGCGAGCAGCCGCTGCTGCTTCATCGCGCCGTCGACGAGATCGGGGATGTCGCCTTCGCCGAAGCCCACGGCGCCGACCCCGTTGGGAATGTCGATGTCCCGCATCAGGTCGGCGAGAACGGTGGGCAGGAACTCCGACAGGTCCGAGGGGCGCTCGGCGCCCGGAGCGAGCAGCTCGGCGGCCCGCAGGTGCCGCTCGGGGGACGCCTCGAAGGTGAACCGGAAGGCCTCCGGCGCGGTCAGGGCGACCGACATCCCGTGCGGGACCATCGCCTCGCCGACCGGGTAGTGCTTCGGGTGGAAGTCCTTCACCTGCCCGGCGATCGGGTAGGCGTTGGCGTGCGGGATGTGCACGCCGGCGTTGCCGAACCCCATGCCTGCGAAGGTGGCCGCGATCGCCATGTCCGACCGCGCCTGCACGTCGTCGCCGTTGCGGACGGCGGTGCGGATGGAGCCGGCCAGCAGGGTCAGCGCCTTCTCCGACCACATGTCCGAGATCGGGTTGGAGCCGCAGTACGGCACCCGCTCCTCGGGCGACTTGCGCTCGTAGCTGGTGTACCAGCGGGCGGTGTAGCTCTCCAGCGCGTGGCACAGGATGTCCATCCCCGAGGCTGCGGTGACGCCGGCGGGCTGGCTGCGGGTCAGATCGGGGTCGATGACCGCCAGGGTCGGTCGCAGCCGGGCATGGCTGATCCCCGTCTTCACCTTCAACGACAGCACGTCCATCACGCAGATCGTGGTGCTCTCCGAGCCGGTGCCCGTCGTCGTCGGGACGGCGACCAGCGGCTTCAGCGGCTCCGACGGCGCCTGCCCCTTGCCGACAGGGACGTTGACGTAGTCCATCAGCTCGCCGGGGTTGGTGGTGAGCAGGTTGATCGCCTTGGCGGTGTCGATGCTCGACCCACCGCCCACGGCGACGAACGCGTCCCACGGACCCGAGGACCGGGCCTCCTCGATCGCCGCGATCAGGCTGACGTCGGTCGGCTCGACGTGGACGCCGTCGAACACACGGGCCTCGATGCCGAACCGGCCCATCTGCTCGGCGACCCGCTGCGGATGCCCGGTGGCCGCGACGCCCGGATCGGTCACCACGAGCACCCGCCGTACCCCGTAGCGGCTGAGGTCGTAGCCGACCTCGTCGGAGGCGCCGCTGCCGAACTTCAGCTGCGGCGCGCCGTACGTGAACACCGACTCCGGGTTGCCGGGCACGGTGCTCGTCATGGGTCCCCCTGGGCTGCTCGGGCGGAGTACGGGCTCGGTTGCACCGAATGTTGCACAGTGGTTGTGGTCGGCACCACGCGGGCGGATAGTCCAGAGCGCCGCCCCGCCCGTCGACGGACGGGCCTCTTCCGGCTCTGGAGGCCTCTGTGACGGACACCCCCGACCGCGCGCTACCTCGGTGAGCTCCCCGAGGACACGTCCACCAACTGGGGCCAGTGGGGGCCCGACGACGAGGTGATCGAGCTCAACCGCCTCCGTCCGGAGCAGGTGGTCGGGGCGGTCGAGCTTGTCCGCTCCGGCAAGGTGCTCACGATCGCCAACGAGGTCATCTCCGACCCGGACAACGGCGTGGCGGACTGCGCCGAGGACGGGCAGTACGCCCTCCTCTACGTCGCCGCGCCGCTCACGGTGGCCAAGGCGGCGGGCACGCCGGTCAACCCGGTCGTCATCAAGTAGCCCGGCATGAGCGCCTACGACGAGCGGCCCTGGCTGAAGATCTACGGGGACCAGCCGGCCGACTACGAGATCGAGTTCGAAACCGCGCTGGACATGTTCCGGGCCGGGGTGGCGCGCGACCCCGCGGCGGTGGCGCTGCGGTACTTCGACGGCGCGATCACCCGGCAGGAGCTCGACGAGCTCAGCGACGGACTGGCCGCCGGCCTGCTCGCGCACGGCTTCGGCCCCGGTGACCGGCTGGCGGTCTACCTGCAGAACGTGCCGCAGTTCGTCATCGCGATGGTCGCCTCGTGGAAGGCCGGCGGCACCATGGTGTCGACCAACCCGATGAGCCGGCAGCGGGAGCTCTCGTACCTGCTCAAGGACTCCGGGGCAGCGGTCCTGCTGTCGCTCGAGGCGCTCTACGACGGGGTGGCCCGCGAGGTGGTCCCCGACACCGACGTGCGCCTCGTGCTGACCACCAGCGAGCTGGAGTTCCAGACTCGCGACGACGAGCGGCTGTTCGCCGGCACCACCCGGCAGCGGCACGAGGGCACGACCGACCTCATGGAGCTCATCACCGCCCACCGCGGCGAGTCCCCGCCGCCGGTCGGGCTCCGGGCCGACGACGTCGCATTCCTGACCTACACGTCGGGCACGACCGGCGTGCCGAAGGGTGCGATGAACACCCACCGGAACGTGGTGTTCACCGCCCAGATCTACCGCGACTGGGTGCACGCCGGCCGGGACGGCGCCATCTTCGGCATCGCCCCGCTGTTCCACATCACCGGGCTGATCGGGCACATCGCGGTGAGCCTGCTGGCCCCGGCGCCACTCGTGCTGGCCTACCGGTTCGAGCCCCAGGTGGTGCTCGACGCCTTCGCCGAGCACCACCCGGCCTTCACCATCGGCGCCATCACCGCGTTCAGCGCGCTGCTCAACGCCCCGGGGTTCACGCGTGACCACTTCGCCTCGTTCACCTCCATCTACTCCGGCGGTGCGGCCATCTCCCCCACCGCCGAGCAGAATTTCCTGGCCGCGACCGGCAAGCAGGTGCACAACGCCTACGGCCTCACCGAGACGACGTCGCCGATGACGGTGACGCCGTTCGGGTCACCGTCGCCGGTGGACCCGACCTCGGGGGCGCTGTCGGTCGGCGTCCCGGCGCCGAACACGGTGGTGCGCATCCAGGACGACGAGGGCCGCGACCTCCCGCTCGGCGAGGTCGGGGAGATCGTGGCCGAGGGGCCGCAGGTCGTCGCCGGCTACTGGGCCAAGCCCGAGGAGACGGCGGCGAACCTGCCCGGCGGCGCGCTCAAGAGCGGCGACGTCGGGTTCATGAACCCCGACGGCTGGGTGTTCATCGTCGACCGCAAGAAGGACATGATCAACGCGTCGGGCTACAAGGTCTGGCCCCGCGAGGTCGAGGACGTGCTGGCCGAACACCCCGCCGTCCGGGAGTCCGCGGTCGTCGGCGTCCCCGACGAGAAGCGCGGCGAGACGGTGAAGGCGTTCGTCAGCCTCCGGCCCGGTGCGACGGCGACCGCCGAGGAGCTCATCGCGCACTGCAAGCAGCGGATGGCCGCCTACAAGTACCCGCGCAGCGTGGTCGTCCTCGACGAGCTGCCCAAGACGGTCACGGGCGAGATCCTCCGCCGTGAGCTGCGCGGCCAGTAGGACGACGACGTGCGCACCGCCGAGCTCCTGGTCCACGCCTACGACCGGGTGCACGGCGGTGTGCACCGCAGCCTCGACGACCTGGGCCCCGAGCACCTGCACCGCCGGCCCGGCCCGGCGACCAACCCGATCGGCTGGCTGGCCTGGCACCTCCTCCGGATGCAGGACGATCACCTCTCGGACGTCGCCGGGCACGAGCAGGCCTGGACGGCCCAAGGGTGGGCCGGACGCTTCGGCCTCCCGTTCGACGCCGGCGCGACCGGCTACGGGTTCGATGCCGAGCAAGTGGCCGCCGTCCGCATCCCGTCGGTCGACCTGCTGACCGGGTACGCCGACGACGTGCACGCCCGGTCGGTGGACTTCCTGCGCGGGCTGACCGACGCCGACCTGGACGGTGTGGTGGACACCTCCTGGGATCCGCCGGTCACCCTCGGGGTGCGGCTGGTCAGCGTGCTCTCCGACGACCTCGAGCACCTCGGTCAGATCGGCTACGTGCGGGGTCTGCTCGGAGCCTGACCCGGCGCCCCCCAGGTGTGGGGGGGACGGGCGGTCCAAGAGTGGGTGGAAAGAGCGGTTCCTGCCCGGGACCGACCTCCGGACCCCGTCCGGCCGGATACCGTTCCAGCCGCTGCTGCCCCGCCGTTCCCCCGGCTCGTCGACCCTGGCGGTGATGACGATGACCACCCCGCCCCAGTCCGCCGTCGGGGCTGCTCCCGCTTCCGGGACGCACCTCGCGGCCCCCGACGCGGCACCGCGGCCGTCGCCCTTCCCGCATGATCCTTCCGCCGTCCGGCCCCCGGCCCCGGCCGTGCGCCGGCGTTTGCCGCCGAAGCGGTCGGCGACGCCGTCACCGTCGCCCGGATCGCGCCGGAACGCCGAGATGACGGCCCTGCGCCGCTTGCGGGCGCTGGCCGTCATGACGGGGAGGCTGGGGTCCGCCGCCTGGTGACGCTGAGCGGGACAGGCGTCCCCACGGCCGGCGCCGATGGCCTGCAGGTGGCAGCGGACGACCGGGCGGACTCGCAGGTGTGGCTGCTGCCCGAGGGCAGCGGCATGGGCCCGCTGGTTATCCCCACCATCGGCGCGGTGCCCCCCGGGGCCGAGTGGTTCCTCCCCGGCGCCCCTGCAGCGTCCGCCAACGCCGGTTCGTCGCCGGCGAGCCGGGGTGTGCAGGCCGCCTCTTCCCTGGCGACCCCGACCCGGTCCGCCGGCGACCGGATCGAACCGGTCGACCAGGTGCCCACCTCCCCCGTCCCCACGGCACCCGCGGTCACCCCCGTGTCCCCGTCCGTCGACCGGGTCCCCGCCTCCCTCGTCCCCACCCCACCCCCGGTCACCCCCGTGCCGGCCTCGGTCACCGCCGCGTCCCCGACCACGAAGCCGGCGGCCCCGACCACGCCTCGACAACCGGCCGCGTCGACGTCGACGCAGCAGCTACCGACGGAGCAAACGCCGGCCGAGGAGCTCCCCGTCGAGGAGCCCCCCGCCGCGAAGCCCCCGGCCGAGAAGCCGGCGGCCGCAGAGCCCCCGGCCGAGAAGCCGGCGACCGCGGTGCAGGTGCCCGGGAAGGCACTCGAGGTGCGAAACCCCGCGACCAGCGACCTGGTCCTCTCCGTCACCGTGGCCGACGTGCAGACGGGCGTCTCCTGCACCGACCCGTCCGTCGTCGCAGGCAACGGCTCGCTCGTGGCGGTCCGGTCACGGTGACCACCGGCGCCGATCTCTCCAGCCTGGGGAGCGAGCGCAGCGTCGTGGCCGGCGACTTCCGCCTCGTCGGAGACGGCGGCACCGTGGTCACCGGAGTCGGCCCGGCCGGCGCGTGCGACACCGGGCGGCGCCGCTCCCGGGTGGGCCGCTCGGGCCGTCCCAGCAGTTCACCGGCACGGTGGTGCTGGACGTTCCGGCGGTCTCCGGCGCGGTGCTCTACCGACCGGCGTGGCTGCCCACCGGCAGCGAGTGACGACCGAGGAGCGGGGCGCGCGGCACTGCGGCAGGCTGGAGGCATGACGAGTCCTTCCGAGACGCCGCAGCCGCGCGACATCGCCCTGGAGCAGGAGACGGCCGAGACCGAGGCGTCCCTGGAAGCGCAGAGCACGCCGCGCGAGGCGCCGCAGGGTGACGAGGCCGACGTCGAGGGCCACCCGTCCTAGGAGCGGTGCCCGGCGATCAGCTGCCGGGTGGTGATGCGTCCGGCGGCGACGTAGTAGAGCGTCGTCCCCGCCGCCACGCGCGTGTCCCACGGCGGGCTGACCGCAAGTCCGTCGGGGCCGCGCACCGCCAACACCGTCGCACCGAAGGCAGAGCCCAAGTGGCGCTGGCACTCGCCGAACGTGGCGTGCGGGAAGCCCGGGGGCACCGTCAGCGAGTAGGTGTTGCGACCGCCGTGGGTCATGAGCTCGCTGTAGACCTGCGTGATGCCGGGGTCGTTCGCCTCCTCGGTGAGCAGGGAGGGCATGTGCCACTGCACCACCTGCACGCCCGCACTGACGTAGCGCAGCGTGTCCCGCCGCTCGAGGTCGCGCAGCGCTGCCACCAGGTGGACCCCCGGGTGGGCGTGCTCGACGGCGACCGCGACGGCGAGCGTCTCGTTGTCGTCCCGGGCGTCGATCACCACCGTCCGGGCCTCCGGCACGCACGCCCGCTGCAGAACGTCCTCGTGGGTGAGGTCGCCGCGGACGAAGTGCACCGCCGGCTGGTCCGGCATCGGGTTCTCCATGACGTCGTCCCAGGCGCACAACGCCACCTGGGTCCGCCCCTCGGCGGTCAGCTCGGCGACGATCCGCTCGGTGCGCCCGGGCCAGTAGCCCAGCAGCACCACGTGATCGGACATGTCCAGGGGAACCACACCTCTCAGGCGCCGGCCCCGCAGCGACTGCAGGGCATCGGACAGCTGGGTGAACAGCAGGGTCAGGGTGACGATGCCGCCCACGATCACGTAGGCACCGATGACCCGGCCGCCGATCGAGCTGGGGAAGACGTCGCCGTAGCCCACGGTCGCGCCGGTGACCAGGAAGTACCACCAGTAGGTGCCCGGCGCGGTGATCGTGCTGCCGGTCGGCTCCACCAGCGCCATCGCCAGCCAGCTGGAGAGGAAGACGAACACCGCGACCGCGAGCGGTAGCCGCCAACCGCCCAGGCGCAGCCGGACGAACCGGGTGAGACGGTGCAGGAGGAACGGCAACGGAACTCCTGGGGCGGTGGGCAGGACGACGCAAACTACCGCGGCCGCGTGGCCGGCGGCAGCACCGCACCGACCACCCGGGCGGTCGGCTCCGGCAGCGAACTCGCCGCCTCGGCGCGGCACCGCTGGGCGTCGAGCTCCACCTCCGCCAGCGCGTGCGCCGCGGCGGCGTCCGCGGCGGCGTCCGCGGCCGTCAGGCTGCCCCCGGACGAGTCGGGCGCGATGACGACGTGCACGACGGGCAGCATGCTGCCGTTCGTCGTACGTTCGGCTCGTGGCCGTCGACACCCCTGACTTCTACTCCATCGAGGACCTCCTCGAGCCCGCCGACATCGAGATCCGGGACCGGGTCCGCGCCTTCTGCGACGCAGAGGTCACCCCGCACATCAACGACTACTGGGAGCGCGCCGACTTCCCGTTCGAGATGGCGCAGAAGCTCGCCGGGCTGGGGATCGTCGGCGGCACCATCGAGGGCCACGGCTGCCCCGGGATGAGCAACGTCGCCGCCGGGCTGGTCGCCGCCGAGCTCGCCCGCGCCGACGGCAGCATCGGCACGTTCAACGGGGTGCACAGCTTCCTGGCGATGCAGTCGATCGCCGTCCTGGGCGACGACGAGCAGCGCGCGCGCTTCCTGCCGGCGATGGCGCGTCTGGAGAAGATCGGCGCGTTCGGCCTCACCGAGCCCAAGCACGGCTCGGACGCCGTCGGCCTGGAGACCTCGGCCCGCCGCGACGGCGACGGCTTCGTCCTGAACGGTCAGAAGAAGTGGATCGGCAACGGCACCATCGCCGACTACGTGATCATCTGGGCCCGCGGCGAGGACGGCGCCGTCGGTGGCTACGTCGTCGAGAAGGGCACGCCCGGCTACGAGGCCACGGTCATGACCGGCAAGACGGCGCTGCGGGCGGTGTGGCAGGCCGAGATCACGCTGACCGACGTGCGGGTGCCCGCGGCGAACAAGCTGACCAACTGCCGCTCGTTCAAGGACGTCTCGCAGATGCTCGACCGGACCCGGTACACGGTGGCGTGGCGGGCCCTGGGCCTGGCGACGGCGTCATACGAGCTCGCGCTGGCGCATGCGCTGGAGCGAGAGCAGTTCGGCCAGCCCATCGCCGGGTTCCAGCTGGTGCAGGACAAGCTGGCCCGGATGCTCGCCGAGATCACCTCCATGCAGCTGATGTGCTGGCGGCTGTCGAAGCTCGCCGACGACGGCCGGATGACCGCCGCCATGGCGTCGCTGGCCAAGATGAACCACGCGGCCAAGGCGCGGGCGATCGTCGCCGACGCCCGGGACATCCTCGGCGGTGACGGCATCCTGCTCGACCACCACATCGCCCGTCACCACGCCGACATGGAGGCGATCTTCACCTTCGAGGGCACCGACTCGGTGCAGGCGCTGATCGTCGGCCGCGCGATCACCGGCTTCTCGGCGATCAGCGGACGGAAGCCCGACAAACGCTGACTCCCCCGGGCCCTGCGGGTGGACGGCCCGTCGCCCCCCACCGGACATGCGTGGGCCCCGGATCCCTGCACCGGGATCCGGGGCCTGGCCGCCCGGGTCAGCGGGCGCTGGTCAGCCGGTTGTCGAGGGCGGTGAGGCGCGCGCACTCGGGGCAGCCGGTGCGGCCGAGGCCGACCCGCTCCCACTTCTGCGTGCCCCACACCTGGACGATGGCACCGCACACGGCCAGCTCCACCTCGCCGTCGAGCTCGGCCGGCGGTCGGTGGGCCTCCACGGCGTGCCAGGGGTAGGTCTGCTCGGTCCGCGTGCCGCCCGACCAGCGGTCGGGACGGGCGAACCCGACGGCGTACGTATCCACGGGACACACGTTCCCCAGCCGCTCGCCGTCCAATCACCCCGAGCACGTCGAACGTGGCGTGCGTCATACCGGTGGACGCGCTCGGCAGTCGCGGCACCGCCGACGGCACGACCGGGGAACGCCCACCGCGCTACCGTCGGAGGCCTCGCGGGAGGAGCACGCACGATGGATCCGATCAGCCTGCTGGTGGGCGCGGCGCTGCTCGGCGCCGGTTTCGTCGCCGGGCGACTGGGCCGGGGCCGGCGGACGACTCCTCCCCCACCGGTGACGCCGCTGTGCGGGTGCGGGCACACGCTCAGCCAGCACGACACCGAGACGAACACCTGCTACGCCGAGCTGCGGCGGGACACCTACGACAAGCGCGGCCGCTGGTCGGGGCACAACTGGGTGCCCTGCACCTGCCGCCAGTACGTCGGCCCCCGGCCCATCGACGAGGTGTTCGTGCCCCGCGTGCTGCCCCCTGGCGACTGATCCACCGGTTGCCCGGGCATCCGGGGCAGGTGATTTCCCGATCCGAGCCGGCCCGCGGCGAGCGCACCGACACCCTGCTCGCCCTCACCGAACCGGCGCGTGCCCTGGTCAGCGCCGGTGCGCTGGCCGCCGGGCTGCCGCTGCTCCGGCTGGCGCCCCGCGGCGAGCCGCACCCCGTCGTCGTCCTGCCCGGCTGGCTGGCTTCGGACGCCTCCACCCGCACGCTGCGCGCCTGGCTCGGCCGCCTCGGCTACCCCACGGTGGGCTGGGACCTCGGCCGCAACCACGGGCCCCGGCCGGGAGTCGTCGACGGCGTCCGCGCCCTGGTGCAGCGGCTCGCCGACGAGCACGGCGGACCGGTCAGCATCGTCGGCCAGAGCCTGGGCGGGATCTTCGCCCGGCGGCTGGCCCAGCGCAGCCCGCGGCTGGTCCGGCAGGTGGTCTCGCTCGGCTCCCCGTTCGCCGGTGTCCCGATGCGGCCGCGCCGCGGGGCCGGGCCCGACGGCATGGTCGGGCAGTTCCGCCGGCTGCGGGCGGTGGAGGAGGTCCGTCCGGCTCCGGCGCTGCCGGTGCCGAGCACCTCGGTCTACTCCCGCTGGGACGGCGTCGTCGACTGGCGCACCTGCCTCCAGGAGGAGGGGCCGCACAGCGAGAACGTGGCCGTGCACGCCAGCCACCTCGGCATGGGTGTGGACCCGGCGGTGCTCTGGATCATCGCCGACCGGATGGCCCAGCCGCGCGGCGCCTGGCGGCCCTTCGTCCGGCCGACCCGGCTCGGGGTGCGCTCCCTCTTCCCGGAGGCTTGAGCGCTCGGGCCCGACCACCGGGCTCAGGTCCAGGCGACCCCGGCGGCCAGCACGACGAGGGTGGCGGTGCTCGCCGTCTCGACCACCGCACCGAAGACGTCGCCGTTCACCCCGCCGAGACGCCGGGCGGCGTGCCGGGCCAGCAGGACGGCCGCCAGCAGCGCGACGACGACCGCGGCGGCCGACCACATCGCCTCCGCGGTCGTGCCCCCGACGGTGAGCCGGGCCGCGACCGCTGCGGCCAGTAGCACCGCCGTGGCCGCCCAGCGCGCCACCGAGGTCCCGGAACCGGCGACCAGGACGCCGAGCGACGAGCCCGGGGCGGCCGGCCGGGCGGCCGCATGCAGCACCGCTGTCCGGCCCGTGACGGTCGCGAGCACGACGGCCAGGACGCCCTCGGCCGGTGTCGCCTGCCCCAGCACCGCGGCCGTCGCCGCGACCTGGACCAGCAGCGTGCAGGCGACCGCCGCGACGGCGAAGGCGCCGACCTCGGGGCGGCGCATGATCGCCAGCGCCTGCTCGGCCGGGCGCCCACTGCCGAGCCCGTCGGCCAGGTCGGCAGTCGCATCCAGGTGCAGCCCCCGGGTGAGCAGGGCCAGCGCGGTCACCACCAGCGCCGCCGCGAGCAGCGGCGACCCCTCCCCTGCCCCGCGCCACACCGCCAGCCCGGGGAGGCAGGCGAGCGCCCCGAGCACGAGCCCGACCACCGGCAGCCAGCGCAGCACGCCCGGTCCGGGGTTGCGGGCGCGTGCCGGCACGGGCAGCACGCTGAACAGGCCCAGCGCGGTGAGCGGCCCAGCGCCGGCGGTGCGCTCCGGTGCGCTCATCGCAGCCGCTGGGGCAGCCCGGCGGTGAGCAGCCACACCCGCTGGGAGGCGGCGGCGACGCGAGCGTTGAGGATGCCCAGCTCGTCGCGGAACCGGCGGCCCGACGCGGTCGCCGGCACCACGCCGGAGCCCACCTCGTTGCTCACCGCGACCACCCGGCGGCGGGTGCCGGCCCACGCCCGCACGACGTCGTCGACGGCTGCGCCGAGCCGCTCGTCGGCGCCGGGACCGCCGTCCCACACCGCGCAGTCGTCCATCACCCGGGCCAGCCAGGTGGACAGGCAGTCGACCAGCACCGGGGGGCCGGGCTGTCCGAGCACACCCACCAGGTCGACGGTCTCGACCGTGCGCCAGGTCGCCGGGCGGCGGTCGCGGTGGAGCGCCACCCGGTCGGCCCACTCCGGGTCGCCGCCGTCGGCGGGCAGCCCGCAGGCGACGTACTCCACGCGCCGGGCCCGGGCCAGCAGCTGCTCGGCGTACCCGGACTTGCCCGAGCGGGCGCCGCCGAGCACCAGCGTCCGACGGGGTGGGCGACCGATCACGACACCCGTCCCGCGGTGCGCCGGGCCCCCAGCGCGGTGAGCAGCAGCTGCGCGCCCAGCGCCGCCCCGACGCCCTCGCCGGAGCGCAGCCGGAGGTCCAGCAGTGGTTCGAGGCCGAGTTCGGTCAGCACCTCGGCGTGCGCCCGCTCGCGGCTACGCTGCCCGGCGACCAGTGCGGTGCGGGCGGCCGGCTCCAGCCGCACGGCGACGACGGCGGAGACGGAGGTGACCAGCCCGTCGAGCACCACGGGCACGCCCTCCGCGGCCGCGCCGAGCGTGACCCCCGCGAGCACCGCGAGCTCCGGCCCGCCGAGGGCCGCCAGCGCGGTCCGCGGCTCCGCGAGCGCCGTGCCGTGCTCGGCACGCGCCCGCGCCAGGGCCGTGGTGACCACGGCACGCTTGCGGGCCAGCATCGCCGCATCGGCGCCGGCACCGAGCCCGACGGCCCGCTCGGGGTCGAGGCCCAGCAGCGCGCAGGCCAGGGCCGCGGCGACCGTGGTGTTGCCGATGCCCACCTCCCCCAGGCACACCAGCCCGTGCCGGGCCAGCTCCCGGCCCAGCTCGCGGCCCTCGGCGACCAGCGCCTCGACCGCGGCCGGGGTGAGGGCGTCGGCGGTGACGAGGTCGCCCTGCGGACCCGGCGACACGGCGGAGTGGGCCCGCACCGCCAGCCCGGCCTGGGCCGCGGTGGCCGCGCCGAGCGACTCGCCGGTGGCGGTGGCGGCGAGCACGTCAACGGTCACCGACGCCGGGTAGGCGGAGACGGCGTGCGCCGTGGCCACGGGGTGGTCGCCGGCGACGACGACCAGCGTCCCGGTGGCCGGCTCCGCGCCGGGCAGAGCGAGGACCCGGTCGACGGCGCGGTCGAGCACCCCGAGCGAGCCGGGCACGGCGAGCAGGTCGTCGCCGGAGTCGCGGGCGGCGACCACGGCCTCCGGCTCCGGCCCGGCCAGGTGCGAGACGGGGGCCTCCGGGCTGCCGTCGGCCGGCCAGCGCTCGGCCAGGACGACGTCGTCCAGCGACAGGCGGGTCGACCAGCCGTGCCGCACCAGCCCCGGCTCCGGGGGCCGTTCGTCGGGCCAGCCGAGGCACAGCCAGCCGAGGGTCTCCACCCCCTCGGGCAGGTGCAGCAGCTCGGCGAGGTCGGCCGGCTGGAAGAGGGTCACCCAGCCCAGGCCGAGCCCGGAGGCGCGAGCGGCGAGCCAGATGTTCTGGATCGCGCAGGCGCAGCTCCACAGGTCGGCGTCGGGGAACGTGGCGCGGCCGAGCACCCCGGTGGCGTGCGCCCGGCGGTCGCAGGCGACGACGACGCCGACCGGCGCCTCGCGGATCCCCTCGAGCTGGAGGTCGAGCAGCCGGGCGCGCCGGTCGGGCGTGAGGAGCTCGGCCTGCCGCAGCCGCTCCCGGTCGGCCAGCGCAGCGGCGCGGTCGCGGGTCGCCTGCTCGGTGACGACGACGAACCGCCACGGCTGCGAGTGTCCCACCGACGGGGCGCGGTGCCCGGCGCCGAGGACCGTGCGCAGCAGGTCCGGCGGCACCGGGTCGGGGCGGTAGCGGCGGACGTCGCGGCGGGCGTCGACGACCGCGTGCAGCGCCGCCACGGTGTTCGGATCGAACGCCCAACCGGACGGGTCGGCCGCGCGCTGGGCTGCGGAGGTGCGATCGCCGATCACGGGGACCGGCCGGGGCCAGGTCATGCCAGGAACTCCTCCGTCAGGTGCCGCACCCAGGGCTCACCCTCGCACGAGCGCACCCGCCCGGGCGCCGCGGCGTACGTCGTCCCCCACGCGGGCGATCCGTCGCCGCGGGCCGGCCGGGCTCGTGCGCGGAGGCGTCGGACCCGGCAGGTTGGGTGCCGCCCAGGGCACGGGGCACGATACTTCTTCGGCATCCGGCGCCCTGCGTCCGCCGGACCGCCGCGGCGGAGAGCCGGAAGCCTCGAGGTCGCCTCGCTGACCCGTCGAGCCACTCCTGCGGGTGCGGCCGGGCACCGTCGTCGAAGTGACACCGAGGACTGCTTCGGCGGCCCGTGACCAGCACCGACGACCTGCCGAGCCGGGTCCGCGACTTCTCGCAGCCGAACCCGGTCACCGGCCCGATCCACGTGGAAGGCGCCGAGCCCGGCGCGACACCCTCGCCGTGCACGTCGTGAGGATCGCACCGGCGCAGGACTGGGCGTTGTCGACGACGATCCCGCACTGCGGCGCGCTGACCACCACGCGCAGCACCCCGCGTTCAGCACCTGCCCGCCGACGTCCGGCACATGTGGACGGTCAGCCCCGGTGAACCGCCTGCCGGACGGTGACCGCCGGCCGGCGGCCGTAACGCGATCGTCGGGTGGCGAGCCGTTGCGCCCGTCCGGCGAGGGGTAACCCCGGTCGGCATGAGCCGGGTCGCTGAGCACACCGACACCTCGCACACCGGGAGCACCACCGGGGGGAGCCGCGTCGGGGTGCGCGCGCTGCTGGGGCTGGTCGCCCTGGTGGCCGGGGCGGTGCCCTTCCTGCTGCTGCTCCTGCTGGTGCAGGAGAAGTGGTCGCCCCTGGCCGCCCTGGACGAGGACGTCGCCGCAGGGCTGAACTCGGTGGTGGACGACTCCCCCGTGCTGGTCACCGTGCTGCAGGCGGTGACCGACCTGGGTGGCAACGGCGCGGCAATCCTGGTCTTCACCCTGACCACGGTCTTCCTGCTCATCCGGGGGCAGCGCCGGCTGGCCGCGTTCGCGGCGACCACCGGCGTCGGGCTGGCGGTCCTCGTACCGGTGACCAAGGCGCTGGTCGACCGCGCCCGGCCCGTCGTGGCCACGCCGGTCTCCGACCTGCCCTCGAACGCGAGCTTCCCCAGCGGGCACGCCACCGTCTCGCTGGCCACCTACGGGATGCTGGCCCTGCTGGCGCTCTCGGCGGTACGCCGGGGCCTGCGGCCCTGGGTCGTGGCCGCGGCGCTTCTCGTGGCCCTCGCGGTCGGTTTCACCCGCCTCGCCCTGGGGGTGCACTTCGTGACCGACGTGCTCGCCGGGTTCGCGCTGGGAGCCGGGCTGCTGGCGGTGACCACCGCGGCGTTCCGCGGCTGGCAGCACGACCACTCCCACCGGCCCGACGAGCCGCTGGACCCGCTCCACGTCGACCCCCACGCCCGGCCGCACCTGGCGACCTCGGGCCAGACCGCGCTGCCCGACGGGCGCCGCACGGTGGTCCGGCTCCTGACCGCCGCGGCGGCACTGGCGGCCACGCTGGTCGTTCTCGGCCTGCTGGTCTCCGCCGTCCTGGGCGACAGCGTCATCGGCCGCTTCGACCGGGCGGTCGTCGAGGCCTTCACCGGGGCCCGCAGCGCCACGGTGACCGACGTCGCCACCGCCGTCGGCACGCTCTCGGGCACGCCGGCGTTCATCGCGGTGTCGCTCACCCTCGTCGTAGTCGCGTTGGCGGTCACGGGCAGCCGGCGGCCGGTCCTCTTCGTGCTGGTGACGGTCCTCGGTGAGCTCGGCCTGTACTTCGTCGTCTCCCGGACGGTCGACCGGGCCCGGCCGTCGGTGGCAGACCTGACCGCCGGCCTGGCCACGAACGCGAGCTGGCCCTCCGGGCACGTGGCGGCGGCGGTGGCCCTCTACGGGGCGCTCGCCGCCCTGGTGGTCACCCTGGCCCGTGGCAGGTGGCGGTGGGCGGCGCTCGCCGTGCCGGTACTCGTGGCGCCGGCCGTCGGCCTGTCCCGCATCTACGTGGCGGCGCACTACCCCACCGACGTGCTCGCCGGCCTGGTCCTGGGCACCGCATGGGTGCTGGTGTGCGCCCGCTACCTGCTGCCCGGGGTCCGCGGCACGGTGCGGTACCCCCGCCCGGCCGCACCGGCCCGACCGACCGCGGACGTGCGCTGACCGGCGTCATGGGACCGCAAGGCGCGTCGGTCGGTGGTGCGGCGGGTCACCGGCGAGCGCGGGGCGGCCCGCCCGACCCCAGCGGTGCCGGTGCGACGGCGCGGGCAGGACGACAGGCTGCCGGCTGCGGCTCAGGAGACGACGACCTCGATGACCGGGTAGCCCGAGGCGCCGTCGGGTGCCACCGGGGTGCGCTGGTCGGTCTGCACCTCACCGACCCCGTCCGTCGCCCGGGCAGCGATCCGGTGCCGCCCCGGCGTCGCGTCCCACGGCAGGACCCACTGCCGCCACACGTCCACGTCATAGGCCTCGGACAGCTGGGCCTCCTGCCACGGCCCGTCGTCGATGCGCACCTCGACCCGCTCGATGCCACGGCTGGGCGCCCAGGCCACGCCGGCGACCGGCGTCGGTCCGGCGGCGACCGTCGCGCGCGGACCGGGCACGTCGATGCGCGACTGGGTCTTGATCGGCCCGTCCTTCGCCCATCCCCGCGGGATCCAGTAGCCGTCGACGTCCCAGTCGGTGAGCTCGATGGCCGAGAGCCACTTCGTCGCCGAGACGTACCCGTAGAGACCGGGAACGACCAGCCGCGCCGGGAAGCCGTGCTCGGCCGGCAGCGGCTCGCCGTTCATGGCGACCGCGACCATCGCCTCCTCGAGGTCCAGTGCGGTCACGGTCGGGAACCCGGCGGTGAAGCCGTCGACGGACCGCCCGATCAGCTGGGTGGCCCCCTCCCGGAGCCCGGCCCGCTCGAGGAGGAGACGCAGCGGCACGCCCTGCCATCGGGCGTTGCCGACGAGGTCCCCCCCGACCTCGTTGGACACGCACGCGATGGTGATGTCGGCCTCGATCTGCGGCAGCTCCATGAGCTCGGCGTAGGTGAGGGTGAACGGCTCGTCCACCATCCCCCGCACCTCCAGCTCCCACTCGTCGGGATCGACGACGGGCACCCGCAGGGCGGTGTCGATCCGGTAGAACTCCTCGTTCGGAACGAACAGCGGGGTCAGCCCGGGGATCTCCAGGTCCGCGCCGGCCGGTACGGGGCCGGCCTGCTTCACGGGCACCGGCAGCCGGATGGCGGCGCGCAGGTCGTTGAGCCGTTCGCGTCCCGACAGGAGGTGGCCGCCGACGCCGGCGAGCACCCCGAGCACCGTGGCGCCACCGGTGACCGCGAGAAGGCGCCGGCGGTCGACCGGGCCCAGGGCGGTCGGGGCGGCGGCGGAACCAGGTCCGGCTCCTCGCCGCGGGAGTGCGACGACGAGCACGTGCAGCACAGCGATGCCGGCGACGGCGCCCAGGGTCCCGACGAGCACGCTGGAGAAGACGGGGGTGCGGTCGTCGGCCAGCGCGGCGACGACCCCGAGCGTGGCGACGAGGGCGAGGCCCCCCGCGGCGAGGAGGAACCGGCGGCGGGCCAGCACGCCGAGCGCGGCGCCCAGCAGCACCGAGACGACCAGCACGCCGCCGATGAGCACCGGCTTGTCGGCGGTGCCGAGGGTGGCGATGGCCCACCGCTCCAGCCAGCCGGGCACGTTGTCGACGAGGGTGTCACCCACCGCGATGACCAACGAGGGCGCGCCCGTGATCAGCCCGGCGACCAGCTCGGCCAGGCCGAGCGCTGCGGCGACCGACGCCACGCCGGCGAGCGCGGCGGCACCACGGCTCACCGGGCGGGCGCCGCCGCTCGGTCGCTCGGGAGTCAACGCGTCGTCAGCCACCACGGAACGGTGTCCCGTGGACCGCGGCCCGACACCGGTACCGGTGCATCGACGCGGAACCGTCATGCACGATCGGATCGCCCGAACCCCGCCGGGGACGACCGGTGGCACCGCGGCCTGCACCCCCCCGACCGCAAACTGCTCGACCTGGTCGACCCCGGTGCCCGTCGGCGCGAGGGCGCCGGGCGTCTCGGAGCGGGGCGGTCCGTGCACCGCGCGATCGGTGTGCCCGCTGCAGCCGCGCCCACCCCCATGTCGCCGTCCTGACACCGTTGTGAGAGCCCCGTCCACCACGACCGGAACCTCCGGAGCCGAGACGTGGCCATGTGGCGGATCGGTGTCACTGCGGCTGCAGTCGGCATCCTCGGTGCTCCACCGGGCACCTGGTGCGTCGTCCCCGATCCACGGCCACGCGGCGGCGTGGTCCCGACGCAGAGGAGCCGACATGAGCATCGTCGCCGGACGCACCACCTCCACCGGGCCGCGCCGCGCGGGTCGCGCGGCGAGCGCCCTGATCGCCGCGGCCGTCGGAATCGGCGGGCTCGCCGCCTGCAGCGACGAGTCGGCCGGGGCGGAGGCCGGCGGCGTCACCGCTCAGGACCTCGAGGCGTTCGAGGACCAGCTCGCGGATCTGGCCGAGCGGGTCGGCGCTCTGGAGGAGGGCATGGGCGACGACGGCGTCGCGGCCACCACGGACGACACCGCCGGCTTCTTCGAGGACACCCGGTCCTACGTCGGGCAGGACGTGACGGTCAGCGGGGAGATCTCGGAGCTGGTTTCCACGACGGACGTCGGCAGCTCCTTCCGACTCGCCGGCGAGTCGGGCGAGCTGATCGCCGTGGTCATGGCCACTCAGCCGATGGAACTCGACGCCGACGACGTCGTCCGGGTCTCCGGCACCGTCGTCCAGGTGCAGCGGGACACCTTCGAGGAGGACTTCGGCATCGCGGCCGAGGAGCTCTTCGCGGACGCCGACGCCTGGTTCGAACAGGAGGAGAGCTCGGCAGCCATCAGCGCCCACCGCGTCGAGGTGACGCAGCAGCAGGGCCAGAACGACTGACACCCCGCGGGCAGCCGGCGCACACCGGACCGCGGGCGACCGGGCCCTCCGCCGCAACCGGGCCCGCTGCGGGCCCACGGGGGCTTCCGGTGTCGCCGGCGAGAGACGGCAGCCATGATCGGAGGACGAACGGTGCGGACGGATTGGCGAGCGACGTGAAACTGTGGTCCAGGCGCACCGGCGACGGAGTCGTCGACCCCGGCGACGGGCCGCCCGCCGGCGCGACCGCCGTCGCGGCACCCCCGCGCAGGACGGACGGCGCCGCACCCCGATCCGCGTCGCCGTCCCCGATGGGGTCCGCCGCGCCCCGCTGGGCGGTGCGCACGCTCGTCACCAGCGCGGCCCTGCTCGCCCTGGCGGCCATGGGCTGGCTGGTCTTCTGGTTCCTGCTGCGCCTGCCGCTGCTGACGGTGGCCATCGCGGTCTCCCTGCTCCTGACCGCGCTGATGAGCCCGATCAGCCGGTGGCTGTGCCGCCGCGGGTCGCCCCCCGCCCTGTCCGCCCTGCTGTCGGTGCTCCTGCTCATCGGCGTCCTGACCGGCGTGGGGTTCCTCATCGGGTTCCGGGCCGCGGAAAGGCTCCGGAATCTCACCCGTCCCCTCGCCGCCGGGATCGACCGGATCCGGGTCTGGCTCATCGAGGGCCCGCTGGGCCTCGACCCGCAGCAGGTCACCGAGATCCGCAACGCCGTCGTCGACCGCATCTACCGGCTCACGCCCGAGCCGACGGCCGCAGCCAGCATGGCGGTCTACGTGCTGACCGCGGTCATCCTGGTCGCCTTCCTCGTCTTCTTCCTCCTCAAGGACGGCGCCGCCATGTGGGACTGGCTCGTGGGCCTCGTGCCCGGCCGGCGGAGGCGGCAGGTCGACGGGGCCGGGCAGGCGGCGTGGTCGGCGCTGTCCCGCTACGTGCAGGGGGTGATCGTCGTGGCGCTCATCGACGCGGTGGGCATCGGTGCCGTGCTGTTCATCCTGGGTGTGCCGCTGTGGCTGTCGCTCACCCTGCTGACCTTCATCGGTGCCTTCGTCCCGCTGTTCGGCGCCACGGTCAGCGGCGTCGTCGCCGTGCTGGTGACCCTCGTGACCAACGGCCCGACCGACGCGGTCATCGTCGCGGTCGCGGTCCTGGTGGTGCAGCAGGTCGAGGGCAACATCCTGCAACCGATCATCGTCGGACGGGCGCTGCGGCTGCACCCGGTGGTCATCCTCGTCGCGGTCACCGCGGGCTGGATGCTCTGGGGGCTCGCCGGCGCACTGCTCGCGGTGCCCCTCGTGGCCGTCAGCTACCGGGCCGCCGACTACCTGAAGGAACATCCCGCGCCGGCCGCTCCTCCCCCGCCGTCGCATCCGGTGATGCAGGCCCCGCCGGCGGAGCAGCCGACGGGCGCGGGCGCCCGGTGACCACCGTGCGGGACCACCCGGGCACCCAGCCGGCGGTCAGCCGGCCTGCTCCTGCACGAGCGTGACGCGGTCGGCCGCGATGGCGACGTCGCCGGCCAGGTCGCCGAAGAAGGCCTGCGGGTCATCGGTCAGCACGTCGGCGGCGATGCCGAAGTCCGCCTCGAAACTGCTCTCCGCGACGCGGCCGACCGTGCCGGACACCTGGACCACGTCGCCGGTCTGCAGCTCCGGCGGCGGGGTCACCATGACGACGGCGACGGTGGTTCCCGTCCCGTCGCCGATCCGGAACACGGCCCCCACGTCGGCCACCCCGACGAGGGCGGACACGGGGGCGGTCACCATCACGTCCTCGCCGATCAGGGGCTCAGGGTTCTCGAAGAGCCCGGCGGCGTCCTCGACCGGAGCGCCCGACGGGGACGCCGGGGCGTCGTCCGGCTGCGCCGTCTGCCCGGCCGGCTCCTCACCGGTCGTGGGTGCCGCGGAGGCAGTCGGCTCCGCGGCACCGGATCGCCGGTCCTCGAGCTCGCCGATGCGCTCCTCGAGGGCGTCGAGGGTGTCGCCGATCCGCTGGAGGTCCCCGGTGGCCGCCGGGTCGTCCACGGGGCCGGTCGGGCCCTCGCCGCATGCGGCGAGGCCGCCCACCCCGACCCCGGCCGCGACCACCGCTGCGACGGCTCGGCCGCCGCGCCGTGCGGGGCCGGCCGGCAGCCGCCCTGCCCTGCTCACCATGGCGCCTCCTCTCCTCTGGAGCCGGGGCGGCGTCCACACCCCGGCCGGGACGGGTGCTGGCTACCCCCACGGTCCTCCAGGACCCTGGCGGTCGCCGTTCGACACCGGGTCGCAACACGGCGCTCCGCGAGCGGGGCCGGTCACGCCCGAGGTCGGCTACTCCGGAAGCGCGATCGGGCCGAGTTCGGTGAACAGGTCACCGGGGCCGGGGTTCTGCGCGTGGGTGCTGCCACCGAGATGCCGGATGATGCCCCAGACCGCGTTGAGGGGGTCTGCACGGCACCTTCCACCCATGCCGGTGTCCACGACACGTCGTCACCGGCCAGGAAGATCCCTCGTCGCTCGGGCGGGAAACCGTCCTGCACGAAGTGCGCGTACATCCGCTGGTTGTACCGGTAGTGCCCGGGCAGGGCGCCCCTTGAAGGCGCCGAGGAAGTTCTCGTCGGCCTCCCACGAGACGGTGATGGGGTCACCGATGATGTGCCGCGCGATGTCGACGTCCGGGTAGGTCTTCTTCAGTGCGCCGAGGGCCAGGCGCACCCGCTGGTCCACAGGTGACGAGCACCGCGGGGTAGCGGACGGCGTGGCCCACGCGTCGGTGACGGTGAAGCACCCGTCGGCGTGCCGGGCGACGGCCGCGACACCGGCACGGGCTCCGCCGCGGTGCAGCTTCGCGAGCGTGGTCCCGGCAGGCCAGTGCGCGAGCTCGCTCGGTGCGTGGTGCCACAAGCCCCACGGGACCTGCTCCGCCCCGCCGACGACGAAGTGCTGGTCCTCGTCGCAGTTGGTCATCACGACCCGGAAGACCTCGAGCATCGAGTTCGGGAAGTCGGAGTCCCACCCGCCGGTGCCGAACCCGACCTGGCCGAAGACCTCCCGGTGGTGGAACGACAGCCGGGAGAAGGCGTCCGAGCTGGCGATGAAGTCGTAGAAGGTGCGGTCGTCCCACAGCGGGGACCAGCTCGTTCCTGGTCGTGGGCGGTCCCCCGACCGCGTGGCCTGCTCGCGCGACGAGGGCCGCCATCCGCTCGCGGAGTGCGGTCGCGGCGGAGTAGGGACGGACCATCACGGTCAGCTCGGTGAGCGCTCCGTCATGTGCGCGCAGGATGTCCACGCCCTGGATGTCACGGTCGCCGACCTTCGCACCGAAGACGAGGACGTGGCCGTCGTCGCCGGCGTAGGACGCGGTGTACCCGAAGTCCTCGAACACCGACATGACGCCGGAGAGGATCGCGCGCAGCGGCCCGGTGCCGCGGTAGGGCTCGTGGACGATCGGGGAGAGGAAGGTGCAGTCCGCCGCGAACAACTGCACTGCAGCCTCGACGTCACGAGCCTCGACCGCCGCCCGGAAGGCGGCGAAGGGGTCGGTCGGCATGGCGATGACTCCCTGGACGGCACTGCGACGGCAGGTGGACCTGCGGGAGCGGGGCGACCGCACCACCGGGAGGCACCCTCCCACGGACGCGTGCAGAGGGGCCACATTCGATCGTGGCGGTCCTCGCCCCGGGGAGGTGGCCAAGCATGGGGGTCAGCAGGCGTGTTGCGCGCCGACCGACCGTCCTCCACTGCTGCCTGGCACGGGTCAGCGAGGGCTGCGGGTGCGGCGACCGACCCGAGCCCTCCGGTCGACTGCCCGTGCGGACGAGGGCCGGGCGACGAACTCCCCGAGGATCACGCCGGCGGCCAGTGCCAGGCCGATCGTGGTCGCCTGACTCAGCAGCACCAGCCCCATGGCGGTGTTCCCCTCGGCGAGGAGCAGCATCCCGCGGTAGATGGTCAAACCAGGCAGTAGGGGGATGATCCCGGCAGCGACGTAGATCAGCGGCGACGCCTTCTGCCGGTGGGAGAACACGTAGGACCCGGCCCCCACCATGACCGCGGCCGCGCCCGTCGCGAGGGCGGGGTCGATACCGAGTTCACCCAGACCCCGGAACGCGCCCCATCCCACGGCGCCGGCAGCGCCGGCGGCCGGCAGGGTCCGCCGAGGGGCGTAGCTGGCGCCGGCCGCCGCCGCGGCGGCCAGGGTGGCGGCGACGAGCTGGACGGGGACGTCGCCCCATCCGCTGGTCGGCGCCTGGTTGACGACGAGCGCAACGCCCAGTCGAGCCGCGAGCGAGAGGATCGCCGCCACACCTGTGACGATCCCAGCGGTCAGGACGAACACCTCGAACGCTCGGGCGCTGGCGGTGAGCAGGAAGCCGTTGATGGCGTCCTGCACCGCACCGACGAGCGTGACCCCGGGCAGGAGGAGAACGATGCCACTGGCCACGATGAGCGAGGGGCGCACGCCGAGGCCCGCCACCAGGACGAGCACCGCCACCACCGTGGCGATGGCCGCACCCACGGTGTTGGCGTAGAAGTCCGGCAGGTCGCGCGCCGTCAGCGCGCCGGTCGTACGGTCCACTACCACGGTGGTGCAGAAGGCGATCACCGCAACGAGGACGCCACCCCCCATCAGGACGGCGATCGCCGTGGCCAGCACTGCGCGGAAGCCTGTCACGACCCATCGCCGGTACGGGTGCCGGCGCCTCCGGATGGCGTCCAGCCGCTCCATCGCCTCGGTCGGAGCGACCCGCCGGTTGACGAGGTCGTCGACCAGGTTGTGGATCTCGGTGACGCGCGTGTAGTCCGGTGTCCGTTGCTCCACGAGGCGAACGCTGGTCACGGGGGCCACGTCGGGGGCCCGCACGTACGACAACGTGATCGACGTGAACGTCACCTCGGACACCACGTGCGGCAGGCCGCAGGCCTTCGCGATGGCAATCGTCATCGCCATCACGTCCGAGGCTGCCGCTCCGCCGGAGAGGAGAACCTCGCCTGCCCGGAGGGCGAAGTCGAGGATGCGGTAGGCCTGACGCTCGTCCGGCTCGGGAAGGTGGACGGGCTCCTTCCCCACCGGGCCAGGACGTCGCAACCCCCTGCGACGGCCAGCAACCACCGTGCCTCCTCCGATGCTCGTTCCTCGGCCGGTACCTGCGGTCCCGCGCCGGCCAGGGCGCGGGGCGGGCCGGCGCCTGGATCACAATGCTCCCCGGCCGCTGTGCCGGTGCGTACAACATGCCGTACCTCCACCCCGGCGCTGTCTGCTACCTCGTCGGGCGGGCCTGTTCGCTGGGAGCCGCTCGGACCGATCAGCGTCCGGGCCGTGTGGGCGACCACCTGACGGATAGGTCGGCTGCCGCTACCACGCTGCCGAGACCGCAACCGAGGAGCACGGCGACCGACACGAGCGCGGGAGCATCCTCCGGCCGGCCCGAGGCGAGCCCGCGGACGCCTCCGACGCGGTGGCGGCGGCCGCGACCGGGTTTCGTCGGGCACCGCGCCCACGAGCGTCTGGACGGAGGTGCCCTCACTCGGCGTCTCGCTGCACGCCCGCACCTGGCGGCAGGAGGCGGAGCCCGGCCGGCTACCGCTGATCCTCGTGCACGGTCTGGGTCTGTCCAGCAGGTACCTCATTCCCCTCGGCCGGCCCCTGGGAGCGCTCGGCTACGACGTGCTCGCCCATCGTCGTCGATCCCCATGCCGGCAGGCATGGACAGCCCGGCGAGGACGACCTCGACGCTGTAGCCCTCGGGCACGACGACGTCCCGTGGATCCAGCCGGGGGCGGGCGGGATCGGAAGGTCCTGGAGCGCCTCGGGTGACGCGGGAACGGACGGCAGGGACACGGCGCTTCCTCGCACGGCGGGGCCTGGAACATCGCACGGCCTACGACCACGGGCCTCCCGCACGGCGCTGTTGACCGCGAACGCCGGGTCGCCGTCCGAGTGCTCTTGCGCGGTGCCCGCTCCCAGGCGTCGGTTTCGTTCGGGGACTGCCTCCCGGCAGAACGGGTAGGGCGTCGCCAGGTCCGGAAGGTCCGGGCCAGAGGGGAGATCTTGAGCGAGCTCGAGGAGACCGGGACCGGAGAAGCCGCCAAGCGCATCGGTCAGGCGCCGACCACGACGGACGTGAGCGATCCGGATCGCTCGTCCCGCAACACCGCCGCGGGTTCCGGCTCGGAGCCGGACCAGGGCACGGTGCACCCGGACGCCGACGGCGGGGTGGACGCGTCCGCCAGCATCGAGCCCCCCAACCAGGGCCTCGTCTGATCCGGCGCGCCAGACCCCGGTCCGTGATCGCCGTCGCCGGGCCGTAGCCCTTGCCCGGCGACCACGGCGCGGCGGGAGGAGGCGAGCGACCGCGGGCAGCTTTCGGGCCCACGAGCTCGGCGGGCTCCCGCCCTTCCACGGTGATGCCCTTGCCCTGCTCACCCCGCGCCGGCTTCACGACCACCTCATCGCACCGCGTCAGGCAGAGCGCTGCGGTGAGGTCGCCGTCGCGTACCTCCGCGGTGCAGATCCAGGCGGAACATGGAGGAGGGTCGATGAAGACCTCGTCCGGTGGCACTCCGACAAGCACTCGGGGGCCACGCGGGTAGAGCGGACGATCGGGGCTCGCCGTCCTGAACGCACCGAAGCGTCACGTCCTCGTCCGGTGGCGGAGTTGGTCGGTTGCGGCAAGTCTGACAGCGACGGTGGGCACCTTCCGGCGAGCACAGCTGGTCACCGTCACGGTTGCTGCATGCAGAGCAGCTCGACGCCCAGAGGAGCAGTCTCGATGCCGGGTCATTGGCTGGTGCCCTCCGACAGTGCCACCGGGCGCACCGACGGAGACGGGTCCCGCGGACCCCACGCGGGAGAGCCGCGTGCTCTCCTGGTCGGCCTCGGGTCCGCCGAGAGCGATGCGCGGCTGGATGAGCTCGAGCGACTGGCGGAGACCGATGGCGTGGCCGTGGTCGGACGGATGGTCCAGACCCGCGACCGGCCTGACCCGGCGACCTACCTCGGATCGGGGAAGGTCAGCGACCTCGCCGGCATGGTGCAGGAGCGCTCCGCCGAACTCGTCATCGTCGACGGCGAGTTGAGCCCGGCCCAGGTGCGGAACCTGGAGGACCGGCTGCAGGCTCGTGTCGTCGACCGCACCGCGCTGATCCTCGACATCTTCGCCCAGCACGCCCGCAGCAGTGAAGGCAAGGCCCAGGTGGAGCTCGCCCAGTTGGCCTACCAGTTGCCCCGCCTGCGTGGGCAGGGCACGGAGCTGTCCCGGGTCGGTGGTGGCCGGGTCGCCGGCGGCGCCGGCATCGGCGTCCGCGGCCCGGGTGAGCAGCGGCTCGAGACCGAGCGTCGGCACCTGCGCCGGCGGATATCGCTCCTGCGACGGCAGGTCAAGGAGACCGGCCTCCGCAGAGAGCGGACCCGCTCCCGCCGGCGGCGCAACCAGGTGCCCTCGGTGGCGCTGACCGGGTACACCAATGCCGGGAAGTCCGCGCTGCTCAACCGGCTCACCGGCGCCGACGTGCTCGTGCAGGACGCGCTCTTCGCGACGCTGGACCCGACGGTGCGCCGCACCCGGACGGCAGACGGCCGCGAGTACACGCTCACCGACACCGTGGGCTTCGTCCGGCATCTACCTCACCAGCTCGTCGACGCCTTCCGCAGCACGCTGCAGGAGGTCGTCGGCGCCGACCTGCTCCTGCACGTCGTCGACGCCTCCGCCGCCGACGCGATGGCGCAGGTGACCACCGTCCGAGGGGTGCTCTACGAGATCGGCGCCCGCGACCACACCGAACTGCTCGCGCTCAACAAGGTGGACGTCGCCCCGCCGGAGTGGGTGGCCGCACTGCGCAGCGCGTATCCCGCTGCAGTGCCGGTCTCAGCCATCACCGGGGAAGGACTCGACGACCTTCGAACTGCGATCGCCAGGGCCCTCAGGGGACTCTGACCACAGTCCTCGCGCGAAGCGGCCCGATCTCGGCACCCGCCGCTTCCGACCGGGTGCGGCGGCGTCGGCTGGGTCCTGGAGCGGGCCACCGCGCACCACTGAGCGGCTGCCGCGGAGCGTCTTCGGGCGCTCCCGGTCGGCCGATGGGTACGGGTCGCGATCAGCCGGATGGCTGTTCGGCCTCCAGGAGTCGCGGTGATTCGACGGCGGCCAGGGCGAGGGTCTTGTAGCCCACCTGGTCGAACAGCACGGTGATCCGGTCGTTCTCGACCGACATGACCACCCCATGTCCCCACTCGCGGTGGTGGACGGCGGAGTTGATGGGGAAGGGGGTGTCCTCGCCGGGTTGGTCGCGGGCGGTGCCGGCCTCGCAGGTGTCGCAGTTGCCGCAGGGGTGTGGGAGCTGTTCGCCGAAGTAGCCGAGCAGGAATTGCCGCCGACATCCGGTGGTCTCGGCGTAGCCGCGCATCATCTCGATCCGGGAGCGGGTCAGCCGCTGGTGATTCTCGGCGACCTCCACGGCGTCCTGGACCGCCGCCTCGGGTTCGAGGTCGGAATCCAGGTACTCCAGGCGCCCGTCGTCGGTGGTCCCCACGGCACCGGCCTCCTCCAGCAGGTTCACCGCGCGGGTGCGCTTGGCCGCTGATGCCTCCGTGTCCTGGGCCAGGTCCGTGGCGCGCACCGGCTCGTCGTACTCGTCGAGCGCCTCGGCCACTTCCCCGAGGGCGTCCTCGGGCGCGCGGCTGGCGGTGAGGAAGGTCTGCAGGTGGAGATCCTCGGGCCGGTAGAACAGGGCGATCTCGGCCGCCTCGCCGTCACGCCCGGCGCGGCCGATCTGCTGGTAGTAGGTGTCGAGGGAGTCCACGGCCGAGGCATGGACGACGAAGCGGACGTCGGGCTTGTCGATGCCCATGCCGAACGCCGAGGTCGCCACCACGACGTCGACGGCGTCGCCGAGGAAGTTCTCGTGCACCCGCCGCCGGTCGGCGGCCTTCATGCCGGCGTGGTAGGCGGCGACCCGGATCCCGATCTGCGCCAGCTCGTCGGCGTAGTACCCCGCGTCCTTGCGGCTGGTCACGTACACCAGGCCCCGCCTGGTGGCCGGGTCGGCCACGAGCGCAGCCACCCGTGCGACCACCGCCGAGCGCTTGCGCCGGTCGTCGCTGAAGCGCTCCACCGCCAGGTGCAGGTTTGGCCGGTCGAAGCTGGCGATCACCTCCACGGGATCCCGCAGCCCGAGCCGGCCGAGGATGTCCTGGCGCACGGGCATCCCCGCGGTGGCCGTGAGCGCGAGGACCGGAGGGTGACCGAGCCGTTCGATCACCGGCCCCAGCCGCAGGTAGTCCGGCCGGAAGTCATGCCCCCACGCCGACACACAATGCGCCTCGTCGATGACAAAGAGGCTGATCCCGAGCTCGGCCAACTCATCGACGACCTCGTCCTTGGCCAGCTGCTCGGGCGACAGGAACAGGTACTCGGCGTCGCGCTCACGGACCGCCTCCCAGGCATGCCGCCTCTCTCCCGCCCGCTGCCCGGAGTTAACCGCGACCGCCTCCGGCGCCCGCGAGTCCTCCAGGCCGTCGACCTGGTCGCGCTGCAGCGCCAGCAACGGCGAGACGACCAGCGTCGGGCCCTCGAGCAGCAGCGCCGGGACCTGGTAGATCGCCGACTTGCCGGCCCCGGTCGGCAGCACGGCCAGGACGTCGTGGCCGGCCATCACCGCCTCCATGGCCGCCAGCTGGTCCGGCCGCAGCTCCGGCCAACCGAACGTGTCCCGCGCGACCCGCTGCAGCTGTCCTGTTGGTTCCGTCACCGTCGGCCCGTACCCGGCCGGGCGGCCGCCACCCCTCTGCTCAGCTGCCGGAGGACCCACGCGGGCTGCCCACAGCCAGGACGCCCGAGGGCAGGTCGTGGACGACCACCGATCCCACGCCGACCACAATCTCCGCGCCGGTGCTCACCCCCGGCAGCACGATCACCCCTCCCCCGAACCACGCGTTGTCCCCGGCGATGATCGGCACGGGTCCTGCGGGCCCGGCCGACGCTCGCGCGGCGTCCAGCGGATGCGATGCGGTCAGCAGCTGGACGGTCGACCCGAGGTGCACCGAGTCCCCGCTTGAGCTGGGCAGCGCAGGTCTCCGCAGCCGCCAGCAGTGCATCCGCCGTGATGGCGCCCGAATCCGAGTTCCCTGGCGCAGTTCCACCGCCACCGGGCCGGGCCGCCCTGCAGTTCTCCAGGACCGCCGGGATGTCAGCAGCTTCGGGTGGAGCGGGGATGCACCGGCAGGACCCGGCGAATCGAGGGTTGTCCCGTGAGCGCGCCCCAGGAGAACCCTGACAGCGGAACCGCTGCGGTCCTGTGTCGAAGCGGACATCCCCGGCCGGGGGGAGCCCGGCGAAAGAATCGTGGTCGTTCGTTGGATGATCACTCCGCGCGGTCGAGCGTGTGGACCGCTTGAACTGCAGCTGGGGCTCCCCCGACTGGACTTGAACCAGTAACCCTGCGACTCTCATGCGGGACCTCAGTGCGACACATGGCACTCCAGAACACCGCCCGCTGACCTGCGGTTTCACCAATAGTTGCCTCAAGTCTCCTCAGGTCGCCTCAGGCTGACGCATCGGGAAAATGCTGAGTAAGTGCTGAGTTCCTGTCGACCTACCGGGCACTCTCCCCGGCCAGCCCTGCCCCGCTCGCCCGGCTGCGGGCAGGCCCCGATCGCCAGGCATGTCGCCGTAGTGACCCCTGCGGCTCCGCGTGGGCGAGGCGGCACGGCGACAATGCGTGAGAGGCCGCCGAGGCACCCCATGACCGCAGGCTCACGGTCGGCGAACCCACGAACGGGCTTCCAGCAAGACGACCCTGGCCGCCACACCGAAACACTCCGGTCGCCATCCCACTACGGCCGATAGCACCGCTACCAGGACCTCGGCCGGTAGAGCCGTGCCGGATGCGGCCGCATGGCTCATGGACGCAGGACATGACCATCAGCCCCTGCCCGGCGGTGCCGCGCCACCGAGACGGAGCACTACGTCGGCTTCGCGAAACGCGCCAACGCGCACACCGCACGGACCGACGCACCACTACTCACCGCAGTTGAGCAGCCAATGCCTCAGATAGGCCGTGTCCTTGCCGTAGACAGCCTCCCCCTCACCATAGAGTGACCAACAAGGGGGATTGTTGTCATGAAACCATCACTAAGCCGCGTCGAGCGGGCCGCCGACCAACTCGCCGCACTCGATTTGGGACGAAACTCCGCGACGCTGATCCG
Organism: Blastococcus sp. SYSU DS0973; assembly: GCF_054051055.1. Lineage (NCBI taxonomy): Bacteria > Bacillati > Actinomycetota > Actinomycetes > Geodermatophilales > Geodermatophilaceae > Blastococcus > Blastococcus sp. SYSU DS0973. The sequence continues at coordinate 243,688 of NZ_JBJHAN010000001.1, forward strand.
TTGGCTGGCAGTCAAGTGGGCTGGCGGCAGACCAGGCAACGGAGACGTTGCTCTGACGAGAGAAAGCGCAGAGAAATTCTGTGCCGAATACTTTGGCGTACCCAACGAAGGGGATTACAAGTGGTACAACCCCTTCAATAGCACTTGGTCGAAGATGCAGCCGAATGGCGGCTGGCCCGTAGGCTCCGTTCTGACCCAGCTACAGCGCCCTAGTGGCCGGCTGCAAGCGATCCTGACTTCCACAACGAGCGACGGGGTCGTACGAGTCCGACTTCATCCGCAGGCTAAGTACGCCGAAGGGCTCGCCGAGATCGCGCCCCGGGATCACCGGATCCCTCTTTCCGAACTGGCGGTCTGGCGCTATCGCTTCGGCCTGCCACAGGGAATCGGCGGCGACGTTGATGATCTCGCACTTGCCGACTCGCTGGCACTAGAACTCAATCTGAGCCAGGAGGAGCGCCACGCCATTTTCTCCGAGGAGGCAGCGCCGCAGATTGGCGATACGGACGACGAGTCGGCGTTGGCTAGCGACGACGATGAATGGGATGTCTCGGATCTAGTTGCGGCACTTCCCCCGCCGGAAGCGCCTCAGGCGGTTGAACCTGCGCCCATACCGCCCCGTAATGAGCCAGCACTGCAAATCACGGACTACAGAGCCTTGGAGGCCGTCGCCCGCCTTCCTCTGGAGGAAGCGGATGTAGACGCGTTGGTTGGGCGAGCCCAAGAGGCCGCCATGCGACGAGGACTACTGCTTCCTGATCCCGAACTACTCGAACAGTGCGTCCTGGCACTACTCACTGGACACCTAGTGCTCCAAGGCCCCCCTGGTACTGGAAAGACCACGCTAGCCCGTGTTCTGGCAGCTGCCTTTGAGTGCGATAGCACTCTCCAGACTGCCACCGCAGACTGGAGCACCTACGACGTTATCGGCGGCCTCCAGCCAAGCGTCGGCGCAGACGACCGAGAAGTCCTGCGCCCTTGGCTCGGGCATGTTCCACGAGCAGCGATTGCGTGTGCGCACTGGGCGCAGCAACGCCAAGAGAACCCAGACACTGCATACCAAGGCCACTGGCTCATCATCGATGAATTCAGTAGAGCACAAGTTGACAAGGCCATTGGTGCCCTGTACACCCTTCTAGGAGGAAGTGGCGAACAGTCGCTCGACTTGTGGTTCGAGACCGACCCCGCACGGAAGGTCGTACCGATCCCCTCGCGCTTTCGAATCATAGCCACAATGAACGATGTTGATGCCTCCTTCGTCTACGACTTCTCGCAAGGACTTAGTCGGCGCTTTCAGTTTCTCTATGTGGGCGTTCCTAGCCAGGATGACCTGGACGAGGAGATCAAAGCAGCTCTGTCCCATGCCGCTGAGTGGCTCGTTGCGCAATATCCCAGCCGCGCGGGGACGACGAGCCACGTCGCCCTCTTCGAGCGGTGGACTAGGGACCCACGTATGCGGACGATACTCGATCAAATGAACGCTTTCGTCAGTCGGGTGCGATATCCCGCAGCCGGCGCGGTCGGAGGCGGTTGGCCGCTCGGTACCGCCCAACTCGGCGACGTGCTAAAGAGAGTCGCCCTCCGAGAAGACGGTGCGACAGATCTGCTACCCGTACTCGACGCGGCGCTTGCAGATCGGGTGATACCGCAGATGAGCGGCGTCAAGCCAGTCATCCTGCAGGATTTGCTGGGCTGGCTTACGAGTACATATGAAGAGCAACTGCCCAGGACGATTCGAGCAGCACGCCACCTACGCGACACCTCAGCGACGGCATGACCACCCGCTCGGGAGACGAGACTGGCTCGCCGGCAGGTGCACCGGATCCTCGGAGCTCGACGTACACCGCGACCAGCGTCATGCAAGACGATGTAGTGGGTGACGTTTCCCATGACGCCGCAGGTGACGATCCGGGCAGTGGATATTTCACTGATTCCAGCAGGAAGGCAGCCCTGGCAGCATCACTCCCCTACGTCGCGACCTATTTCGTTCGCAGCGACCGCCTGCCACTGCGCGATACGAACCTGCTCGGGACTTCTCGACGTCAGGACCCCGGCCGACTATCCACTCCGCGCGACCCTGTCATCGCTAGTTTGCGCCTGCGGGCGGCACTCGCCTCAGGCACCCGCCTGGTCGAAATTATTAGTGACCTACTACGCGCCGGAGCCAACTTTCGATTCGAGCAAGTCCGCGACGAACATGTTGGTCACTTACACGGCAGGCTGGATGTCGTCCGCTACATCCAGCAGCGAGGGAGACGAACGGCACCCCGGAGATACCCGATAGTCGACCTCAGGCAAAGCGCGGCCACACCAGAAAACATTATGGCGGCCTCGGCCTTGCACTGGCACATCAAAGAGCTCGACACATGCTTGACAGCTCTCGGTCCCATCCCAGAGGGTCCCGAGACCAAGCGTGCTGCCGAGATTCGCGCGGGCCTCACTCGCTTCGCCAGCCACCCCACCTTTCGGGGAGCAAGCGAGGGTGCAGAACTCATCGCGCGCCGCGAGACCATCGGTGAGCTTCTGGACACCGTTGACGCACGCCTTCGGGCAGGCCATGTTAGTCGTTCCTATGCCTACGAGCGACTAGCGGACTGGGTCCGTCAAGCCATATCCGGCGAAGCCGATCTAGAGCATGGCGACCTATTGGCCAGCTTCTACGGGCAGGCGTTCGACAACAAGCTATTCGAGTTATGGAGCCTGACGCAACTGGCACAAGCGATGTCGGACATTCTCGGACCACCCGCCTCTACCGTTCCGCACCTACTGCGGTCTGAGAGTGACGAGCCAATCTTCCAATGGGATGCAGGAGCCGACAGCATTGAGCTGTACTTTCAACCCTCCTTATCAAGACTACTTGGGGTGGCTAACCGATGGAGGTACCGCGAGAGCAATCAAGAGTTGCGGGGGTACCCGGACCTGGCCGCACGTTGTGTGCACGTCGACGGAACCGCCGAAGTGGTGCTTCTAGACGCAAAGTTGCGGAGACGGAGGAACGCGGCATGGGGACAAGAACTCTACAAGCTGCTCGGATACTTTTCTAATGCTGGCCGGCCGATACAGCTAGGGGCCTTGATCTTCCACTCGCCCCAAGGATTTCGGTCGGGCGACGCCATACGGCGATGGGTGCTCGAACAGGACGAGGACGTCGGCTCGGGTGCCATTGAGATTGTCGCTGTCGATCCGGCCGATGATCCGTCGGCGACTTCGTCAGCCTTCGCACATCTTGCTCGACTGGTGGTTAGCGGCACCGGAATCGCGCGGGACCAGGTCCAGTGCGTGACCTCTGTAGGTTTCCGTGATCCAGATGCATCGCCCGAGGATTTGGCGGGCAGTCGGGCTCAGGCGCTAGCCGTTGCGCAATTGGAGGCGGCTGCTAGTCGACTGCCCTCAGAGCTTCTGGAGACCACTGCTCGGAACCTCTTTGCGCTTTTAGAGTCGACGTGGCTTGGCCTCGATACGGACACACGGCGCATGATCACCACTGCCGTGCACTTCGGCGTTACGGCTCCGGAGGGAGCCGACCTAGCTGGTCCAGTGCTGGGCCTGTGCGCTTCACTCGAGCGCCTGCTTCGAGATCGGCTAGCTGTGCCAGCCCTTATCAACGTCGCCGATACACCGGGGTGCGACGCGGGACGATGGACTCTCGGCACGCTGATCACCCGACTTCGGGAATCCACTCTGGGCCGAGAGAACCGTGCAGCGCGAGAGCTGAAAACGTTTCTCGATAATCGAGGGATAAAGAGCACCCTTCTAGGGGCTCTTCTGGACGACCTTGACCAACTGCGCGCGCAACACCGTAACGTCGCCGCCCACCGAGGTTTGGTTGAGAGGGCTCAATGGTCGGAGGTGTACCGGACGGTCCTCAAGGCTGACGCGGCATTGCTGCCGCGCCTCCACGCCATCGTAAACGGCACCGGGGACTAAGAACGGGTGCAGTACACAGGGTTCGCAGCGCAGACGGACTCACTCCGCTGGAACGCTGCTAAGCTTGGAGGCTAGTGGCATCAAGTCGACCCCAATAGCGTCCCGGCCCATTTCGTTGGCGACTCGAAGGCTTGTCCCGGTGCCAGCGAATGGGTCAAGGACCACACCTCTACCCGGCGTGCGGTGTCCACAATCGGTCCATCCTGTAGTCACCTTCTTGGCGAAGGTGAACTCACGGAAGTATCCACCCAGTGCAGCCTTCGCCTCCGCGGCTAGTTTCTGAACGGCCAAAGAGTTTCGACCCGTGCCAGTTTGAACCTTAAGCGCCTTACCGGCGTCGGAGACCCCTGTCGCTTGGATCGCAGCAATGTGGTCATCGGTCAATCCGTGGATTTCTGCTAGCTCCATGGCTCGCTTGGCCTGCGGACGGGCCGGATCCAGCTGACGTGTCCGCCGCACGACTCGTCGGCGTGGCACCTTGCAGGTCACGCAAACCTGCGGGGGGCAGGCAAGCAAGACAGCTCGTCTAACGAGCTCGGAAGGGAACGGGGCGAGGTGTGCCCCCATGTTCCGTTCCGGGTTGATGTGCCAAACGTCACCCGGGTTGGCACCGTTTCCCATCTCCTCAGCATACCCAGGTAGGTCGTAATAGTAAGTGGGCTTTAGAGCCAAATGAATCACGTACTCATGACGGTTCGCAAGACGGTTCTGGGCAGGTTCTGGCATCCCGCCATCCTTGGCCCAGATGATCCTATTTCGGACGACCCAGCCAGCGTCAATAGCAGCGGCTTCAATCCGGCCAGGAATGCCAACCAGCGACTTCTTCTGATACGTGTCTCCGACGTTGAGGAAGACGGATCCAGTCGGGCGCAGCAGTCTGCGCCATTCCGTCAAGCAATCCATCATCGCCGAAACGTAGGCGGCCGGCGTGCTTTCCCAACCGATCTGATCCTGGTGACCATAATCGCGCTTCTGCCAGTAGGGCGGTGACGTAACGACCAGGTCGACACTCGCAGACGGAAGATCGATCGACCGAGCGTCGCCCTGGACGACACGCCGCCTGACGGAAGAAAGATGTGGCTCCCACGCATCCAGACCGCTCTCGGTCACGGACCCAAGGGTGAGAGGGTGAGTGACTTCCCGTTCAGTGTCCGGTGCAGGCGATCCTCCGCCAACGCTCTTGATCGTCCCCTTGGCGGACAGCCTCGACTGCGTCACTACTCTCCTTGAAGTCCAGGACGGGCGAGGACTAGGCGCTGTGCCTGTCTCCTCGCTTCCGCGCTTGCTCATGTTGCACGTCCTCCTGTGGGGCAACGGCGCGCCACGCCACTCCGTGACCATCGGCCGTCCCGCACAGCCGCGGCGACCGGCCCCCTGTGTCGGCATCCGCGCTCGCCACACCCGGGGCATGGGCGCAACGTAGGTCAACGGTCTGACAGAACGTGCGACCGGGTTGTGAAGGGGACGACCATGATCCATACATCGCTCAGAGGCCCCCTCGCCGGGGAGCCGGCCTCCCGCCGGGACCGCCGTCCAACAGCTACCACCTCTCGCAGACGAGTGCCTGCCGCCCGTGAGCCAACCGTGAGAGTCCGCTAGCTCCGACCGCGAGTCGGCAGACAGCTCCCAGCGCCCTCCGCGCCCCTCCTATTGCCCTTGGTGCAGCCTCGGTCCTGGACGGGGTGGAAGACATCCATCGTGTGAAAATGGGACCGACGCGCGGCATGGCCCCATGGCTAGCGCAGTCACCCGACGCAGAGAGGCTGCCTGGTGCCGGCTGGAAAGATCGTGGATGAGCAGGAGGTCATTCGCTGGTTCCACGAGGGGCTGACCTATGACGAGATGTCCCGCCGGTACCGGGCGCAGTACGACATCGAGATGAGCCCGAGCGCATGGGGCAACTTCCGCAGGCGCAGGGGCCTCGTCCGGCGGATCGTGCGAGACGACAACCTCATCCCGTGGGCGGTCGAGGAGGAGCACCGCTACAGATTCCCGCTCCGAATGCTGCGCGTGGAGGCGAGAGTGCGCGCTGGGGAGCCCATCACCGAGACGGACGCAGCCAAGCATGAGAGTTGGCTTCGTTTCCTCCGTGACGAGAACCTAGTCGTCGCCTACCTACCCGAGACGCCAGAAGGGTTCCACTACGTCACGCGGGAGCCAGGCGACACCGACGTCATCCGTCGGCCCACTGTGGGCTTGACGACGAGGCGACGGGCCGACTGAGGGCCACCTCGGCCCCCTCCCCCGCCTGTCAGTCGGGGGGCGTCGGGTTACGTGACCCAACGCACAGTGATTCTTGGTGACACCAGCACACCGATTGTGGCCGTGTGTTAGTGTCTCCTTACACCGAGCGAGGGAGCCCGACGTGAGCCGAGGCACCCACTGAGCGGGTCAGGTGTGTTAGTTGCACTTGCCTCGTCATGCGCGGCTGTCTGTCACCTGACCACGAAAGGAATCATCATGTCCGACGACATCCGACCTGCCCAGCCGAAGCCCCTGGCCCTGATGAACACGCCACAGCTCGCCGAACGCTGGCACATGGCGGTCGGGACCATCCAGAATATGCGCTCCGCCGGCACCGGCCCGCAGTACATCAAGGTGGGCGCGCGCGTTTTGTACGACCTCGCCGCTATCGAGGCGTATGAGGCTGCCCGCGTTCTCGGCGGTGATCGATGACCGAGGCGTGCCCGGACGATCCTTCCCGGGGGCGCTTGTCGAGCCAATGCCTCGCGATCGCCCTGTGGAGCCCACCAAGGCGTGCAGGACCGACCACGGGACTCCTTGGCCTGCACGGACGACCGGACCAACCTGAGCCCCATTCAGGCGGGCAGGTCGCGACCGGCGAGTCTGAGCCCTCGCCGTTCCACTTCCGAAAGGTCAAGCGCCGTAATCGCAGGGGGCGGTCCCAGTGAACAACCGTCCCCCGGTGGACGGCACTCAGCCAGGAGGAATGGGAAGCTCTGCCGATCGATTTTCGTCGATCGGTCGACCTGGCCCCGAGCCGGCATGTGTGGTCGCTGAAAACCGGACCGGGTCACTGGTCGGTGCTGGACTGCGTGAACATTCCGACCTCGCTACTGGTCGGGCTCACCACCGCGCCCCGGGTATGGGCGGGGGATGAATGAGCCCAAGGCCGGAACACCCGTGGGCGAAGCACTATCAGCACGTCTGGCAGGAACGGTCCGGTGATCCGAACCTGCCGGACTGGCTTAGGGTGGCAGCCGTGGCCTACGGGAAGCACGGAGCGAATGGGCACGCGCCACTCGGCCCGGGTGACCTGGCCCTGATCTTGGGCAGTATTGACCGTCAAACCGGGGAGCTGCGGCCTAGCGAGAACGTCAGTCGGGCTATCCAAACGGCGGTGAGGTACGGGTGGTTGGCGAAGGGATCACGGACCCGGTGCCTCATCGTCCCGGCGCACGCGGTGAGCGGTGGACTCGGTAGCGAGTATGCGAAGTGTCCCACGCACGGCGTCACTCAGTGACTGACTTTTGGCCATTCTCAGTCAGTGAGTGACGTCAGAGAAGTCACTGAGTGACTGACGGAAACTGAAGAACGCCCGGTTTTATGCGGAAATCGAGCAGCCCTCTCTAGAGTCTTCTCATCGGCAGAAAGGAGTATGAGTAGGTCACAGCCCTAGAGCAGTTAGGCGCTATGGCTATGGCCCCGACGAAGTCGGGGTACCAGTCACAGCCCTAGAGCAGTAAGGCCCTATGGCTATGGCCCCGACGAAGTCGGGGTACCAGGCACAGCCCTAGAGCAGTAAGGCCCTATGGCTATGGCCCCGACGAAGTCGGGGTACCAGGCACAGCCCTAGAGCAGTAAGGCCCTATGGCTATGGCCCCGACGAAGTCGGGAAAGGTCAACAGCACCAGACTGCCTAGCGGCAATGGCGGCGGGATACACAGTCCGCCGCCGCCGCCTACAAGTCCCCATCACAAGAACCTGCAGACAGCAGGTCTACTTGGTATGCCCGAAAACGGTCGGGCACCAGAGAAAGGAACGAAGTGCCAGAGCCCCATCCCGGCGTTATCAGAAACGCGCCGGCCCCGACCAGTCAGCACGATTCCGAGCCCACGCCCAGGACCAAGACCAAGACCAGCGAGAACGGACCCATGACCAAGACCACCATGACCCCCGCCGAGGAGTCCCGATACAAGCTGGCTCAGGCCCAGGCTGCCAAGGCCGACGCCGTGGCCCTGCACGACCAGCACCAGACCGCCGCCGAGGAACTGCACTCCTTCCTCACGAACGGCCGGGCCAGCCTCTTCGACTTCCTCACCTACCGAGCCCAGTGGCGGAGGCTGCCGACGCCGTAGACGTTGCCGCCTTCCTCGTGGAGGGTTCCGAGGCCAACGTCAAGCGCGCCGAGCGAGGTCTCATCAACGACGACACCGCCGTTGCCGACCTGATCCGTGACGTGCTGAACGATGACCTGTTCAGCGGTCAGCTCCCCATCAAGGTCGTTACCGTTCCCGCCGATGTGGTCAAGCCCGACGTGATCGGATCGCCAGTCCTGTACGTCGTACAGCAGCGTCCCAGCAAGAATAGCGACGGTGCCCTCTCGGCCAATCTGATGGTGCACTACTGTCGCCCGTCGCTGTACGCGCCACTGGACGGGGAAAAGCTCGCGGAAGCTTGCCGTGAACGGCACTACGGCGTGCACGTCGGAGCCTGGTCGAGCGTTGACCACGGCGATTACGTGGAAGACCCCTTCGAGGTCAGGGTCATGCGCGCCATTCCGCGTGTGCCGGTGCTGGCCGTCGAACCGAGCGACGTTGACATGCAGATGTACGCCAATGTCGTGCGGAACCGACTGCTCCACGCGGTGTCCTACTTCGGGGAGGGGGAGGGCATCCGCCTGATGGGTGAGCCGACCGAGGGCCGGGCGCAGGTGAACATCGTCAGCCACCGGGTCGTTTCCCACTCCCCGGGTAGGGGGAATCGGCGTATGACGGTGGAGATGGTTCACGCCGTGCATCCGGATGCCATGTGGGTCGGTGCGCCGGTGGCCGAGATGGTCAGGGGCGCAATTCACCAGGAGGTCGGGAACATCGCCGCGAGCGTCGGTCGGGTGGTCGCCATCGATGATGTCAAGGTGAAGGTTACCGAAATGCCGAGCAATCGGTACGCGGACCCCGAGCCCTACATCGTCACGGCTCAGTTCGGCGTGACCTACCGTCTGGCCTGACGGGAATAGTCCATGCTCGGCGGGGATGGCTGCCATAGCATCCCCGTCAGGTCGCCAGAATGGCCCGCAATCGCCCTGAGAGGCCCGTCCCTGTGGTCCTCGGCATTGCTGGGTATCTTTTAGTACCCCCGGTCCTGTACCGACATTCTAGAGGCGCTCAGCGGATCGCGGAGATAATGGCCGTTACGACCACGGCTAGGTCGCCAGACCGAGCAAGTCGATTGCACCCAGTCACGTCACTTGGTCCTCCCTTTCTGGATTCTGCGGTAGACACCGGACTCGGTGAGCCCGGCTTGATTGCCGATCTGCGCCAGCGTCATGCCAGCATCGCGCATTTCAATCATCGTCTCGGTGGACAAGGTGCTCTTCACCAGCCCACCCCTGGGACGGGTCGCGCCCGCCAGTGCCCGGAGCATGACGGTCTTCGGCACATCGAACATCCGCGCGACCGCCTCGACGGTCAGGCTGGTGTCCTGTTGGTACAACTGCCGGGCAATCTCTTTCTGCTCGGGGGTCAGGCGGGCGGGAGGCATGGCTCAGTCCTTCTGCTTCTAGCGTTCGGCTCCGCATCTCTGTGGATAAGGATGTGGAAAACGACCTATAAACCGTGGCGCAAACTTGGCTGCTAAACCCGGCGATGTGCGAGGAATGCCCTCAGGGGGTCATACCCCGGGGTTACGGCTCGTCAGACGGTGTCGCAGAAGCCGGCAGACTCGGTAGCGGTCGTGAACACGGTTGCGATTGCGTCAATCATCGGATCGGGCATCGAGGATGGCGCATTCTCGGTGAAGGCCGAGGCGAAGCCGTCAGCAGTCTGTCCGTTGGTCGAAGCCATGCAAGCCAGGCGCCCAAACTGCACCCACTCCTGATCCGTCGACAGTCCATAGACGGCCGGGGCCAGACCATCGGCCAGGCTCGCCAGGTAGGCCCCCTGCGGATCGGTGGGCTGCTCCACCGGGGACGTCTCCACGGCTGGCGTCTCTGGCGCGCTGGATGGTGCCTGGACTGGGGTTTCGACGGGGCCATAGGACGGGGGCGCGGCCTGGCTGCCGCCCCCGGACGAGCACGCGGACATGGTGGCGACGACAGCAACAGCAGCAAGGGCATGGCGTGCAAACACGGAGGCTCCATCGGATCGCGGCAGTGAGCGCAAGTACCGAATCAGGTGCAGGAGCCAAGGAACCAGGTAAGGCGGTCAGCCCTGACTCAATGGAGGGGGACTGCACTAGCGCCGCAATACCTGTCATCGAGACCCGGCGATGACCGAGGAATCGGCTCAGGGGGTAATGCCCCAGGTGTGATCGCGGCTGGAATGGCGCTGCCACAACGACGGCCACGGATCGGATGGCCCATGGCAGGACACTCGGCACGGCTCTGGACCGCGCTCACGGGGCGCACAGGGCAGGCACGGGCCAGGCCAGGGCCAGCCCGAGCCAGCGCCAGTGGAAGACCGCGAGCCCGGCCAGGTCCGATCCGCAGACAAGGACCAATAAGCAAACCAGCACTAACCTGCTACGTTGATCAACAACGGCAGGGGGATCATGAGGAAGGAACCGAACAGGCATGGCCCGACCGAGGAACGACCTGGGCGAGTGGGGCAAGATCACCGTCACCGGGTACGTGTTCGATGAACACGGCAAGAAGCAGCGCATCCCCCAGGGCGGACGCAAGGCCGACGTGTGGGAAGCCCGTGCCCGGATTCGGGACAACGACGGCACTCCCCGCCAGGTGCAGGCATCGTCCACCAAGAGCAAGGGCGCAGCCGAGCGCACCTTGGCCGACAAGCTCCGCAAGCGAGTTTCCCCCGCCGGCACCGACGCCCCGATCACGGCCACGACCACGGTGGCCGACGTCGCCCGTCTGTGGCTGGCAGACCTGGCCGACAGCGACCGAGCGACCAGCACCCGACAGGTTTACAAGACCATGTGCAACCGCCACGTCATCGGCCCGAAGGGCAGCCCATCCAGCCTGGCGAACCTGACCGTCCGCGAGGTCACGGTGGGCGGCGTCGAACGCTTCCTCACCGAAATCGCCAAGGGACCCTCGGGCAAGGGAGCCGCCCGGACGGTCCGGACTGTCCTGAACGGCGTCCTGGACCTCGCCATGAAGAACGACGCGATCCCGCACAACCCGGTGCGGTCGGCTGGTCCGGTGAAGGTGCGGACGACCAAGCCCCAGGGCACGCGACAGGCCGAGCGGTCGTTCACGGTGGCCGAGCGGGATGCCGTGGTGGCCTATGCGGACGTTGACCCGGTCGCCCGACGCCGTGACCTGCCCGACCTCATCGCGTTCCTGGCAGGCACGGGTGCCCGGATCGGTGAGGCGTGTGCCCTGCGCTGGTCGGCGGTCGATCTGGCCGAGGGCACGGTGACCCTCGGTCCGGTCGTGGTCCGTGAGACGGGCACCGGATTGCACATCCAGGAGGACGGCAAGACCGACACGGCGACCCGGACGATCCCCCTGCCCCCGGACGTCCTGGCCCGCCTCATGGCCCGCAAGGTGAACGACGTCGGCAACGACTGGGGAGTCGTGTTCGCATCCCCCATGGGTCGGCTGCGTGATCCGAGCAACACCAGCCACGATGTCACCGACCTGCTGACCGCCGCCGGGCATGAGTGGGCGACGTCGCACACGTTCCGGCACACGGTCTGCACGCTGCTGGGGCAGGCAGGGTGGTCGTGGCGCGAGATCGCCAACTACGTCGGGCACAAGAAGGCGTCCATGACGATGGACGTCTACGCGAGCCGCCAGACCATCAGCGTGGGCATGGCCGCTGCGCTGGTGATCGGTCCCGGATCGGCACTGGCCAGCGCGTAAGTGCTGAGTAACTGCTGACCTAGCCGTCAGCACCGGGAACGACGAAGGCCCCTGACCGGCAAACGCGCTGGTCAGGGGCCTTTTCTTGCTCCCCCGACTGGACTTGAACCAGTAACCCTGCGATTAACAGTCGCATGCTCTGCCAATTGAGCTACGGGGGATCAGCGGTGCGATCCGCTGGCTCGACGAGAGTACCGCACGCTCGATCAGCCGCCGCACGGGGCTTGCGGACCGCAGCGGGATGCGCGCCACAGGTAGCGTGTCGTCGTCCATTGCCCGAACACCTGGAGGTTCCCGTGGCCAAGCTGTCGTTCGTCGCCGGATTCGGTGCTGGCTACGTGCTCGGCTCACGTGCCGGCCGCGAGCGCTACGAGCAGATTCGGCGGGCCTGGGACAAGGCCAAGGACGACCCCCGCCTGCAGAGCATCGCAGGTATGGCGCAGGCCAAGGCCGACGACGCGGTGTCCACCCTCAAGGCCCAGCTGGGCGGCGAACCTCAGCCCTGAGGCCGGTCAGTCCGGCTGCTCGGCGGCGAGCACCTCGGCCAGCTTCTGCCGGGCCGTCTCCCGGGCCACCGGGTCGTCCCGGTCGGCGTCGTCGTCGAACACGACGGTCCACTCCCGCTCCGCCTGACCGGGCACCCGGCGAGCCACCAGGACCACACCGCCCCGGCCGGGCAGCGGGGTGCGTCGGCTGGTCACGATCGTCTGGTCAACCCTCCGGCGCACGACCGCGGGCAGGTCACCGGCGTCGAGCAGCACGTAGCGGACACCCGGCAGCCGGGCCTGCACCCCGGGCTCCACTTCGGTGAGCGGGGTGACGGTGAAGGAGCCGCCGCCGTCATTCGTCGCCGCCCACCGGGCGTGGCCCACCTCGTGCCACGGGAGCACGTCCGCTCCGCCGGCCGTGTCCACCGTCCGCAGCCCCCGGGACGTGGCGACCAGCCAGCCCCCGCCGCGAGCGAGCGCCCCCCAGGCCAAGACCCGCTCGTCGGGGTCGACCGCCACCGCGGCGCGCACCGCCTCCGGTGGCCGGGCGAACCGGCGCCGCAGCCCATCGAGCAGGCTCACGACGCGAGCCCACCCATCGCCCGCTCCCGCAGCGACCGGGCCTGCTGCTCCAGCGCCACGAGCTGCCCGAAGATCTTCGTGTACTCCTCCGCCTGCTCCACGGGGTTCATCCGCTGCAGGCGCCCCTTGAGCGCGGCCACCTGGCGCACGGTGGCCATCTCCTGGAGGCGGGCGAGGATCGCGTTGACGTACGCGGGGTCGGACTCACCGGTCACCGAGCGCATCGGCTCCACCGCCAGCGCCGTCAGCAGCGCGCGGGCGCTCTCCCGGTCGCAGTGCTCGGCCACCTGGTCCAACCAGGCCGGGCCGGTCACGGTCGCGCCCGCGGCACCACCGGCTCCGGCCACCGCCGCCGCGACGGCGGCGTAGTCGGGATCGGTGTAGGCGGCCGACGCGACGGCGTCGAAGGCGGGCCCGGCGTACTCGGGCACCTGCAGCGCGGCCTTCACCGCCTCCCGCTCCACGGCCACTGCGGCGTCGTCCGGCGTGCGCTTCGGGGCGCGGGGACGGCCGCGCGAGGGCGCCGCTCCCCCGTTGCCGGTCAGCCGGCGCACCCGCTCCTGCACCTCTGCCTCGTCGGTGTTCCCGATCATCCCGGCGAGCTCGCGGGCGTAGGCAGGCCGCAACGCGTGGTCCTTGATCTGTGCGACGAGCGGCACCGTCTTCTCCAGGGCGGCGACCCGGCCCTCCACGGTGTCCAGGTCGTAGCCGGCGAGCGTGGTCCTGAGCACGAAGGCGATCAGCGGGGTGCGTCGGGCGACGAGGTCGCGGACGGCGGCGTCGCCGTGCTCCTGCCGCAGCTCGCAGGGGTCGCGCCCCTCCTGCTCGACGGCGACGAACGTCTGCCCGACGAACCGCTGGTCCTCGGCGAAGGTCTTCATCGCGGCCGCCTGGCCCGCGGCGTCGCCGTCGAAGGTGTAGACGACCTCACCGCGGAACTCGTCCTGGTCCATGAGCAGCCGGCGCAGCACGCCGATGTGCTCGGCGCCGAACGCGGTGCCGCACGAGGCCACCGCCGTCGTCACGCCGGCCAGGTGGCAGGCCATGACGTCGGTGTAGCCCTCGACGACGACGGCCTGGTGCCGGCGGGCGATGTCGCGCTTGGCGCGGTCGATGCCGTAGAGCACGCTGCTCTTCTTGTAGAGCGGGGTCTCCGGGGTGTTGAGGTACTTCGGCCCCGGGTCGTCGTCCATGAGCTTGCGGGCGCCGAAGCCGATGACGTCCCCGGTGATGTCGCGGATCGGCCACACCAGCCGCCGGTGGAACCGGTCGATCAGGGTGCCCCGCGACGACTCCTTCGCCAGCCCGCCGGTGACCAGCTCGGCCTGGGTGAAGCCCTTGGCCCGCAGGTGCCGGGTGAGCGCGTCCCACCCGCCGGGGGCGTAGCCGCAGCCGAAGTCCAGGGCCGCCTGCCGGTCGAAGGCCCGGTCGGCGAGGAACTGCCGGGCCGGCGCCGCCTCCGGCGTGCCGAGCTGCTCGGCGTAGAACGCGGCCGCCGCGGTGTTCGCCGCGACCAGCCGGGCCCGCTGACCGACCGACGCCCGGTCGGGGCCGGCGGTCGGCCGCCCGCCGTCGTCCTCGTACTTCAGGTCGATGTTGGCGCGGCCGGCCAAGAGCTCGACGGCCTCGGTGAACGACAGGTGGTCGATCTGCTGGACGAAGGAGATGACGTCGCCGCCCACTCCGCAACCGAAACAGTGGAACAGGTTCCGCGACGGCGTCACCTGGAACGACGGCGACTTCTCGTCGTGGAAGGGGCACAGCCCCTTGAGGCTGCCGCCGCCCGCGCGCTTCAGCTGCAGGTGCTCGCCGACGATCTCGTCGATCTTGCTCCGCTCGCGGACCAGCGCGATGTCCGCCGCCCGGATGCGACCCCGGCCGGCCATCAGGCCGCCACCTGGCGTCCGTGCAGCTCGTCGCCGTGCAGCACGGGCAGGACACCCTTCGGCATGCCGCGCGTGCCGGCCTCGCCCAGTTCGAGCACCGTCGTCCCTCCCTCAGCCGATGCCGGGCGCGCCGGCGATGCTCTCGCCGGTGACGCGGTAGAGCAGGTACGCAGCAGTCTCCCGCAGGATGTAGCGGAACTGGGTGGCGCGGGTATGCACGGCCGGGCCCTGCCGGGTCGGTGAGCTCTCGGCCTCCATCCCCGCGTCCTCGGCCATCCGCTGGGCGCGCATCGCGTGCCAGGGGTCGGTGACGACCACCGCCCGCTCCCAGCCGCGCTCGGCGAAGGCCGTGCTGGCCACCCGCATGCTCTGCAGGGTGTCCGCGCCCTCGGGCACCGCCAGCAGCGCCGCGGCGGGCACCCCGGCCCGGGCCAGGTAGTCGCGCCCGGCCTCGGCCTCGGTGAACGCATCACCCGCGGCCTTGCCGCCCACGGTCACGACCACCGGGGCGACGCCGGCCTCGTACAGCGCCCGCGCGTGCTCCAGGCGCGCCTCGAAGATCGACGAGGGCACGCCGTTGTACTGCGCCGACCCCAGCACCACGATCGCGTCGGACTGCGGGCGGGAGTCCTGCCGCGCCGTCCACCAGATGGCCAGCGCCGTGGAGGCCACCAGGAGCACGGCGGCCAGCACGCCGGCCCCGGCCACCCGCGTCACCAGACTCCGCACGCCCACCCGTCATGGGTACCACGCCCGGCCGACACGGCCTCGGTGCCGGGGCCCGCGCCGAGCCTGCGAGGCGCCGGGGCACGGAGGCCCTCCTTCAAGAGCCGGCGCGGGCGCTGTCCAGCGCGGCGCGACCGGCCTCGAGCCGGGCCACCGGCACCCGGAACGGCGAGCACGAGACGTAGTCCAGACCGACCTCGTGGAAGAAGTGCACCGAGTCGGGGTCGCCGCCGTGCTCCCCGCAGATGCCCAGCTTGAGGTCCGGCCGGGCGGCCCGGCCGGCCTCGGCGCCGATCTGCACCAGCCGCCCGACCCCGTCGGTGTCCAGCGACTCGAACGGCGAGATCCCGAAGATGCCCTTGTCCAGGTACTGGTGGAAGAACGCCGCCTCGACGTCGTCACGGGAGAAGCCCCACGTCATCTGGGTGAGGTCGTTGGTGCCGAAGGAGAAGAACTCCGCCGACTGGGCGATCTCGCCGGCGGTCAGGGCCGCGCGGGGCACCTCGATCATCGTGCCGATCAGCGGCTTGAGGTCGATGCCGCACTCTTCGCAGACCTCGGCCAGCACCCGCTCAGACTCCTCGCGGATCGCCTCCAGCTCCTGTACGGCACCGACCAGCGGGATCATGATCTCCGGGCGGGGGTCGCCACCGGCCCGCTTGCGCTCGCACGCCGCCTCGGCGATGGCCCGCACCTGCATGGCGAACAGCCCGGGGACGACGAGGCCCAGCCGCACCCCGCGCAGGCCCAGCATCGGGTTGGACTCGTGCATGCCACGAACGGCGGCCAGCAGCCGGAGGTTGCCCTCGTCGGGCTCTCCCCGCTCCTCGGCCAGCGCCACCCGCACCGACAGCTCGGTTAGGTCGGGCAGGAACTCGTGCAGCGGCGGATCGAGCAGCCGGACGGTCACCGGCAGCCCGTCCATCGCCTCGAAGATCTCGAGGAAGTCCTGCTTCTGCAGCGGCTCCAGCGCGTCGAGCGCGGCCTGCCGCTCGTCGTCGCCGTCGGCCAGGATCAGCTTCTCCACCAGCTGCCGCCGGTCGCCGAGGAACATGTGCTCGGTGCGGCACAGGCCGATGCCGCGCGCGCCGAAGCGGCGGGCGCGGGCGGCGTCCTCCGGGGTGTCGGCGTTGGTGCGCACGTCGAGGCGGCGCACCTCGTCGGCGTGGGTGAGGATCCGGTGCACGGACCTCACCAGATCGGCGGCGTCGTCGGACCCCGGGTCGATCTCCCCTTCGAAGTAGCGGACGACCGACGACGGCTCGACCGGCACCTCGCCGAGCCACACCGTGCCGGTGGACCCGTCGATGGAGATGACGTCGCCCTCGGCGACCACGGTTCCGTCGGGAGCGGTGAACCGCTTGGCCCTGGTGTCGACCTGCAGCTCCTCGGCGCCGCAGACGCATGTCTTGCCCATCCCCCGGGCGACGACGGCGGCGTGCGAGGTCTTGCCCCCGCGGCTGGTCAGCACGCCCTCGGCGGCGATCATCCCGGAGAGGTCGTCGGGGTTGGTCTCCCGGCGGACGAGCACCACCTTCTCCCCGCGGCCGGCCCACTGCGCGGCCGCCTCGGAGGAGAACACCGCCTTGCCGACGGCGGCCCCGGGCGAGGCGTTCATGCCCTGGGTGAGCTGCCGGGCGTCCCCGCCGGTGACGAAGCGGGGGAACATCAGTTGGGCCAGCTGGTCACCGGTCACCCGGCGGACCGCCTCGTCCATGTCGATCAGCCCCTCGTCGACCAGCTGCGTGGCGATGACGAAGGCCGCGCCGGCGGTGCGCTTGCCAACCCGGGTCTGCAGCATCCAGAGCTTGTTGCGCTCGATGGTGAACTCGATGTCGCACAGGTCGCGGTAGTGCGCCTCCAGCCGCGACATGATCCCCATGAGCTCGTCGTAGGCGGCCCGGTCGATCTGCTGCAGGTCGACCAGGGGCACGGTGTTGCGGATGCCGGCGACGACGTCCTCGCCCTGGGCGTTCTGCAGGTAGTCGCCGTACACGCCCTGGGCGCCGCTGCCCGGATCGCGGGTGAAGGCGACGCCGGTCCCGGAGTCCATGCCGAGGTTGCCGAACACCATGGCGCACACGTTGACGGCGGTGCCGGCGTCGCCCGGGATGCGCTCGCGACGGCGGTAGATCACTGCCCGGTCGGAGTTCCACGAGTCGAAGACGGCGTTGACCGCCAGGTCCATCTGCTCGCGGGGGTCCTGCGGGAACTCCTGGCCGGTGTGCTCGCGCACGATCGCCTTGTACCGGCCGACGACGTCCTGCAGGTGGCCGGCGTCCAGGTCCAGGTCGGACTCCGTGCCCTGCTCGCGCTTGACCTCGTCGAGGGCCTCGTCGAACAGCTCGCCGTCGATGTCGAGGACGGTCTTGCCGAACATCTGGATCAGCCGCCGGTAGGAGTCCCAGGCGAACCGCTCGCTGCCCGACTGCGCGGCCAGGCCGTGGACCGATTCGTCGTTGAGCCCGACGTTGAGGACCGTCTCCATCATCCCGGGCATGGAGGCGGCCGCCCCGGAGCGCACCGAGACCAGCAACGGGTCGGCCGGGTCGCCGAGGGTCTTGCCCATCAACTTCTCGAGGGCCGCGAGGTGCTCGCTGACCTGCTCGTCGAGCCCCGGCGGGGTGCCGCCGTGCTCCAGGTAGTACCGGCACGCATCGGTGGTGATGGTGAAGCCGGGTGGCACGGGCAGGCCGAGGTTGGTCATCTCGGCGAGGTTGGCCCCCTTGCCGCCGAGCAGGTCCTTCTGGTCCTTGCCGCCCTCGCTGAAGTCGAAGACCCACTTCTCGTCAGCCATCCCGCACCTCCGCGTCCGTCCGCCTCCCCCGGGGGGACGATCCCCCGAGGGAACACTGCCGTGTCGAGCAGACGTCCTAAACGTCCACCCGACGGCGTCCGTCGATCGTGGCGCACCTCGGCGGTCGGCGCGAGCCCCGGGCCGGGTGATCCCGGCCGTGAGGTGTCCGGGCGGTCAGTCGATCCCGCAGATGCGGGGGCCGTCCTCGTTGACCACGGCGAGCTCCGCAGAGGCGCCGTCCTCCCAGCGGACGGTCACCCGCTGGATCCTCGCGCCCTCCACCGGGTCGTCCCGCACGTCGGCGACCTCGGCGGAGCCCGGCCGGAGGTACTCGGCCTCCATCCCGGTCACGTCGAGCCGGCTGCGCTCGTCCCCGCAGAGGAGCTGGTAGGAGGTCTCGGTGTCACCGGCGTCGAGCGCAGCGAGGAACACCTGGGTGACCTCGGTGGCCTGGTCGGCCGGGGATCCCCGGACCACGTAGAGACCGGCGACCATGCCGCCGGCCATCAGGACGACGCCGAGGATGCCGGCGATCAGCCAGCCCTGCCGCCTGCGGGGCATGCCCGTGTGCAGCGGCGCGGGGCCGTCGTCGTAGAGGAAGGGGCCCTGCGTCATCCGCCGCTCGTCTCCAGTTCTGCCCCGGCCGGAGGCTGCGGGTCGTCGCGGTCGGCCAGCCACCCCTCGGGGAGCGCGACCGGGCGTGGCGCGCTGGTGCGCCCGCGCGGCGCCCCCAGCACGGCGGTCGGGTACGGCTGGTCCGGGATGCCGGCGAGCAGCTCGGCGAGCTCGTCGAGGCCGCTCACCATCGCCAGCGCCCGCCGGGTGTCCGACCCCACCGAGAAGCCCTTCAGGTACCAGGCCACGTGCTTGCGGAAGTCGCTGCAGCCGTGCCGCTCGCCGTGCTCCTCGGCCAGCAGCGTGGCGTGCCGGTGCATGATCGCGGCGACCTCGCGGACGGTGGGCAGGGCGCGGCGGCTCTCGCCGGCGAACGCGGCGGCCAGGTCGCCGAACAGCCAGGGCCGGCCCAGGCATCCCCGCCCGATGACGACGCCGGCGCATCCGGTCTCGGCGACCATGCGCAGCGCGTCGTCGGCCTCCCAGACGTCCCCGTTGCCGAGCACCGGGATGTCGACGGTCTCCACCAGCCGCGCGATCGGCGCCCAGTCGGCGGTGCCGCTGTAGAGCTGGTCGGCGGTGCGGCCGTGCAGCGTGATCGCCGCAGCGCCCTCGTCCTGGGCGATCCGGCCGGCGTCGAGGTAGGTGACGTGGTCGGCGTCGATGCCGATGCGGGTCTTGATCGTGACCGGCACGTCCCCCGCCGCGCGCACCGCCGCCCGCACGATGTTCCGCAGCAGGACGCGGCGCCAGGGCAGGGCCGAGCCGCCGCCCTTCCGGGTCACCTTGGGCACCGGGCAGCCGAAGTTGAGGTCGATGTGTGCCGGCCGGGTGCCGGCAACGCCCTCGTCGACGAGCATCTCCACCGCACGCTCGACGGTCGCGGGGTCGACGCCGTACAGCTGCACGGAGAAGGCGTCCTTCTCGTCCGCGGTCGCCCGGATCATCCGGAGCGTCTTCTCGTTCCGCTCGACCAGCGCCCGCGTGGTGATCATCTCGCAGACGTAGAGGCCGGCACCGAACTCGCGGCAGAGCGTGCGGAAGGCCGGGTTGGTGATGCCGGCCATCGGCGCGAGCACGACGGCGGGGTCGACGGTCAGCGCGCCGAGCCGCAGCGGCGGCAGGGCCGTCGTCGTCGGCTCGAGCGTGGCGGTCACGGCACCAAGAGTAGGCGGTGCCCTTCCCCTCGCCCGTGGTCCGCAAGGAAGCCTCTCCTTGCCCGCTACACCGAGAACCCGGTGTGTCAGCCTCCACCGAGCAGCCTGGACACCGCCCCCACCCCCGGGTGGTGGCCGGGATCCCCGGCCACCACCCGGGTCAGTGCTCTGGAGAGTGCGCAGCCGACACGACCTCGAACCATTCGCTTCGACTCGGCTGCGCCTCCAGCCCCTCGAGTGTGTCCCGCGCCTCCTGGAAGGCGGGATCGTGGTGCCAGGCTTCCCAGTCCTCGCGGCTTCGCCACGTACCCACGATCACACGTGTCTGCTGCTCGTCCTCAGGAGTGAGAAGCTGTCCCGAGACCCATCCGGGTCGCCCGTGCGCAGACTCGAAGCGCTCGCGGACGGCTTCGTCCCACTGTTGCTCCCCACCTGGGCGCAGGACGGTCGTGGTGATCACGGTCATCATCTGTGGCTCCCGGTACTCGATGGATGGTGCTCGGACCGTGGCACATGTGCGGTGTTGCGGTAAGCCCCTTGGCAGCGCCTGCCGACGCGGTACTCCTCGGCGAGCTCAGCCGATGAGTGCATCGACCGCGGTCAGCAGCCGGGGAGGCGGGCGGCGAGGTAGGACTCGACCTGGCCCAGGCCCACGCGCTCCTGGCTCATCGAGTCGCGCTCGCGCACGGTCACCGCGTCGTCGGTGAGGGTGTCGAAGTCGACGGTCAGGCAGAACGGCGTGCCGATCTCGTCCTGCCGGCGGTACCGGCGGCCGATGGCGCCGGCGTCGTCGAAGTCGACGTTCCAGTTCCGCCGCAGCGCCGCGGCCAGGTCCTTGGCCTTGGGCGAGAGGTCGGCGTTGCGCGACAGCGGCAGGACGGCGGCCTTCACCGGCGCCAGCCGCGGGTCGAGCTTCAGCACGGTGCGGACGTCCACCCCGCCCTTGGCGTTGGGCGCCTCGTCCTCGGTGTAGGCCTCGACGAGGAAGGCCATCAGCGAGCGGGTGAGACCCGCCGCGGGCTCGATGACGTAGGGCGTCCAACGGGTGTTGGTGGCCTGGTCGAAGTAGGACAGGTCGGTGCCCGAGTGCTGGGTGTGCGTGGAGAGGTCGAAGTCGGTGCGGTTGGCGATGCCCTCGAGCTCACCCCATTCCGAGCCCTGGAACCCGAAGCGGTACTCGATGTCGACGGTGCGCTTCGAGTAGTGCGACAGCTTCTCCTTCGCGTGCTCGTAGTGCCGCAGGTTCGCCGGGTCGATGCCCAGGTCGGTGTACCAGCGGGTGCGCTCGTCGATCCAGTACTGGTGCCACTCCTCGTCGCTGCCCGGCTCGACGAAGAACTCCATCTCCATCTGCTCGAACTCGCGGGTGCGGAAGATGAAGTTGCCCGGCGTGATCTCGTTGCGGAACGACTTGCCGATCTGGCCGATGCCGAACGGCGGCTTCTTGCGCGCGGCGCCCATGACGTTGGCGAAGTTCACGAAGATGCCCTGCGCGGTCTCCGGGCGCAGGTAGTGCAGGCCGGACTCGTCCTCGACCGGGCCGAGGTAGGTCTTGAGCATCATGTTGAAGTCGCGGGGCTCGGTCCACGCGCCCTTCGTCCCGCAGTTCGGGCAGGCGATGTCGGCCAGCCCGTTCTCCGGCAGCCGGCCCTTCTTCTCCTCGTACCCCTCCTCCAGGTGGTCGGCCCGGAAGCGCTTGTGGCAGCTCTGGCACTCGGTCAGCGGGTCGGTGAAGACGCCGACGTGACCGGAGGCCACCCAGGTCTGGCGGGGCAGGATGACCGAGGAGTCCAGGCCGACGATGTCGTCCCGGCTCTGGACGACGGTGCGCCACCACTGGCGCTTGATGTTCTCCTTGAGCTCGACGCCCAGCGGGCCGTAGTCCCACGCGGAGCGGGTACCGCCGTAGATCTCCCCGGACGGGAACACGAAGCCCCGTCGCTTGCAGAGGTTCACGACCTTGTCGAGGCGGGCGGGGTCGTGCTTGGCGGTGCTGTCGCTCACGGCGAGAGGCTCCATCCGGCTGGCGGTCGGCGGTTGACCCGTCCACGGTAGTTGCCGGCCCGGCGGCGCCTTCAGTCGGTGACCGCGACCCGGACTCCCGCGTCGGCGGGCGCGGGGTCCGGACGAAGCGCACGGCGAGCTCGGCCCGGATCCCGGCGTACCGCTCGAGGAAGACCCGTTCGTCCAGCCGCTCCCGCCGGCGGGCGACCGGGCGGTGCGGGTGGGGCTGACCACCGCCCGACCGCAGGTCCTCGGCGTCAGTCGGTGAGGTAGGCACCCGGCTCGTCGACGGCGTGCACCCAGACCGGCGCACCGGTGATCTTGACCTCCGCGGCCGACAGGGCGCGGCGGTAGGAGCCGACGCCGTCCCACCGGGTCACCAGCGCCCAGAGCTCCGGGTCGTCGGCCGACCGGCCCAGTTCGCCGTCCCGGAAGCCCGGCCGGGCGGCGAGCGCGGCCAGCAACCGGTCCACCTCGCCCGCCAGCCGGGTGGCATCCGCCGCCGTCACCCGCAGCCGTGTCACCGCGAACACCCGTGCTCCCCTCGTCCGGCCTGGGCAGACGCTCCCACGACCGCCTGTCACCATGGACGCATGGTCCGCACCACCCGGCAGCGCACCGCCGTCCGAGCCGTCTTCGCAGACCTCGACGGCTTCCACAGCGCGCAGGAGGTGCACGCCCGGCTCCGGGACGCCGGCGACCCGGTCGGGCTGTCGACGGTCTACCGCGCCGTCCAGTCGCTGGCCGACGACGGTGAGCTGGACTCCATCCGCACCGACACCGGCGAGGCGCTGTACCGCCGGTGCAGCCCTCAGCACCACCATCACCTGGTGTGCCGCGGGTGCGGGCGCACCGTCGAGGTGGCCGGCCCGGCCGTGGAGACCTGGGCCGACCGCGTCGCGGCCGAGCACGGGTTCGCCGACATCAGCCACACGTTGGAGGTGCTCGGCACCTGCGCCGCCTGCCGGGCCGCGGCGGCCGGCCGGCCCGAGGCGTCCCCGGAGCGCACCACCGACTGACCGGCGACGCGCTGCCGATCCGAGGAAGCGGCCGACCGCGCCGTGGAGCAGCAGCAGGAACGGCTCGCCGCCTCAGCGCTCGACGGTGGACCAGGCCGTGACGTGGTCGACCAGGACCTGGGCCGGATGGTCACCGGTCGGATGCGGGGCGCTGCTCGTCTCGCCGTCGTCGCTGGTCAGCAGGAGGACGAGCAGGAAGCCCAGACCGGCGAGAAGCAGTACCCCGGCACCCACCAGCCACGGCATCAGCGTGCGGGAACCCCCGGATGGCTGGTCGTAGCGCAACGGCTCGTCGGGGGCCGACGCCTCGTCGGAGGGCGCCTCCTCCGGGACCGGCTGCCCCGCGACCGGAGGCACCCCCGGGTTCCGGGCCGGTTCGGGCGGACCGGCGGGGTGGGCACCCGTGGGCGGCTGGCTCATGGCGGTCGTCGACCTCCTCCACGCGTCACCGGGCGAGGGCGGCCGGCTGTCCGGAACCTACTCACCTCCGAGCCGCTCGCCCACGCTCCGTGCCCCCCGTTCCCGACCGTCCCCTGAGGTCGTGACCCTGCGCGGCCGGACGGCGCCCTCCGGTCACCCGGCCGACCGCAGCCGACCCGGGAACGTTCGTTCAGGCGGTGCCGAACCGGCGCTGCCGGGAGGCGAACTCCTCGCACGCCGCCCACAGGTGCCGGCGGTCGAAGTCCGGCCAGAGGGTGTCGAGGAAGACGAACTCCGCGTAGGCGGACTGCCAGAGCAGGAAGTTGCTGGTCCGGTTCTCCCCCGAGCTGCGCACGAAGAGGTCGACGTCGGGCATGTCCGGCTCGTCCAGGAACCGGGCGACCGTCTTCTCGTCGACCTTGTCCGGGTCGAGCCGGCCGGCCGCGACCTCGCGGGCGATGGCCGCAGCCGCGTCGGCGATCTCGGCCCGGCCGCCGTAGTTCACGCACATGGTGAGCGTGAGGACGTCGTTGTCCTTCGTGAGCTCCTCGGCGACCTCGAGCTCCTTGATCACCGAGCGCCACAGCCTGGGGCGGCGGCCGGCCCAGCGCACCCGGACCCCGAGCTCGTGCATCTCGTCCCGGCGGCGGCGGATCACGTCGCGGTTGAAGCCCATCAGGAAGCGCACCTCGTCGGGGCTGCGCCGCCAGTTCTCGGTGGAGAAGGCGTAGGCGCTGATCGCCTTCACGCCCAGCTCGATGGCGCCCTCGACGCAGTCGAAGAGCGAGGACTCCCCCGCCTCGTGCCCGGCGGTGCGGGGCAGCCCGCGAGAAGAGGCCCAGCGGCCGTTGCCGTCCATCACCAGGGCGACGTGCTGCGGCACCTTGTCCTTCGGCAGCTGCGGCGGGCGCACGCCGGACGGGTGCGGATTGGGGGCCTTGACCTCACGCCTCACTGAGCAGGCTCACTTCCCGGCGCGGTGCCGACGAGTCGGATCGGTCGACCAGCGGCAGTGAGCGCAGGCCGCGCTCCAGGTGCCACTGCAGGAGCGCGGCCACCAGACCGCTGCCCTCGCGCCGGTTGATGCCGAGGCTGGCCTCGGCCCGGCCCCAGTCACCGGTCAGCAGCGCATCGAGCAGCTCGACGGTGACGGGACTCGGCATGGCCGAGCCGGCGGGCCGGCAGGCCGGGCAGACGGTGCCGCCGGCGGGGACGGAGAAGTGCCGGTGCGGACCGGCCTCGCCGCAGCGCGCGCAGTCGGCCAGCGCCGGCTCCCAGCCGGCCACGGACATGGCCCGCAGCAGGAACGCGTCGAGCACCAACGGCGCGGGATGGGCCTGCTCCCCCAGTGCCCGCAGCGCGCCGACCACGAGGAGGAACAGCCGCAGCGAGGGCTCCTTCTCCTCGGCGGTCAGCCGGTCGGCGGTCTCCAGGACGGCGGTGCCGGCGGTGTACGCCGGGTAGTCCGCGACGATCTCCTGGCCGTACGAGCGGATCGACTCCGCCTGGCTGACGATGTCGAGGCTCCGGCCGGTGTAGAGCTGCAGGTCGACGTGGGTGAACGGCTCGAGCCGGGCGCCGAACTTGCTCTTGGTGCGGCGCACGCCCTTGGCCACCGCCCGCACCTTGCCGTGCCGGCGGGTGAGCACCGTGATGATCCGGTCGGCCTCGCCGAGCTTCTGCGTGCGCAGGACGATGCCCTCGTCCCGGTACAGCGCCTTCGGGGTGTGCGCGCTCACCTCAGTAGCCCAGCCGGTTGAGCTTCTTCGGGTCGTCCTGCCACTCGCCGAGCACGGTGACGTGCAGCTCGAGGTGCACCCGGGCGTCCAGCAGCGTCTCCATGCCGGCCCGGGCCTCGGTGCCGATCGCCTTGATGATGTTCCCGCCCTTGCCCAGGAGCATCGGCTTCTGGCTCGGCCGCTCGCAGTGCAGCAGCGCGTGCACCTCCACCAGCTCGCCCCCGGCGCGCTTGGGGTCGGGCCGCCGGCTCATCTCCTCCACCGTGACGGCGAGGGAGTGCGGCACCTCCTGGCGGACCTTCTCCAGCGCCGCCTCCCGGATCAGCTCGGCGATCTGCCGCTCGACGTCCTCGTCGGTGGTCTGCGCCTGCGGGTACAGCGCCGGGCCCTCGGGCAGGAGCTTGATCAGCAGGTCCTCGAGCAGCTCGACCTGGTCGCCCCCGACGGCGCTGACCGGCACGACCTCGACAGCCTCCACCAGCTGGCTGGCGGCGATGAGCTGCTCGGCGACCTGCTTCCTGCCCGCGGCGTCGGTCTTCGTCACGACCACGACCACCGGCGCCTTCACCTCGGCGAGCTGGCGGGCGATGAACTTGTCACCGGCGCCCACGGGCTGGTCGGCCGGGACGCAGAAGACGATCACGTCGACGTCGGAGAGCGTGTCGCGGACGACGTCGTTCAGGCGCTTGCCCAGCAGGCTCTTGGGCTTGTGCAGCCCGGGGGTGTCGACCAGCACGATCTGCCCGCCCCGCCGGTGCACGACGCCCCGGATGGCGTGCCGGGTGGTCTGCGGGCGGTTGCTGACGATGCCGACCTTCTCGCCGACCATCGCGTTGGTCAGCGTCGTCTTGCCGGCGTTGGGACGCCCGACCAGGGCGACGAAACCACTGCGGTACGGCTGGTCAGGGTCGGTCACGGCAGCCAGTCTCCCACCGGTGGCCGACATCCCCGCGCGCCGGAGTCCCGGTGCGCGACCGACCACGTCCTCGCCGGGCGGGTCAGGACCAGGGGCGGCCGATCCGGTCACGGCGCGCCGCGCCGAGCCGAGCGAGCACGCGGACGCCGGCCAGGGCGTCGCCGGTCAGCCGGTGCCCGGTCTCGGACCAGGAGGCGGCCGGCGCGCGGGCGCGCCCGGATGCCGGGCGCCCGAGCGCGACCAGCACGAGGAGGAGCAGGGAGAGGAACAGCAGCGTCGTCACCCCTCCACCATCCGCCGGTTCCGCTCGCGCGGACAGTGGCAGGAAGGACCGCGTCCGCAACCATCCTGCCGGCCACTGCGGGAACTCCGTGACCTGCGCTCCGGTCGCGAGCGGACGCGAGGGGCGACTGCCACCGCCGGGCTGGGATGATCGCCGTCGTGCCAGGTCGAGAGCGGAACCGGTCCCGGCCGCCCCGGGCGGCGGCGGACCGCGAGCGGCGACTGCACGTCGAGCAGGCTCGGGGGCATCGCTTCGTGGTGGGCTGGGGGCCCAGGCGCTCGGCGACGGTCGTCCCCGCCCCGCTGCGCTACTGGCAGTACCGCCCCGCGGGCCTGCTGGCCCTCGCGCTCGCCGTGGTCGTCGTCGCCGTCTGGATGGCGCTCTTCGCGTGGCGCGGCGGCTGGCCCGCCGCCCGGGGTGAGCTCCCGCTCGCGCTGGCCGCGGGGCTCCTCGTGTACGCGGTGAACACCCGCCGCGTGACGGTCTCCGACCACGGCCTCTCGTTCGACGTCGCCGGCACCCGCACCGATCCGTCGGCGGTGATCCCCTCGGTGCTGGTGCAGGCCGTGCGCACCGGACGGCCGCCGGCCGACTGGCCGGCCCCGGAGCAGCGCGGCGGGTGGTGGCCGGGGCGCGGCCGCATCGCCGTCCGGTACCTGACCGACGAGGGCGAGGCCGCCGTCGCCCTGTGGGTCCGGGATCCCGAGGCGTTCGCCGACGCGCTGGGCGTTCCGCTGACGCGCTAGCTAGGCGGAGGTGCGCACGACTCCGTCGGGGCCGGCGAGGTGCACCGGCGCGTCCGGCGTGAGGTCGCGGACGGCGGCCAGCCCTTCGGGCTCCACCGCGTCGGCGGCGGAGACGAGCACCGCGGCCTCCAGGCCCTCGACGCCGCTGGAGACGGCGGCGGCCACGGCGGCCTGCAGCGCCGACAACCGCAGCGAGGGCAGGGCGACCGACGCCGCGACGTAGGTGCGGCCGTCGGTGTCGCGCACGGCGGCCCCCTCCGGCGCACCGGTGCGGCCGCGTGCGGAGCGGGCCAGGGTGACGAGCTTCGCGTCCTCGGGGTGCAGATCAGCCACAGAGCCATCCTTGTCCGGTGGTTCGGCCCTCCTGCAAGGGCCCGCCGCGAGCCTGCGAGCGGTGGGGGCAGGAGGGCTCCTTCTCAGCCTTCCACGCCCGCCGGCAGCTCGGCGCGGGTGGCCCCCGACGGACGCTGCTCGTCGGTGTCCTCGTCGCCGTCCTCCGACGGCTCGGGCAGCCGGCAGACCAGTAGCGTGTCGATCCGGTTGCGCCGGCCCCCGGTGCTCTCGGCCACCAGCCGCAGGCCGCCGACCTCGGCCGCGGCCCCCTCGATCGGCACCCGGCCGAGCTCGCGGGCCAGCAGACCGCCCACGGTCTCGACGTCGTCGGTCTCCTGCAGGTCGACGTCGAACAGCTGGGCCAGGTCCTGCACCGGGAGCCGGGCGGTGATCCGCATCGAGCCGTCGTCGAGCTGCTCGACCTCCGGCCGCTGGAAGCGGTCGTGCTCGTCGGCGATCTCGCCGACGATCTCCTCGAGGATGTCCTCGATGGTCACCAGCCCGGCAAAGCCGCCGTACTCGTCGACCACGATCGCGATGTGGATGCGCTGCGCCTGCATGTCCCGGAGCAGCTCGTCGACCGGCTTGGACTCCGGCACGAACGTCGGGGTGCGCATCAGCTCCTCGACGCGCGGGCCCCGCTGGTCGGAGCCGTGCTGCGACCGGCGGACGAGGTCCTTGAGGTAGACGACGCCCACGACGTCGTCGACGTTCTCGCCGATGACCGGGATGCGGCTGAAGCCGCTGCGCAGCGCGAGGGCCAGCGCCTGCGGCACGGTCTTGGTGCGCTCTATCCAGACGACGTCGGTCCGCGGCACCATGACCTCGCGGGCGATGGTGTCGCCCAGCTCGAAGACCGAGTGGATCATGTTCCGCTCGCCGGACTCGACGACGCCGCGCTCCTCGGCCATGTCGACCAGTTCGCGCAGCTCCACCTCCGAGGAGAAGGGGCCGTCGCGGAAGCCGCGGCCGGGGGTGATCGCGTTGCCGACGAGGATCAGCAAGGTGGCGACCGGGCCGAGGACCCGGCCGAGCAACCGGACCAGGCCTGCGGTGGCCAGCGCCGTGCCGTAGGCGTGCTGGCGGCCGAGCGTGCGCGGGCCGACGCCCACCAGCACGTAGCTGACGACGGTCATCACCCCGGCGGCGGTGAGGAAGGTGCGCCAGCCGCCGCCCCACAGGTCGTAGAGCAGCACGGTGAGCAGCACCACGGCGACCATCTCGCAGACGATCCGCAGCAGCAGGAGCAGCGAGACGTGCCTCGCCCGCTCGCTGACCACCTCCTCCAGGGCGTCCGCCCGCTTCACGCCGTCGCGGCGCAGCTCCTCGACCCGGGCCTTGGACACGCGCTGCAGCGCCGCGTCCATGGCCCCGAAGACGCCGGCCAGCGGGACCAGGCAGAGGGCGACCACGAGCATCGTGATCGCGCTGGTGGTCATCGGGGACCGGTCTCCTGACCTGCCGGAGCGCCGGTCACCGGCTCGCGGGGCGCGGTGCGCCAGGCATCGATGAGCTTCGACTGGAGACCGAACATCTCCTTCTCCTCGTCGGGCTCCATGTGGTCGTAGCCGAGCAGGTGCAGCACGCCGTGCGTGGCCAGCAGGACGAGCTCGTCGTCCATGGTGTGCCCGGCGGCGCGGGCCTGGCGCACGGCGACGGCGGGGCAGAGCACGACGTCCCCGAGCAGCGCCGGACCGGGCTCCGGGTCATCGGGCCGGCCGGTGTCGAACTCGTCCATGGGGAAGGCGAGCACGTCGGTGGGGCCCTTCTCGCCCATCCACCGCTCGTGCAGGCTGCTCATGTAGTCGACGTCGACGCACAGCACCGACAGCTCGGCCATCGGGTTGATCTTCATCTCGCCGAGGACGAACCGGCAGATGCCGGCCAGCTCCGCCTCGTCGACGGCGATCTCGGACTCGTTGGAGACCTCGACGGGCACGGTGGTCAGCTCCCCTGTCGGCGCGGGCGGGTGGGCCGGACCGGCGCACCCGCGGCCGGCCGGGACGGTCCGGCGGGCTGCCGGGTGGCGTCCCAGCGCTCGTAGGCGTCGACGATGTCTCCGACCAGGCGGTGGCGGACGACGTCAGTGCTGGTCAGGTTGGCGAAGTGCACGTCCTCGATCCCGTCGAGGATCTCCCGGACGATTTTCAGGCCGCTCTGCGCGCCTCCGGGGAGGTCGACCTGGGTGACGTCGCCGGTGACCACGATCTTGGAGCCGAAACCGAGGCGGGTGAGGAACATCTTCATCTGCTCGGCCGTGGTGTTCTGCGCCTCGTCGAGGATGACGAACGCGTCGTTCAGGGTCCTACCCCGCATGTAGGCCAGCGGCGCGACCTCGATCGTGCCCGACTGCATCAGCCGCGGGATCGACTCGGGGTCGACCATGTCGTGCAGCGCGTCGTACAGCGGCCGCAGGTACGGGTCGATCTTCTCCGACAGCGTGCCGGGCAGGTAGCCCAGCCGCTCCCCCGCCTCGACGGCCGGCCGGGTGAGGATGATCCGGTTGACCTGCTTGGTGGTGAGCGCCTGGACCGCCTTGGCCATGGCCAGGTAGGTCTTGCCGGTACCGGCGGGGCCGATGCCGAAGACGACGGTGTGCTTGTCGATCGCGTCGACGTAGCCCTTCTGGTTCAGCGTCTTCGGGCGGATGGTGCGCCCGCGGCGGCTGATGATGTCCAGGCTCAGCACGTCGGCCGGGCGCTCGGAGCCGCCGGCCTTGAGCATCGCGATGACCCGGCGCACCGAGTCGGGACGCAGCTGCTGGCCGGTGCCGATCAGCGCGATCAGCTCGTCGAAGACCCGGACGGCGAAGGCGTTGTCGGCCGGCTGCCCGGTGACGGCGATCTCGTTGCCGCGCACGTGCACGTCGGCGTCGACCCCGACCTCCACGAGCCTGAGCAGCTCGTCGGCCGACCCGAGCAAGGAAACCATGGGGATGCTGTCGGGCACGGTGATGGTGGCCCGGACGGCGGCGGGGACGGGTGCGGGACTTCCGGCGGATGCGCCGTCCGCGGCAGCGGCCTGGGCCGACGCCTCACGGGACGTGGGCGCACCGGGCACGGGGACGTTCGGGGAGGTGTCGGGCAAGAACCCTCGACCCTGCCTTCCTGCGACGGCGGTGTGCGGCGAGCGCACTAGGGACCCGATCGACTCTACCCGCGCACGACTCCCCGAATCGCGGTCCGCCTGTCCAGGTCAGCGGCCGGTGTACGTCGCCTTCCCCGGCCCGTCGGTCAGGAAGGACGCCACGGCCCCGCGGAGGTCCTCGGTGGCGAACAGCGGCCCGGAGATCTCCGGCACCAGGGCGTCCGCCGCGCGGGCGCCCTCGCGAACGCCGACGCCGGCCAGCCGCTTGGTGGCCGCGTGCGCCACGGTGGGTCCGGCGGCGACCCGGTGCGCGTAGGCGCGGGCGGCGTCGGCGAAGCCCTCGTCGGGCAGCACCCGGTTCACCACGTTCCAGCGCTCGAGGACCGCGGCCGGGTAGCGCTCGCCGGTGTAGACGAGCTCCTTGGCGCGGGCCGGGCCGGCGCGCTCGGCCAGTCGCTGCGGCCCGCCCATCGACGGCGTGAGGCCCACGACGATCTCCACCAGGCCGAAGGACGCCTTCTCCGCGGCCAGCAGGATGTCGCAGGACAGGGCCAGCTCGAAGGCCGCGGTCAGGCACAGGCCGTGCGCGGCGAAGACCGTCGGGACCGGGAGGTCCTCGAAGGTGTTGGCCACCCGGAGCAGACGGGCCCACAGCTCGCCGCCGCGCCGGGCCGGATCGGGGCCTTCGGCGATGTCGCGGAAGTAGGTGACGTCGACCCCACCGGACACCACCTTGCCGCGCGCTTCGACCAGCACGGCGCGGGCCCGGTCGGGCCGGGCCGGATCCGTCAGGGCCACCAGCTCGGCGGCCACGCTCTCCATCGCGTCGAACGTCGCAGCGTCGAAAAGGTTCAGCGGCGGGTTGTCCAGGACGACGACGGCGACGGCACCGTCGCGCTCGATGCGGAGGGGGGCGGGAGTCTCGGCCATGCCCACACTCTCTCAGCACACCCCTCCACCCGCAGGCACGGGCGTGCCGGCCGCAGCCTCAGCCGGGCGGCCAGCCGAGGTCGCGGCCCCCGAGCACGTGGAGGTGGACGTGGTGGACGGTCTGCCCCGCCGCCGGGCCGGTGTTGGCCACCAGCCGGTAGCCGGGCTCGGCACCGTCCCCGGTGACCAGCCCCTCCTGCCGGGCCACCGCGTGCGCAGCGGCGACGACCTCGCCCATCAGCGCGGGATCGGCCTCGGCCAGCGCCCCGGCGGTCGGGTGGTGGTCGGTGGGGATGACCAGCACGTGGGTCGCGGCCTGCGGGTTGATGTCGCGGAAGGCGAGCACCCGGTCGGTCCGGTGGACGACGTCGGCGGGGATCTCACCGGCAACCATGCGGCAGAACAGGCAGTCGGTCACGCCCCGACCCTAAGAGGACCCCCGTGCCCCCCACCACTCGCTCCGCTCGCGGCGGGACCCTGCACGGGAGCCGTTCCGACACATCCCCGCCCCCACCACTCGCTGCGCTCGCAGCGGGACCCTGCACGGGAGCCGTTCCAGCACGGCGGCCGTCAGCGGCCGCTCTCGACGCCCAGGTACGCCTGCACGATGCGCTCGTCGGCGAGCAGCTCGCCGGCCGGGCCGGAGTGCACGACCTCCCCGCTCTGCAGCACGTACCCGTGGTCGGCGGCGCGCAGCGCCCGGCGGGCGTTCTGCTCCACCAGCACGACCGTGGTGCCCGACGCGCGGATCTCCTCGATGACGCGGAACACCTCGTCGACGATCTTGGGCGCCAGCCCCATCGACGGCTCGTCCATCAGCATCACCTTCGGCCCGGCGACCAGGGCGCGCGCGATGGCCAGCATCTGCTGCTCGCCACCGGACAGCGCACCGGCCGGCAGCGCCCGTCGCTCGGCGAGGACCGGGAACCGGTCGTACATCGCGTCGACGGAGCTGGCGCCGCCCTTCCCGGAGTGCCACGTGCCCATCTGGAGGTTCTCCTCGATGGTGAGCGTGGCGAGGATCTGCCGCCCCTCGGGCACCTGCACCAGCCCCCGGCCCACCAGCTTGTGCGCCGGGGTGCGGGTGATGTCCTGACCTTCGAAGGTGATCCGCCCGCCGGCCGGCCGCAGCATGCCGGAGACGGCGTTGATGACCGAGGACTTGCCGGCCCCGTTCGCGCCGACCAGCGTCACGAGCGAGCCCTGCTCGGCCCGGAAGGAGACGTCCCGGACCGCCTCGACCCGCCCGTAGGTCACCCGCAGGCCGTCCACGGTGAGGATGGGGTCGCTCATGTCGCATCCCTCGGGGTGGTGTCCGGTGTGTCCAGGGTGCCGGCGGCACCGGGCCGCAGGTTCACGACCGCGTCCGGCGGTGCGTCGCCGGTCCCGGCCGCGGTCGCGCCCGCACGGGCCGCACCCGCGACCGGGCCACCGTCCTCGTCGTCCTCGGCCGAGCCCAGGTAGGCCTCGATGACGGCCGGGTCGGCGGCGACCTGGTCCGGCGCACCGCTGGCGATGACCTCGCCGAAGTTGAGGACGACCACCCGGGTGCAGGTCTGCAGCACCATGCCGACGTTGTGCTCGATGAACAGGATGGTCAGCCCGTCCCGCGCCAGCGACCTGATCAGCTCCGACAGCCGTCCGGCCTCGACGTGGTTCATCCCCGCGGCCGGCTCGTCCAGGATCAGCAGGGACGGGTCGGAGGCCAGCGCGCGGGCGATCTCGAGCCTGCGCTGGTCGCCGTAGGACAGCGCCTCCGCCCGGGAGGCGGCGAGGTCGGTGAGCCCGACGCGCTCCAGGCAGCGGGCCGCCTGCCGCATCGCGGCCCGCTCGTCGCGGCGCGCCGACGGCAGCCAGAGCAGCCGTCGCAGGAAGGTCGGCCGGCTGACCAGGTGGGCGCCGACGAGCACGTTCTCCAGCGCCGACAGCCGGTTGAACAGCTTGGAGTGCTGGAACGTACGGCTCACCCCCGCCGCCGCGATCCGGTGCACCGGCGTGCTGCCGACCGCCGTCCCGAGCACCGTGGCGCTGCCCGAGCTGGGCGGCACCAGACCGCTGATCATGTTGACCAGCGTCGTCTTGCCCGCCCCGTTGGGGCCGATCAGGCCGACGACCTCGCCGGCCCGGATCTCGAGGTCCACGCCGCGGACGGCGTGCACCCCGCCGTACTCCTTGCCGAGGCCGGCGAGGGTGACGACCGGCTCGCCGGCGGCCGGGTGGCGGCGGCCGGCCAGTCCGGTGGCGTCCTCGTCGGCGGCGCCGGACGGCATGCGGGTCCGGCGCGGGAGCAGGCTGGCCAGGCCACCGGGCAGGAAGAGGATGACGACCAGCAGGAGCAGGCCCGCGAGGAACGGCCGGATCCAGCCGGCCTCCACCCCGACCGCCCGCTGGATCTCCGGGACGAGCGTCTGGAAGCCGCTGCCCAGCAGCGGGCCGAGGAACATCGTCGAGCCACCGACCACCGCGGTGACCAGCCCCTCGACGGCGGCGGTGAAGTCGAAGTCGTTCGGGGCGATGAGCCGGACGTAGTAGGCGTAGAGGACGCCGTACAGGCCGGCGACCGCTCCCGCGGTGACGAACGCGGCGAGCCGGTGGCGTCCCACGTCGATGCCCATGGACCGGGCGGCGAGCTCGTCCTCCCGGATCGCCTCCAGGGCGCGGCCGTACCGCGAGCGCCCCATCCGCCAGAACCAGTAGGCCACCAGCGCGAGCGCGGTCCAGGCCATGCCGACGGTCAGGATCCGGGGCACCCCGAGCCCCTGCGCGCCGCCGGTCCACTCCTGGTTGAGCAGCACCACGCGCACCGCCTCGGCGAAGCCCAGGGTCGCGATGGCCAGGAAGACACCGCGCAGGTGCATGGTCGGCAGGCCGAGGACCACGGCGCCGAGGGCCCCGACCGACATGCCGATCGCCACGGCGATCAGCAGCGCGGGGACGTCACCGACGTCGGCTCCGCTGGGGGCCAGGTAGGCCCCCGAGAACGCCGCCAGGGAGGCGAAGCCGGCCTGCCCGAGGCTGAGCTGCCCGGCGATCAGGACGGCGTAGAAGGAGTAGGCGAAGATCGCCCCGAGGGCGATGAACGTCAGCGTGGTGGCGTACTGGCCCAGCATCAGACCTCCCGGACCTTCCGCGCGCCGAGCAGCCCCTGCGGGCGCAGCAGCAGGATCACGAACAGCAGGCCGAAGGCGATGACGTTCACCCACGACGAGCCGATGTGCTGGACGGCGAACACCTCGGCCAGGCCGAGCAGCAGCCCGCCGATGAGCGCGCCGGGCAGCGAGCCCATGCCGCCGACGATGATGACCGCCAGACCCTTGAGCTCGATCGCCGCGCCCATGCCGAGCTGGGCGGTGTTCACGTTGATGGCGAACAGCACGCCGGCGACCGCGCCGAGCGCCGAGGAGATCCCGAAGGTCACCGCGGTCACCCGGTCGACGTTCACCCCGAGCACGCGCGCCGCCGTCGGGTTCTCCGCGACCGCCCGCATCCCCCGGCCAAGCCGGGTGCGGGTGACCATGTAGGTCAGGCCCACCATCAGCGCCAGGGAGATCCCGAGGATCACCACCTGCACGAGCGTCACCTGCGCGCCGAAGACCTCGAACCGAGTGTCGGGGAACGAGCCCGGCGGGAAGCGGCGGGTGTCGGGGCCGTAGCGCCACTGCAGCAGCGCGATCAGCATGCCGGCGAGCGCGATCGAGGAGATCAGCCCGGCGAAGTGGGCGTCGGCGCGCCCCTTGAGCGGCCGGAACGCCACGCGCTCGATGACCAGGCCCAGGACGGCGCCGAAGACGAACACGATCGGCAGCGCGGCCCAGAGGGACAGGCCACCCCGCTCGACCAGCTCGATGCCGACGAAGGCGGATGCGGCGAAGACCGCGGGGTGCGCGAGGTTCAGCCGGTCGAGGATGCCGAAGACCAGCGTGAACCCGATGGCGAACAACGCGTAGATCGAGCCGATGAAGATGCCGTTGAGGAGCTGTTGCACAGCGTTGCCTGTTCTCGTCGTGGGTGCCCGGGCACGGTAGCCGACACGCGGCCGGGGGGGGGGGGGGGGGGGGGGGGGGCGCGCGGCGGGGGGGGGGCGGGGGGGGGGGGGGGGGGGGGGGGGGGGGGGGTGCGGGGGGGGGCCCCCCCCCGCCCGCCCCCCCGCCGGCGGGGCCGCCCGGGGCCGGGCCCCGCCCCCCGGGCGGGGGTCGCAGCGCGGCGCCGGCCGGTCAGCCGGCCGGCGCCGTGGAGCGGGTCACTCCAGGACGGCGAACTGGCCGTTCTCGACGACCTGGACGACAGCCGGGTGGTCGGCGTCCCGGTTCTCGTCGATGGAGAACTCGCCGAGGACCGTGGGCACGTCCTCGATCTGCCCCAGCGCCTGCTGGATGCTGTCGCGCTCGGCGGAGCAGTTGGCGCGCACGGCGTGGTCGACCAGCTTGAGCCCGGTGTAGGCCTGGGCGGCGAACTGGTCGGGCTGGGCGCCGTACTCGGCCTCGTATGCCTCGAGGAACGCCTGGTTCTCCGGGTTGTCGGACGCGGAGTTCCAGGCGGCACCGACGACGACGCCCTCGGCCGCCTCCCCGGCGTCGGCCATCAGCGTCGGGTTGTTGAACCCGTTGCCGCCGATGATCGGCACGTCGATGCCCAGCTCGCGGGCCTGGGTGACCAGCGGAACCGCGGCCTCGATCAGCGCCGAGACGACCAGCGCGTCGGGGTTGCTCTCCTGGGCCTGGGTCAGCAGAGCGCGGAAGTCGGTGTCGGACTTGGAGAAGGTGATCGTCTCGCTGACGTTGACGCCCTCCTCCTCCAGCGCGGCGGCGAACGCCTCGTAGCCGGACTCGGTGAAGGCGTCGTCGTTGCTGTACATGACCACGACGTCCTGGAGCCCGAACTGCTCGGTGGCCTGGGCGACCGTCTGCGGGATCACCGCCTGCTCGGTGAGCGAGTCGCGGAAGATGTAGTCGCCGATCTCGGTGACGCCCGCGGCGGTGTTGGAGATGCCCAGCACCGGGACGCCGGCCTCCTGGGCGATCGGGTCGGCCTGGACCGCGGCGTTGGACAGCGTGGGCCCGATGATCAGGCTCACGCCGTCGGAGACGAACTGGTCGAACAGGGTGATGGCCTGGCGCGGGTCGGTCTGGTCGTCCTCGATCGTGAGGTCGTAGGTGACGCCACCCTGCTCGGCCAGCTCCGCCGCGGCCAGCTGCAGGCCGCGCTGCTGCGACTCGCCGTAGCTGGCGGCTGCGCCGGTGAGGCTGAGCACGGCGCCGAGGGGCACTTCGCCCTCGATCGTGCAGGACTCGCCGCTGCCCTCGCCCGTGAGCGCCCCGGAGGCGGCGGAGTCCCCGCCGTCCGACTCACCGGAGCCGCAGGAGGCGAGGAGGAGGGCCGCGGCGCCGGCCGCGGCGACGGTGTGGAGCTTGGTGCGCATGTCTCTCCCTTGTCGAGCACGACGACCGCGCGTACCCCGACGAGGCGGCCGCGCGGTTCCCCCGGGGCGGGCGGGCCCTGCCCGTGCCACCCGGGCATCGTGGGCCGACCGAGGCCGGTCGACCGGTTTACGGCCGTCACAGTAAGCACCCGCCTCCCGCCTCCCGGCAGGGGCGTGCGAAACGTGCCGATAACGTGACCGACACGGGCCCCCGGGCCGCGCGTCGGCGCCGCGGCGCGCCGGTCCCGCCACACGGGGTGCAGGATGGGGCGCCCCTTCTCCCCGCCCGCCGGAGGTCCCCGTGCCCCGTCCCGTCCCCGCTGCGCGCACGTAGTGCGCGGCACAGCCGCCGCCCGGTCGGGTGGCCTCGATCCCGCCACCGATCCCCTCCTCCCCCGTTTCTCCCGCCGGGCCCTGATCGCCGGCACCGGGCTGGCGCTGGCCGCCGCCCTCGCCGGGTGCGGCTCCACCGAACCGGACGCCGGCCCCCGCCCGCTGCGCATCGGCGCGATCCCCGACCAGGACCCCGAGGTCCTGCAGCGGCTGCACGGCACGGTCGCGGACTCGCTCGCCGCGGCCCTCGACCTGGATATCGCCTACGTGCCCGTCACCGACTACGCCGCCGCGGTCTCGCTGTTCCGCACCGGAGACCTGGACCTGGTCTGGTTCGGCGGCCTCACCGGCGTGCAGGCCCGCCTGCAGACCCGGGGCGCCGTCCCGATCGCCCAGCGGGACATCGACGAGAACTTCCACTCGGTGTTCGTCGTCAACGCCGCCACCGGCCTGACGCCGTCCGACGACCTCGCCCCGCTCGGCGACCTGCGCTTCACCTACGGCAGCGAGACGTCGACCTCCGGGCGGCTGATGCCCGCGTACTTCCTGCGCGAGGCGGGCGTCGATCCGGAGGGCTTCCCGGGCGGGCCCGGCTTCTCCGGCTCCCACGACGCGACCCTCGCGCTGGTCGCGGCGGGCAGCTACCAGGCCGGCGTGCTCAACGAGCAGGTGTGGACCAGCCGCAGCCAGGCCGGGGAGGTGGACCCGGCGGTGGTCGCCTACGCCCGCACACCGGCCTACCACGACTACCACTGGCTGCTGGGCCCCTCGGCCGTCGAGCGACTCGGCGCCGACCTGCCCGGCCGGCTCACCGGGTACTTCACCGGGTTGTCTGCCGACGACCCCGCCGACGCCGAGGTGCTCGACCTGTTCGGCGCGGGGTCGTTCATCCCCACCGAGGCCGCGAACTACCAGCAGATCGAGGAGATCGGCCGCGACCTCGGGCTGATCAACTGAGCGACGTCGCGCGGCTCACCGGCATCGAGGTCCGCTTCGGCGGCACGCCCGCCCTGGCCGGGGTGGACCTCGTGGTGGCCGCGGGCGAGCGGGTCGCCGTCGTGGGTGCCTCGGGAGCGGGCAAGTCGACGCTGCTCAACGTGCTCAACGGCGCGGTGGCGCCGACGGCGGGGCAGGTGCGGGTGCTCGGCCGGGACCCCGCGGCGCTGCGCGGGCGGGAACTGCGTCGGCTACGGGCCCGCACCGGCACGGTGCACCAGCACCTAGAGCTGACCGGCGCGCTGCGGGTGGTGCACAACGTCAACGCCGGGCGACTGGGCGCCTGGCCGGCCGCCCGGGCGGCGTGGTCGCTGCTCTGCCCGCAGGACCCCGAAACGGTGCGCGACGCGCTGCACCTGGTGGGCCTCGCCGACCGGATGTACGAGCGCACCGACCGGCTGTCCGGCGGCCAGCGGCAGCGGGTCGCCGTCGCCCGCCTCCTCGTGCAGCAGCCGGACCTCGTGCTCGCCGACGAGCCGGCGTCCGCCCTGGACCCGGCCCTGGCCGACCTCGCCCTCGGACTGCTGGGCGACCTGGCGACCGGTCGGGGCGGCGCACTGCTGGCCTGCCTGCACGACCCGGCGCTGGCCCTGCGGCACTGCGACCGGGTCGTCGGGCTGGCCGCCGGCCGCGTCGTCCTCGACGCCCCCGCCCGCGCCCTGACGGTGGCCGACCTCGAGCAGTTCTACGGCGTCACCCGGTGACGGCCGCCCTCGACCGGGCAGCGCCCCCGGCTGCCCCGCTGCGCCGGGGCCGGCGGCGGTGGGCGTGGGCGCTGGCGGGGACCGCCCTGGTCGGCTGGGCACTGGCCGGCAGCGGCCTGTTCTCCGGGCCGGTGCTCAACCCCACCGGCGCCGCCCAGGCCGGCCGGTTCCTCGCCGCCGCACTGCGTCCGGAGGTGAGCGGGGAGTTCCTCGCCGTCGTCGCCGGCTCCACCCTGGTGACGGTCGCCTACGCCGTCCTCGGCGCCGGGCTGGCCGTGCTGCTCGGCGCCCTGGCCGCGGTGCCGGTCTCCCGCACCGCCTGGGGCGGGCGGCGCACCGGCTGGCTGCTGACCCGCGGCGCCCTCGCGCTGCCCCGGGGGCTGCACGAGGCGGTGTGGGGTCTGCTGCTGGTGAACGTGCTCGGGCTGGACCCGTGGGTGGGCGTGCTGGCCATCGCGGTCCCCTACGGGGCGATCACGGCGAAGGTCTTCGCCGACCTGCTCGACGAGGTGCCCCGCGGCAGCTACGACGCGCTGCTCGCCGCAGGAGCCGGGCGCGGCACGGCGGCGCTCTACGGCCTGCTGCCCCCGGCCGCCGGCGGGCTGCTGTCCTACGCGTTCTACCGGCTCGAGTGCGCGGTCCGCTCCGCCGTCGTCCTGGGCCTGATCGGCGCCGGTGGGCTGGGCTACCAGCTGGCGCTGTCGTTCACGTCGCTGCGCTGGGAGCAGGTCTGGACGACGGTCTACGCGCTGGCGCTGCTGTGCCTGCTGGCCGACGTCGGCGGCCGGGCGGTGCGCCGCCGGGTCACGGCACCCCCGCCCGTCACCGGGCACCGGCGCGACCCGCTGCTCACCGGCGCGGTCCTCGCCGTCGCCGCCGCGGTCGGCTGGGCGGTCTGGTACCTGGCGCTCTCCCCCGCCGCGCTGGTCTCCGCCCGCACCCGCGAGCAGGTGTCCTACGTCGCCGCGGCCGCGTGGCCGCCCGCCGTCGACAGCGACCTGCTCGGCGACGTCTGGGCCACCGCCCTGGACGCGCTGCGGATGTCGGTGCTGGCCATCGCGTTCGCCGCCACCGGCGCCGTCGCGCTGGCGGCGCTCGCGGCGCGTCCCCCGGGTCCGTCCGGGCCGGTCCGCCGCACCGCCGGGGTGCTCACCCGGCTGGCCCTGCTCCTGCTGCGCGCGGTGCCGCCGCCGGTGTGGGCGCTGGTCCTGCTGTTCGTCCTGCTGCCCGGTGTCCTGCCCGGCGCCCTGGCGCTGGGCGTGTACACGCTCGGCGTCCTCGGCCGGCTCGTCGGCGAGGCGGCCGAGGAGGCGGACCGGCGCCCGGCCGAGGCGTTGCGGGCCGCCGGCGCCTCCCCGGCCGGCCGGTGGCTGTACGGCACCGCCCCTGCGCTCGCCGGCCCGGTGCTGGCCCTCTCGCTCTACCGCTGGGAGGTGGCGATCCGCGACACGGTGCTGGTCGGCCTCCTCGGCGCCGGCGGCATCGGTGTCCTGCTGTCGGCCCGGACGTCGGCGTTCGACTGGGCGGGCGTCACCACCGTGCTCGCCGCGATCGTGCTGCTGACCTTCCTGGTGGACCTGGTCAGCGACCGCGCCCGAGCCGCCCTGCGGTGAGGTGAGGTGGCAGTGCCATCCTCCGGGCCCCGCGGCACGGCGAACCGGGCCTGCCTACGCCCAGCGCGTCCGCGCGGAGAGGGCGGCCAGCGCCGCGGCGCCGGCCGTGGACGTGCGCAGCACCTCGGGACCCAGCCGCACCGGTTCAGCACCGGCGGCGCGGAAGGCGACCACCTCGCCGTCGGACAGCCCGCCCTCCGGGCCGACCACGATCACGACCGTGCCCGCCTCGGGCAGGGGCAGCTCCGCCAGGGGACGGCGGGCCTGCTCGTGCAGGACGACGGCGAGGTCGGCGTCGTCGAGCAGCCCGCAGACCTCGCGGGTGGTCATCGGCTCGGTCACCTCGGGCAGCCGCGGCCGGCGGGACTGCTTGCTCGCGGCCCGAGCGGCGGCGCGCCACTTGGCGACGCCCTTGCCCACCCGGTCGTCGCGCCAGCGGGTCACGCAGCGCGACGCCTGCCACGGCACGATCCGGTCGACGCCGAGCTCGGTGGCGAGGTCGACCGCCAGCGGGCCCCGATCGCCCTTCGGCAGCGCCTGCACCAGGACGAACTGGGGATCCGGCTGGGGCACCTCGACGCGGGTCCGCACCGCCACCCGCAGCCCCTGCGGCCCGGCGGCGACGACGTCGCCCTCCGCCACGGCGCCCCGGCCATCGCTGACGTGCACCCGCTCCCCCGGCTGCAGCCGCAGCACCTCGACGGCGTGCCGCCCCTCGGGCCCGTCGACCAGCAGCTCGTCGGTCTCCGGCAGGTCGTCGACCAGGAAGAGGGGCGCGCCGTCCAGCTCCGGGCCCGGGGAACTCACGCTCAGCGCCCGTTGAAGGCGTCGCGGACCCGGGAGAACAGGCCGCCCTGGGCCTCGCGGTGCGACTCCGGCTGGTCCTCGCCGCGCAGGGCCGCGAGCTCGCGCAGCAGCTTCTCCTGCTCGCCGTCGAGCCTGGTCGGCGTCTGCACCTCGACGTGCACCAGCAGGTCTCCCCGCCCGGTGGCCCGCAGCCGCGGGGCGCCATGCGCACGCAGGGTCAGCACGCTGCCGGACTGGGTGCCGGGGCGGATGTCGAGCTCCTCCTCGCCGTCCAGCGTCTTGAGGTTGAGCGTCGTGCCCAGGGCTGCCGACGTCATCGGCAGGGTGACCCGGCAGTGCAGGTCCTCGCCGTCGCGGGTGAACACGTCGTGCGGCCGCTCGTGCACCTCCACGTACAGGTCACCGGCCGGGCCGCCGCCGGGGCCGACCTCGCCCTGCCCGGTTAGCCTGATGCGCATGCCGTCCTCGACCCCGGCAGGCACCTTCACCGACAGGGTGCGGCGGGCGCGGACGCGGCCGTCACCGGCGCACTTCGGGCAGGGCTCGGGGATGACCTGGCCGGTGCCCGAGCAGGTCGGGCAGGGGCGGCTGGAGACGACCTGGCCGAGGAAGCCGCGCTGCACGCTCTGCACCTCGCCACGGCCG
The DNA here is from genome assembly GCF_054051055.1 of Blastococcus sp. SYSU DS0973. Lineage (NCBI taxonomy): Bacteria > Bacillati > Actinomycetota > Actinomycetes > Geodermatophilales > Geodermatophilaceae > Blastococcus > Blastococcus sp. SYSU DS0973. The sequence continues at coordinate 285,868 of NZ_JBJHAN010000001.1, forward strand.
GAGCACGTCGCGCAGGTGGCCACGTGGGTGCCCGGGGCGGTGCCGGCGCCGGCGCAGGTGTCGCAGAGGACCGCGGTGTCGACGGTGATGTCCTTGGTGACGCCGAAGACGGTCTCGTCCAGCTCCAACTCGACCGGGATGAGCGCGTCCCGGCCGGCGCGCGTGCGGCTGCGCGGCCCGCGGGTGGCCGCGCCGCCGAAGAAGGCGTCCATGATGTCGCCCAGGCCGCCGAACCCGGCGCCGCCGAAGCCGGCGCCCGCCCCGCCACCGCTGTCGAACGGGTCGCCGCCCAGGTCGACGATGCGGCGCTTCTCCGGATCGGTCAGCGCCTCGTAGGCGCGGGTGACTTCCTGGAAGCGCTCCTTGGCCTCGGGGTCGGGGTTGACGTCCGGGTGCAGGTCACGGGCCAGCCGCCGGTAGGCGCGCTTGATGTCCTGATCGGTGGCTCCCCGGGCCAGGCCCAGCACGCCGTAGTAGTCGGTTGCCATGGAAAGTCTCGTCCTCAGCTCTCGGCCAGCAGGTGGCCGACGTAGCGGGCCACGGCACGGACCGCGGCCATGTTCCCTGGGTAGTCCATGCGGGTCGGCCCCACCACGCCGAGGCCGCCGAGCGCCCGGTCCGCGGAGCCGTACCCGACGGTGACCAGCGAGGCGCCGGTCAGCGCCTCGTGGGCGTTCTCCTCACCGATGCGCACCAGCACGGTGCCTGCGTCGACCTCGCTCATCAGGCGCAGGACGACGACCTGCTCCTCGAGCGCCTCGAGCAGCGGCTGCATCGTGCCGGGAAAGTCCATCGCGCTCCCCCGGGCGAGGTTCGCCGTCCCGCCGATGACCAGCCGGTCCTCGCTGGGCTCGACGAGGGTCTCCACCAGCGTCGCGCTGACCGCGGCGACCAGGCTCCGCAGGTGGGCGGGCGCGGTGTCCAGCAGACCGGGCACCTTGCCACCCGCCTCGCCGAGCTTCACCCCGACGAACGCGGAGTTCAGCAGGGTGCGCAGCTCCGGCACGGCGCCGGCGTCGACGTCGGCCGGGCAGTCGACGACCCGCTGCTCGACCCGGCCGGTGTCGGTGATCAGCACCAGGAGCAGCCGGCCGGCCCCGACGTGGACCACCTCCAGGTGCCGGACGGCGCTGCGCGAGAGCGTCGGGTACTGCACGACGGCGACCTGGCGGGTGAGCTGCGCCAGCAGCCGCACCGTGCGGCCGAGCACGTCGTGCAGGTCGACGGCCCCGTCGAGGAACCGCTCGATCGCCCGGCGCTCGGCCGCCGACAGCGGCTTGACCGCCGACAGCCGGTCGACGAACAGCCGGTAGCCCTTGTCGGTGGGCACCCGGCCGGCGCTGGTGTGCGGCTGGGTGATGTATCCCTGCTCCTCCAGCACCGCCATGTCGTTGCGGATGGTGGCCGGGGACACGCCCAGGTCGTGGCGGTCGGCCAGGGCCTTGCTGCCCACCGGGTCGTTGGTGGAGACGAAGTCCTGGACGATGGCCCGGAGCACCTCCAGGCGGCGTTCGTCGTGCGCCACGGTGACACCTCCCCGTACCGGTCGACGCGCCGTGCTGCAGCGCCCCCGCATGCGGGACCCGCGGGCGGCGGGCCGACCGGGGACGGCCCCGGCCTGGCACTCGCACGGACAGAGTGCCAGCCCAGCATACGCGAAGGACCCCGTCCTCCTCCCCGCTCGCAGGCTCGCGACGAGCTCCTGGACGGGGCCGTCAGGAGCAGCCGACGGCGGCTCCGCACGGCGTCTAGGGTGGTGTCGGTCGGTGCCCCCGGACGGGGCGGAGAGCGGAGGTCGGTCCCCTGATCTTCAAAGGCGTGCGGAACGGCCGCCCGTATCCCGACCACGGGTTGTCCACCCGCGACTGGGCGATGATCCCGCCCCGGCAGGTACGGCTGGACACCCTGACCACGACGAAGCGCGAGCTGGCCCTCGACGCGCTGCTGGCCGACGACTCGACCTTCTACGGCGACCTCTTCCCGCACGCGGTGCAGTGGCACGGGGAGCTGTACCTGGAGGACGGCCTGCACCGGGCGCTGCGGGCCGCGCTGCAGCAGCGCAACGTCATCCACGTGCGGGTGCTCGACCTCGACGCCCTCACCCCGGTGCAGACGCAGACGGGGCCGGCGACCGCCTCGATCCCCGCGCAGCCCCCGGTGCCCGGCACGCGCCCCAGCTGACCGTCAGCCTGCGCACGGGGTGCTCCTAGAGCCAGCCCTTCTCCTCGGCCACCCGGGCCGCCTCCACCCGGGTCCGCGCCCCGGTCTTGCCGATGGCCGACGACAGGTAGTTGCGCACGGTCCCTTCCGAGAGGAACAGCCGGCCGGCGATGTCGGCCACCGTCGCGCCCCCGGCCGCGGCACGCAGCACGTCCGCCTCCCGGGTCGACAGCGGCGTCGCGCCGATGGCGAGCGCGGCGGCGGCGAGGTCGCGGTCGATCACCCGCTCGCCGGCCATGACCGCGCGGATGCCTCGGGCCAGCTCGGCGACGGGGGCGTCCTTCACCAGGAACCCCGCGGCGCCGACCTCCATGGCGCGGCGCAGGAAGCCCGGCCGCCCGAAGGTCGTGAGGATCACCGCCCGGCACGACGGGAGGGCCGTGGCCAGCTCCCGGGCGGCGGTGAGCCCGTCCGCGCCGGGCATCTCGATGTCGAGCAGCGCGATGTCGGGCCGGTGCTCGACCGCGGCGGGGGCGACGGCGTCCCCGCGGCCCACCTCGGCGACGACCTCGATGTCCTCCTCCAGCTCCAGCAGCGCGCGCAGCGCCCCGCGGACCATCGTCTGGTCCTCGGCCAGCAGCACCCGGATCACGGCGCCCCCGCCCGCTCGGGAGCGCGCCCGGCGGGAGCCGGTGCCGACGACGGGAGGACGGCGCTGAGGCGGAACCCGCGGCCGTCGGCGGGGCCGTGCGCCAGCCGCCCGCCGGCGCTCGCCACCCGCTCGGCGAGCCCGCTGAGCCCGTCGCCGGCCGGGGCGGTGCTGCCCCGCCCGTCGTCGGTGATCGTCAGCTCGACGACGTCATCCGTGGTCGTCAGGTCGACCACGACCGTGCGAGCGTCGCTGTGCCGCAGCACGTTCGTCGTCGCCTCGCGGACCACCCAGCCGAGGACCGCGTCCACCTGCCCGGGCAGCGGCTCGCCCGGCGCCGGGGCGCGCAGCGCGATGCCCGCGGCCGAGAGCGCCGAGCGCGCCTCGATGAGCGCCTCCGCCAGGCCGACCTGCCGGTAACCGCTGACGGCGTCGCGCACCTCGGCGAGCGCCCGCCGGGCCGCGGCCTCGACGTCGGCCATCTCCTGCCTCGCCCGGGCCGGGTCGCGCTCGGCCAGCCGGCCGGCGAGCTCGCTCTTGAGCGCGATCAGCGACAGGCTGTGGCCGAGCAGGTCGTGCAGGTCGCGGGCGAAGCGCAGCCGCTCCCCGGCCACGGCGTGCCGGGCCAGTTCCTCGCGGGCCTCGGTGAGCTCGGCGTTCACCGTGATCAGGTAGCGCGTGCCGCGCAGCGCGAAGGCGGTGAGCAGGCACAGCACCGGCAGGAAGAAGACGTCGCCGAGCGCGTCGTCGAGCAGGGCCACCGTGGCGCACACCACCGTCGCACCCAGCACGGCCGGCCACACCCACCGGTCCGGCAGGGTGACGGCCACGGCGGCCGAGAGGTAGATCATCAGCCCGGCCCACGGCGCGCCCAGCCAGAACCCGAGCCCCGCACCCAGCACCGCGACGACCGCCAGTTCGCGGTACGCCGGGGAGCACCCGGGGGCGAACGCGCGGGCGAACACCCTCAGGTAGGCCGCGGTGAAGCCGATCAGCATCAGCGCGGCGGCGATCCGCACGCCGGCCGGCCGCGGCGTGGCGACCAGGTCGAGCACGGGGAAGAGCTGGAACAGCAACCACGGCAGCGCCCACCCGAGCTGCTGCCAGCGGCTCGACATGTCCATCCGGAAGACGGTAGCCACGTCAGCCGGCGACGGCGTAGCGCGGTCGCCGACGCGCCACGAGCAGCAGGCTCGGCAGGGCGAGCAGCACGCCGACGGCGAACACCTCCGTCTGCGGCACCGGGGTGTGGACGGCCACCGTGCCGCCGTAGCGGACGGACAGCCCGCGGGCGAGGGCAGGTGCGAGCTCCACGCCCCGGAGCGTGCCGCGCACGGAGCCCGGTCAGTAGTGCCGGACGTCGCCGGCCGGATCTGACGGATGTCAGGTCCGGCCGGCGACCGGCGGATCAGGCGGCGGCGGTGCAGGCCACGCAGGTGCGGGCGAACGGGCGCAGCTCCAGCCGCTCCTCGGGGATCGCGGCACCGCAGCCGGTGCACCGGCCGTACGTGCCGCCCTCGATCCGCGCGAGAGCGGCGTCGATCTCCTCGATCGTCAGCTGCAGGTCGGTGCTGCGGCGCTGGGCGACCGGGTCGGGCACCGAGGTGGCGCACTCGGCGAGGGCCTCCTCCCGCTGCTGGACGCAGTCGGTGCGCTGGGCCTCCAGCAGGCTGCGGAAGCGGTCCGCCGAAGAGGCGGTCATGGCATCGGTGCTGGCGGACATGCGGATCTCCTTCTGCCAACGGGGAAGAACGCGGTCACCGGTCGGTGGCGCGTCAGGACGGGCGGGGGGGCGACTTGCGGAACGGAGTCAGCAGACCTGCGGCGGGGCCCGGTCCTGGCTGCGACGGAGGACGTCGAGCCCGCGCAGTCCGCGGGCGCGGCGGTTCATCGCCAGGGCGAGCCGCATACCGCCGGACAGCGCGAACGGCGGGGCCGGGGTGGCGACCGGGGCGTCAGGTGACGGGGCCGGGCGCACTCCTGATACGGGCACCACCGACCACCCCCTCGACCACACCCGGCGCCGTTGCCGGAACGGGGACCATAGCCCAGGACGGCGGCCCGAACCTCGCTCTTTCGGATGAACCGGTCGGCGCGTGGCCTCGCCCGGGCCCCCTGCAGCGACCCGTCGCAAGCCTGCGGGCGGTGGGGGCAGGGGTCCCCTAATCGGTCAGGTCGCGCACCACCCCATCGGCCAGCAGCCGGCCCCGGTCGGTGAGGACGGCGCGCCCGGCGGCGTGCGCGGGCGCCTCCAACAGGCCCTCCGCGACGGCCTCGGCGGCGCGGATCCGGCCGGTCTCGGTCAGCGCGGTGAGCGGCAGCCCGTCGCGCAGCCGGAGGCCGAGCATGACCGCCTCCAGGGCGCGGTCGGCGTCGTCGAGCAGCTCGGCGTCCTGGGTCGGGCTCTCGCCGCGGGCCAGCCGGTCGGCGTAGGCAGCCGGGTGCTTGACGTTCCACCAGCGGAGCCCGCCGACGTGGCTGTGCGCGCCCGGGCCGATCCCCCACCAGTTGGCGTTGGCCCAGTACAGCTCGTTGTGCCGGCAGCGCGCCGCGTCGGAGGTGGCCCAGTTGGACACCTCGTACCACCGGAAGCCCGCGCTGCCCAGGGTCACGTCGGCCTGCTCGTAGCGGTCGGCGAGGACGTCGTCGTCGGGCATCGGGAGCTCGCCGCGCCGTACCCGGCGGGCCAGCTTCGTGCCCTCCTCGACGATCAGCGCGTAGGCGCTGACGTGGTCCACCGGCGAGGCGAGGACGGCGTCGAGCGAAGCGGCCCAGTCGGCGTCGGTCTCCCCCGGCGTACCGTAGATCAGATCCAGGTTGACGTGCTCGAACCCGGCGGCCCGGGCCTCGTGCGCGGCCTCGACGGCGCGACCCGGCGTGTGCCGCCGGTCGAGCGCGGCCAGCACGTGCGGAGCCGCGGACTGCATGCCCAGGCTCACCCGCGTGTAGCCGGCCTCGCGGAGCCGGGCCAGGGAGCCGGGTGAGACGGTCTCGGGGTTGGCCTCGGTGGTCACCTCGACGTCGTCGGCCACCGGGAACAGCTCGCGGACCGCGGCGAGGACGGCGGCGAGGTCGTCGGCCGGCAGGAGGGTGGGGGTGCCGCCGCCGACGAAGACCGTGGCGACCGTCGGCAGGTCCGGTCCCAGGGTGCGGGCGGCCCGCTGCAGCTCCGCGATGGCGGTGCCCGCGTACTCGCTCCGGTTGGCGCCCGGGCCGAGCTCCTCGGAGGTGTAGGTGTTGAAGTCGCAGTAGCCGCAGCGGGTGGCGCAGAACGGCACGTGCACGTAGAGCCCGAACGGCGTGGTGGCCAGACCGGCGCGGGCGCTGTCGGGGAGCCGGTCGGGGCCGGGGGACCCGGGGGCCGGGCCCGCGTCGGTCAGCAGCGGCAGGACGGTGTTCATCTGCTCCCAGTGTGCCGCGCGCGGGCCCGAGCGCGGCAGGATGCCGGACGTGACCTCCGACCGAGTGCTCCAGGTGTCCGTGTCCGGTGGCGTCGCCACGCTGACCCTCGACTCCCCCGCCAACCGCAACGCGCTGTCCCGGGCGATGCGCGCCCAGCTGCGGAGGGCGCTCGACGAGGCCCTCGCCGACGACGCGGTGCGCGTGGTCGTCCTGGACCACACCGGGCGGGTGTTCTGCTCCGGGATGGACCTCGCCGAGGCGTCCGGCGGCTCGTCGGAGGACCAGGGGGTGCGGGAATTCCCGCAGCTGCTCGAGCAGCTGTGGTCGGCGCCCAAGCCGGTCGTCGCCGTCGTGCGGGGGCCGGCGCGCGCCGGGGGCGTGGGGCTGCTGGCCGCCTGCGACGTCGTCGTCGCGGCGTCGTCTGCCACCTTCGCGTTCTCCGAGGTGCGGCTGGGGCTGGTGCCGGCGGTGATCTCGGCGGTGGTGCTCCCCCGGATGACCACCCACGTCGCCCACCGGCTGATGCTCACCGGCGAGGTCTTCGACGCCCCCACCGCGGCCGCCGGTGGCCTGGTCGACGTCGTGGCGGCCGACGACGAGCTGGACGCGGTGCTCGCCGGCCAGCTGACCGCGCTGGCCGCCGGGGCGCCCACCGCGCTGGCCGAGACCAAGCGGCTGCTGCGCGCCCGGCAGCCGGCCCTCGCCTTCGACCGGCTGCTCGACCTCTCGGCGCGGTTCTTCGCCGGCGAGGAGGGCCAGGAGGGCATCGCGGCGTTCCGCGAGAAGCGCCCGGCCCGCTGGGTGCCCTCCGCGGGCTGACGGAGGACCACTCCCGGCAGACCGACTGGGCTCAGAGGACGTAGGTGGCGATCATCCGGCCGAGGTAGCGGATGTCCGCGCTCCCCTCGAACTCCAGGCGGACCTCGCCCGGCCCGCTGAACCAGAGGTCGGGCCCGGCGTCGACGTCGAACGTGCCGGCGGTCTCGATCGCGAACGCCCGCGCCTTGCCCCTGCACGCCAGGTGCGGAACCACGGGAGCCACCCTCGGAGCGCGGAGGCCCGAGCAGGCCACTAGCGCAGCCGACGGGTGTTGTCCGGCTGCCGCACGGTGACGCCCTGGCCGTCCAGCCACTCCATGAGCGGAACGGCCACCCGGCGGCTGGTCCCCCAGGCCTGGCGGGCCTGGCTGAGGGTGAACGGCTCCGGAAGGTCCGCCAGCCGTGCCCGGGCGGTCCCGGCGATCCCGGGAGCCAGGTAGACGCCCTCCCCCACCCGCACCAGCTGCCCGCTGCGGACGGCGGCGGCCAGCTCCCGCACGCCGAGCCCCGCGGCCACCAGGTCGGGCGCCTCGGGGGCGGCGAACGGGTCGGCCGCCAGCCGGGCGCGGATCCCGTCGACCGCCCGCTGCACCTCCGGCGGCAGGTCCGCAGCGCCGTCGACCACGCGTCCGGCCCGCAGCACCAGCGGCGCCCGGACGAGCGCGGGCACCAGGTCGGCGTCGGGCAGGTCGAGGGCGCGGCGCACCACCTCGGCCGGCGGCCCCGGCTCCAGCGGGCGCAGCCGCCGGTAGCGGCCGACGACGTCGGGCACCCGGGCCGCCAGCTCCTCCGCCAGCCCCGCGGCGAGCAGCCACGGTCCGTGACGGGTCGCGCCGGGCGGCACCGGCCAGCCCATCGCGGTGAAGTCGGCGGCACGGACGATCCGGCGGCGGGCCAGGTCCGCCGCGGCCCCTCCCGCACCCTCCGGCTGGGCGGACAGCTCGGCGGCCCGCTGCCGGGCGGCACCGCGGCGGCGCAGCTCCGGCGGGTCGACGTCGCGCACGTCGGCGCCGAGCACCCGCCGGGCGCCCGGGTCGCGCAGCAGCAGCCGGTCCCCGACGCGGAGGGGCAGCGGGCGGTCCAGGCGCAGCCGCACCGCCGCGCCGTCCAGCGGGCGCAGCCGGGCGCCCACCGTCGCCGAGCCGACGTGCACCACCGGCTCGGTGGGCAGTCGCTCGCCGGGCTCGGCGGTGAGGGTGGCGTCGACGACGTCGGTGAGGCGGAACGCCCCCGGCGTGAGCAGCGCGTCGCCGCGGGACAGGTCCTCGACCGCGATCCCGCGCAGGTTCACCGCCACGCGGGCGGTGGCGTCGGCCCGCTCCACCGGCTCGCCGAGGGACTGGACACCGCGCACCGTCACCTCGCGGTCGCCCAGGAGGAACCGGTCGCCCGGCGCCGCGGAACCGCCGGCGAGCGTGCCGGTCACCACCGTCCCGGCGCCGGTGATGGTGAAGGCGCGGTCGATCCAGAGCCGCACCGGCGCCGCGAAGTCCGGCACGGGCAGCCCGGCCAGCAACGTCTCCAGCGCGCCGGTCAACTCGGGCAGCCCGGCGCCGGTCACCGCGCTGACCGCCACCCCGGGCACCGCGCCCATCGACGTCCCGGCCAGCCGCTCGGTGACGTCGGCGAGCACCGGCGTGGGGTCGGCGAGGTCGGCCTTGGTGACGGCGACCAGCGCGTGCCGCACCCCGAGGGCGTCCAGGACCGCGACGTGCTCGGCGGTCTGCGCCGACCAGCCGTCGTCGGCCGCGACCACCACGAGGGCGGCGGGCACCGAGCCGACGCCGGCGAGCATGTTGCCGACGAACCGCTCGTGCCCGGGGACGTCGACCACCGCCAGCCGGCGTCCCGAGGGCAGGGTCGTCCAGGCGAAGCCGAGGTCGATGGTCAGGCCGCGGCGCTGCTCCTCCGCCCAGCGGTCGGGTTCCATGCCGGTCAGGGCCCGGACGAGCGCGGACTTGCCGTGGTCCACGTGCCCGGCAGTGGCGATCACGTCCACCGTCGGGCCACCTCCAGCACGGCGGCGGCGAGGTCGTCGTCGGCCTCCGGCGGGACGCTGCGCAGGTTCAGCAGGGTCCGGCCGTCCTCGACGTAACCGACCACCGGGGTGGCGCCCAGGCGCAGCGGCTCGGCGAACGGCTCCGGCAGGGCGACGGCCGCACCGGGCAGCGGGTGCTCCGGCGCCCCTCCCCCGCCGACGCGCGAGTCGGCGTCCACCGGTTCGGCCGGCACCCCGGCGGCCGACAGCCGGGCGGCGAGGGCCCGCGCCCGACGGTGCAACCCCTCCTGGCCGGCGGTCAGCATCTCCTGCACCGGCGGCAGCGGACCGCGGAGCGTGGCCTCCAGCGCGGCCAGCGTGGTCTTGTCCACGCGGAGCGCGCGGTACAGCGGGTGCCGACGCAGCCTCTGCACGAGCTCGGCCCGACCGAGGACCAGGCCGGCCTGCGGACCGCCCAGCAGCTTGTCCCCGCTGGCGAGGACGAGGTCGGCGCCGGCGGCCAGGGTGGTCTGCAGGTCGGGCTCGTCGGGCAGCAGGGCGGAGGGGCGCAGCAGCCCGGACCCCACGTCGGCGACCAGCGGGACGCCCGTGCCGACCAGGGCCCCGGCCAGCTCTCCCGCGTCCACGGACCGGGTGAAGCCGCGGACGACGAAGTTCGACGGGTGGACCTTGAGCACGGCGCCGGTGGCGGGCCCCAGGGCGCCGCGGTAGTCGGCGAGCGTCACGCGGTTGGTGGTGCCGACCTCGCGCAGCCGGGCACCGGTCGTCTGCAGCAGCTCGGGGATGCGGAAGCCGTCGCCGATCTCCACCAGCTCGCCGCGGGCCAGCACCAGCTCCCGCCCCTGCCCCAGCGCGGTGGCGACCAGCGCCAGCGCGGCCGCGCAGTTGTTCACCACGATCGCGGCCTCGGCGGCGGGCACGGCGTCGAGCAGGGCCGCGATCGCCGCCTCCCCGCGCGGGCCACGACGGCCGGTGGCCAGGTCGAGCTCGACGTCGGTGGTGCCGCTGGCGGCGACGACCGCGGCGACGGCCGCCTGCGACAACGGCGCTCGGCCGAGATTGGTGTGCACGACGACGCCGGTGGCGTTGAGCACCGGGCGCAGGCTGGACGCCGTCGCGGGCAGTTCGGCCAGGACGGCGTCGACGGCGGCGTCGGGGGCGACCTCGCCGGCGCGGACCTGCTGCTGCACCTGCTGGACGGCGCGCTTCACCAGGCCGCGACCCAGCCGCTCGCCGGCCGCGGCCAGCCGCGCATCGGCGAGCAGGGTGTCGGTGCGCGGCACCTGCCGGCGGGGGTCGGTGCCCTGCGGATCCTGGCTCATCGCCCCGCAGCGTATGTGCGGGGAAGGTGGCGGAGGCGGACGGGAATCGAACCCGCCTGACCGAGATGCTCGGCCACGTCGGCTTTAGAGGCCGCGGGGGCCACCAGACACCCTGACGCCTCCGCCCGGAAGACTACGTCCCCGCCGTCGTCCCGGAGCTGTCGGTGGGTGGTGCGACCATGCCTCCCGTGAAGCGCACCGGGTCCCGCTCCCCCGCCACGCTGCCGTCGGTCACCCTCACGCCGGAGGAGGCGGCAGCGGTCGCCGTCGCCCTCGCCGCCTCCCCCGAGGGTCCCTACGCCGACGCCGGGCGCGGCGCCCTGGAGAAGGTGCTGGCCGTGCTCGAACCGGACTCGCGACGGCGGGCGCAGCTGCTCGCCACCAGCCTGTGGGTGAGCGCCGAGGCCGGTCGCGCGGCCGAGATCCGGGTGCTGCTCGAACGCGCCGTGGCCGGCCGGCAGGTGCTGGCCGTGCAGTACCGCGACGGCCGCGGGCGTTCCTCGCGACGGGAGGTCGAGCCGCAACTCCTCGCGCGCAGCGGCGATCACTGGTTCCTCGTCGCGTGGTGCCGGAAACGGCAGGCCCCCCGCTGGTTCCGGGAGGACCGCATCGAGAGCGCCGAGGCCACCGGCGAGGTGGCAGTGGCGCGCGACCTCGCCGGCGTGGGCGCAGCCCCGGCAGCCGAGGCGTCCTCCGGTGTGCGATCGCGGCACCCGGCCGGCCGCGCTCGCCGCACGCCGGAGGAGCCCCGGCCACCGCGGCTGGTGGTGCTGCCCGGCGGCCGCGGCGGAGGGCCGGCCGGACTACGTTCGAGGCCGTGACGACCACCGCCCCGACCATCCGGCTGACGCAGTACGCCCACGGCGGGGGGTGCGCCTGCAAGATCCCGCCCGGTGAGCTGGAGTCCGTCGTCGCCGGCCTGACGGCCACCGGCCCGTCATCGCCGAACGCCGAGCTGGTGATCGGCCTCGACGACGGCGACGACGCGGCGGTCGTCCGGATCGCCGGCGGCCAGGGGCTGGTTCTCACGACCGACTTCTTCACGCCCGTCGTCGACGACGCCCGCACCTTCGGGCGGATCGCTGCGGCCAATGCGCTCTCCGACGTCTACGCCATGGGCGGTACCCCGGTCGTGGCGGTCAACCTGCTCGGCTGGCCGCGCGACGTGCTGCCCGCCGAGCTCGCCGCCGAGGTGCTGCGCGGCGGGCTGGAGGTCGCCCAGGAGGCCGGCTGCCACGTCGGTGGCGGGCACTCCATCGACGACCCCGAGCCCAAGTACGGGATGGCCGTCACCGGCGTGGTCGACGTCGACCGGATCATCACGAACTCCGGCGCGGTCGCCGGTACGCCGCTGACCCTCACCAAGCCGCTCGGCGTCGGGGTGCTCAACAGCCGAATGAAGGCCACTGGCGAGGTGTCGGAGGAAGCGGTCGCCTCCATGACCACGCTGAACCGGGACGCCGGGCAGGCCGCCGTCGCCGCCGGGATCCGCGCCGGCACCGACGTCACCGGCTTCGGGCTGCTGGGGCACCTCTACAAGATGGCCCGGGCCAGCGGGGTCACCGCGGTGGTCGACGCCGCCGCCGTCCCGTACCTGACCGGCGCCCGCGAGGCGCTCGCCGCCGGGTTCGTCTCGGGTGGCACCCGGCGCAACCTCGACTGGGTGCGCCCGCACGCCGACCTGTCGGCGGTCCCGGAGGACGAGGCGCTCCTGCTCGCCGACGCGCAGACCTCCGGCGGGCTGCTGGTGGGCGGGGAGATCCCCGGGGCGCCGGTCATCGGTGAGTTCGTCCCGCGCGGGGAGTTCGTCGTCGTCGTCCGCTGACAGCTCCGGGAGCATCGCAGCGAGGAACGAGCGAGGAGCGGACCGGAGCGCGGAAGCGGACCAGAGCCGTCGTCCGCTGACAGCTGGGGCATGCACAGCGCCTTCCAGGTCTTCGACCCAGCGCAGCAGACGCCGTTCGGCGTGGCCGTGCACCCGCTGGCCGACGCTGGCACCGCCGGGAGCTACCTGGACCAGCAGCGGATCGCATGCGGCCGAGCCCGCTCAGGACGGGTCGTGTCGCCCGCGGACCGGCCGTGTCATAGCGTCCGGACCATGCTGGCTGCTTTCGTGTCGACCCCCGCTCCGAAGGACCCGCTCTCCGTCCTCGACGTGGGTGAACGGCCCGAACCTGAGGCGCCCGAGGGCTGGACCACGATCCAGGTGAAGGCGGTCTCGCTCAACCACCACGACCTGTTCAGCCTGCAGGGCATCGGCCTGCCCGCCGAGCGGATGCCGATGATCCTCGGCACCGACGCCGCCGGCATCGACGAGGACGGCAACGAGGTGGTCGTCCACGGGGTCATCTCCACGCCGGACTGGATGGGCGACGAGACGCTGGACCCCAAGCGGTCGCTGCTCTCCGAGGTGCACCAGGGGTCGATGGCCGAGAAGGTCGCCGTCCCCCGCCGCAACCTGCTGCCCAAGCCGGCGGAGCTGTCCTTCGCGGAGGCCGCCTGCCTGCCCACCGCCTGGCTGACCGCCTACCGGATGCTGTTCGTGAAGTCGGGCCTGCGCCCCGGCCAGACAGTTCTCGTGCAGGGCGCCAGCGGTGGCGTCGCGACCGCGCTCGTCGTGCTGGGCCGCGCCGCCGGCTACCGGATGTGGGTGACCGGGCGCAGCGAGGAGAAGCGGGCGGCCGCGCTGGCGCTCGGCGCCGAGCAGGCCTTCGAGAGCGGCGCCCGGCTGCCCGAGCGGGTGGACGGCGTCATGGAGACCGTCGGCGAGGCGACGTGGAGCCACAGCATCAAGTCGCTCAAGCCCGGCGGCGTGCTGGTCACCTCCGGCGCGACCACCGGCTTCAACCCGGGGGCCGAGCTCAACCGGGTCTTCTTCACCCAGCTGTCGGTCATCGGGTCGACGATGGGCACGAAGTCCGAACTGGAGGCGCTCATCCAGATGTGCCGGGTCGCCGGCGTCCGCCCGCAGATCGACGTCGAGCTCCCGCTGGCTCAGGCGCGCGAGGGCTTCCAGCGGATGCTCGAGGGCCGCACCAACGGAAAGATCGTCTTCACCCTCTGACGCCGGCCATCCGCCCGAGTGGGCAGTTGCGGTCGCCGACACGCGCCGACCTGCCGTCAGGACCGGCAGCAACTGCCCACTCGGCCGGCGCGCGGCTCAGCTCACGACCTTGAGGCCGACGACGCAGCCGACGATCCCGGCGAGCAGCAGCAGCCGGACCAGCGAGACCGGCTCAGCCCCGGTGACCATGGCCCAGGTCACGGTGAGCACGGCGCCGATGCCGACCCACACCGCGTAGGCAGTGCCCAGCGGCAACTCCCGCAGGGCGAGGGCGAGGCCACCCATGCTCCCCGCCAGGGCGACGAAGAAGACCGCCGTCGGCACCGGGCGGGTGAACCCGTCCGAACGGTCCAGGGAGACCGCCCACACCGCCTCCAGCACTCCGGAGACGATGAGCACCAGCCACGCCATGACGAGCCTCTCTGGCGCCGTCTTGTCGCACACCGGGTACGGCACCACTCGTCCGGGAGCCGTTGGGGCGGCTCGGTGAGAGTCTCCCACCGCGTCCAGCTGGACGTCGGACGCCGTGGCTCAGGCCGGTCTCGTGCTCTTCACCTGTTCGCGGAGCAGGACGACCGCCAGGACCGCGGCCAGCCCCGCGGCGATCGCGGCCCCGGCGAAGACCGTGTGCAGCTGGGTCAGCAGCGCGGCGTCGGTCGCGGCGTCGTAGGCGGCGCAGTCGGCAGGGCTGGTGGGGCACAGCTCCATCGGCGTGCCGATCGCCGCCACCTCGGCGGAGAACCGGCGCAGTGCCACGGCGGTGAGCAGGGACAGCCCGGCCAGCATGCCCACCGTCCGGGCGACGACGGCGAGCGCACCGGCGCTCCCGTGCACCGCGCCCGGCGTCACCGCCAGCAGCACGGCGTTCACCGGCGCGATCGCGAGGCCGAAGCCGAGGCCGGCGGCGAGCAGGACCACAGTCGACCAGCCGCCGTCCAGCGAGCGCGCGTCCCACCCGGTCATGGCGACGAACGCGATCGCGGTCAGCGCCATCCCGGTACCGGCGACGACGCGCGGCGCCACCACCCGGCAGAGCCAGCCCCCGGCGACGGCGCCGACCGGCACGGCGATCAGCAGGCGCAGCAGCACCAGCGCCGCACCGAGCTGGTCACCGGGGGTGGTGGTGGCCCGGGCGAACAGCGGGACGTCGACCAGCGCCGCCACCAGCGCGGCCCCCACGAAGACGTTGACGAGCAGGGCGCCCCACGCGCCGACCGGGCGCAGCGCCGCCAGGGGCAGGACCGGGTCGGACGCGCGCCGCTCGTGCCGGACGAACAGCACCCCGGCGACGGCGGCCAGCGGCAGCAGCACCTCCCCCTGCGCGACGACCTGCCCGCGCGAGGGGTCGGCGGCGGCGAACGCCCAGACCAGCGTGCCCAGCGCGACCACGGCCAGCGCCGAGCCGACGGCGTCGACCTCCCGGGCGAGCGGGCCCAGGCCGCGCAGCGGCAGCACCGCACCCGCCGGCCGGGCGAGGCTGCGGGCCACCAGGGCCGCGGTGGCGAGGATGCCGGCCAGCAGCAGCGGCGTGGTCCACGACCAGCCGTCGGCCAGGGGAACGTACAGCAGTCCGAGGGTGACGTCCTCGGCCAGCGCCGGGGGTTCGGCCAGCAGCAGGGCCGGCGCACCGGCGGCCACCAAGGCCAGCGCCAGCCCGACGGGGTCCGGCCGGCGCATCCGCCCGGTGAGCGCCGCACCGACGGCGAGGCCCAGCCCCAGCAGCAGGTTGAGCCAGAAGATCGCCCGCCAGTCGGCGACGGCGAGCACCGCGGCACCCGCCAGCGGCCCCAGGACGGCGCCCGCCTCCTGCACCGCCCCCACCACCCCCAGCGGGACCGACCGGCGCTCCGGCGGCCAGCGGTCGGCGACCAGTGCCAGGGTGGCCGGGACGAGTCCACCCGCGCCGATGCCCTGCAGCCCCCGGCCCGCCACGGCCGGGCCGAGGGAGACGGCGGTCGCGGTCAGCAGGGACCCGAGCGCGAACAGCAGCAGGCAGCCGACGAGCACCGGGGTCCGCCCGCGGAGGTCGGCCAGTCGGCCGAGCAGCGGAAGCGTGGCGGTGTAGCCCAGGAGGAACCCGCCGACGATCGGGGTCGCCTTCTGCAGCTCGTCCAGGCTGACGCCGACGCCGGTGAGGATGTCGGGCAGCGCCAGGACGACGACGTAGGTGTCCGCCGCCGTGACCAGGACGGCGAGGCTGGCGAGGGCGATCACTGCCCGCCCGGGCACCAGCTGGCGGGCGGCGGCCGGGACCTCAGCCGGTGGCCGGCGCGGTGATCTCGACATCGGCCCCGAAGTCGCTGAGCTCGAGGATGTAGGTGGCGTCCTCGCCGGCGGCGAAGAACGGGCCGGTCAGCTCCGCCCGGCGCAGCTCACCGCTGTCGGGGGCGATGGAGAAGCGGGCCTGCACCGGCTGGGACGGATCCTCGCTGGCGAGCACCTGCTCCACCAGGTCACCGGGCAGCTCGGCGGTCACCTCGCGCACGACCTCGCCGTCGACCCGGCGCTCCTCCCCCAGCTCCGCCGAGGTCGCCTCGGCGAGCAGCTGCGAGATGCCGGTCTCGGGGTCGAGCAGCGCGCCGGGATCGCCGAGGCCGAACTGGGCGGGGTCGATCACGCCGAAGCCGCTGGTGAAGGGCAGCTGCGCGTAGACGGTGCCGTCGACGGAGACCACCTCGAGGTCGAGCGTGGAGCCCAGCGCGAGCACCTGGAGCGTGCCCTGGAACGACGCCGGGCGGGCGATGTCGCCCTCCCCGCCGACCAGCACCGTCCCGGTGCTCGGGGCCCCCTCGCTGTCGAGGGCGAAGTGCGCGCTCTCGGCCTCGTCGAGGGTCTGCTTCGCACGGTCGAGCAGCTCGGCCGCCGACTCCTCCGGCTGGTCCGAACCGCAGCCGGCCAGCGCCGGCCCGGCGAACAACGCCAGCGCGAGCAGCGGCACGCCCGATCGGTGCAGCAGCATGGCGACCTCCCCGACGCGGCAGGACTCCCCGGCCGTCGCGGCGGACACTAGCGCGGGTGGGCCGCGCGGTCGGCCGGGGACACCGCCCGGCCGATCCGGGTGGGCCGGCCGCCGTCAGCGCGCGGGAGCGCTGCGCGCGGCGATCTTCGCGGCGACCTTGGCGCGGTTGCGCTCGGGCAGGGCGTCCAGCGCGGCCGCCGTCTCGGGCAGGCGGTGCTTCTGCGTGGTCCAGGCGCGGAAGGTCAGGCCGATCGTCACGCCGTGGTCGGGGCGCTCGACCACCTCGACGGCGTCGCCGGCGCCGATCCCACCGGTCCCGAGCACCCGCAGGTAGGCGCCTGGGGCGCCGTGCGCGGTGAACCGCTTGACCAGCTGCGGCTCGCCCCAGAACCGGGCGAAGTTGGCGCACGGGATGCGCGGGGCGGTCACCTCGAGCAGCGCCGTCCCGACCCGCCACCGCTCGCCGATGACCGCACCGGTGAGGTCGAGCCCCGTCGTCCGCAGGTTCTCGCCGAACCGGCCGGGCGGCAGCTCGCGCCCCAGCTCGGCGATCCAGAAGTCGGCGTCCTCCTGGGCGTAGGCGTAGACCTGCTGCCCGTCGCCCCCGTGGTACCTGCCGTTGACCTGCACGTCGCCGTCCAGCCCCAGCGGGCCGACGGCGACCCGGCCGGTCACCGGCCGCTTGTCGATGCCGCTGCGGCTCGGCCTCCGGTCGGGCAGTGGCAGGAGGTCCGCGCCGGACACGCAGACGGCGTCGACCCGCCCGGTCACTTCGGCTTGGCCGACGCGGTGGACTCGTTGGTGGAGAGGGCGGCGACGAACGCCTCCTGAGGGACCTCGACGCGGCCGACCATCTTCATCCGCTTCTTGCCCTCCTTCTGCTTCTCCAGCAGCTTCCGCTTGCGGGTGATGTCACCGCCGTAGCACTTGGCCAGGACGTCCTTGCGGATGGCGCGGACCGTCTCGCGGGCGATGACCCGGGAACCGACGGCCGCCTGGATCGGCACCTCGAACTGCTGCCGCGGGATGAGCTCGCGCAGCTTGCCGGCCATCATCACGCCGTAGCTGTAGGCCTTGTCCTTGTGCACGATCGCGCTGAACGCGTCGACGGCCTCGCCCTGCAGCAGGATGTCCACCTTGACCAGTGCCGACTCCTGCTCGCCGGCCTCCTGGTAGTCCAGGGAGGCATAGCCGCGGGTGCGCGACTTGAGGGCGTCGAAGAAGTCGAAGATGATCTCGCCGAGCGGCAGCGTGTAGCGCAGCTCGACCCGGGACTCGCTGAGGTAGTCCATCCCGCCGAGATGGCCGCGGCGGCCCTGGCAGAGCTCCATGATCGCGCCGGTGTAGTCGCTGGGCGCGATGATCGTGGCGTTGACGATCGGCTCGTAGACGCGGTCGATCTTGCCCTCGGGCCAGTCGCTGGGGTTGGTCACCGTGTGCTCGGTGCCGTCCTCCATGATCACCCGGTAGACGACGTTGGGCGCCGTCGAGATCAGGCTGATGCCGGCCTCGCGCTCCAGCCGCTCGCGGACGATCTCCAGGTGCAGCAGCCCCAGGAAGCCGACGCGGAAGCCGAAGCCCAGCGCCGCCGAGGTCTCGGGCTCGTAGACCAGCGCGGCGTCGTTGAGCAGCAGCTTGTCCAGCGCCTCTCGCAGCAGCGGGTACTCGCTGCCGTCGATCGGGTAGAGGCCGGAGTAGACCATCGGGCGCGGGTCGCGGTACCCGCCGATGGATTCGGTCGCGGGCTTGCTCGACAGCGTGACGGTGTCGCCGACGCGGGACTGGCGGACGTCCTTCACGCCGGTGATGAAGTAACCGACCTCGCCGACACCGAGGGAGTCGACCGGCTTGGGCTCGGGCGAGATGACGCCGATCTCCAGCAGCTCGTGCGTGGCGCCGGTGGACATCATCTTGATCTTCTCGCGGGCTGAGATGCGGCCGTCGATCACGCGCACGTAGGTGATGACGCCGCGGTAGATGTCGTAGACCGAGTCGAAGATCATCGCCCGGGCCGGCCCTTCGGCGGCACCGGTCGGAGCGGGGATGTCGCTGACGATCCGGTCGAGCAGCTCGGGCACCCCCTCGCCGGTCTTGCCGCTGACCCGCAGGACCTCGTCGGGGTCGCAGCCGATGATGTGCGCGATCTCCGCGGCGTACTTCTCCGGCTGGGCGGCCGGCAGGTCGATCTTGTTGAGGACGGGGATGATCGTGAGGTCGTTCTCCAGCGCCAGGTACAGGTTCGCCAGCGTCTGGGCCTCGATCCCCTGAGCGGCGTCGACCAGCAGCACGGCCCCCTCGCAGGCGGCCAGGGACCGGGACACCTCGTAGGTGAAGTCGACGTGGCCGGGGGTGTCGATCATGTGGAGCACGTACTCGGTGCTGGTGTCCTCGCCGGTCCGCGGCGTCCACGGCAGGCGGACGTTCTGTGCCTTGATGGTGATGCCGCGCTCGCGCTCGATGTCCATGCGGTCGAGGTACTGGGCGCGCATGTTCCGGCCCTCGACGATTCCGGTGACTTCCAGCATCCGGTCGGCCAGCGTCGACTTGCCGTGGTCGATGTGGGCGATGATGCAGAAGTTCCGGATGCGGGCCGGATCGGTGGCAGAGGGAGTCGTCACAGTGCCGCCATCGTCCCACGTCCGGGCTCCGGGCCGAAGACGGGCGCGTCGCCGGGTGCGTCCGAGGTGTGGGCGGCGTCCCCCGACGGCCGGTTGGGTGCGGCGCCGGGACGCTGGTATCTTTGCAGGCCGGTCCTGTGGCGCATGCCCGGACGCACTGTCAGAAGTACTCCCTCCTGTCGAGACACCGAGGCTCACGCGTGGCGAACATCAAGTCCCAGTTGAAGCGGATCAAGACCAACGAGAAGGCGCGCCAGCGCAACGTCGCGGTCAAGTCCGCCCTGAAGACCGCCGTCCGGCGCGTCCGCAGCGCCGCCGAGGCCGGGGACGCCGCTGCCGCGAGCGCCGCCTACCAGGCCGCTGCCAAGCAGCTGGACAAGGCCGCCAGCAAGGGCGTCATCCACAAGAACCAGGCCGCCAACCGCAAGTCGGGTCTGGCCAAGCAGGTCGCCGGCCTCTGAGCCGGTGACGCCGCGCTCCGGCGCGGTCGACGAACGAGCCCCTGTCCCCACCGGGACGGGGGCTCGTCGCATGTCCTGACGCCGTCCGCTGGAGGAGCCCTCGTGACCGCGCGCGGCTTCCTGGTCCTGCACGGCTGGCAGAACCGCCGGCCCCGGCGCCACTGGCAGTGGCAGCTGGTCGAGTCGCTGCGTGCCGCGGGCGAACACGTGCTGTACCCGCAGTTCCCGGAGCCCGACCGGCCGGTGCTCTCCACCTGGACGGAGCTGCTGCGCGCCGAGCTGGCCCAGCTGGGCTCCGGGGAGCGCGTCGTCGTGGCCCACTCCCTCGCCGTGCCGCTGTGGCAGCACGCATCGTCCCTGCTGACGCCGGAGGAGCCCGTCGACCGGGTGCTGCTCGTCGCCCCGCCCGCGCCGGAGGTGCTGGTGGGCCATCCGGAGGTGGCGGAGTTCGCCGCTCTGTCCCCCGACGCCGCCGTCCTGGCCCGCTCGGCCAGGACCGTGCGGCTGGTCGCCGCAGATGACGACCCCTACTGGCCCGACGGCGGCGCCGTTCCGATCTACCGCGCGCTGGGCGTCGACGCCGATCTGCTGCCCGGGGCGGGCCACCTCGACCCCGAGGCCGGATACGGCCGGTGGCCGGCCGTGGAAGCCTGGTGCCGGGACCCGCAAACCCGGCTGACGCCTCGCTGAACCACCGGGTCAGCGGCCGGGGCGCACCCGGCCGCGGCCCGTCTCGGTGCGGATCGTGACGATCCGCCGGATGGCCCGCTCCAGCGCGTAGTCCGCGCTCGCCGCGACCCCCTTGACGTCGGCGTTGAGGTCGGCGGCCACGCCGAGCGCCAGCTGCAGGCCCTCGATGCTCCAGCCCCGCGCCTGGGCCTGCGCCTTCTTCACCTTCCACGGCGGCATCTTCAGCGTGCGGGCGAGGTCACCCGGGTTGGTCGAGCTCAGCGAGGCCACCCGTGCGGCGGTGCGGACGCCGTCGGCGATCGCGTCGGCGATCAGCACGTGGGCGACCCCGCGCTCCAGCGCCCAGCGCAGCATCTCGATCGAGCCGGCCCGGTCGCCGGTGAGCACCCGCTCCGCGACGGTGAAGCCGGTGACCTCCGCCTGCCCGCGGTGGAAGCGGGCGACGTCGTCGGCGTCGATGCTGCCTCCGAAGTCGGAGACGAGCTGGCTGGCGGCGGCCGACAGGGACCGCAGGTCGGCGCCGATGGCGTCGACCAGCGCGGTGACCGCCTCGGGGGCGATGCGGCCGCCGAGCCGGCGCACCTCGTTGCGCACGAAGGCGATGCGGTCACCGACGGAGCTGACCTTCGGGCACTCGTCGACGGCCGCGCCCGCGGCCTTGAACGACTTGACCAGCGCCTCGTTGCGCTTCCCCCCGGAGTGGACGATCACCAGCGTGAGGTCGGGGTCCGGGTCCTTGGCGTAGGCGGTGAGCGCGTCCGCCAGCGCGCCGGCCGACTCCTGCACCCCGGTGACCACCACCAGCCGGTGCTCACCGAACAGCGACGGCGCCAGCACGTCGGCCAGCTGCCCCAGAGGCAGCCCCAGGGCGGCGAGCTCGTGGACCTCCGCGTCGGGGTGGCGGCCGAGGACGGCGGTGCGCACCGCGCCGACGGCCCGGGACCGGAGCAGCTCCTCCTCGCCGATCACCACGCGCAGGCGAGACGTGGGCTCGACGGCAGCGGCAGGCACTGCTGCATGGTGCCACGCGCCGCCGACCGTTCCGGGTGACCGTCCGGGGCCCCGCGGGCACCGCCGCGGCGGGTGCGTCGGCCGCGCCGGCGGAGACGTCGGCCTGCTTCCCCCGCGCCGCGACGCCCCAGTCCCCCGCCCGGCCCACGACCGCCAGGTCGCCGTCCCGGTCGGTGCGGTACGCCCGCATGCCGGCCTCGGCCAGCCAGCCGAGCAGCCGGGGCGCCGGATGCCCGTAGGTGTTGTCCGCGGCCACCGAGATCAGAGCCGTCCGCGCTCCCGTGGCGGCCAGGAAGACGGCGTCGGCGTCCCCGCTGCCGTGGTGCGGCACCTTGAGCACGTCGGCGCGCAGGTCGACGCCCGCGCGCAGCAGCGCGGCCTCCTCGTCGGCGCCGATGTCGCCGGTGAGCAGCAGCCTCAGGCCCCGCACCGTGGCGCGGACGACCAGTGACAGCCCGTTGGGGTCGGCCGCGGCGGTCGCGCGCCGGGGGTCCGGAGCGAGCACCTCCAGGTCGACGCCGGCCACGGAGCGCCGGTCCCCCGGCACCAGCACCGTCCGCTCCCCGCCGGCACGGCGGAGCAGCGCGTCGACCACCGGTGCGCGGTCGTCGGCCGGCGACAGGGTGCCGGTGGCCACCACCCCCACGGTGCGACCCCCCAGGGCGCCGGCCAGGCCGCCGACGTGGTCGGCGTCCAGGTGCGAGAGCAGCACGAGGGGAAGGTGGTCGATGTCCAGCCGGTCGAGGCACCGGTCGATGAGGGCGACGTCCGGGCCGGCGTCGAGGAGGATCCCCCG
The DNA here is from genome assembly GCF_054051055.1 of Blastococcus sp. SYSU DS0973. Classification (NCBI taxonomy): domain Bacteria; kingdom Bacillati; phylum Actinomycetota; class Actinomycetes; order Geodermatophilales; family Geodermatophilaceae; genus Blastococcus; species Blastococcus sp. SYSU DS0973. Next base: position 307,817 of record NZ_JBJHAN010000001.1, read on the forward strand.
CCCCTTCCCCACGGGCAGCACCAGCCCGTCGCCCTGCCCCACGTCGCAGGCGACGAGCACCGCTCCGGCCGGCGGCCAGCCGTCCAGCTGCTGGCGCACCGGCCACCCCACGACCACCAGCCCGACCAGCGCGGCCAGCCCCAGCGGGCGCAGCCGGGGAAACCGCCACAGCGCCCAGAGAGCGCCCAGCAGGAGGCCGGTGAGCAGCGCGGCCCCGAGCGTCCCGGCCGGCCACCCGGCGACCGCGTCGGGTGCCCCCGCCGCGCGCTCGGCGACTCCGACGATCCAGCGCACCGGCCACCCGGCGAGGCCGACGAGGAGGTCACCGAGCCAAGGCGCCGCCAGGACCGCGGGCGCCGCCAGCAGCCCGAGGACGGTGGCCGGCGCCACGGCGGGGGCGGCCAGCAGGTTGGCCGGCACGGACACCAGGCTCACCGTCCCGGTCAGGCCGGCGAGGAGCGGAGCCGTGGCGAGGCCGGCGGCCACGCTCACGGCGACGGCATCGGCCACCAGTGCCGGCCAGCCGTGCCCGCGCAGGCGTCGCGCCCATCCCGGTGCCAGCAGCACGATCGCCGCGGTCGCGACCACCGACAGCGCGAACCCGGGATCGCGCGCCAGCCGGGGCTCGACCAGGAGGAGCACCGTCACCGCTGCCCCGAGGGCCGGCAGCGCCGCCCGTGGCCGTCCGGAGGCGAGCGCGACGAGCGTGATCGCGCCCATCGCGGCGGCCCGCAGCACGCTGGCGCTCGGCCGGGCCAGCACCACGAAGGCGACCAGCGCGAGCAAGGCGATGAGGGCCTGCACCCGCCGGTCGACGGCGCGGCGCCGCAACGGCCGGAGGACGCCGGCGAGCACGATCGCCACGTTGGCTCCGGAGACGGCGGTCAGGTGGGCCAGCCCGGCACGCCGGAACTCCTCCTCCAGGAACGGGTCCATGGCGCGGGTGTCGCCGACCACCAGGCCCGGCAGCAACCCACCGGCGCGCTCGCCGAGCAGCCGGGTCGAGGCGGCGACGAGCGAGTCGCGCAGCGCGCCGGCCGCGCGCTGGCCCGCTCCGGCGGACGCGAGGCGATCCGGTGGGCCGCGCGCCGACAGCACCGCGACCAGATGCCGGCCGGCCTTCGGCAGCGCGAGGCCGGCCCGCACCCTGACCTCCTGGCCGGGGAGCAGCCCGGTCCAGCCCTCGGCCGGCGCGAAGACGAGGACGGCGTCGTCCAGCCGGTGGAGCCCGGCGTCGTCGGCGAACGCGATGACGTCGGCGTCGAGGACAACCCGCGGGGCGCCCGGACCGGCCAGTGCCCGTGGGTCGCTGCGCACGGTCAACGTCACCTCGGCCGCTCCTCCGGTCGTGGCCGCGGCCCGCAGCGGCGAGGCGTCACGGACGGCTCCCCGCGCCGCCGCGACGACGGAGGAGGCCGCGACCCCGGCGAGGACGACCAGCACGACGGCGGCTCTGGCGCTCCGGGCACGCGCGAGCACCGCCGCCGAGCCCAGGGCGGTGACCGCCAGGGCGAGGAGGACCGGAGGTGCGAGGAACGGGGCGGCCAGGCCCACCGCCCAGATCGCCGCGGCGAGCGGCCACAGCCGCAGGTCCAGCCACCGCCACCGGTCGGGCGGCGGATGCGGTGCGCTCACACGCCCACCAGCTCGGCCAGCTCGGCGGCGATGACCGGGCCGATGCCCGGGACGTCCTCGAGCTCCTCGACGCTGCGGAAGCCGTCGATGGTGCTGCGGTGGTCGACGATCCGCTGCGCGAGGACGGGGCCGATGCCGGGCAGCGCGTCGAGTTCGGCCACCCCGGCGGTGTTCAGGTCGATCCGGCCACCGGCGGACCCCCCGACGGGAGCGCCGCCGGCCGGTGCGCCGCCCGATACCGCCCCGGGCACCTCCACGGCGATCTGCTGCCCGTCGGACACCGGGGCGGCCAGGTTCACCGAGGCGGGGTCCGCGTCGGGCAGCAGCCCCCCGGCCGCGGCGACCGCGTCGGCGACCCGCGCCCCGGCGGCCAGCGTCACCAGCCCGGGACGCGCCACCCGCCCCACCACGGAGACCACCACCGCCGACGCCGTCTCGGACGTCTCGGCAGTCGGCCCGGGTGCCGTCGGAGAGGACGCCGGCTCGCCGGGCGACGTGCCCGGCACCTCCGTCGCGGCCGCCGCGGGCTCGACCCGGGGCCGCTCCCACCACGTCCAGCCGACCAGGAGCAGCACCCCCGCCAGCGCGGCCACCCAGACCGCACGCGTGCCCGGGCGGCCGGGATCCCACCGCACCGTCGTGCCGGGTGCCCGGTGCCGGCCCACCCCTCCCGGCCGCTCCGGGCCCTCCCCGGCGTCCACCGGCACGGTGACCCGGTCGTCACCCGGCCACGAGCGCGCGGGCTCGTCCTCGTCCTCGTCCCCGTCCCCGGGCAGCCACCCGCCCGAGGACGCGCGAGGCTCGGCCAGGACGGCCCGCAGACGGGCGCGGATGACGTCGGCGGCGTCGTCGCGGCGAAGAGGAAGGCGCACGCCGGCGACGCTAGGAACGCCTTCTTCCTCGCGGCGACGACCGGCCCGAGCTGTGGATCCCGGCCCGACGTGTGGACGCCGGACGGACCGATCCGCCGCCGCTCACCCACGCTGTGCGGATGCGTGACCCCCGCTGTGGTTCAGCCCGTCCGGTCGTCGTCCCCCTCCGGAACGGCCGCCGGCTCCTCGGGCGCGTCGGGGCCGGCGGAGATCACGACACCGAGCGCCCCCGGGCCGACGTGCGCCCCGATCGCCGCGCCCAGCTCGCTCACGTACAGCTCCCGCAGGCGTGGCACCCGCTCGCGCAGCTCGGTCACCAGCCGGTCCGCCCGGTCCGCGGCGGCGAGGTGGTGCACGGCGAGGGAGACCTCGCACTCCCCGGCGTGGTCGACGACGTGCTGCACCAGCCGGCCCAGCGCACGCGCCGAGGTGCGCACCTTCTCCAGCGGCACCACGCGCCCGTCCACGACGTGCAGCACCGGCTTGACCGCCAGCGCCGAGCCCAGCACGGCGGCCGCCGAGCCGATCCGCCCGCCCCGCCGCAGGTGCTCCAGGGTGTCCACGACGAACAGCGTGCGGGTGCGCGCCGCGGCCTCCCGGGCGATCCGGTCCACCTCGTCGCGGTCCGCTCCCCCGGCGGCCGCCCGGGCCGCCTCGAGGACGGCGAAACCCGTGCCCATCGCCGCGGAGCGGGAGTCGACGACCGAGACGATGTGCTCGCCCACCTGCGACGCGGCGACCCGGGCGGCGTCCCAGGTGCCGGAGAGCTCCGCGGACAGGTGCACCGACACCAGCCGGTCGGCGCCGGCCTCGAGAGCCCCCCGGTAGGCGGCGACGAAGTCGCCCGGTGTGGGGCGGGAGGTGGAGACCCGCTGCCCCCGCGACGACAACGCCTTCGCCACGTCCTCGGAGCTGATGTCCTCGCCCTCGCGCCCGGATCGGCCGGCCAGCACCACGTACAGCGGCACCACGTGGACGCCGTACTCGGCGGCGAGCTCGCGGGGCAGGTAGGCCGTCGAATCGGTGAGGACGGCGACGCGCACCCGGCGAGGCTAGCGGCCTGTGCGGAGCGCGTCCGGACCGGAGCCCCTCGCAGGCCGGCCTCAGCCGACGGCGTCGGCGTCCTGCGCCGGCCCGGCGCCGGCGTCGGTCGAGGCACCCGCCGGGCGATCGGTCCGCAGCCGCTCCGCCGGCGGAACGGCGAGCCCCTCGGGCAGCGGACCGGCCGAGGAGTTGTGCCGCACCAGCCGCCACCGGCCGCTCTGGTGGGCCAGCTCGCTCCAGGCGCAGTTGCCCAGCGGGCCGAACACGCGCCGGTGCTCGGGGCCCAACTCCAGCAGCCGCTCGATCAACCGACCGCTCGTCCCGCCGTGGGTCACCACGACCGCCACCTCGACCGGGGGCACGTCGAGCAGCGCGGCGAGCACCCGCTCGGCGACCGCCGCGGTCTCCTCGCCGCCGCGTCCGCGCACCGGCCCACCGGCCAGCCAGTCGGCGTACTGCTCGGGGAAGCGGTCGGCCACCTCGTCGCGGGTGAGGCCCTCCCAGCTGCCCATGCCGTGCTCGCGCAGCCGGGGGTCCAGCTGCAGCGGCACCCCCAGCCGGGAGGTCAGCTCCCGCGCGGTGTCGGCGGCGCGCACGAGGTCGCTGGACACCACCGCGGTGGACCGCCCCGCCAGGCCGGCCGACGCCACGAGGTGCGGTGCGGCGTGGTGGGCCTGGGCGCGCCCGACGTCGTCCAGCGGCGGGTCCAGTTGCCCCTGGAAGCGTCCCGCCGCGTTCCACGCGGTCCGCCCGTGCCGCCAGACGACCAGTCGGGTCACCGGCAGCTCGGGCAGGGCCGGTGGGGTCACTGACCGGCCGTCTCCGCGACGGACGGCGCGCCCGCCTGGGGAGAGCCCCCGGGGACGGGCGCGGCCGCGTCGGTGAAGGGGATGGTCGGGCAGTCCTTCCAGAGCCGCTCGAGGGCGTAGTAGGCCCGCTCCTCGGCGTGCTGGACGTGCACCACGACGTCGACGAAGTCGAGCAGGACCCAGCGGGCCTCGGCGACGCCCTCGCGGCGCACCGGCTTCACGCCGTGCTCGCGGAGGCGCTCCTCGACCTCGTCGACGATGGCCTGGACCTGGCGCTCGTTGGGAGCGGACGCGAGGACGAACGCGTCGGTGATGGCGAGCCGCTCGCTGACGTCGACGATGGACACGTCGACGGCCAGCTTGTCCGCAGCCGCCTGGGCGGCCAGCAGAGCGGTCTCCCGGGCCTCGGGCGAGGCGGTCATCGGGGCACCTCCTGGAGGTGGGAAGTCGTGGAGTCGGTAGGAGCGCCGTCGCGGGGTGAGGTGTTCCCCGTCCTGGCGGGAGATGGGCGGTCGTAGGTCGGGCGGTCGCCGGTGGGCCGGCCGTCGCCGCCCTCCCCCGTGGCGGGACGTCGCGCGTCCCGGTAGAGACCGCGTTTCTCGATGTACTGCACGACGCCGTCGGGCACGAGGTACCAGACCGGCATCCCCCGGCCCACCCGCGCCCGGCAGTCGCTCGAGCTGATGGCCAGCGCCGGGATCTCGACCAGGCTCACCCCGCCCTCGGGCAGGTGCGAGTCGGCAAGCGTGTACCCCGGACGGGTCACGCCGATGAAGTGCGCCAGCTCGAAGCACCGCGCGCCGTCGCGCCAGGTCATGATCTGGGCCAGTGCATCGGCGCCGGTGATGAAGAACAGCTCCGCGCCGGGCCGCTGGGCCTGCAGATCGGTCAGGGTGTCGAACGTGTAGGTCGGGCCGCCCCGGTCGATGTCCACCCGGCTCACGGAGAACCGCGGGTTCGACGCCGTCGCGATGACCGTCATCAGGTACCGGTCCTCGGCCGGGCTGACCGCCTGGTCGCTCTTCTGCCACGGCTCGCCGGTCGGCACGAACACGACCTCGTCGAGCCCGAACAGCCCCGCGACCTCGCTGGCGGCGACCAGGTGACCGTGGTGGATCGGGTCGAAGGTCCCACCCATCACGCCGACTCGTCGTCCCGCCACCGGCCGAGCGTATCCGCAGGGCAGCCGGACCGGCCCCGGGGAGGACCGGCCCCGGCCCGCGGACCACCCGTCCGGGCCGTCGGGCCGGGCGGTGCGGCCACTGCCACCGGCTCCCCCGTGCCGCCGGTCGCGGGCCGACCGCGCCGCCCGCGGCCGGACGGTGCCGACGGGCCGGCACCGCGGTGACCGACGCCCCCGGGCCGGCTCCGGTCACGTCCGGCCCGCGGATCGCGGGTGCCCGCGGTTCCGATCAGAGCGTCGTGACGAAGTCTGCCAACTGGGCGGCGTTGCGGCACTCGACCATGTCGATGACCTCCCCGTAGCGGTCCGCCGCGGAGTCGCCGCTCCCCCACAGCCGCCGCGGCTCCGGGTTGAGCCAGTGCGCGGACCGGGCCGTGGAGACCAGTCCGGCGAGCACGGGGATGCCCGGCGGCCGGTAGTTGGTCCGCCCGTCGCCGAGCACGAGCAGGGACGTCTTCGGGCCCACCGCCGAAGCCCAGCGGTCGGCGAACACCTCGAACGCGGTGCCGTAGTCGCTGTGCCCGTCGAAGCCGACCACCTGGGCCTCCCGGCCGATGCGCCCGATGGCGTCGGCGACGTCCACCCCGGGCCGGAAGAACCGGGTGACCTCGTCGGTGGAGTCGACGAACGCGAAGGCCCGCACGCCCGTGAAGTGCTCCCGCAGCGCCTGGGTGAGCATGAGGGTGAAGTGGCTGAAGCCGGCCACCGAGCCGCTCACGTCGCAGAGCACGACGAGCTCGGGCTTGTGCACCTTGCGCGGCCGGTGGTGGGTGACCACCGGGACGCCCCCGGTGCCGAGCGAGGCCCGCACGGTCTTGCGGAAGTCCAGCCGGCCCTGGCGGCCCAGCCGCCGGCGGGCGGAGAGGCGGACGGCGAGCCGGCGGGCCAGCGGTGCGACCGCCCGGCGCAGCTCGGCCAGGTCGGCGGCCTGGGCGCGGAGGAAGTCGACCTGGTCGGCCAGCGGGCGCACCGCGTTCTTGGCGATCCGGTCGCGGCCCTTCTCCACCGCCGTCCGCCGTCGCACCTCGGCCTCGACCGCGGCGCGGAAGGCCGCCAGCCGGTCGCGGACGGTCTGCCGGGCCACCTGCTCGGCCAGCCCGCCGCGGCCGGCGTCGCCGAGCAGCCCGGCGAGCAGCTGTGCCACGAGCGTGTCCGGCGAGAGCGCCCGCATGACCCGGTAGCTGAAGTACGACTGCCCCGACGGGGTCGGCTGCCCCTGCCCCAGCTGGTCGACGGCGTCGCGGGCGAACCGGCGCAGCGCCTCGGGATCGCCTTCCTGCAGGAGCTCGAGCAGCTCGGCGCGCATCAGCTCGGCGAGCGCGGCGTCGTCGGGGACGTCGAGGGTGGACTGCCCGGGCTCCCCCGGGTCGTCGCCGTCCTCGGGATCGGTGGCCGGGCGGTCCCCCAGCGGCCACCACAGGTCGAACAGGACGTCGTAGGCATCGCGCTGGGCCGCCCGCTGGAGCAGCACGGCCGCCAGGCCGTGGCGCAGCTGCTCGCGGTCGAGCAGGTCGACGACGGTGAGGATCTCCGCGGCGTCGATCGCCTGGCTGATGCCCACCGGGATGCCGGCCTCGCGGACCGCCCGGACGAAGCCGTCCAGGTGCCCGGCGAGCCCGCCGGACCGCGTCCGGGTCCCCTGCGGAGCAGCGTCCATCAGTTCAGCCGCAGCTCGGCCGCGGCCCGGGTCTGGTCGCTGGCGTGCTTGAGCACCACCCCGAGCGTCGAGGCCATCGCCGGCTCGTCGAGGGTGTCCAGGCCCAGCTCGAGCAGCGTCTGGGCCCAGTCGAGGGTCTCGGAGATCGACGGCGACTTCTTCAGCTCGAGCCCGCGCAGCGCCCGTACCGTGCGCACCAGCTGGTCGGCCAGCCCGGGGGCGAGGTCGGGCACGCGCGAGAGCACGATCTCCCGCTCCCGTTCGGCGGTCGGGTAGTCCAGCGCCAGGTACAGGCAGCGCCGCTTCAGGGCTTCGGACAGCTCGCGGGTGGCGTTGGAGGTGAGCACGACGATCGGCCGGCGGGTCGCGGTGATCGTGCCGAGCTCGGGAATGGTCACCTGGAAGTCGCTCAGCACCTCCAGCAGCAGCCCCTCGACCTCGACGTCGGCCTTGTCGGTCTCGTCGACGAGCAGCACGGTGGGCTCGGTCCGGCGGATGGCGGTCAGCAGCGGCCGGGAGAGCAGGAACTCCTCGCCGAAGATGTCGTCGTGGACGGTGTTCCAGTCCGCCCCGTCGCCGGCCTGCGAGGCCTGGATGCGCAGCAGCTGCTTCTTGTAGTTCCACTCGTAGAGCGCGCGGGCCTCGTCCAGGCCCTCGTAGCACTGCAGCCGGATGAGCTCCGACCCGGTGGCCGCCGACAGCGCCTTGGCCAGCTCGGTCTTGCCGGTGCCCGCGGGGCCCTCGACCAGCAGCGGCTTGCCCAGCCGGTCGGCGAGGAAGACCGTCGTCGCGATCTGCGCGTCGGGCAGGTAGCCCGCGGTCGACAGCCGCTTGCTGACGTCCGCGACCGACGAGAAATTGGGCGTCTGCGACGGCGGGCGGGACATGCGGCTCCTCGGAGGGGAACGGGTCAGCGCGTGTGGCCGGACCCCGTGACGACGTAGGTGGTGGAGGTCAGCTCCGGCAGACCGAGCGGGCCCCGGGCGTGCAGCTTCTGGGTGGAGATGCCGATCTCGGCGCCGAAGCCGAACTCGCCGCCGTCGGTGAACCGGGTGGAGGCGTTGACCAGCACGGCGGCGGCATCGACCCCGGCGGTGAAGTCGGCGATGGCGCGCGCCGAGTCGGCCACGATCGCCTCGGTGTGGCCGGTGCTCCACCGCGCGATGTGCTCGAGGGCCTGCGGCAGGTCGTCGACGATCCGGACGGCCATGTCCATCGACAGGTATTCGGTCGCCCAGTCCTCGTCCGTGGCCGGCACGACGGCCTCGACACCGGACCGCGCGGCGGCGCTGACCGTCTCCTGGTCCCCGTGCAGGGTGACGCCGGCGCCGGCCAGCGCCGCCAGCAGCCGCGGCAGGAACGGCACGTCGCGGTGGACCAGCAGCGTCTCGGCGGAGTTGCAGACGCTCACCCGGTGGGTCTTGGAGTTGAGCACGACCGCCTCGGCTACGGCTGCGTCCGCGGAGGCGTCGACGTAGACGTGGCAGTTGCCCTCGCCGGTCTCGATGACCGGGACGCGGGACTCGCGCACGACCCGCTGGATGAGCGAGGCGCCGCCGCGCGGGATCACCACGTCGACGTGCCCGCGGGCGCTCAGCAGCTCCCCCACCGACGCACGGTCGGCCGGCAGCAGCTCGACGAACCCCGCGGGCAGCCCGGCCTTCTCTCCGGCCTCGGTGAGGACGGCGATCAGCGCGGTGTTGGTCCGGTAGGCCGACGCGGAGCCGCGCAGCAGCGCCGCGTTGCCGCTCTTGAGGCAGAGCCCCGCCGCGTCGACGGTGACGTTGGGCCGGGCCTCGTAGACGATGCCGACGACGCCGAGGGGCACGCGTACCTGCTTGAGCTCCAGGCCGTTGGGCAACCGGGAGCCGCGGACGACGTCACCCACCGGGTCGGGCAGCGCGACCAGCTGGCGGAGCGCATCGGCCACGCCGGCCACCCGGGCGGCGTCCAGGCGCAGCCGGTCGAGGATCGCCTCCGGGGTGCCGTCGGCCCGCGCGGCGTCCACGTCGCCGACGTTCGCGGTCAGGATCTCCTCGGTCCGTTCCACCAGCGCGTCGGCCAGCGCGGCCAGCGCGGCGTCCTTGGTGTCGGTGGGGAGGGTGCGCAGCACCCGGGCGGCCGACCGCGCGCGCAGCGCGGCGGCACCGATCAGCGGCAGGCCGGAGACGTCGGACACGTCCGCGAGGGTACGCGGAGCCCGCGGTGGAGGATGGAGCCCGGCCGCGGGCTCAGCGGTCGCGCAGCGCCCGCAGGGCCGACTTCCGGGCGTCGCCGGTGAGCCGGTCGAGGAACACCTTGCCGTCGAGGTGGTCGACCTCGTGCTGCAGGCAGCGGGCCATCAGCCCCTCCCCCTCCAGCCGGAGGGGCTCGCCGTGGACGTCGAAGCCCTCGGCGACGCAGCGCATCGCGCGGACGGTGGGCGCCCAGATGCCCGGCACGGACAGGCAGCCCTCGTCGCCGTCCTGGAGCTCCTCGGACCGCTCCACGATCACCGGGTTCACCATGTGCCCGATGACGCCGTCGATGTTGTAGGAGAAGGCACGGACGCCGACGCCGATCTGCGGTGCGGCGACCCCTGCCCGGCCGGGGTGGTCGACGGTGTCCTCGAGGTCGCGGATCAGCGCGGCCAGCCAGCCGTCGAAGGCCCGGACCGGGTCGGAGGGGGTGCGCAGCACGGGATCACCGAGCTCGCGGATGGGGCGGATCGTCACCCGGCCAGTCTCTCAGCCGGGTGACAGCGCTCAGCGCAGGCGTCCGACCAGCACCATCTCGTCGCGGTGCACCACCTCGCGGCGGTGCTCGGGCGGGAGGTCGCCGGTCTTGCGCCCGAGGAGGGCCGGCATCTCGCGGGCGTCGTAGGCCACCAGCCCACGGGCGACGACGACGCCGTCCGGGCCGACCAGCTCGACGGGGTCGTCGGCGAGGAACTCCCCCGCGGTCCCGGTGATGCCGGCGGCCAGCAGCGAGGCGTGCCGCTCCCGGACCGCCGTGACCGCGCCGTCGTCGAGGATCAGCCGGCCGCGCGGGCGGCTGGCGTAGCGCAGCCAGAACTGGCGGGCGCTGGGCCGCTTGCCCATCGGCGCGAAGAGCGTGCCCACGCGGCCGCCGGCCAGCGCCTCGGCGGCCTGGGGCGTGGAGGTGACGACGACGGGCACGCCGGCGTGCGCGGCGATGAACGCGGCCTCGACCTTGGTGGCCATGCCCCCGGTGCCGACGCCGTTGCGGCTGGCCGACCCGAGGGTGACCGCCGCGAGGTCGCCGGGGTCGCGCACGGTGTCCACCAGTTGCGCCGGCCCGGTGCGCGGGTCGCCGTCGTAGACGCCGTCGACGTCGGAGAGCAGCACCAGGGCCGACGCCTGCGCGACGTGGGCGACCAGCGCCGCCAGCCGGTCGTTGTCGCCGAACCGGATCTCCTCGGTGGCGACCGTGTCGTTCTCGTTCACGATCGGCAGCACGCCCAGCGTCAGCAGCCGCTCGACCGTCCGGTGCGCGTTGCGGTAGTGGCTGCGGCGCGTGAGGTCGTCGGCGGTGAGCAGCACCTGGCCGACGGTGATGCCGTGCCGGGCGAAGGCGTCGGCGTAGGTCTGCACCAGGCGGAGCTGGCCGACGCTGGCCGCCGCCTGGGCGGTCGCCAGGTCGCGTGGGCGCCCGTCGAGCCCGAGCGGCGCCAGGCCGGCGGCGATCGCCCCCGAGGAGACGAGCACGACCTCCCGCCCCGACGCGCGGACGGCGGCGAGCACGTCGACCAGCGCGGTGAGCCGGTCGACGTCCAGGCCGCCGGGGAGGGTGGTCAGCGACGAGGAGCCGACCTTGACCACGACCCGCCCGGCCCCGGCGATCTCGGGACGGGCAGCCGCCCCGGCCGTCACCGCGGGCCGTCCGTGCGCTCGCCGGCGAGGGCCTCGTCCTCCGGGTCCTGGTCGTCCCCGGGAACGTCGTCGTCCGGCTCGTCGTCGTCCGGGACCGACAGGTCCTCGAGGTCCTCGTCGGTCCAGCCGCCGTCGGTGACCTCGAACGGCACCCGGCGGGCCCGCTTGGCGGCCAGCCGCTCGGAGGCGCCCACCCGCTCGTTGCTCTCCAGCCGGTTGTCGGTGCCGCGTCCGCCGAGCCCGGCGGACTCCTCGGCGGTGAGCGTGCCGGCGGGCAGCGTCGGAGCCCAGTCGAAGGTGACGTCGCCGATCGTGACGGCGTCGCCCTCGCGGGCCCCGGCCTTCGCCAGCTCCTCCTCCACGCCGAGGCGGTTGAGCCGGTCGGCGAGGAAGCCCACGGCCTCGTCGTTGGAGAAGTCCGTCTGGCGCACCCAGCGCTCGGGCTTGACGCCCCGGACGACGTAGCCGTCGCCGTCCGGATCCGGCGCGACGGTGAAGCCGGTGTCGTCGACCGCGCGCGGGGTCAGCGTCACCCGGACCGGCTCCGGCGCCGGCAGTGACGCGCGGTGCTCCTCGACGGCGGCGGCCAGCGCGTACCCGAAGGCGGCCAGCCCCTCCCCCGTCGCGGCGCTCACCGCGAACACCCGCAGCCCGCGCTCCTCCAGTGAGGCGCGCACCAGGTCGACCAGCTCCCGGCCGTCGGGCACGTCGATCTTGTTGAGCACGGCGATCCGCAGGCGCCCGACCAGGTCGAGCTCGTCGCCGCCGTACTCGGCGAGCTCGTGCTCGAGGGCCTCGATGTCGCTCTCGGGGTCGCGGCCGGGCTCCATCGTCGCCATGTCGACGACGTGCACCAGCACGGCGCACCGCTCGACGTGGCGGAGGAACTGCAGACCGAGGCCCTTGCCGGTGGACGCGCCGGGGATCAGCCCGGGGACGTCGGCCATCGTGTAGACCGTGTCGCCCGAGCGGATCACGCCGAGGTTGGGGACCAGCGTGGTGAACGGGTAGTCGGCGATCTTCGGCCGGGCCGCTGACATCGCGGCGATGAGCGAGGACTTGCCGGCCGACGGGAAGCCGACCAGGCCGACGTCGGCGACGCTCTTGAGCTCGATGACGGCGTCGAACGCCTCGCCCGGCTCGCCGAGGAGGGCGAACCCGGGGGCCTTCCGGCGGGCGTTGGCCAGGGCGGCGTTGCCGAGCCCGCCCTTGCCGCCGTGGGCGAGCACCACGCGGGTGCCTGCGCCGACGAGGTCGGCGATCACCCGGCCGTCGGGGGTACTGACCACGGTGCCGGCGGGCACGCGGAGGATCTTGTCCTCGCCCCTGGCCCCGTGTCGGTTGCTGCCGGCGCCCGGGCGTCCGTTGGCCGCCTTCTGGTGCGGGCGGTGGTGGAAGTCGAGCAGCGTGTGCACGCTGGGGTCGACCTCGAGGACGACGTCGCCGCCGTCCCCGCCGTTGCCCCCGTCGGGGCCACCGAGCGGCTTGAACTTCTCGCGGTGCACCGAGGACACGCCGTGCCCGCCGTTACCGGCGGCGACGTGGATGGTGACGCGATCGACGAATGCGGCCATGTTCTCCGAGCGGACGGATCCGCGTCGACTCCTACCTGCTGAAGCGCCACGAGCGCACGGGCCGATGGCCCGTGCGCTCGTGAGCGGAACTGCTACGAGTGGTTACGCCTCGACGGCGGTGATGGAGATCGTCTTGCGTCCCCGCCGCGTACCGAAGGTGACCGAGCCCGGCGCGAGTGCGAACAGCGTGTCGTCGCCGCCGCGGCCGACACCGAGGCCCGGGTGGAAGTGGGTCCCGCGCTGGCGGACGATGATCTCGCCGGCCTTCACGACCTGGCCACCGAAGCGCTTGACGCCGAGGCGCTGTGCGTTCGAGTCGCGGCCGTTGCGGGAGGACGAGGCGCCCTTCTTGTGTGCCATGTCGGCGTCAGCCCTTCGAGATGTCGCGGACCACGACGCTGGTCAGGGGCTGACGGTGCCCCTGCCGCTTGTGGTAGCCGGTCTTGTTCTTGAACTTGTGGATGTGGATCTTCGGACCCTTGCCGTGCTCGACGATCTCGCCGGTCACGGTCACCTTCGCCAGGGCCGCTGCGTCGCTGGTGACGGTGTCGCCGTCGACCAGCAGGATGGCCGGGAGGGCGACGGTGTCGCCCGCCGCACCCTGCAGGCGGTTGATCGTGAACGTGTCGCCCACGGCCACCTTGTGCTGGCTGCCACCGGCCTTCACCACTGCGTACACCACTGACTCCTCGTTCGCTTCTTCACGTCAAGCTCTGTGTCCGGCGCGCACGACCGGAGCGGGCGCCGGGTGCTTGGACGAGCTGCCCACGCCCTCCCGGCGGCGCCCGGAGGCACCTGCGCGGTGGCGCAGCAACCCGTCCAGCGTACCCGAGGACCGTCGACGGGTCGACGTGCCCCCGGGCACCCCTCCCCGTCCGGCGGAGAGGGGGTCGATCCTCAGGCGGGCGGACCCGCCGGCCGGCTGGCGGCCCGGCGGCGACGCGGCCGGGTGGTCGCCGCGGGCGGCTCCCCGTTCCCGGCCGACTGCTCCGCGGGCTGCTGACCGTCGGCCTCGGCACCGGCGGCGTGCGCCACCCCACCGGGGACGACGCCGGCCGTGGCCGAGGTGGTCGGCGTCGCGTCCTGCTCGGGCGCCTCGACCGCGGCCACCTCACCGGCCGGCAGCACGTCGTCGGCCTCGACCTCCGCCGTCGGCATGGGGACCGGCGCGGTCCCGGGCAGCGGCTCGACCGTCCGCACCGGCGGGTCGACCCGCTGCGCGGGCGTGGGCTCGACGTCCTGCGGTTCGGCATCCCCGGACCCGGCGGCCGCCTCCGGAGCGGCTGGGACGGCCTCCACCGTCTCGGCCGAGCCGTCGGCCACGGGCTCCCCCGCGGGAGCGCCCTCGTCGCCGGCGCGGGCGCCGGCGAGCACGGCGGCGTCCTCGGCCGCGCGCTCCTCCCCGGACTGCCCGCGGTTCCGGCGGCCACGGCTGCGGCGTCCCCCGCTGCGCGAACCCTCGGCGGGCTGACCGTCACCGGCGGGCGCGCCGGCCACGGCCGGCTGGGGCACCTCCTCGGCCGGTGCGTCCTCGGCGGGGACGTCCTTGGCGGGGACGTCCTTGGCGGGGACGTCCTTGCCGCCGCCGCCGCCGTTGCCGCGGTTGCGCCCGTTGCCGGCGTCCTTCGCGGCCCCGGCCTCCTTGGCAGCGTCCTTGCCCCCCGAGGGAGCGTTGCCGCCCGAGCCGCCCCCGCCCCGGCGCTTCTCGTCCACCGGGTCGAGGTGCACCAGGATGCCGCGGCCCCGGCAGTGCTCGCAGGACTCGGAGAAGACCTCCAGCAGGCCCTGACCGACCCGCTTGCGGGTCATCTGCACCAGGCCCAGCGAGGTCACCTCGGCGACCTGGTGCTTGGTGCGGTCACGGCCCAGGCACTCGGTGAGCCGGCGCAGCACCAGGTCGCGGTTGCTCTCGAGCACCATGTCGATGAAGTCGATGACGATGATGCCGCCGATGTCGCGCAGCCGGAGCTGGCGGACGATCTCCTCGGCCGCCTCCATGTTGTTGCGCGTGACCGTCTGCTCGAGGTTGCCGCCCGAGCCGGTGAACTTCCCGGTGTTCACGTCGACCACGGTCATGGCCTCGGTCCGGTCGATCACCAGCGAGCCGCCCGACGGCAGCCACACCTTGCGGTCCAGCGCCTTGGTCAGCTGCTCGTCGATCCGCAGGTCGTGGAAGACGTCACCCTGGCCGGTGTAGCGGGTCAGCCGCTCGCTCAGCTCCGGGGAGACGTGCGCGACGTAGGCCTCGACGGTGTCCCACGCGTCGTCGCCCTGGACCACGAGCTCCTTGAAGTCCTCGTTGAAGACGTCCCGGATGACCCGGATGGCCAGGTCGGGCTCGCCGTAGAGCAGCGTCGGCGCGTTCGACGTCGACTCCGACTTCTGCTTGATGACGTCCCACTGCGCCTTGAGCCGGTTGACGTCGCGGGTGAGCTCCTCCTCCGAAGCGCCCTCCGCGGCGGTCCGGATGATCACGCCGGCGTCCTCGGGGACGATCCGCTTGAGGATGTCCTTGAGCCGCTGCCGCTCGGTGTCGGGGAGCTTGCGGCTGATGCCGGTCATCGAGCCACCGGGCACGTAGACCAGGAAGCGACCGGGCAGGTTGATCTGCTGGGTCAGCCGGGCGCCCTTGTGGCCGATCGGGTCCTTGGTGACCTGCACCAGGATCTTGTCGCCGGACTTGAACGCCTGCTCGATGGAGCGCTGCTTGCCCGAGAGGCCGGCGGCGTCCCAGTTGACCTCGCCGGCGTAGACGACGGCGTTGCGCCCCTTGCCGATGTCGACGAACGCCGCCTCCATGCTGGGCAGCACGTTCTGCACCCGGCCGAGGTAGACGTTGCCGGCGAACGACGTGGCCGAGGCCTGGGTGACGTAGTGCTCGACGAGGACGTCGTCCTCGAGGACGGCGATCTGCGTCCGCTCGCCCCGCTGGCGGATGACCATCTTCCGGTCGACGGCCTCGCGGCGGGCGAGGAACTCGGACTCGGTGAGGATCGGCGTGCGGCGCCGGCCGGTGTCGCGGCCGTCCCGGCGGCGCTGGCGCTTGGCCTCCAGCCGGGTCGAGCCGGCGATGCCTCGGACGTCGTCGTCGCTGGTGCTGCGGCCGTTGCGGCCGGCCCGCTCGGGGCGGTCGTCGTCGTCGGTGTCGTCGGAGGCGTCCTCGCTCCCGGATCCACCGCTGCGGCGGCGGCGACGCCGGCGACGCCGGGTGCCCGACCCGGTCGAGCCCTCGTCCTCGTTCTCCTCGTCGTCGCTGTCGACCGGCTCCCCGGGAGTGTCGGTCTCCTCGTCGTCGTCGTCGCTGTCGGCGCCCGACCGCTCGGGAGCGTCCTCGTCGTCGGCGTCGCCGGAGTCCTCACCGCTGCGGCCTCGACCACGCCCCCGGCGGCCGCGACGGCGTCGGCGGCTGGCCGACGAGCCGCTGTCGTCGCGGTCCTCGCCGGAGTCGTCGCGCTCGTCGGCGTCCTCGGGCTGCTCGTCCTCGACGGCCTCGATCTCGACGGGCTCGGGCTGCTCCTCCGCCGGACGGCGGCGGGAGCGGCCGCGGCGGGAGCGGGGCGCCTCCTCGGCGCTGTCGTTCCGGTCGCTGTCCGCGCTCCGGTCCTCGACCACCTGGGGGTCCGGCGACTCCGCCGGGCGGCGGCTGCGCCGGCGCGGCGCCGGGGGCGCGTCCACCGGCGGCGCCATGAAGCTGACGAAGGCGGGGACCGGTGCCGCGGGCGCGGGGGGAACGGCCTCGACCGAGCCGGGGTCGGCCGCGCCGGCCGGCCGGGTGGCCCGGCGGCGGGGGCGGGCGACGACGGCGGTCGGCTCCGGGGAGCTGAACTGCGCCCCGAACGGGGAGTGCGCGGGCTCGTCGGGCTCGTGCCCCTCGGGGTCGGGCTCCGGCGCGGGGGGTCCGGCCTGGGCCTCGGCGGCCGGCTCGGCGTCGTCGGCCGGCTCCTCGGCGCCCTCGGCCGGCTGCTCGGTGCCCTCTGCGGGCGCTCCCTCGTCGGGGGTCGCCGGCACGCCGGTCGCCTCCGCCTCGGCGGGCTGCGGTGTGCCCGGCGGGACCTCGGTCCCCTGGGTCTCGTCGTGCTCGGTGGTCGGGTGGTCGGTGTCAGCCACGAGGGCTCTCGCCTCCTCATGCGCTCCCGGGCGCCATGTGCTGGCGGCCGCGCAGGAGCACGGGGTTGGGGCGGGGCGGGCCGCCGCGCTGGGTACGGCGGACTGGCTCGCCCTGCGAAGTCTGTGGACGGCTCCCGCGCGACGGTTGCCGCGGCGGGGAGCCGGACTGCTGTGGTGCCCGCCCCCGGTGACGCCGGGTGCGGTGGAGCGGGTGGTGCGGTGGTCTGCGTCGTCCGGGCCGGGGTGACCTGGAGCGGGTGCGTCACGTCTGGCAGCCGTGTCGCTGCGACGGCGCGCGGGCCCCGGGGGGGCTCCGTCGGTCAGACCGCTGCGTGCTCTCCCGGTACGGGAGCGCGCGCCGCGCGGTCGGGTCCGAGCGGATCGGCCACGGTCCCGGTGTCGTCGAGCCGGCCCTGCGCCTCACGCACGGCCCGTGGGGGCAACGGCGGGCGCAGGTCGGCGACGGCAGCCAGGGCGGCCAACACGTCGTCGGGTCGTACAGCGGGCGTCACCTGCCGGACGACCACGTGCAGTATGGCACAACCTGCCTCTTCGGCAGCCGACGCGCCGGCCACGGCGGGGCGGGCGTCGATGTCCTTGAGCCCGTTCTTGGTGCGCTTGGCGACGGTCACGACGTCGCTGGCGAGGAACTTCTCCACGGCCGGCTGCAGCTCGGCGAGGGCCACGCCGGGCAGCTCGACGCGCCAGACGGAGGTGTCGATGCGGTCGGCCAGGGAGCCGGTCCCCTCCTGCGCCTCCACGACCTCGAGGACGGCGACGTCGGGCGGCAGGGCGGTGTCCAGCGCGACCCGCACCGCCTCGGGGTCGCAGTGGATCGCGACCCCGATCTCCAGGTACTCCGCCTCGCTGGCCGCCCCGGTGGGCGCGGCACCGATGTAGGAGATCTTCGGGTGCGGGCTGAACCCGGCCGAGAACGCCATGGGCACCTGCGCCCGGCGCAGCGCCCGCTCCAGGGCCCGCGCGAGGTCGCGGTGGGACGCGAAGCGCAGCCGGCCCCGCTTGGCATAGCGGATGCGCAGCTTCTGCACGGTGGGCGGCGGGGGCGGGCCCTCGGGCTGGCGGGCCATCAGACGACGGTGAGCGGGAGCAGGCTGCGGCCGGTGGGGCCGATCTGGATCTCGGTGCCCATGGTCGGGCACACCCCGCAGTCGTAGCAGGGCGTCCACCGGCAGTCGGCGACCTCCTCCTCGGAGAGGGCCTCCTGCCAGTCTTCCCAGAGCCACTCCTTGTCCAGCCCGGAGTCCAGGTGGTCCCAGGGCAGGATCTCGTGCTCGGTGCGCTCGCGGGTGGTGAACCAGTCCAGGTCGACCCCGAACGCGGCCAGCTCCTCGGCGGCCGCCTGCGTCCACCGCTCGTAGGAGAAGTGCTCGCTCCAGCCGTCGAACTTCCCACCCTCGCGCCACACGCGCTCGATGACCCGGCCGACGCGGCGGTCACCGCGGGACAGCAGCCCCTCGATGACGCCCGGCTTGCCGTCGTGGTAGCGCAGCCCGATGGAGCGGCCGATGCGGCGGTCGGCGTTGATCGCCTGGCGCAGCACCCGGAGGCGGTGGTCGATCGTCTCGGCACTGGCCTGACCCGCCCACTGGAACGGGGTGTGCGGCTTGGGCACGAAGCCACCGATGGAGACGGTGCAGCGGATGTCCTTGCGGCCGCTGGCCTCGCGGCCGGCCCGGATGACCTCGACCGCGAGCTCGGCGATCTCCAGGACGTCCTCGTCGGTCTCCGTCGGCAGACCGCACATGAAGTAGAGCTTCACCTGCGTCCAGCCGTTGGCGTACGCCGTGGTCACCGTGCGGACGAGGTCCTCCTTGGACACCGTCTTGTTGATCACCCGGCGGATCCGCTCGCTGCCGCCCTCCGGGGCGAAGGTCAGGCCGCTGCGCCGCCCGTTGCGGGACAGCTCGTTGGCCAGCGTGACGTTGAAGGCGTCGACGCGGGTCGACGGCAGGCTCAGGCCGGTGTTGGTGCCCTCGTAGCGGTCGGCGAGCTCCTTGGCCAGCTGGCCGATCTCGGAGTGGTCGGCGCTGGACAGCGAGAGCAGCCCGACCTCTTCGTAGCCGGTCGCCTTGAGGCCGGCGTCGACCATCGAGCCGATGCCGGTGATGGTCCGCTCGCGCACCGGGCGGGTGATCATGCCGGCCTGGCAGAAACGGCAGCCCCGGGTGCAGCCGCGGAAGATCTCCACGCTCATCCGCTCGTGCACGCTCTCGGCGAGCGGGACCAGCGGCTGCTTCGGGTAGGGCCACTCGTCGAGGTCCATGACGGTGCGCTTGCCGACCTTCGCCGGAACGTCGTCGCGGGTGCGGGTGACCGCGGCGATCGCGCCGTCGGCACCGTAGGAGACGGCGTAGAACCGGGGCACGTAGACGCCGTCGACGCGGGCGAGGCGGGCCAGCAGCTCCACGCGCCCACCGGGTCGGCCCTGGGCCTTCCACGCCTTGACGACGTCGGTGATGTCGCCGACGACCTGCTCGCCGTCGCCGAGCACGGCGCAGTCGACGAAGTCGCTGACCGGCTCGGGGTTGAACGCGGCGTGCCCGCCGGCGACGACGACCGGATGGGTCTCGTCCCGGTCGACGGCGTGCAGCGGGACACCGGCGAGATCGAGGGCCTCGAGCAGGTTGGTGTAGCCCAGCTCCGTGGCGAAGCTGACGCCGAGCAGGTCGAAGTCGCGCACGGCCCGGTGGCCGTCGACGGTGAACTGGCCGACGCCGTGCTCGCGCATGAGCGCGGCGAGGTCGGGCCAGACGGCGTAGGTGCGCTCGGCCAGGGCGTCGGGGCGCTCGTTGAGCACCTCGTACAGGATCATCAGGCCCTGGTTGGGCAGGCCCACCTCGTAGGCGTCGGGGTACATGAGCGCCCAGTGCACGTCCGCGGACTCCCACGGCTTCACCTGGGCGTTGAGCTCACCCCCGACGTACTGGATCGGCTTCTGGATCTGGGCCAGCAGCGGTTCGAGGCGGGGGTACAGAGTCTCACCAGTCATGACCGGTCCAGGGTAGCCGCCCCCGCGACCGCCCCATGGTGATCAGGCGGCTGATCGATCTGGATCCTGGCTCAGCCCCGCCGGTGAGCCAGCACCACGCCAGGTGAGCCGGGACGTCGACGGACTCGGCGCTGCATAGCTTTAATGCTACGGTTCGTCGTGTGGGACGACAGCCGAAGTCCGAGGCGGACAGGGTGCACGACCGCATCGCCGTGCTCCGCGCCGACCGCGGCGTCAGCCGGAAAGAGCTCGCCGAGGCCGTCGGGGTCCACCCCCAGACGATCGGCTACGTGGAGCGCGGTGAGTACAGCCCGTCGTTGGCCCTGGCCCTGCGCATCGCCCGCTTCTTCGACCTGCCCGTCGAAGCGGTGTTCTCGCTCGACCCGCTGCCTTCGCTCAGCGAGGAGCTCCTCAGGAGGACGTCATGAGCATCTCTCCCGACCAGACGTACCTGGCCCGCACCTTGGACGACCGGCGGTGGGCCTGGGCACGCACCCGACGCGTGCGCCGTCGCGCGGTCCTCGCGCAGGTGGCGCTCATCGTCCTGCTCGTCATGGCCACGCTGGCCAGCGCCACGACGAGAGAGGGCTGGACGACGTGGTTCTTCGGCGCCTGGACGGCGGGGATGCTCGGGTTCATCCCGCTGCACTCGGTGCTCAACGCGGGGATCCGCGGCGTCTTCGACCGCAGCAGCCGGTCGCTCGACGAGCACCAGCAGCGGTTGCGTGACCACTCCTTCGTGACGGTGGCCTGGCCGGCGACGGCGCTGCACTTCGCCGCCTGGACCGGCGCGGTCACGATCGTCGCGCTGAGCGGCCACGTCCCCCTGGCGCTCTGCTTCGGGTTCCTGCTGTGGCTCACCGCCGGGCTGCTCGCCTACTGGCACCTGGCATGGACCGTCCCGGACGAGCCGGTCGACGCCGACCTCTGAGGAACGCCCTCTCGCCCCCACCACTCGCCCGCCCGTGGCGGGGCCCCCGCGAGGGGCCGCCACGGGCAGAGGACCGCTAGCCGAGACCGGGGAAGAAGAGCTCCACCTCGCGCGCGGCCGACTCCGGCGAGTCGGAGCCGTGCACGATGTTGTTCTGCACCTCGAGGGCGAAGTCGCCGCGGATGGTGCCGGGGCCGGCCTTCACCGGGTCGGTGGCGCCGGCCAGGGCGCGGAACGCCTCGATGGCGCGGGGCCCCTCGACGACCAGGGCCATCAGCGGGCCGCTGGTGATGAACTGCACGAGGTCGGCGAAGAACGGCCGCTCGCGGTGCTCGGCGTAGTGGGTCTCGGCGACCTCGGCGGGCAGGGTGCGCAGCTCGGCGGCCACCAGGCGCAGGCCCTTGCGCTCGAGCCGGGTGATCACCTCGCCGACCAGGCCGCGGGAGACGCCGTCGGGCTTGACGAGGACGAGAGTGCGTTCGGTCACGGGCCGGGAGCCTACGGGGTGGCCGCCGGGTCGCCGTCGCCGTCGGTCCGGTCCGGCGCCGTCACGGGTCCGAAGGCGCTGCCCAGCAGCTGCTTGCGGACCTGCAGCAGATAGGCCCAGATGAGCAGGAAGGCGCCCCCCACGAACCACATGGCGCTGGTGAACAGCCCGGTGAGCAGCAGGGGCACCTGCAGCACGGTCCCGATGAGCAGGCCCCGCTCCCGGCGCTGGATCCCGCTGGCCAGGATCAGGACCAGGGAGAGGACCAGCAGGACCGCCAGCCGGCCGCCGCCCAGCCCCGCCTCGGTCTGGGCGATGCCGCGGGGCACGAACAGGACCGCGATGCCCTCCAGCACCAGGATCCCGGCCGCGGCCCCGCCCAGCGCCCGCGCCGCGCGCGCCGGGTCGGGAGCGGTCACCGCGAACCCCGACGCGACAGCAGGGTGCGGGCCTCGCCCGCGGTGATCACACTGCCGGTGACGAGCACGCCCGAGCCGCCGAGGGCATCGTCCGGACCCGCCTCGGCCAGCTCGATCGCCTCCGTGATCGCCTCGTCCAGCCGGGGTGAGACGCTCACCCGGTCGGCGCCGAAGACGTCGACGGCGAGCGCACCCAGCTCGTCGGCGGGCATCGCCCGCGGCGAGCCGTTCTGGGTGACGACGAGCTCCGCGCAGACCTGCTCCAGCTCGGCGAGCATCCCTCCGACGTCCTTGCCGTGGACGACGCCGACCACCCCGACCAGGCGGGTGAAGTCGAAGGACTCGCGCAGCGCCGCCACGGTTGCGCTCATGCCGGCCGGGTTGTGCGCGGCGTCCACGAGCACCGCCGGGCTGGTGCGCACCCGCTCGAGCCGGCCCGGCGAGCGGACGGCGGCGAACGCGGCGCGGACGGTGTCCTGCTCGATCGGCCCGGTGGCCGAGCCCGCGCCGAGGAACGCCTCGACCGCGGCCAGCGCCGTCACGGCGTTCTGCGCCTGGTGGGCACCGAACAGCGGGAGGAAGACCTCCTGGTACTCACCGCCCAGGCCCTGCAGACGGACCTGCTGACCGCCGACGGCGACCGTCCGCTCCAGCACGCCGAACTCGGTGCCCTCGCGGGCGACGACGGCGTCGGCCTCCACGGCCCGGCGGACCAGCGCGTCCAGCGCGGCCGGCTCCTGGTGGGCGAGCACTGCGATCGCGTCGCCCTTGATGATCCCGGCCTTCTCGCCGGCGATCGTGCCGACGTCGGGGCCGAGGTACTCGGCGTGGTCCAGCGCCACCGGTGTCACGACGGCGACCCGCGCGTCGGCGACGTTGGTCGCGTCCCAGGTGCCGCCCATCCCGACCTCGATCACCGCGACGTCGACCGGCGCGTCGGCGAACAGCGCGTAGGCCATGCCGACCATGACCTCGAAGAAGCTCATCGGGATCTCGCCGGCGGCGTCGACCATCTGCACGTAGGGCGCGATGTCGTCGTAGGTCTCGACGAAGCGCTCGGCGGTGACCGGCTCGCCGTCGAGCACGATCCGCTCCCGGATCGACTGCAGGTGCGGGCTGGTGAACCGGCCGACGCGCAGGCCGAAACCGCGCAGCAGCTCGTCGATCATCCGCGCCGTCGTCGTCTTGCCGTTCGTGCCCGCCACCTGGATGACCGGCATCGCCCGGTGCGGCGACCCGAGCAGGTCGACCAGCGCGCTGATGCGGGTGAGCGAGGGCTCCAGGCGGCTCTCCGGCCAGCGGGCCAGCAGCTCGTTCTCGACCCGGGCCATGCCACCGGTGCTGCCGTTGCTCATCCTGCTCAGGATGCCAGCCGCGCACTTCCTAGGATGAGGTACATGGTCACCGACTCCCGCACCCCGGACAGCGCGACGCCGGGAGCCGCCGTCGGCGTACCGGAGAAGCCGTCGATCGACGGCCTCGAGGACAGGTGGGTCGCCCGCTGGGCCTCCGAGGACACCTACGGCTTCGACCGCGAGGCCGCGCTGCAGGCGCCGCGCGAGCAGATCTGGTCGATCGACACCCCTCCGCCGACCGCCAGCGGCTCGCTGCACGTGGGCCACGTGTTCAGCTACACCCACACCGACATCGTCGCCCGCTACCAGCGGATGCGCGGCAAGCACGTCTTCTACCCGATGGGGTGGGACGACAACGGGCTGCCGACCGAGCGCCGGGTGCAGAACTACTACGGCGTGCGCTGCGACCCCGCGCTGCCCTACGACCCCTCGTTCGAGCCGCCGGCCAGGCCGGAGAAGAACCAGCTCCCGATCTCCCGGCGCAACTTCGTGGAGCTGTGCATGCAGCTGACGGAGTCCGACGAGGCGGAGTTCGAGAAGCTGTGGCGGCGCATGGGCCTGTCGGTGGACTGGACCAACGTCTACCGGACGATCTCGGAGACCTCGCGGGCCACCGCGCAGCGGATGTTCCTGCACAACCTCGCCCGCGGTGAGGCCTACGCGCAGGAGGCGCCGACCCTCTGGGACGTCACCTTCCGCACCGCCGTCGCCCAGGCCGAGCTCGAGGACCGCGAGCGCCCCGGCGCCTACCACCGGATCGGGTTCGCCGGCCCGGAGGGCGCGGTCTTCATCGAGACCACGCGCCCGGAGCTGCTGCCGGCCTGCGTCGCACTGGTCGCCCACCCCGACGACGCGCGCTACCAGCCGCTGTTCGGGAAGACGGTGCGCACGCCGCTGTTCGACGTCGAGGTGCCGGTGGTCGCCCACCGCCTCGCCGAGCCGGACAAGGGCTCGGGCATCGCGATGATCTGCACCTTCGGTGACCTCAACGACGTCACCTGGTGGCGTGAGCTGCAGCTGCCGACCCGGGCGATCGTCGGCTGGGACGGCCGGATCCTGGCCGACCCGCCGGCCGACGTCCCCGCGGAGCCCTACGCCGAGCTGGCCGGCAAGACCGTGTTCAGCGCCCAGCAGCGGATCGTGGAGATGCTGCGGGAGTCCGGCCACCTCGAGGGCGAGCCCAAGCCGATCACCCACCCGGTGAAGTTCTTCGAGAAGGGCGAGCGCCCGCTGGAGATCGTCACCACGCGCCAGTGGTACATCCGCAACGGCGGCCGGGACGCCGACCTGCGCCATGCCCTCCTCGCGCGGGGCCGCGAGATCCAGTGGGTGCCCGAGCACATGCGGCACCGCTACGACAACTGGGTCGAGGGCCTCAACGGTGACTGGCTGATCAGCCGCCAGCGGTTCTTCGGCGTCCCGTTCCCGGTCTGGTACCGGCTGGACGAGGCCGGCGAGCCGATCCACGACGAGCCGATCCTGGCGCCCGAGTCGGCGCTGCCGGTCGACCCGTCGTCCGACGTGCCCGAGGGCTTCACCGAGGACCAGCGCGGCAAGCCCGGCGGGTTCATGGCCGACCCCGACGTCATGGACACCTGGGCGACGTCGTCCCTGTCACCACAGGTGGCCTCGGGCTGGGACACCGACCCGGAGCTGTTCGCCAAGGTCTTCCCGATGGACCAGCGGCCGCAGGCGCACGACATCATCCGCACCTGGCTGTTCTCCACGGTCGTCCGGGCGCACTTCGAGCACGGCACCGTGCCCTGGACGCACGCCACGATCTCCGGCTTCGTGGTCGACCCGGACCGCAAGAAGATGTCCAAGTCCAAGGGGAACGCGACCACGCCGATCGACGTCCTCGAGCGGTACGGCACCGACGCGGTGCGCTGGCGCGCGGCCGGTGCACGGCCGGGCGCGGACTCGCCCTTCGACGAGGCGCAGATGAAGGTCGGCCGGCGGCTGGCCATGAAGATCCTCAACGTCGGCAAGTTCGCCCTCGGCTCCGGTGCCTCCGCCGCGCACACCGTCGACCAGGTCACCGAGCCGATCGACCGCGCGCTGCTGGCCTCCCTGGCCAGGATGGTCGACGAGGCGACGGCGGCGATGGAGTCCTACAACTACACCCGTGCCCTCGAGGTCACCGAGACGTTCTTCTGGTCGTTCTGCGACGACTACGTCGAGCTGGTGAAGTCGCGGGCCTACGGCGACGGCCCGGCCGCGGCGTCGGCCCAGGCCGCGCTGGCCCTCGCCCTGTCGGTGCAGCTGCGGCTGTTCGCGCCGGTGCTGCCCTTCGTCACCGAGGAGGTCTGGTCCTGGTGGCAGACCGGCTCGGTGCACCGGGCGCTGTGGCCGACGGCTGCGGAGCTGCCCACCGGCGGTGACCCGGCGGTGGTCTCGATCGCCGCCGCCGCGCTGGCCGGGGTGCGCAAGGCGAAGTCCGACGCCAAGCAGTCGATGCGGGCCGACGTCGAGACGGCCACCGTCACCGCGCCGGCGGAGCAGGTCGCGGCGCTGGAGGCGGCCCGGCCGGACCTGGTCCACGCCGGCCGGATCGCCGAGCTGTCGCTCGTGGCCGGCGAGGGCCCGCTGACCGTCGACGTCGTCCTCGCCGAGGCCGTCGACGCCTGAGCCCGGCCTGAGCGATGTGCGCCGAGGGCGCGCTCCCCGGCCGGGGGCGCGCCCTCGCTGCACGCTCCCCCGGTCAGCGGGTCAGCTCGACCAGCTTCCGGACGGTGTTCCAGTTGCGGTTCGTCCCCGCGGCGCCGAGCAGCCGGTCCCACGTCCACCCGCCCATCGGGCCGTGCTGCATGCCGTCGGGCAGCCAGAGGTAGAGCTCGCGTCCGCGCACCACGTAGTCCCCGCCGTCGCCGGGCGGGAGCGCCGCCACGCGCTCGGGCTGCAACGGCTCGGGGAAGAAGGTGACCGAGTAGCGGGACGGGTCGGTGGCGACGTGGCCCAACGGGTCGGCGGCCAGGACGGCGGCCAGCTCGTCGGCGGTCCGCACCACGACGGGGACGTCGAGACCGAACTCCTCGCCGATGGCCTTGGTCAGCTCGGCGGCCAGGTCGGCCTCCGCCAGCGGGCTGTCGAGCAGGAGGTTTCCGCTGGCGAGGTGCGTGCGGACGGCGCCGTACCCGCGGTCGGTGAGCACCTCGCGCAACCGCGGCATGGCCACCCGCCGGGTCACCCCCAGGTTGATCGCCCGCAGCAGGGCGACGTACCGCGTGCTCACGGGCGCAAGGCAGCGCGCCGGGGTGTCGGCGGGCCCTGAACGCGTTGCCGTCGGGCGTCGTCCCTCTACCCGACATCCCGGGGCTCGGAAAGACTGGCTGCGGGGCAACGCCGGCTCGGCCATCCCCAGGTTGCCCCGCGCGGCGCCGGACACGAGCCGTTTCCCGCACTCTGTGCCGGTGCACGATGACCTCCAGCTGCTGGGCCCGACACGGGTCGCATCGACGGCGTGGCTCTCCGAGCAGGTGGCCCCCCGGACCATCGGCCGCTGGCTCGCCACCGGGCGGCTCGTGCGGCTGCATCCCGGCTGGGTCACCGTGCCGGAGCTGGTGGACGACTGGACGGTGCGGGCGCACGCGGCCACGTCGTACTGCGGTGGGCCACTGAGCCACGGCAGTGCGCTGGCCGCGCACGGGCTGAGGCAGGAGGTGACCCGGCTGGAGGTCACCGTGCCGCCCAGCTGCCGCGTGCGCACGTCACGCCGGCTCCGGGTGCACCGGAGCCCGAGGCCGTTCGGTCTCACCACCGCGCGAGGCCTCGTCACCACCCCGGTGGCCAGGGCGCTGGTGGACTCCTGGGGGGATGCGCACCGGCCCGGCGCCAGGCGGGGGCGTGCGGGCGTGGTGCGCGGAGTCGTGCTGCGGGCGGTGCAGGGACGGCGCGTGCGAACGCCGGACGTGGTCATCGAGTCCAACGACCGGCGCAACCTGCCCGGGCGGGCGGAGCTCGCGGAACTGCTGCGCCTGGTCGAGGGCGGCAGCCACAGCGAGCTGGAGATTTTCGGCCTGCGGCACATCCTCACCTCCCCGGTGTGCCGGAGTGCCGGCGCCAGTACCGGATCGCGCTGCCGGACGGGCCCGTGTTCGTCGACGCCGCCTGGCCGGAGGTGCGGCTGGCCGTCGAGCTGGACGGCGCGGCGTTCCACGGCTCCGAGCAGGCGCGCGAGCGGGATCTCCGCCGGGACGCCGCGCTGGCCGTCCTCGGGTGGCAGACGCTGCGGTTCAGCTACCGGCGGGCCACCTCCGACCCGGAAGGCTGCCGCGCGCAGATCGCGGAGACCTACCGCCGTCGCCTGGGCGTCGTCCCGTGACCGGACATCCGGCAGCGCGGAATGCCCGATGACGGAGCAACGCCCGACCCTGGCGTGCCCTGCAACGCAGCGAGCCCGCCCCCTCACGGGGACGGGCTCGCCGAGGACGCTGTGCTTACGCCGACTTCTCGCGGGGGGCGCGGGTGGGCTTGCGCGGCACGATGGTCGGGTTGACGTGCTCCAGCACGACCTCCTTGGTGATCACCACGGAGGCGACATCCTCGCGGCTGGGGATGTCGTACATGACCGACTGGAGCACCTCCTCCATGATCGCGCGGAGCCCGCGGGCGCCGGTGCCCCGGAGGATCGCCTGGTCGGCGACCGCCTCGAGCGCGTCGTCGGTGAACTCCAGCTCCACGCCGTCGAGCTCGAAGAGCTTCCGGTACTGGCGCACCAGGGCGTTCTTCGGCTGGGTCAGGATGTTGATCAGCGCCTGACGGTCCAGCTTGCGCACGCTGGTGATGACCGGGAGCCGGCCGATGAACTCGGGGATCATGCCGAACTTCAGCAGGTCCTCGGGCATGACCTCGGCGAAGGCGTTGGCGTCCTCGATCTCCTGCTTGCCGCGGATCTCGCCGGCGAAGCCGATGCCCTGCTTGCCGGCGCGGGCCTCGATGACCTGCTCCAGGCCGGCGAAGGCGCCACCCACGATGAACAGCACGTTCGTCGTGTCGATCTGGATGAACTCCTGGTGCGGGTGCTTGCGGCCACCCTGCGGGGGCACCGACGCCGTCGTCCCCTCGAGGATCTTCAGCAGCGCCTGCTGCACGCCCTCGCCGGAGACGTCGCGGGTGATCGACGGGTTCTCGCTCTTGCGAGCGATCTTGTCGACCTCGTCGATGTAGATGATGCCGGTCTCGGCCCGCTTCACGTCGTAGTCGGCGGCCTGGATCAGCTTGAGGAGGATGTTCTCGACGTCCTCACCCACGTAGCCGGCCTCGGTGAGCGCGGTGGCGTCGGCGATGGCGAACGGGACGTTCAGCATCCGGGCCAGGGTCTGCGCGAGGTGGGTCTTGCCGCACCCGGTCGGGCCGATCAGCAGGATGTTGGACTTCGCCAGCTCGACGGCGTCCTCGCGGGAGGCGCGGTCACCGCCGGCCTGGATCCGCTTGTAGTGGTTGTAGACCGCGACCGAGAGCGTCCGCTTGGCCTTGTCCTGGCCGATGACGTACTGGTCGAGGAAGTCGTGGATCTCCTTGGGCTTGGGCAGCTCGTCGAACTTCAGGTCCGACGACTCGGAGAGCTCTTCCTCGATGATCTCGTTGCAGAGGTCGATGCACTCGTCACAGATGTAGACCCCGGGGCCAGCGATGAGCTTCTTGACCTGCTTCTGGCTCTTGCCGCAGAACGAGCACTTGAGCAGATCACCGCTCTCACCGATACGTGCCACCTGCTGACCTCCACCTCGACAGTCGCCGGTCCTGGTGTCAGGTACCCGCGGGTTGGACCCTGCTTGCTTGTCTGCTGCCCCTGCTCGACCTCGCTGACAGGCTGCCCCGCGAGGCTCTCCTCCCGGCGCTTCCGGCCGGGGATCGGGCGTTCGCCGAACGTACCTGCCACCTCCGGCGAGGTCGGGCAATGACTCACCCGGATCGCCGGCCGTCCCACTTCTGTCCCGTCGTGCCCTCAGACCTCCGACGGTACGGGCCGAACACGCGTCACGCGCGCCCCCGGCCCGTACCGGCCGGTCAGGACTGGAGGGCGTTGAGCTTGCGGCTCTGGATCACCTGGTCGACGATCCCGTACTCCTTGGCCTGGGCGGCCGTCAGGATCTTGTCGCGGTCGATGTCGGTGCGGATCTGCTCCTGGGACCGGCCGGTGTGCCGGGCCAGGATCTCCTCCATCTGCACCCGCACCCGCTCGATCTCGGCGGCGTGGATCTCCAGGTCGGTGACCTGGCCGCCGGCCTCGCCGGAGGGCTGGTGGATCAGCACGCGCGAGTACGGCAGCGCCAGGCGCTTGCCCGGCGTCCCGGCCGCGAGCAGGACGGCGGCGGCCGAGGCGGCCTGACCCATGACCACGGTCTGGATGTCGGGCCGGACGAACATCATCGTGTCGTAGATGGCCATGAGCGACGTGAAGGAGCCGCCGGGCGAGTTGATGTAGATCGTGATGTCGCGGTCGGGATCGGCGGACTCCAGCGTGATCAGCTGGGCCATCACGTCGTTGGCCGACGCGTCGTCGATCTGCACCCCGAGGAAGATGATCCGTTCCTCGAAGAGCTTGTTGTAGGGGTTGGACTCCTTCATGCCGTAGCTCGTGCGCTCCACGAAGGAGGGCAGGATGTAGCGGCTGGAGGGCATCTCGAAGCTCATCTGTCTGTGTCCTCGGGCGCTCAGTTGTCGGAGACCGGGTTGGCGCTGTCGGTCATGGCGGCCTTGCTCACCACGTGATCGACGAAGCCGTACTCGAGGGCCTCCTGGGCGGTGAACCAGCGGTCGCGGTCGGAGTCCTCGTTGATCCGCTCGACGCTCTGCCCGGTGTGGAAGGACTGCAGCTCGTTGAGCTCCCTCTTCGTGCGGCGGAACAGGTCGGCCTGGATGGCGATGTCCGCCGCCGTGCCACCGACGCCGGCCGAGGGCTGGTGCATCATGATCCGCGCGTGCGGCAGGGCGTAGCGCTTGCCCTTGGTGCCCGCCGTCAGCAGGAACTGGCCCATCGAGGCGGCCAGGCCCATCCCGTAGGTGGCGACGTCGCAGTCGATGAACTGCATCGTGTCGTAGATGGCCATGCCGGCGCTGACCGAGCCACCGGGCGAGTTGATGTAGAGGTGGATGTCCTGCTTGGGGTCCTCGGCGGACAGCAGCAGCATCTGCGCGGCCAGCTGGTTGGCGATGACGTCGTCGACCTGGGTGCCCAGGAAGATGATGCGCTCGCGCAGCAGGCGCTCGTAGACCGAGTCGCCGAGGTTCATCATTCCGCCGGCGCCACGCATGATGGGTGCGCTCGCCAGGATCGGGTCGGTGGTGCTCACGGGTGCGGTGACCTCCGTAGGACGCGTCGTGGCATAGGTCTCGAAGTGGTGCGGGGACCGGAACGGCCCTCCGGGAGGCGGTACCCCCCGGCGATCGCCTGAGTCCTGTCGACCCTAACGCGGACCTGCGACGGGACAGTCCTCGTGCGGGCGGTGTTCGCCGTCGGCGCAGCGCCGGAACGCGACGACGCCGCCCTCCCCGGTCGGGAAGGCGGCGTCGTCGCGTACGGCCTCGTCCAGAAGGCTCGCCCTGAGCCTGCGAAGGGCGAGGAGGACGAGGTCCTCGTTCAGGCCTTGGTGACGTCCTCGGTGTTCTCCGTGGCGCCCTCGGCGGCCTCGCTCGCGACGGCCTGGACGCCGATGTCCTCGCCCTCGGCCGGAGCGTCCTCGGTGCCCTCGTCCCCGGTCGCCTCGTCGTCAGCCGGCGCCTGCACCGTCTTCGGGCG
Source organism: Blastococcus sp. SYSU DS0973 (assembly GCF_054051055.1). Lineage (NCBI taxonomy): Bacteria > Bacillati > Actinomycetota > Actinomycetes > Geodermatophilales > Geodermatophilaceae > Blastococcus > Blastococcus sp. SYSU DS0973. The sequence goes on from NZ_JBJHAN010000001.1 coordinate 338,513, forward strand.
CAGGGCCTCGAGGTCGACGCGATTGCCCGACGCGTCGGTGATCGTCGTCTGCTCGAGCAGCTGGGCCAGCGTCTTGGTGCGGCGCACGTCGGCGACGAACTCGGCGATGTTGCCGCCCTGCTGCAGCTGCTGCGCGAACTGCTCCGGGCTCATCCGGCTGCGCTGGGCCTGGGCCATGATCTGCGCCGAGAGGTCGTCGTTGCCGACGGTGACCTCTCGGGCGTCGGCGATGGCGTCGAGGATGAACTGCGTCTTGACGGCCTCCTCGACGTTCTTCCGCTGGTCGGCCTCGTACTCCTCGCGGCTCTCGACGCCCGACATCTTGAGGAACGCGTCCCAGTCCATGCCGGCCTGCGCGAGCTCCCGCTCGAAGGCCTGGTTGCGCCACTCGATCTCGCGGTCGACGAGGTTCTCCGGGATCGGCACCTCGATGGTCTCGATCAGGTGCTCGACCAGCTTGTCGCGCGCCTGTGCGCCCTGCTGGATCACCTTCGAGCGGGCCAGCCGGGTGCGGACGTCCTCGCGCAGCTCGTCCAGGGTGTCGAACTCGCTGGCGGTGGAGGCGAACTCGTCGTCCAGCTCGGGCAGCTCCTTCTCCTTCACCGAGCGGACGGTGACGGTGACCTCGGCCGTCTCGCCGGCGTTGGGACCGGCGAGCAGTGCGGTCTCGAAGGTCTTCGACTCGTCGGCGGACAGCCCGCGGACGGCGTCGTCGAGGCCCTCCATGAGGCTGCCGGAGCCGACCTCGTAGGACATGCCGGTGGTCGAGCCGTCCTCGAGGACCTCACCGTTCAGCTTGGCCTCGAGGTCGATGGAGACGAAGTCGCCGTCCTGGGCGGCGCGCTCGACGCCGGTCAGCATCGAGAAGCGCTCGCGCATGACCGAGACCTGCTGGTCGATCTCCTCGTCGGTGACCTCGACGTCGTCGACGGTCACGGCGAGGTCGTCCAGGCTGGGGAGCTCGAGCTGCGGGGCGACGTCGACCTCGGCGGTGAAGGCGAGGGTGTCGTTGTCGTCGAGGCGGGTGACCTCGATGTCGGGCTGGCCCAGGACGCGGACCTGGTTCTCCCGGATGACCTCGGAGTAGATCTCCGGAACGGCGTGCTGCACGACCTGCTCGAGGACGACGGGGCGCCCGATGCGCTGGTCGAGGACGCGGTTGGGCACCTTGCCGGGGCGGAACCCCGGGACGCGGACCTGCTTGCCCAGCTCCTTGTAGACCTCACCGAATGCGTGGTCCAGGTCCCCCCAGGGCACCTCGATCGCCATCCGGACCCGCGTGGGGCCCAGTTCCTCGATGGTGCTCTTCACAGCGGCAGTGCTCCTCGGTGAGACAGTGGGTGTGCAGGCGCCCACGGTGTCGTGGCGCCGGGTCGACCCCCGAGTCTAGAGACGTCGGAGGCACACGCGCGGTGGCGGGATGCGGGCATCGCGCTCGTCCGGTCGGGGTGACAGGATTTGAACCTGCGGCCCCCTGCTCCCAAAGCAGGTGCGCTACCAAGCTGCGCCACACCCCGTGGCCGCCCGAGTCTAGGCGGACGGGCTTCCCCGGACAGCGGGCCCGGGCCCCGGACTCTCCCCCACGCCTGCGCCGCCCGGACGGGACCGGCCGTCAGGCGGAGACCGCGGGACGGCGGTCGGCCCACGGCGCCGCCTGCTCCAGGGCCGCGGCGACGCGCACCAGCACGTCCTCGCGGCCGAAGGCGGCGACGAGCTGGACGCCGACCGGCAGCCCCTCGTCGGTCCAGTGCAGCGGCAGGCTGATCGCCGGCTGACCGGTGACGTTGAACTGGGCCGTGTACGGCATGAGGCTGTTGATCCGCCGGCCCTCCTCCCGGGGCCCGGCGGCGGTCATCCAGCCGAGCTCCGGCGGCGGGGCAGCGATCGTGGGCGTCACCAGCAGGTCGAAGCCCTGGCCGCCGACTTCCGCCGGAGCCCACCACTCCGACATCCGGCGGCTCCACGAGCCGAGCCACTGGCGCGCACCGAGGTAGTCCTCGGCAGAGAGCTTGCGGCCCACGGCGCGGTAGAAGACGTTGCGCGGCTCGAGCTCTCCGTCGTCCACCGGCCGGCCGAGGGCGGAGCGCTGGAGCGCGGAGAGGGTGAGGGCCACGTCCGCCGCGATGGTGGTCGTGAAGAAGCGCGGGAACTGCGGGTCGAACATCGCGCCCGGCGTCCCCGGCTCGACGTCGCAGCCGAGGTCGGCCAGCAGCCGGCCGGCGCGCTCCACCGCCACCCGGCACGCCGGGTCGTCGAGGTACTGCTCTCCCGTCTGCGCGTCCAGGAGGCCGACGCGCAGCCGGCCCACCGGCGCGCCCACCTCCTGGGCGAGGGGCCGGGGCAGCCGCGGGGCGACGTACGGGTCGCCCGGCATGGGGCCGCTGAGAACGTCGAGGACGGCGGCGGTGTCGCGGACCGTGCGGGTGACGACGCCGTCGATGGTGGCGCCCGCCCAGCTCTCCCCCACCTCGGGGCCCTGGCTGACCCGCGCCCGCGTCGGCTTCAGGCCGACCAGGCCGCACTCGGCAGCAGGTATCCGGATCGATCCTCCGCCGTCGTTGGCGTGGGCGAGCGGCACGAGGCCAGCGGCGACGGCGGCCGCCGACCCGCCGCTCGAGCCCCCGGTCGACCGGCCGGTGTCGTACGGGTTCCGGGCCGGAGGGTGAGCAGCGGGTTCCGTGGTGATCGTCGTGCCGAACTCCGGCACGTTGGTGCGACCGAGGACGACGAAGCCCGCCGTCCGGAAGCGCGAGGCGAGGTGGCTGTCGACCGGCCAGCGGTACCCGGCGTCCCGGAGGAAGGAGGTGCCGTAGTTGGTCTCCTCCCCCGCGACGTGGCAACCGAGGTCCTTGAGCAGGATCGGGACGCCGCGGAACGGACCGTCGGACAGCTGGCCGCGTGCCTCCGCGCGGGCGACGTCGAACCGGTCGCGGATGACGGCGTCCAGCTGGGGGTTCACCCGCTCGATCCGCTCGATGGCGGCCTCGACCAGCTCGGCGGGCGTGGCCTCCCCGGTGCGGACGAGGTCGGCCTGCGCGGTGGCGTCGAGCCACGTGGTCTCGGTCACGTCCGGCACCGTAGCGGCGGGGTCCGACCGCTCGTCAGCCCACGGGCACGGCCCGGCGAGCACGCACGCCTGCCGGCCGGCGGATCAGCCACTCGGCGACCGCCAGGTTGATCAGCCATCCCGCACCCATGGGCCAGGCCTCGGTGGCCGGACCGGACTCCCCCACCACCGCCAGCCACGCGCCGGCCGTGAGCACCTGCGTCCCTGCGCCCAGGCCCAGCGCATAGCCCCGCAGCATCCAGGCGCGGTGCCCGGCGAGGTCCCGGCGCAGGACCGCAGTGACGCCGAGGGCGAGAGACCCGCCCATCCCGATCCCGGCCGCCGCGCGGAACAGCGTGAGCAGACCGCTGTCGGCGCCGGTGATCACCACGGTCAGCCAGAGCCCGCTCAGTGCGGCGACCAGGCCCGCGGGGGCGGCGATCCACCCGGTGAGCCGGTGCCAGCGCGGCCGCCGTCCACGGATGCCGGGCACGAACTGGAACGCGCCGACCACGGTGAAGAGGAGTGCGCTGAGGATGTGCACCACGAGGGGCAGGGGCGCGGCGGCCGAGCGGGGCGCTTCGGGGAGCGCCACCGCGCCCCCGGAGAGCTCGACGAGCCGGGCGGCGCCGGCCGCGACCGGCACGAGAGCCAGGGCGATCAGGGCGGCGGGCACCAGCCACCGCGGGTGAAGGCGGGACGTCGTCGGCGCTGCTGCGGTCATGCAGCGATCGTCGAGGTCGACGGGCCGCCGGTCATCGGGCGAAGGTGCGGACCCGGCCTCGTCCTTTGGTACGAGCGCCGGTCACCGGCCGGGCGTCACGCGGCGGGTCTCGTAGGCCCAGATGGCCAGCTCCACGCGGTTCCGGACGCCGAGCTTGGCCATGAGGCTGCTGACGTGCGTCTTCACCGTGCTCAGCGTGACGTGCAGCTCGCGGGCGATCTCGTCGTTCGAGCGCCCCCGGGCGACGGCGGCGAGGACATCCTCCTCCCGGTCGGTCAGCGGATCGACGGGCTGGGCGGGCGGCGCGGTCGGGCCGGTGCCGGCGAAGGCGTCGAGCAGCCGGGCGGTGACGCTGGGCGCGATCAGGGCGTCCCCGCGGGCGGCGGCGTGCACGGCCTGGGCGAGCAGGTCGGGGCCGGCGTCCTTGAGCAGGAAACCCCGGGCTCCGGTGCGCAGCGCGGCGTAGACGTACTCGTCCAGGTCGAAGGTGGTGATGACGACGACGGCGATCGGCTCGGTGACGTCGGGCCCGGCGAGCCGGCGGGTGGCCTCGAGTCCGTCGGTGCCAGGCATGCGGATGTCGACCAGGCAGACGTCGGGGCGCAGCTCGCGGGCCAGCTGCACGGCTTCCGCGCCGTCGGCGGCCTCACCGACCACCTCGATGCCGGGCTGGGCGTCGAGGATCATCCGCAGACCGGTGCGCACGATCTCCTGGTCGTCGGCGACGACGACCCGCACGCTCACGCGGGGCCCCGGCGGGGCAGCACGGCGGTGACCGTCCAGCCGCCCTCCGGGTCCGGCCCGGCCTCGAACGTGCCGCCGAGCAGCTGCGCGCGCTCGGCCATGCCGCGCAGGCCGAAGCCGGTGTCGCCCCGCCGGGCCGGAGCACCGTCGCCGTCGTCGGTGACCCGTAGCTGCACCCGGGCATCGTCGACGACGACGCGCACGTCGACCCGGGTGGCGCGCCGGGCGTGCCGGCGCGCGTTGGTGACCGACTCCTGCGCCAGCCGGTAGACGGCGGCCGCCACCGAGGGCGAGACGGCATCCGCATCACCTGTGATCTGGACGTCGACCGCGGGTCCGTCGCCCCCCGCGCCGGCCAGCCGACGCACGTCGGCGAGCCCGGGGACGGGTGAGAGCTCGACGGGCCCGTCGCGGCGGAGCGTGCGGACCATGCTGCGCATCTCGGCGAGCGTGCTGGCCGCCTCGGCCTCGATCAGCCGCAGCGCCTCGGCCGCGGCCTCCGGGCGCGCGGCTGCGGTGGCGAGGCCGGCCTGAGCGCGGATGGCGATTGCGGAGACGTGATGGGCGACGGTGTCGTGCAGGTCGCGGGCGAGGTCCGCTCGCTCGCGGGCGGCGACCTGGTCGAGCTCGCGGGCACGGGCCCGCGCCCGGCTGCGGGCCGCCGACCCGAGGGTCAGGGCCGCGAAGAGGATGGCGAAGCCGCCGACGGCGTCGGTTCCGGAGGTCGGGCCGACGACCATCGCCACGACGGCACTGACCAGCATGAACGCCAGGCCGGCGAGCGCCTCGCGGCCGGAGCCCCAGCGCACCACGGCGTACGGCAGCACCAGCCCGACCACGGCCGAGTACAGGCCGTCCTCGTCGCCGGTGACGAGGACCAGCACGTCGAGTCCGAGGAACCAGATGACGAGGACGAGCAGCGGGTGCGTCCTGCGCCACAGCAACAAGGGCACCAGCGCGCAGAGGACGGCAACCTGCAGCCAGCGGAACGGCAGGTCGGGGCGGAGGACGCCCTCGAGCACCGCGGCGGCCGGGGCCGCGCCGACGAGCAGCCAGTCCCACCAGGCGCGGGTCGGCGGGTCGGGCGGGCTCGGCTCGTGCCAGACCGAGCGCAGCAGCGCGTGCACGCCGGTCACCGTACGAGCCGGGACGCCGCAGTTGATCAGCCGGAAGTACGGGGCGCGGGCCGTGACGGCGATGCGGCAGAGTCTGCGTTCTGGGGAGGCGCTAGTCTCGACGCGGACTCCGGCCCACCGGTCTAGATCGGCGGCCGACTGTCTCGCGGGTGTAGCTCAATGGTAGAGCCCCAGCCTTCCAAGCTGGCCATGCCGGTTCGATCCCGGTCACCCGCTCCACGTCCTCACCAGTACAGATGTCCGTATGCGCAGCTCAGCCGGGCATCACCGCTCCTTCGTGCCTTGGCGGTCCTGACCCTTGTTGACCGCTGACCACGGGGTTTGGCCGGTGCTTAAGGCACGGATAAGGCACGAAGCTGCCGCCTGCGCCGCTGCGCCCCTCGGGCCGACGGCCGTCCCGTCCCGCCCGTCTCGCGGGAATGGGCCCGGACCCGACGGGCAAGGAACATCGTTCCGCCGCCCCGGTCCCCGGCCTCACCCCGCGTGCGGGCCATGATGATGAACAATCCGGCTCCATCGGCTCCCGTGATGAATGTCTTGCGGCCGTCAATCCGCCACCCGCCGGGCACGCGAGTGGCACGTCGTCGCCAGCGCCGTGGGGTCCGACCCTGCCCCGGGGGCCGGCTCGGTCATGGCGAAAGCCGAGCGGATCTCCCCGCGCACCAGCGGCCCCAGGTACTGCTCTTGCTGCGCCTCGGTGGCGACGTGCGCGAGCAGGTGCACGTTGCCCTCGTCGGGGCTGCGGCGTTGATGGCCATCGCGCCGAACAGCGAGCGACCGGCGGCCTCGAAGACGTGGGCGCGCCGGACCATCGACAATCCCAGGCCGCCGTGCGCGACAGGCGCGTGCGGGGCCAGGAGGCCGCGTCGTCGGGCGCCGTCCTGCAGGCGCCGGCGCAGGCGGTCCCCGCCGGCGAGGGTCACGTCGCCGTCGAAACGGTCCTCGACGGGCAGGATCTCGGTGTCGACGTACTCGCGGGTGCGAGTCCCGAGGAACGCGGGGTCCGGTTCGGCGGCGTCGGTCGCCGAGGGCGGTGGCGTCGTGGTGCTCACGGAAGTCGTCCTCCTCAGGACTGGGCCGGGGCTGCGGGAGTTCGCGGCGCCCGTGGTGAAGCCGGGCCTGCGGCGGACGAGAGGTGTATGCGGACACAGCCAGGAACCGGCCCTCGGTCAGGCCGGTGTGGCCGCGGTTGCGGTGCGGCGCTACCCCGTCGCCGACCGGCGCGAGGCTCGTCGGCGGAGCAGGCGCCGAGGACGGGCCGCTACTGCCGGGAGCGCAGCATGTGCTTCTGTATCTTTCCGCTGGCCGTCTTCGGCAGCCCGTCGAGCATCCGGAGCTGCTCCGGGAACTTCTGGCGAGCGATGCCCCGCTGCGCCAGGAACTCGACGAGGTCGGCGAGTTCCAGGTCCTCGTGGCCAGGAGCCGGCACCACGAAGGCGCACGCCCGCTCCCCCATCACCGGGTCCGGCAGGCCGACGACCGCCACCTCGGTGACAGCCGGGTGGGCGTAGAGGTGGTCCTCGACCTCGCGCGCACTGATGTTCTCGCCGCCACGGACAATGATGTCCTTCTGGCGCCCGCGGATGGTGACGTAGCCGTCCTCGAACGAGGCCAGATCCCCGGTGCGGAAGTAGCCGTCCTCGGTGAACGCCGCTGCGTTGAGGCTGTCGTCCAGGTAGCCGAGGAACATCTCCGGACCCCGCACCGCGAGCTCGCCGACCCCCTCCACGACGTCGAGCAGAAGGCACTCGGCCTCGCCGATGGGGGCACCGTCGGTCTCCGCGCGCCGTTCCAGCGGAGCCTCCGGGCCGCTGCACGAGAAGGTCGGGTACTCCGTCGACCCGTAGACCCGCATCACTTTCGTGCCGAGCAGCCTCTCGGCGTCGACCACCAGCCGCGGCGACACGTCCGCCCCACCGCAGGCGAAGAAGCGAAGATGGCACTGTCGGCCCTCGGCGGCGTAGGCATCGAGCAACCCCTTGAGGAATGGTGTCGCCCCCAGGCACCAGGTGCATCCTTCGCGCTCGATCAGCTCACGCGCCCGGTGCGGAGCCCACCGGTCGAGGAGGACGACTCGCTGGCCGAAGACGACCGGCGCCATCATCCCGAAGACCAGGCCGGCGATGTGGGTAACCGGGCTCGGCATGAAGATCACGTCGTCGGCATCTAGGCCGAACAGGTCGAAGAAAGATCTCGCCTCGTAGAGCAGGCTCGCGTGGGAGTGCAGGACGCCCTTGGCGATCGACGTCGTCCCCGAGGTGTACATGAGCATGGCGACGTCGTCGGCCTCCCCCGCCGGAACAATCGGATCGTCCGGCGTCTGCCAGAGCTTCTCGAGAGTCTGCTGCCTGCTCCGGGACGGGACCGAGCCGCGCACGGTGACGACGGGCGCGTCGAGCCCGGCCATCTCCAGTGCCGTGCGGTTGAGCGCCAGGTAGTCGGTGTTGCGGTAAGTCTCCGGGGAGATCACGACTGCGGGTCGCGCCTGCCCGTAGATAAATGCAAGCTCGGACTCCCGGTATATGGGCACGATCGGGTTGACGACGGCGCCGCGCAGTTGGGCGGCGTAAAAAGCCACGACGCTCTCCCACCAGTCGGGGAGCAGGAGAGTCACCACGTCGCCCGGTCCCACGCCCAGCGACTCGAGCCCCGAGGCCAGTGCCGCGGCACGTCCCAGCAGCTCCCGGTTCGTCAGGCGGGTGTCGCCCTCGACGATGACCACCCGGTCGGGAGACCTGCCGCAGGCGTCGACGAATCGCGCAGCGATGGTCTCGCGCGGCCAATCGGGCAGTGCACGGCCGTACTCGTGCGTTCGGGTGGCCTTCATGCGGTTGCCCCCGCCGTGCTCGTCGTCCGGTCGGAGTCGTCGGGCGCCACCGCGAGCACCACGCGTCCGTCGGCCCCGGCCTGGACCTTGTCGTGCGCGGCCGCGGCCTCGTCCAGAGGCAGCACCTCGGCCGACGGGAAGAAGAGCGCGTCCTCCTGCAGCGCAGTCGTGATGGCCTCCCCCGTTGCCGCCAGGTCGGCGGGGTCGAGGTTGTAGACCAGCAGGAACTCCAGGGTGGTGCTCCCCCGGATAAGCTTGGCCAGCGGAATGGTCGGGTCGGACTCGAGCAGGGCGTAGGCGACGACGCGAGCGCCGCGGGCCAGCCGGTCGACGTAGGTCCGCAGGTTCGCCCCGAGGGCGACGTCCACAACGAGGTCGATGCGGTCCGGACTGGCCGCTTCCAGTGCCGCCTCGACATCGTCGGCGCGGTAGTCCAGCACCACGTCCGCACCGGCCCGACGGGCCAGGTCCTGCTTCGCGGCCGTGCTCGCGGTGGCGATCACCCGGGCGCCGGCGAGACTGGCCCACCGAACTGCGGCGCGGCCCACCGCTCCCGCTCCCCCCGTGACCAGGACCGTCCGTCCGCGCAGGTCGCCACCTGACCGGATCGCCGCGTGGGCGGTCATGAGCGGGATACCGATCAACGCACCGGTCAGCAGGGGCACGGAGTCCGGCAACCGGACCGCCTGGTGCGCGGGGACGCACGAGTACTCCGCCGCCGTGCCGAACCGTCGGCCGTAGGCTGCGTGGTAGAGCCAGACCCGCTCCCCGATGCGGTTCTCGGGCACCCCCTCGCCGACGTGCACGATGTACCCGGAACCGTCCTGGTGCGGGATCTGCCCCTCGGCCGCAGGGGCGCGCGACCCCGACCGGGCCTGCCAGTCGCTCGGGTTGACGCCGGAGTAGGCGACCTGCACCACCACCTCGCCGGGGCCGGCGACGGGGTCCGGCAGCTCTCCGTGCTGAAGGACCTTCTCGGCGGGTCCTGTCTCGCTGTACCAGACGGCTCTCATCGTCCCCACTCTTTCTGCATTCTGATGCTCCACGGGTCTTCTCAGGCCCGAGCTGCCTTGCGGATGGCATCGGCGATGCGCTGCTTGTCCGGCAACCACAGCCGTTCGAGGTTCGGCGCGTACGGGGCCGGGGTGTACTCCGCCCCAACGCGCAGGAGCGGGGCGTCCAGCGACCAGAACCCGTCGTCGGCCATCCGCGCGATGATCTCGGCGCCCACACCGAAGTCGCGGACAGCCTCGTGGACGACGACCATGCGGTTGGTCTTCTCCAGCGACGCCCGGACCGTGTCCCAGTCCAGTGGGGTGATCGTGCGCAGGTCGATCAACTCCACGTCGATGCCCTCGGCCGCGAGTTCCTCGGCCACGGCGGCGCAGTCGTGGAGGATCCGGGAGTAGGAGACGACGGTGACCCCTTCGCCAGGCCGGACGACCCGGGCCTTGCCGATGGGGATGAACGTGTCCCGGGGAGGCCGAGGGCCCTTCTTCCCGTACTGGAGGCGGTTCTCGACGAAGACCACCGGGTTCGGGTCCCGGATCGCGGAGCGCAGGAGCCCGTAGGCGTCCCAGGGGTTCGACGGCATGACCACCGTGAGTCCCGGGATGTGCGCCAGCAGGGCCTCCAGGCTCTGTGAGTGCTGGCTGCCGGATGACTTGCCGGCGCCGAACTGCGTCCGGATCGTGAGGTTCATCTGCGCCTTACCACCGGTCATGAACGGCAACTTCGCGGCCTGGTTGACCAGCTGGTCGAACGCGACGGCCAGGAAATCCATGTACATGACCTCGACGACCGGTTTCATGCCGGCCATCGCCGCGCCCACGCCAGCGCCCAGTAGTGCGCTCTCGGAGATCGGGGTGTCGAGGATCCGGTTCGGCCAGCGGCCGTGGAGCCCGCGGGTGATGCCGAAGACGTTGCCGGCCGCCCCGACGTCGATGCCGACCACAAAGACGTCGTCGTCGTCCTCGAGCTCCGCCTCGAGGGCCAGTCGGACGGCGTCCATGAGACGGAAGTCCTCGCCGGCGCGGTCGGCCGGCTCGCTGACTTTGTTTCTGGGACGCACGACGAAGTCGTAGAGCGTGTCGTCGGCCGGAGGCGGCGCGGCGCGGGCGGCCTCGATCGCCGCATCGACCCGCTCCCGCTCCTCGCTCTGCACCGCATCGAGGGCGTCAGGTGCGTGACCGCCCTCCAGCAGGCGGCGGCGGGTCAGCTCCAGCGGGTCCTTCTCCCGCCACTCCGCCCCCTCCTCCTTGGCGCGGTAGCGCTCGGGATCGCCCTCGTAGTGGCCGTGCCAGCGATAGGTCTCGGCCTCGACGAGGACCGGTCCCCCGCCACCCCGGACCTTGTCGACGACCGTCTTCATGCCCTCGTGCACGGCAACGACGTCGTTGCCGTCGAACGAGTAGAACGGGATGCCGTAGGCCTGGGCGCGCGCATCGAGCCCTACCGGGTGCTGGCTGTCCGAGGGCGAGAACTCGGCATAGTGGTTGTTCTCGCAGTAGAAGATCACGGGCAGCTTCCACACCGCCGCCAGGTTCACGGCCTCGTGGAAGGTGCCCTGTGCCACCGCGCCGTCCCCGAAGAAGACCAGGGTCACGTGGTCCTGTTCGCGGAGCTTGGCCGCCAACGCCGGTCCGTTGGCGATCGCGATCCCCGCGCCGACGATCCCGTTGGCCCCGTAGATGCCCTGCAGCGGGTCGGCGATGTGCATGGAGCCGCCGCGGGCGGAGCACGAGCCGCCGTCGCGAGCCATGAGCTCGAGGAACATCTCCTCGACGGTCAGGCCCTTGGCGATGCAGTGACCGTGCCCCCGGTGGTTGGAGACGACGCCGTCGGTCGGCCGGAGGGCGGCGCAGGCGCCGACCGCGGAGGCCTCCTGTCCAACAGACAGGTGCACGAAGCCAGGGATCTCCCCGGCCTTGTACAACTTCGCCGCGCTCTGCTCGAACGCACGGATGCGAGACATGACCCGGAACTGGCCCAGAAGTACGTCGCTGATGACGCTCAACCTTTCGTGATGGGTGCGGCGGGGTCCCCGGTCAGTCGACGAGCAGGCCGCCGTTGACGTCGAGAACCTCACCGGTGATGTAGGTGTTCTCGTCGGAGAGCAGCCAGACGATTGCGCGAGCGACCTCGTCGGCGGTGCCGTAGCGGCCCAGTGGCACCGAGGCGCGGTACGCCTCGTGGACGTCGGGCGAGAAGTCGTCGGTCATCCGGGTGCGGATCACCCCCGGTGCGACCGCGTTCACGAGGACTCCGCTGGCGGCCAGTGCCTTGGCGAAACTGAACGTCAGGCTGATGACGCCTGCCTTCCCGGCGGCGTAATGGGCACCCACCTGGAGGCCACCGACCTTGCCCGCCACCGACGCCAGGTTGACCACGCGGCCGTGACCACGGCCGGCCATCCGCCGGGTCACCTCCTGCAGGCACCAGAACGCCCCGTTGAGGTTGATGTCGATGTTGCGGCGCCATTCGTCGGCCGTGATCTCCAGGACCGGCTTGACCTGTGCCACGGCGGCCGAGTGGACCAGCCGGTCGATGGGGCCGACCTCCGTCTCCACCCTGTCGACGACGGCCGCGACGTCCTCCTGCCGGCTGATGTCCAGCGGCACGCCGATCAGCCCGTCGGCGTCCAGATCGGCACGTCGTCGCTCCAGCGCCGAGGGGATGTCGGCACACACCACCTGCACGCCGAGCCGGGAAGCCGCGCGGCAGACGGCCCAGCCGATGTCCCCCGCGCCTCCGGTCACCAGCGCTACCGATGCGGCGGTCAAAACGGTGCCTCGATGAGGCCGGGGAAGAAGATGATGAGGACCAGGCCTGCCATGGAGATCGGGATGAACCACGAGACCCCGATGAAGACATCGCCCAGCGTGATCCGCTTCCCGAGGTTGACCTCCGGCCGCTGGGACAGCCGGTGCACCACGAAGGCCAGCAGTCCGACGGGCGGGGTCACCTGGGCCAGCTCGCCGAGGGCGACGACGAAGACGCCGAACCACAGCAGGCTGATGTCAAAGTGCGCCAGTGCCGGCATCAGGATCGGCACGGTTACCAGCATCATGCTCAGCGATTCCATGAACATGCCGAGCAGCAGGAAGGCCACCATCAGCAGCAGCAGGAACGTGACCCTGCTGATGTTCAACTCCTGGATCGCATTGGTCAGCCAGCGCGCGGCACCGCTCATGACGAGCAGCCGGTTGAAGATCATGGCGCCGATCAGCATCAGGAAGATCGCTCCGACGCTGCTGAGGGTGTCCCCCAGCGCAGTGCGGACGCCGGTCCACAGCCCCTTCTTGAGGGTCCAGCCGGCGATGAGGAGGGCCCCAAAGGCGCCCACCGCGCCGGCCTCGGTCGCGGTGAAGAAGCCGCCGTACAGGCCGACCACGATCACCGCGATCAGGATCGGCAGCGGCCAGACGCCCGCCAGCGAGGTGAAGCGGTCGCGCCAGGTGCTGGTCTGATGCCCGTGCCCGCCGGGCCCCTTCCCGACCATGGCCGGGAAGGCCAGCGCGATGCCGATGATCAGGATGGCGAACAGCATGTGCAGGGCCACGCCGGGGACCAGCCCGGCGAGCAGCTGCGGACCGACGGGAACCTGAACCACGCCCGCGTAGACGACCATGAGAATGCTGGGCGGGATGAGCTGACCGCCGGTGCCACCGGTCAGGACCGCCGCCGTGGCCAACCGGGGGTGGTATCCGGCGCGCAGCATCTCGGGGATGCCGACCCGGCCCAGCGAGTACGCGATGGCAACGCTGGACCCGCTGACCGCGCCCAGCCCCGCTCCGGCGACGTTCGTCGCCACTGCGAGGCCACCTGGCACGAACCCGAACCAGTGCCGCGCCGCCAGGTACAGGCGCTCGGTGACGCCTGACCGCCAGAGCATGACGCCCATGAAGATGAACATCGGCAGCACGCTGAGCGACCAGCTCGCCGTCGTGTCGTAGGGCAGCTTGGCCAGGGTCGCGCCGACCTGGCGCAGCGACGCGAGACTCCAGATGCCCAGCAGCCCCGCCGTCGCCATCGCGATGCCGACCGGCATCTTCATCAGCAGGAGCAGCAGCATGAGCAGGGCGGTGAGCCCGCCGACGACCTCGGGCCGCTCCACGGAGAACATGAGCGCGATGAGGGCGAAGGCTCCGCCGTAGAAGACGGCCCGAGCGATCCAGTCACGCGCCGGGGGGCGCTGCGCCGGGGCATCCTCCGCGCGGGTCGCCGCCGTGGGCGCGAGGTTGAGCTGCGAGGCGGTCATGTTCATCGGCCTCCGGCCCGTGCAGTGGCGTGGTGGCCCGGGTCGGGCGAGATGGGGTCGTCGTCGAAGTCGTCGAGGGCGGCCTGGGGATCCTGCGCCCACGGCTTGCGCATAAGCGTCAGCCCGACCGCCACGGCCGCGGCCACCGATCCGATCGGCACCAAGAAGACCGCCGGCCAGATCACGATGCCGGAGATGGGTCCCGTGGCACCCCGCTCCAGCTGCAGGAGCGCCTCCTCGAATCCCCACCAGGCGTAGGCCAGGAGGATCGCCACGGTGGCCACTGCCGCGACGAGGGACAGTTCCCGCCGGACGGCGGGGCTCATCCGGTCGTAGACGACGGGCGCGGTGATGTGGTCGTTCTGCAGCTCGGCCGCGACGAAGCCCAGGAGGCAGATCGCCGGCATATACCAGAACTGGACGTATTCCAAGGTGCCGGTGATCGGCTCACCGGTGGTCTTTCGCAAGACCGTGTCGAGGGTGACGTGCAGCATCAGCGCGAGGACGGCGATCCTTCCCGGCCATCCGAGCACATGGAGCACACGCACCACTCCGCTTCGCCCGCTCGGGACGCGCATGGGACTGCCTTCCGTACGTGGTGGGTTGGTCGGTCTCGGTGCGGCCGTGTGGCTCGCCGGTGCGGTCGGGGCCGGGCCCTGGAGCCCGACCCCGACCGCAGGGCACTACTCGGGGCGGCGCAGGCTCGCGACATCCTCGATGTAGGCCTCCATGAAGGCGTCGAGGTCGACCTCGCCCGTCGGGTTCGACTCGGCGAACTCCTGCCAGGTCCCACCGGCCTCGTCGGTGTAACCCAGCTCCTCGACCCGCGCGGCCCACTTCTCGTTGGCTTCACGGAGACCGTCGATGTATTCCTGGCCGTCCCCGACCAGGGTGTCAAGCTCGGTGGCCGCGCTTTCCAGCAGCTGCTCCTGCCCCTCGGCCAGGGCCGCGCGGGCGTCGTCGCCCCACTGCTGGAACGTCACGTCCATCTCCCGGCCCGTCTCGATCGCGCCGACGTGCGCGGCGAAGATGCCCTCCAGCACCTCGCGGTAGAAGACCTCGTGCGCCTTGTCGTACAGCAGCTGCTGAGCCTCCAGCGGGAGCTGCTCCCACGTGTCGAGCGACATGCTGAGGCTTTCCGAGACCCAACCGGAGAAGGCGACCTCCGAGTCGATGAGCCAGTGGTCCGACAGCTCCAGCAGACCCATGTCGCGGGCATCGGTGATGTTGCCGATCACGCAGTCGACGACGCCGCGCTGGAGACCCTCGTAGATCTCGGCCCCGACCAGCGCCACCGGGGACATGCCGAGCGCCTCGGCCTGGGCGGCGTACCCCTCGCCACTGACGCGGACCAGCTTGCCCGCTGCGCTCTCGAGGTCGTTGACCGGCTCGCCCGCACAGACCATGTGGAAGGCCGGCGCGTTGATGACCAGGCCGGTCAGTGGCTGGATCCCGAACTCGCGGAACTCCTCGTAGTGCTCGTCCCCGAGCCCGTACTCGGCGTAGGCCGCGCCCTTCGACAGCGTGCCGACGGTGGGCGTGGGCTCGCCCACGAAGGCCACGTTGGCGAGGACGTTGCTCACCGGCAGGTTGTCCGGGCTGTAGATCGGGATGTGCAGCGCCATGTCGATCAGGCCGCTCTGCAAACCGTCCTCGAGGCCGTCCAAGGGCACCAGCGAGCCGGAGTAGTGCGTGTCGAAGGTGATCTTGCCGTCCGACTCGGTCTCAACCTCCTCGGCCATCGAGTGGAACGCCTCGCTGAGGAAGTGCTCGGGGCCGTAGAGGAGTTGGACCGTCAGCTCCGTCGACTCCATGTCCTCGAGCGAGCCCGCCGAACTCCCCCCGCCCCCTCCTCCGCCACTGCAGGCGCTGAGGGCCACCGCTGCGAGCGTGATGCCCGCCGCGCCGAACCTCCGGGTGGCTCTCGACATCCGTTTCCTCCTCGATCGCCGTCGACCGCTGTCGACGAACCCTGTGATCTAGATCATGTGATGGGTGATACATTCTGAACGAACGCCCGTACATCCGTCAACGGCGGCACAGGAGAACTTCGGTGAGGGAAAGCAGAGGCGAGTCAGCGCTGCTGGAGGCGGCGCTGGACCTGTTCGCCGGCAAGGGCTACGAGGGCACCTCGATGCGAGACCTGGCCCGGGAGGCCGGCATGAGCCCACCGAACCTCTACAACTACACAACCAGCAAGGAAGACCTGCTGTGGCGGGTCATGAGCGACACCATGGAGCAGTTGCTGGCCGGCTTCACCGCCTACACGACCGGTCGCGGGTGCTCAGTGGCCCGTGCGGTAGCCGCCGTGCGCAACCACATCGAGTACCACGCGACACACCGGCGCGAAGCGATCATCGGCAACGGCCAGATCCACTTCCTGTCCCCCGACCGGCAGGTCGCAGTCAAGGAGTTCCGCCGGCAGTACGAGAACGGACTGCGCGAGGTGGTCGAAAAGGGCGTCGCCGAGGGCGTGTTCACCGTGGAGAACCCAAAGCTGGCGTCCTTCGCCATCCTGCAGATGGGCATCGCGGTGAGCGGGTGGTTCCGCAACGACGGAAGGCTCACCGTGCCCGACGTGGCGGACGTCTACGCAGGCTTCGCGCTACGCCTCCTGGCGGTCGACCACGCTCGGCACGACCAGATCTGCGCAGACGGGGAGGCGTGCCTCTCCAGGACGAACAGCACAGGAGTCGAGACCATCGAATCCCTCACAGAAGGAGCGGCGCGTTGACGTCCTCACCCCAGCCCACCCGGCCTCCCCGCGGGGCCGCGCTCGTGACCGGTGGCGGAGCCGGCATCGGGCTCGACGTGGCGCTGCACCTGGCCGGCAAGGGCTACCCCGTAGCCGTCAACGATGTGGACGCCACCCGCACCGGGGAAGTGGTGGAGTCCATTCGCCGGCGAGGTGGGACGGCGACGCCTCATCCCTGCGACGTGTCCTCGGAAGACGAGGTCGAGTCCATGGTCCGGGAAATTGTGGAGATGCACGGGAGC
The DNA here is from genome assembly GCF_054051055.1 of Blastococcus sp. SYSU DS0973. Lineage (NCBI taxonomy): Bacteria > Bacillati > Actinomycetota > Actinomycetes > Geodermatophilales > Geodermatophilaceae > Blastococcus > Blastococcus sp. SYSU DS0973. Next base: position 355,247 of record NZ_JBJHAN010000001.1, read on the forward strand.
TTGACGACGCTCGTGGCGGCGGCGGGCATCTCCGACACCGTCACCCCGACCCTCGAGCAGTCGGTGGACGTCTGGCAGCGGACGGTCGACGTGGACCTCCGCGGCGTCTTCCTGTCGTGCAAGTACGCCGGCGCGGCGATGAAGGAGGCCGGCGGCGGCAACATCGTGGCGATCGCGTCAATCGCCGGGATGGGCGGGTTCCCGAAGCGGTCGGGCTACGGCCCGGCCAAGGCCGCGGTCATCAACTTCACCCAGTTGCTGGCCGTCGAGCTGGCGCCGTCGGGCATCCGGGTCAACAGCGTCGCCCCGGGTTACATCAAGACCGCCATGGTGCAGCAGCTCATCGACGCCGGACGGATCGACGAAGAGGCCCTGGCCGCACGCTGCCCTGCAGGACACCTGGGCCAGCCGTCCCACATCACACACGCCATCGACTACCTGATCTCCGAAGGCGCCGCATACACGACTGGATCGACCCTCGTCGTCGACGGAGGGTGGTCCGCCTGGCTGGGCGGCTACACCTGACCAAACAGGTCAACTCTGTCCCATTCCATCCCACCAAGAGGCGGCCGAGGAGTCCGGCGGGTGGGACCCGAGCACGACGACCACTGCGGCAGCGGGCCGGGCCGGGCCGTCGATCATTCCCGATTACACGTGTCCACAACGACAGCGTGGGTACGTGATTCCGCACCGCGACCGGCAGGAGGACTTTGTGGCTGATATCGCCTACGTCTCGGAAGTTCGCGTCGACCGACTGGGTGGGCCGCTCCGAGCGGCACACCTACCGGGCGAGGAAAAACCGACCATCTACGGCATGCACGGGGCCATCGCCGAGCACTACGGAATGGAGCCGGGTGACGCACCCAGCCATGCGAGCACGATCGATCATGTGGTGGCTGCGGCTCTGGGTTAGCTGGTCGGGACGTTCGCCGGCGCCCTGACGGCCCGGCGTATCGATCCCACCGGTCTGGTGGGGCACGCACGCGGTGAAGTAGAACTTGAAGGCAAGATCCTGGTGCTGAAGCGGATCGGTGTCACCTACACCGGTTTGGAGGTGGCCGACCAGGACGCTGGCAAGGTCCATCGGGTCCTGGCCGTCCACGTCGACGGCTGTCCGGTTGCCCGGAGCTTGAAGGGAGCCATTGACATCGCCGTCCAGCTGGGCTGACTCCGTGACCCGGCGTCGCCTGTGCGTTGTGCCGCCCACAGGCGACGCCGCGCATTCTCCAAGGCGCCCCTCATCTAATGGAATCCACGGGCGCCGGCGCAACGCCCGGGCTACCCGTCACCTCCCGTCGAGACCTGCGTCGGAGCTCTCGACGGGAGGCTGTCTGTCGTCGCGGAGTTCGACGACGAGAGCATTGCTCGGGACAAGTCCCATGCGGCACCCCCATGGGGACGACCACGACCGACCAGCGTGTTGCAGAGAGCCGTTCCTCGTTAGGTGATCCCCTGCGGGACACCGTCGCCACGCTCGCGCTTGCTGCCGTCCCAGGTCAGCGACCGCAGCAAATCCGCCGGCATCGTGCTCATCGTCGTGGTGAGGGCGTCCTTCATCGCAATTGCGCCGTAGCCGCCGAGCGGAGGGGGGCTGCTGCACGAGTAGGTGACAGGTTGGGTCAGGCGGCCTGAGCGGCCAGTGTGGGCACGATGGTCTCGTATTCGATGGGTATGAGTCGACCGAGGGCGTCTTGACGGCGCCGGCGGTGGTAGGTCCGTTCGATCCAGGTGACGATCGCGATCCGCAGCTCTTGTCGAGTGCGCCAGTGGTGGCGGTCGAGCACGTTCTTCTGCAGCAGTGAGAAGAAGGACTCCATGGCGGCGTTGTCGCCGGCCGCGCCGACCGGTTGAGGGCGTGGACGAACTTCCGGCTGCAGAACTGGGATCCGCGGTCCGAATGCACGATGCAGCCGGCCACGTCGGCGCCGTCGGCGTGGCGCCGAGCAACGGCATTCTCGATCGCGGTGACGGCGAGGCGGGACTTCATCCGTGAGTCGATGGAGTAGCCGACGATCCGGTTGGAGTGCACGTCCTTGATCGCGCACAGGTAGAGCTTGCCCTCGGCGGTGCGATGTTCGGTGATATCGGTCAACCACACGGCGTTGGGCGCCTCTGCGGTGAACACCGGGTTGACCCGGTCGTCGTGCACCGGCGGTCCGAAACGACCCCCCCTTGCCCCGTCGGGGCTTGCCGAACGCGCTCCACCACCGGTCGATCGAGCAAATCGCCCATGCGGTGGGCGTCGCCATCGGACGCCCGTTCGCGGCGGCCTCGTCGACGAGCAGCCGGTAGCCGAACTCCGGATCGTCGCAGTGAGCGTCGAACAGCGCGTTGGCCCAATAGGCCGCGACCAGGTCGCTGCTCGTGACCGGGTCGGCCAGCCACCGGTAGTAGGGCTGGCGGGCGATCTTCAAAACCCGGCACGTCACCGCGACGGAGATCCCATCGGCGGCGAGCTCACGGACGAGCGGGTAGGTCATTTTCGGCAGGTTCGCCTGCGACAGATAGGCCGCAGCCCGGCGCAGGACCTCGTTCTCCTGCTCCAGCAGCCGGATCCGCTTGCGGGCCTCACGCAGGTCGGCGTTCTCCGCCGCCGTGGTCCCGGGCTTGACGCCGTCTTCGACGTCGGCGGCCTTCATCCAGTCACGACTCGCTGATCCCGAACTCCGCCGCGATCTGCTTCAGGTGCTGGCCCGGCGCACGGTTGCGAGCGACGTTCACGACGTCGTCGCGGAACTCCCTGGGGGTAGGCCTTGGGCACGGTGAACATCCTTCCAGCGGCACCTCCCGGCACCACAGATCAGATGTCACCTACTCGTGCAGCAGTCCCGTGACGCGCTTCTCCACGACGACGTCGGCTGTTTGAAGTCGGGGCGCGTTAACCCGCAATCGCGCTTGGCCGCGGCACAGCGGCCCTGCATAACCGACCGGGTCGCGCTGCGAGACGGCGATCAACTGTTCCTCAGCAGCTTTGACTGGGGCGATGAGCCAGGTCACCCAGCGCAGCCCCCACCTTGGTCACCCCTGTGGAAGGTCCGGCTGACGCCCTCGAGTTGGCCGATCGGCCGTCGGGTGTCGCGGTCTAGGTCCCCCTAGACCGCTGTCCCGTGAACCGCCGCCTGCCGTTTGTGACGACTGGCGGGTCGACGGCGACGGTGGCTTCATGTCTGCTGCACGGGCCTCGACACGCGCTATGACTCAGCTCACAGTCCTCGCGGGGTCAGGGAGAGGCTCATCCGGGCCCTGCGCCGATCAAAGACTTACTGCAGGTTGCCACCGCTCAGCGAGGAGTCCCCCATGAATCGTTTAGCACGTGCCGGCGTAGCCGTGGTCGCCGCGGGAACGGCAACAGCGGGGGTCGCCTCGCCAACACGACCACGGCCGACAGCGAGAGCTCCGAAAAGATCAACCTTCCGCCGAAGGGCGGAGGGAGCAGCCATGCGTCCGCGCACGACATTGATCAGACTCACCACTACGGTCACTCTCATGCTCACCGCTTGCGGCGGCGGCGCCTCCAGCGGGGGTGACGGCGAGAGCGCAGATGACCCGGTGGTCGCGGAGGAACCGGCCCGAACCTCCGAGTCTACTCAGGCTACCCGGCCGACCGAGCCTCCGACCTCGCCGCCGACCGCAGCATCGTCCAGTCCTCCTCCCGAGCCGAACGCTGACATCGCGCTCGGAGAGCGCCTGCTACCCCCGACCCAGCAGGGGCAGGCCACGATCGACATCAATGAGTACATCAACTTCGTGGTCGGCAACTTGGACCAGATGTGGTCGAGCTTCTTCCAGCAGATGGGGATGACCGAGCCGTACCTCACCGTCGTCGTTCCCGGGTCTGCCCAGACGTCAACGTTCCAGACGCAGTGTGGCAACACGGTGATCACGAGCACGTTCGATAATGCAATTTACTGCCCGCTGGACGGCGACGGCACCTCCTGGTCCTACGGCAACGTCGCGACCGACCAGGACCACGGTGCGATCGTGATTCCAGCGGACACAATGGTCACCCTCTGGAACACCGGACGGATTGCTGATCGACAGTCGGCCCAACCGGGCGACCTCGCGGTCGCGTTCCTGGTCGCGCACGAGTTCGCGCACCACATCGTGGACGAGTACGCGCGCCAATACAACCTCGCCGCGTACCTGAACAACCAGCCCTGGCTGATGCAGCCTGTCGGTAAGTACGCCGAGCTCATGGCCGACTGCGCGGCCGGACTGTGGATCTGGTCGGCCCAGGCGCAGCAGCTCCTGGAGGACGGCGACATGCAAGAGGGCCTCGAGGCAGCGCGTTCGATCGGTGACCTCACCTTCGGCGGGCCGGATCCGCACGGCACGTCGCAGGAGCGCCATGACGCGACCTTCGAGGGAATCCTGTCGGGTAGCTGGGACTCCTGCGTGGCCTCCTACTGGAAGCAGGACCCGAACACCGACAAGAACAAGGACGGTACTCCTGACGTGCAACAGAACCGGGCGTACCCGTATCCTGCTGGATATCCCATTCCAGCCGACTACCTGCTCCGGTGAAGAGTGTTCTCGGGGCCGTCATCCTGGCGGCGTCGCCTTGCTCGCTTCGAATCGGCCGACCGGCGGTCGGGGGATCGCGGTGGCGCTTGCTCACTCATCGGCGTGTGCGGACCTCCCACAAGCCGAGGGCGCTACGGCGAGGTTCGGATGCGCCAGAGCGGCCAATCGGCGACGTCCCCCGAGGGATCTTTGCGGGCACCTGGCACAGCTGCGACAGTTCGTCGTCAGTCGCCCGAAAGTGCGTTGATGACTGTTCCCGAGGGCCCGCTGGTTTGCGCCGCGAGAGCGTGATGCCGTTGGCCGCCCTTCTGTTCTGAGCAGACCAGGCGTTGCGGGTGGACCTGTCGAGATCCAGACCCCCGGCTCCGTCCCAGTGAAGAATCCATCAGATCACCACTGGGGGCCGGGTCACATGGCACACGTGCAACGGTCCGACCACGACGGCATCACTGTCGCGGACCTCAGCTCGGTGACGGCGTTCTTCGTCGGGCTGGGTCTCGAGGTCGAAGGTAACGGATCCGTGGAGGGCGAGTTCGTGGAGACCGTCTGCGGCATCCCGGGCGCGCATTGTGAGATTGCGATGCTGCGGTCACCCGAGGGCGGGACCCGGCTGGAGCTCGCGAGCTTCGTCGCGCCCAATCACGTACCCGGATCGCCGACGGCGATGGCCAACGAACTGGGTCTGCGCAATGTGTCCTTCGAGGTGGGCGATCTCCGAGCGGCCGTCGACGCGGTGGCTGCAAACGGCTACGGGCTCGTCGGCGGCATCGGCGAGTACGAAGGCCGTGTGCGTATGGCTTACGTGCGCGGACCGGAGGGAATCATCGTGTCCCTGTTCGAGCAGATCGGCTGACGCGCGTCAATCCGTGCACGCGCTTTCAATGTGCGCCCCGACACGCCGCCGCCGGCTTCGTCTCGCAACAGGATCCCCTACGGGCGCCGGCGTCGCGCTCGACGGCCTGCTCGTGCAGCAGTCCCGATCCCGCAGAACGAGTGTCAACTGAAGTCGCAGCAGTCCCTGCCCGTTCGATCCCGGTCACCCGCTCCACGCAGTGTCCAGCTCTCATGCCTGCCTGCGCGGCTCAGTCGGGACGCAGAGCGCCGCTTCCGTGCCGCAGTGATGCCGGCCCCTGCTCCTCGCCAGCCACCGGCCTTGACCGATGTTCGTGGCATGGTCGAGCCACGACCTTCAGGGCCCCCAGTTCGTCGACACAGCCTGACCCCGCCGTGGTGCGCGGCGCCGTCATCCGGCTACGCACCCTGAGTTGCGGACCGGTGCCCGCGTCCGGCTGCCGCCGCGCTCACTCATCTCGACGCCCCGGCACCGTTGAGCCGGCGCCCACCCGAGCGACCTCGGCCGACCTGCCGTACCCGTTCGCCGGAACTGCACATCAGCGGCCCAACCACTCACGTCCCGATGACCACCGGCGGCAGGACCGAGAAGCCGGGCTAACGCGCAGTCGGACGGGTAAGGGGGCGGGTATGTCCGACTTCGAAATCACCGCCCTGGTCCTGGCCGAGCATGAGGTCTTCCGGCGGGATTTCTCCGCGCTCGATGACCTGCCCGCCGATGAACTCGCCGCCGCCTGGGAGGCGCTACAGGCCAAACTCGAGGTGCACGCCGTGGCCGAGGAGCAGCTGTTCTACCCGCTCCTCGCCCAAGAGGCGGACGGCGAGCAGGAGACCGCGGAGGGCGTCCACGACCACAACGAGATCCGGCACGCCGCGGCCGCCGTCGGGGAGCACGAGGTCGGCAGCGATGGTTGGTGGGAGGCGGTGCGAAACGCGCGGCAGGTCAACGCCGACCACATGGCCGAGGAGGAGACGGACTTCTTTCCGCCCTTCAAGGAGGCTGTCGACGAGGAGCAGCGCGAGGCTCTCGGGATGCAGTGGCTGGCGTTCCACGACAAGCACGAGGAGGCCGAGGGGCTGTCCGGCGAAGACGCGGAGGTGGAAGAGGTGATCGCGACCGAGGTGCCGGAGGGTGACCCGTCCGTCTAGCGACGGGCGGGCGCCGATGTCGGCGCTCCGTCTGATCCGCCGCGGTCACGGTCGTTCCATCGCGACGTCCTCGAGCCGGCGGTCATCGCGCATTCGGGCCGGCGGAGCAGTCACGAATCCCGCAGTCTCGGTCTCGTCATCCGCAGTGGTCCAGCGCGCCGAGCTCCCACTGCGCCGGCGTCCGGATGTCGGGGTAGTTGCGCGGAACGTTCTCGTCCGGCAGCTGCTCGGTAGGTGGCTCAGGCGGACCACAGCTCCAGCGCACGCCTTCCACGTCGGTGAACAGCACCCGGCGGTACTCCCGGGCGGAGATGCTCGCCGACTGGCCGGGGCCGAGCGTTCCGACGCGGACGGCTTCGACGACGGGGCCGAAGGATCGCCAGGACGGCACCGGCCGCGCCCCTGGCTCTGCCGTTACGGCCCGGTTCCATCCCCGGCCAGCCGTACACCGTCAGCGTCGTAGAGCCGACGACCGAACGGATACCAACGGTCACCCCAGGGCGCCTGATGGGAGGTGCGGGTCCGGGTCGCCTCGGGTGAGCGTCGATGTATCCGGCGGACGTTCTCATCCCGCGTGACCGGCTCCAAGTGGTCCCAGTTCTGACACCACTTGCAGCCGCACAGATGATCGACGACCAGTTCGTAGGGGATGATCAGATGGTGGTGCAGCGTCCACGCGATGCGGTGGGCCGGGACCGGGCGCCCCTCCCACGAGAAGTTCCCGTAGTCGGTGTCGAACCGCCGATTCCCGTGCCATGGCCAGCAGGCATCAGGACCGGCTGAGCGATCGACGTAGGGCCAAAAACGGGCACTGCGGCGCTGAGCGTAGAGGTCGGACAACGGCTTGAAGACGTAGCTGCCGCCACCGGGAACGGTGCGGGTCACGGCCTGGGCGGAGGACCGTGCACGGCGCTGGCGTGCTCGATCCAGCTTGGCCTGCTGCTTCTGCCGCTCCAGCGACCACCCGCGCTCCCGTTCGGCCTGCGCGGCCGTATTGCGGGCACGGGTGGCTGCACTTCTGGCCAGCACCTCGGCGCGCTCCTCGGGAGAGAGCTTTTGCCACCAGTCCTTCGGCCGCGCCATTCCTCATGGTGGCACCGGGATCGGACAGCTGCCAGTACCGAGTCAGGCGACGTCCGTTGCAGGTGGGCCGGCGGGCCGCGGGTCACTGCGGCGCGGGCGAGGACTCCGCCTCCGGAGCGGCGCCGGCCGGGGCGGGCACGGTCACCTCGTCGACGAAGCAGTAGCCCCAGCTCTCCCCCGGCTCGGCCGAGGCGATGAGCGGGTGGTCGTCGTCGGCGGCGTGCGCGCGGGCGTGCCGGCGTGGCGAGGAGTCGCAGCAGCCGACGTAGCCGCAGCTCAGGCAGGTGCGCAGGTGCACCCACTCGGTGCCCTCCTGCAGACAACCGACGCAGCCGGACGCCCGGGGCAGCACCGGCCGGGACGCCGCGCCGTGCCCGCAGCCGCTCACCTGGGGCCACACGTACCTGACCACCCGGCCGGTGTCGACGACGGTCCGGCCCCGGCTCGGGGGCACGACCGGGTGCCCCAGCTCGGTGAGCACCGAGCGCAGCAGCGCCTGGCCGGAGAGGCGGTCCCGGTCGAGGATGTGGTCGGCGCCGGCGGCGGCCAGCTCGGCGACGTCGACCGCACCCAGCGGCCGCGCGAGGATCGGGGCCTGCGTGACCGCGCGGGCGGCCCCGACGACCCGTACCGCCTGCTCGGGGTCGTCCTCGGCGACCACGGCGAGCCGGGCCTCGGGCACCCCCGCCGTTCGCAGGATCTCCCCCTTCGTGGGATCGCCGCGCACGACCGAGTGCCCAGCAGCCTCTGCCTGCATCGCCCCGTCGGGGTTGAGCGTGGTCATCACGACGTCCACTCCCCGGCTGCGCAGGGTCGCCGCGAGGTCGAGGGCGGTGGGGCCCCAGCCGATGATCACGACGTGGTCGCGGGCCGGACCACCGTCCTGCGCGGCGTTGTCAGCCTGGGAGGCCCGCCGGGACCGGTCGATCCGGGCGCCGGCCGCGGCCAGCTGCGGGGTGAGCAGCATGAGCAGCACCGTCGTCGCCACGACCACCTGCGACCCCTCGTCCCCGAGCCCCAGCGGCGCCAGCCCCGCCGCGGTGCCCACGGTCAGCAGCACGAAGGAGAACTCGCCGACCTGGGCCAGCAGCAGACCGGTGGCCAGCGCGGTGCGGACAGGTATTCGGGCGACGGTCGCGGCGGCCGCGGTCGTCAGCGTCTTCACGACCAGCACCACGGCCGCGGCACCGAGCACCAGCGGCAGGTTGGCGAGCATGAACCGTACGTCCAGGAGCATGCCGACCGAGACGAAGAAGACCGCGCTGAACACGATCTGCAGCGGCAGCACTTCGGCGAACGCCTGGCTGCTGGCCCGGCTCTCGCTCACCACCAGGCCGGCCAGGAAGGCGCCGAGGGAGACGCTGACGCCGGCGAGCGCGGTCAGGTAGGCGGTGCCGAAGCAGATGGCCACGATCGCCAGGAGGAAGACCTCCGGGGAGCAGGCCCGCGCCACGACGTCGAGCAGCGCGGGCATCACCCGACGGGCGACCACCAGGACGACGACGATGACCGCCACCGCGGTGAGCAGCGCCCACAGCAGCGAGCCGCCACCGGAGCCCTCGCCGTCCGCGGTGGGGCCGAGCAGGGGGACGACGAGCACCATGGCGACCACGGCCAGGTCCTGGGCGATGAGCACGGCCAGCGCCAGCCTGCCCCGGACCGCCGAGCTCTCCCGCCGCTCACCGAGCAGTTTCAGCACGATCGCCGTGGAGGAGAGGGCCAGCAGGAACCCGGTGAACAGCCCGTCGCGCCAGTTCCCACCGGCGGCCAGGGTCAGCCCCAGCCCCGCACCCGTCGCCAGCAGCAGCTGCAGGCCACCGGCGACGGCGATCCAGGTCCAGACCCGGGCCAGCCGCTCCAGGGAGAACTCGATCCCGATGGTGAACAGCAGCAGGATGACGCCGATGTCGGCGGCGGCCTCCACCGCCTCGCCGTTCTCGACGATGCCGAGCTGCGCCGGGCCGATCAGGACGCCGGCCACCAGGAACCCCACGATCGGCACCACCCGGGCGCGGGCCGACAGGTAGCCGATCACCGCAGCTGCGACGACGAGGGCCGCGGTCGGCCCCAGGTACCCCGGTACCTCGCCGGCCGCGATGACGAGCTCTGCCTCGGGCGCCATGCCCGCCATTCTGCGCGTCCTTGCAACGCCGCCCGGGACCGCCGGCCGGGGAATCCCTGTTCACCCCGGGCGTTGGAGTGCGGCAGGCAACCCGCGCTGCTGCCGGCAGCCGGTGGAGGAGGTGAGCTCGTGGCCGACCCCTCCGTGACCGGCCCGGGGCTGCGCATGGGCACGGCCCACGGGCGCTGGGTGCTGCTCGCCACCGTCCTCGGCTCGGGCGTGGCCATGCTGGACGCGACGGTCGTCAACGTGGCCCTCGAGCGGGTCGGTACGGACCTCGACGCCGACTTCGCCGGTCTGCAGTGGACGGTGAACGCCTACACCCTGACGCTCGCCGCGCTGATCCTGCTCGGCGGTTCGCTCAGCGACCGGTTCGGACGCCGCCGGGTCTTCATCGTGGGGGTGTGCTGGTTCGCCGCCGCCTCGGCGCTGTGCGGCCTGGCGCCGGACATCGGCACCCTCGTGGTTGCCCGCGCCCTCCAGGGCGTCGGCGGGGCCCTGCTCACCCCGGGGAGCCTGGCCATCATCTCCGCGTCGTTCTCCGGACCGGACCGGGCCGCCGCGGTCGGGGCGTGGTCCGGGCTCTCCGGCGTCGCCGCCGCGATCGGGCCGTTCGTCGGTGGCTGGCTGGTGGAGTGGAGCTGGCGGGCGGTCTTCCTGATCAACTTGCCGCTGGCCGCGCTGGTGGTCGCCGTCGCGGCCCGGCACGTACCCGAGTCCCGCGACCCGGCGGCCGCTCCTCGGCTGGACTGGGCCGGAACGGCGCTGGTCGCCGCCGGTCTCGGCGCCCTGACCTACGCCCTGACCGCAGCGGGGGACGGCGGTGCGGGCACGGGCACCTGGCTCCTCGGCGCGGTCGGGGCCCTCGCCCTCGCCGCCTTCGTCGGGGTGGAGCGCCGGTCGGAGCACCCGCTGGTCCCCCCGGCGCTCTTCGCCGACCGGCAGTTCGCCGCTGCCAACGCCGTGACACTGTTCGTCTACGCGGCCCTCGGTGGGCTGTTCGTGCTGCTCGTCCTGCAGCTGCAGGTGGTGTCCGGGTACAGCCCGCTGCTGGCCGGCACCGCGCTGCTCCCGGTCACCGGGCTGATGCTCGTCTTCTCCGCCCGCATCGGGGCGCTGGCCCAGCGGATCGGGCCGCGGGCGCTGCTCACCGCCGGGCCGCTGGTCGCCGCGGGCGGCGTCCTGCTGATGCTCCGGATCGGGCCGGACGCCTCCTACCTGGGCGACGTGCTCCCCTCCGTCGCGCTGTTCGGCGTCGGCCTCACGCTGCTGGTCGCCCCGCTGACGGCGACCGTGCTCGACTCCGCCGAGGACCGCTACGCCGGCGTGGCGTCAGGGGTCAACAACGCCGTGGCGAGGGCGGCCGGGCTGCTGGCGGTGGCGGTCGTCCCCGTCGCGGCCGGACTCGGCGGGGACGACTACACCGAGCCCGCGACCTTCGCCGAGGGGTTCCGCGCCGCGCTGCTCATCCTGGCCGCGCTGCTGGTGGCCGGCTCGGTGCTCGCCGCCGGGTCCGTCCGGCGACCGCTGGGCGCTCCCCAGGCGGCCGGTGCGCCGGCGGAGCTCCGCCCGCCGGCACCGAGCGGAGACGCCGCCCCGTCCTGATCGCCTCGCCCCCGGTCATCCGCCGGCTCCGGGCACCCGACCCGCGCCGCCGCGCGGTGAACCCTGTCCGGACCACCGGCCGAGGTGTAGCCAGGAACCATGCAGCACGCAGCCGACCCGCTCGCACTGGGTCGCGCGGCCGTCGACCGCCGCGCCTGGGACGAGGCCTGCACCCGGCTGCTCGCCGCGGACGAGCAGGGCCGACTCCGGGACGCGGAGGATCTCGACCGGCTCGGGCTCAGCGCCCACCTCACCCGCCGGGACGAGGTCGCCGAGGACGCATGGGAGAGGGCGTACCAGGCCTTCGCCGACCGCGGCGACGTGCTGCCCGCCGCTCGGTGCGCGTTCTGGCTCGGCCTGGTGCTGCTGCTCGCCCGCGGCGCGGAGGCGCGTGGCAGCGGCTGGCTCGCCCGCGCGCACCGGGTCCTGGAGGAGGGCGCGCCGCAGGACTGCGCCGAACGTGGGTACCTGCTGCTCCCGGCCGGGTTGCAGGAGCTGGACGGCGGGAATCCGGCCGCGGCGCACCGTGCGTTCGCAGCGGCCACCGCGATCGGCCGGCGCTTCGGCGACGCCGACCTGGCGGCGCTCGGCTCACTCGGGCAGGGCCAGGCGCTGATCCGGAACGGCCAGACGGCCCGCGGCCTGGCCGAGCTCGACGAGGCGATGGTGGCCGTCCGGGCCGGGCGCGTCTCGCCGATCGCCGCCGGCATCGTGTACTGCGCCGTGCTCCTCGCCTGCCAGCAGGTCCTCGACCTGCGGCGAGCCCAGCAGTGGACGGCCGCGCTGAGCGACTGGTGCGAGGCGCAGGGCGGTCTCGTCCCCTTCCGGGGGCAGTGCCTCGTGCACCGGTCCGAGCTGGCCCAGTGGCGGGGCGACTGGGCCGAGGCGGTGGCGGAGGCCGACCGAGCCTGCCGCTGGCTGTCGGACCCACCGGACCCCGCCGCCGGGATGGCCTACTACCAGCGAGCCGAGCTGCACCGCATGCGCGGTGAGCACGCCGCCGCCGAGGCCGCCTTCCAGCAGGCGGTCGCCCTGGGCCACGACCCGCACCCGGGACTGGCGCTGCTGCGGCTGGCCCAGGGACGCACGCAGACGGCGGTGGCCGCGATCCGCTGCGCCGTCGGCCGGCCCGCCCCCGGCGATCGCGGCGTCGTGGACGAGGTGCGCGCGCCCCGGCCGCGGGCGGAGCTGCTGGCCGCCGCCGTCCAGATCATGCTGGCCGCGGGTGACGTCGAGGCGGCGCGGACCGCGAGCGTCGAGCTGGACGGCATCGCCGACGACGTCGACACGGGCGTCCTCCGGGCCACCGCCGCGCGCGCCCGGGGAACGGTGTCGCTCGCCCAGGGCAGGTACGGGCCGGCTCTCGAGGAGCTGTCGGACGCCCTGAGGAGCTGGGCGGCGCTGCCCGCTCCCTACGAGGCGGCCCGGACCCGAGTCCTGATCGGCCGGGCGCTGCGGGCGCTCGGCGACGACGACACGGCCGCCATGGAGGTGGCCGCGGCGGTGCGCGTCTTCACGGCCGTCGGGGCCGCGCCGGACCTCGCGCGCCCGGGACCCGCTGCGCCGGACGCTGCGGCCGGGCTGACGCCGCGCGAGCTCGACGTGATCCGCCTGGTGGCTGCAGGCCGCACCAACCGCGAGATCGCCGAGCAGCTGGTCATCAGCGACAAGACCGTGGCACGACACCTGCACAACGTCTTCACGAAGCTGGCGCTGCCCAACCGGTCCGCAGCGACCGCGTACGCCTACGAGCACGACCTGGTGTAGCCGGCGTGGACAGGATGGTGCAGTCGCGCTCCCGGCCGAGTTGCACCATCTGCCCGATGCCGGCCGGCCGCCGCCGTTCTTAGCGTGAGCAGACGTCACCGACGCTGCCGCCAGGAGGAAGCCGTGACCCACCTCGGAGAACACGCCGTCGTGCTCGGTGCCGGCATGGCCGGGCTCGTGCACGCCGTACCGCTGGTCCGCCGCTTCGACCGCGTCACCGTGGTCGACCGCGACGTCCTGCCCGACGGCCGGGTGGACCGTCGGGGAGTGCCGCAGGGTCAGCACATCCACCTGCTGGTGCCCGGCGGGCTGACCCGGCTGGAACAGCTGCTGCCCGGCATCGTCGAGGACCTCGCCACGGGCGGCGCCCACGTCATCCCGGCGCCGGAGTGGCGCTTCCACATGGGCGGCGGCCGCCTGGACCTGACCGGCGCGGACCTCCGCATCGCGGGAGCGACCCGGCCGCTCATCGAGGGCGTCGTCCGCGACCGGGTCCGGGCGCTGGACCGGGTGGAGGTGCTCGACGGCTGGGCCGCCCGGGACCTGCGGACGACCGGCGACCGGGGCCGTGTGACGGGGGTGCGGCTGCGGTCGGAGGCCGACCCCACCGAGGAGCGGATGCTGGACGCCGACCTGGTGGTCGACACCACGGGCCGCAGCTCCCGGTCGCCGCGCTGGCTGGCCGACCTCGGCTTCGCACCGCCCGCCGAGGAGCGGCTGAAGGTCGACATCCACTACACCACGCGGCTGTTCCGCCGCGACCCCGCCGACCTGGGCGGGAGCCGGAACGTGCTGGTGGACGTCCCCCCGGGCGGCCGCAGGGGCGGGGTCGCGCTCGCCGTCGAGGACGGGCGGTGGCTGGTCACCCTGATCGGGATGCTGGGGGAACGCCCCCCGGCGGACCTGGACGGCTTCACCGACTACGCGGCCGACCTCTGGAGCCGCGACCTGCACGACGTCGTCGCCGGCGCCGAGCCGATCGGGGACGCCGCGCGAGCCGCCTTCCCCTCGTTCTCCCGGCACCGGTACGACCGGCTGCGCCGCCTGCCCGAGGGCTACCACGTCGCCGGCGACGCGGTCTGCTCCTTCGATCCCCGCTTCGGGCAGGGCATGACCGTGGCGATCATCGAGGCCCTGGCACTCGACCGCGTCCTGGACGCGCACGGCCTCGACCGCGTCGGCCTGCGGACGCTGTCGGCGGCGCGGTGGGCCGTGCAGGACGCGTGGGACCTCGCCACGGGATCCGACCTCGCGCACCCGGAGGTCGAGGGCCCTCGACCGGTGCCCTGGCGCCTCACCACCGCCTACCTGGAGCGCCTGCTCCCGGTCGCCCACCGTGACCCCGAGGTGGCTGCGGCGTTCGTCCGGGTCATCGGGATGCTCACCCGGCCGCCGTCGCTGATGCGCCCGCGCGTGCTGGGGCGGGTGCTCCTCGGACCCCGCCGTGCTGCCGGCGGGAGCGTGACCGGCGGCGTTCCCGCGGGGAGCCGGTCCGGGTCGACGGCGTGAGGCGGCCGGCCACGACCGGGAGTGACCGCTACCGCCTGGCCGCCTCCTCGGCGGTCGACCCGGTGCCGGGAGGTCCGTCGCCGGCGTGCCCGGTTCCCCGCGCGACCTCCGCCCGCAGCGCGACGATCTCGGCGACCAGCGCCTGCACGTCCTGACGGGTCGCTGCGGCCGACTCGTCCTCGATCTCCTCGACCCGCTGCACCAGCCAGGAGGCGAAGGTGGCGGTGATGATGCCGAGCAGCGCGATCCCGGCGAGCATCAGCCCGGCCGCGATCACCCGTCCGGTGGTGGTCACCGGGTACTGGTCGCCGTAGCCGACCGTGGTGACCGTGGCGAACGACCACCACAGCGCCCCGCCGTAGGTCTCGATGTTGGCGTCCTCGGCGCCCCGCTCGGCGTCGAGGATGGCCAGGGACGAGACGAGCATGACCAGCGCGGTGGCGCCGGAGACGTAGATGACCACTCGCCCGCGCAGCGACCGGCCCGCGTGCCGGTTGAGCACCGACAGGAGGGTGACCAGCCGCAGCAGGCGCAACGGGCGGAACAGCGGCAGGACGACGACGGCGAGGTCGAGCAAGTGGGTTCGCACGAACTGCCACCGCCGCTGGGCCAGCGTCAGCCGCACGACGAAGTCCACTGCGAACGCCACCCAGGTGACCCAGGTCAGGACGTTGCACAGCCACCGCCACGGCGTGGCCAGGTCCGGCTCGAGGATCGGCCACGCGTAGGCGGCCAGGAAGAGCACCGCCGCCGTGGTCAGCGGCCACTCCGTGCCGCGCTCCCACCGCTCGCGGCGCGTGTCCCCCGTCGTCGGATCCGCCATGAGGTCCGACGGTAGCCGCGGGCCCCGCCCGCATCGGTGACGGAGCCGGGTCGGCACCGGCGCCGTCATCTCGCCGGGCTGACGCGGTGACCGCTCCCGGTCGAGCGCGTGCCGACCGGCCGGACATCCGCGGCGGGCCGGCGGCTACGGCTCCGTGGGCAGCCCGAGCGCGGCGAACAGCTCGCAGTCGAGGTTGAGGAAGCTGGAGATGTGCGCGATCCGACCGTCCTGGATCTCCAGCACGTGCAGGCCCCACGGCGCGTGGCCACCGCCGTCGGCCGGGCGGTACTGGGCGACCGCCGGCGTGCCGTTGGCCGAGGTCTCGATCAGCCGCGACCCCTTGCACCCGGCGCCGGGTCCGGTCATCCAGGTGGCGATGTCGTCGCGCCCGCGCAGCCACATCTCGAACGGCGGCATGTGCTGGGTGGCGTCCTCGTGCAGCAGCTGCACGAAGGCGTCGATGTCGTAGCGCTCGAACGCGTCGAGGTAGCGGGCCAGCAGCGCGCGGCCCTCGTCGTCCAGCGTGCGCGGCGCCGGGCGTCCCCCGACGTCGGCGAGCGTCGCCCGGGCCCGCTGCAGCGCGCTGTTCACCGAGGCGACCGTGGTGTCGAGCAGCTCGGCGACCTCGTCGGCCCTCCAGCGCAGCACCTCGCGCAGGATCAGCACCGCCCGCTGCTTCGGCGGCAGGTGCTGCAGCGCGGCGACGAACGCCAGGCGCACCGACTCGCGGGCCACCGCCTGCTCGGCCGGGTCGCCGTCCTCGGGGAGCACCTGCCGGTCGAGGACCGGCTCCACCCACGCCTCGGTGGCGCGGCGCCCGGCCAGCGAGGCCGCCACCGGCGGGGACGGCGAGCCCGCCAGATCCATCGGCAACGCCCGGCGCTGCCGGCCCGAGAGCTGGTCGAGGCAGACGTTGGTGGCGATCCGGTACAGCCAGGAGCGGACCGCCGACCGGCCCTCGAAGTCGGCGAGCCCCCGCCAGGCGCGGACCATCGTCTCCTGCACCGCGTCCTCGGCGTCGAACACCGAACCGAGCATCCGGTAGCAGTACCCGGTGAGCTCGCGGCGGTGCTCGAGCAGCCGTGGGTCGAGCTGATCAGTGGAGCCGAGCGCAACGCTGGTCACGGGGAACCACTCCTCCGGTCGACGACACGCGCCAGCACACCACAGGGCACCGACGGATCGGGGAAGCTCCCACCTCCCGGTCGGACCCGGCGGCCGTGCCGCCCACCCGGTGCCGGGACCCGGCTACTGGTAGGTGACCAGGTCCGGGTCCGGTTCGACCTGCTCGATCGTCTGCTGGGGGTTCAGCATCGGGCTGTCCTCGTCGTAGAAGTTCTTCCAGCCCCAGAACAGGCCCTCGGGTGCGTTGTCGTGCAGCGCCCGCCAGGTGGCTTGCTTGGAGCCCTGAGGCCCCTGCCCGTCGGCGTGGATCATGATCGCCAGCTCGTCCCGGCTCATGTCCAGCTGGTCCAGCCCGGGCAGCATGTCGATCCGGAACTGGTGCAGGACGAGGAGCTTCTGCGGCAGCCGGTTCTCCCGGGTGAGGTCGGCCAGCCAGTTCACCACCCGGTTGACCTCCTCGATGCCGACCGAACCGATCTGCGTCAGGTGCACCTCGTTCGGCCCGAGCCGCCACTCCGGGTCGAGCGCCAGGCCCACGTAGGGCAGCTCCAGCAGCGGCCGGTAGAGCTCGGCCTGGGTCACGAAGTCCGTCCGGCCGGGCTGCAGGTCCAGCACCACGTAGAGGCCGGCGCCCCCCGCGGCCTCGACCCACGGGCGCACGTCCTCGACGGCGCTCTCGGTCGAGTAGTTGCCGTCGGGCCCGGCGAACTCCGAGGCCACCGTCACGATGATCTCGAAGGCAGGGATGACGGGGACGTCCACCAGCGGCTCGTACGGCGCGGCGTGGTCGCGGGTCCGCTGGATCGCGGCATCCACCGGCTGCTCCCCGAGGATCCCGAGCGCGGCGGTCCCCTGGTGTCCGTAGAGCGCCACCATCATCCGGCCCGGGAAGAGGAGCTGACCGCCGCCGGGCAGCTCGGTCCCGGTCGCCGCGGTCGCCAGCTTCCAGTCCAGGCCCTGCTCCTGGGCGAAGCCGGCGCCCAGGGCGACCACGTGCACGGCGTCGTCCTCGGCGAGGGCTCCGATCAGCTCCCCGGACGCGCGCGGGTCGGTCGGTCCGCCGGTGACCAGCACCCGGGCGCCGGCGGCGCGGGCGGTCGCCGTCGCGGCCAGCGCGTCGGGGGTGCCGGTGGTCAGCACGAGGGTGCCGGCGATCGGCTCGGCGCCCTCGATCTCGGGCAGCGAGCCGTCGGTGCCGCCCTCGTCGTCCTCCTCCGCCGAGCCGCCGGGGGCGCCCTCCGGGCGCAGCGCAGCAGGGTCGGCGGGGTCGAGTGCCGCGACGGCGGCGACGGCGGCGTCGCCGGCGACCGGGTCGGCCTCGGCGAGCTCCCGGTCCAGCGCGGCCGCGAGGGCAGCCGGGTCGGCCGGGACACCGATGACCTCGGGGGCGTCCTCGGCGGGCGACGCCGACGACGAGGAGGAGGCGGAGGCCGGCGCCGGGGCCGCCTCGCCCACGGCGAGCACCGTGGTGGTCCCCAACCGCTCGAGCTCGGCACGGACCGGCTCGTCGACGCCGGAGCCGTCGGCGCCCAGCAGCAGCGGCACGCCGAGCGCGACGGCGGCGGACGCGCCGAGCAGCGTGCCGGCCCGGTCGCCCTCGGCGGCGAGCACGACCACGCCCGCCTCCTCGAAGAAGGTCCGGCTGGCGCTGGCCGCCATGGCGACCGGGTCGTCGTCCGCGACGAGGGTCAGGCGCTCACCCGGAGCGGTGGTGGCGACCTGCGCCACCTGCTCCTCGGTTCCGGCACCGTCCTCCGGCGAACCGGTGCAGGCCGCGGTGAACAGGGCGGCGACCACTGCCAGGGGCAGTGCGCGAGCGCGCACGGGCTTCCTCCGTCCGCCGGGCACGCCGGTGGCGCAGGGGCACGACGACGACGGCAGGCCCAGCGGCACCGACCCTAGCCGGATCGCGCTCGAGGGTGGCCCCGACACCGGACGCCGCTCCTCCGGCGTGGCGGCATCCCAGCAGCCGACCCCGATCTGCGGCCCCCGGTGCGTGGAGCACCGGCCCGCAACTCGCTGGCGTCCCGTCGCACCCGTTCGGTAGACACGCCCCGTGGCCGACGACCTCTCCGCCCAGCTCCGCCCGATCACCGCCGACGAGTGGCCGGCCTTCACCCGCGCCATGCACACCGTGTTCGGCGATCCGCTGACCGGGCCCTACACGGAGACCGTGCCGCCGGTGGCCGAGCTGGACCGCTCTCTCGCCCTGTACGACGACGGCCGGATCGTCGCCACCTCCGGGCTCTACAGCTTCCGGATGAGCGTGCCCGGCGCCGTCGTGCCGACCGCCGGAGTCACCTGGGTCAGCGTCTCCCCCACCCACCGCCGCCGCGGCGTGCTGACGGCGATCATGCGGCGGCAGCTGACCGAGTTGCACGAGCAGGAGCGTGAGCCGGTGGCGGCGCTGTGGGCCGCGGAGGGGTCCATCTACGGCCGGTTCGGCTACGCCCCCGCGTCCTGGCGCGGCGGCTGGACCGGGGAGGCCGGACGGCTGCGGGTGCGCGACGACGTCGACACCGGGGACGGGCGCGTGCGGCTGGTCGACGCCGAGGAGTTCCGGCCCGCCGCGGCACGGGTCTACGAGGCCGTCCGGCGCTGGGTGCCGGGGAACCTCGTCCGCGACGACCGCTGGTGGGGCCGCCGGCTGCTCGACGTCCCGGAGGAGCGGCACGGCGCGAACGAGCGGCAGTACGCGCTGCACGTGGGGGCCGACGGCGAGGTGGACGGCTACGCGACCTACCGGATCACCGGCACGTTCACCGCGGCCGGCGAGCCGGAGAGCACGCTCACCGTCGAGGAGGTGCGGGCCACCGGCCCCGCCGCCTACGCCGCGCTGTGGCGCTTCCTGCTGTCCCACGACCTGGTGCGCACCGTGGCCGCGCCGCACGCCTCCTCCGACGACCCGGTGCGCCACCTGCTGACCGATCCGCGCGCGCTGCACGCCCACCCGGTCGACGCGCTGTGGGTGCGGGTGGTCGACGTCGGCCGGGCGCTGGCCGCCCGCCGCTATCCGGCACCCATCGACCTGGTGCTGGAGGTCCGCGACCCGTTCTGCCCGTGGAACGACGGACGCTGGCGGCTGTCCGGCCACCCCGCCGGCGGCTACTGCGGCCGGACGGACCGCGACCCGGACCTCGTGCTCGGCATCGAGGAACTCTCCGCGGTCTACCTCGGCGGCACCTCGCTCGCCGCGCTGCAGGGCGCCGGCCGGGTCACCGAGGTGAGCCCCGGCGCGGTCACCCTCGCCTCGACGGCGTTCGGCTGGCCGATCGCGCCCTGGTGCCCCGACGAGTTCTGACCCCGCTCAGTCGGTGCCGGACTCCATCGCGGCCCGGTCGAGCAGCTCCTCGTCGGCCGACACCTCGCCGCGCGAGGCGATCACCTCGGCGCCGCCGACGTCCATGGCGCCGATCAGACCGGTGGCGGCGGCCTGCGCGGCACCGATCGCGGCCGGCGTCGTCCCGCCGCCCACCATGCCCAGGCCGGCGTACTGCTCCAGCTTGGCGCGGGAGTCGGCGATGTCCAGGTTGCGCATGGTCAGCTGCCCGATGCGGTCCACCGGCCCGAAGGCGGAGTCCTCGGTGCGCTCCATGGAGAGCTTGTCCGGGTGGTAGCTGAACGCCGGGCCGGCGGTGTCGAGGATCGAGTAGTCCTCGCCGCGCCGCAGCCGCAGGGTCACCTCACCGGTCACGGCCATGCCGACCCACCGCTGCAGGGACTCCCGGAGCATGAGCGCCTGCGGGTCCAGCCAGCGCCCCTCGTACATGAGCCTGCCCAGCCGGCGGCCCTGGCTGTGGTAGTTGGCCAGGGTGTCCTCGTTGTGGATGGCGTTGACCAGCCGCTCGTAGGCGACGTGCAGCAGGGCCATCCCCGGGGCCTCGTAGATGCCGCGGCTCTTGGCCTCGATGATGCGGTTCTCGATCTGGTCGGACATGCCCAGGCCGTGCCGGCCGCCGATGGCGTTGGCCTCCAGCACCAGCTCGACGGCCGAGCCGAACTCCTTGCCGTTGATGCTCACCGGCCGGCCCTGCGCGAAGCCGATCGTGACGTCCTCGGGGGCGATCTCGACCGACGGATCCCAGAACCGGACCCCCATGATCGGCTGCACCGTCTCGAGGCCGGTGTCCAGGTGCTCGAGGGTCTTGGCCTCGTGCGTGGCGCCCCAGATGTTGGCGTCGGTGGAGTAGGCCTTCTCCGCGCTGTCGCGGTAGGGCAGGCCGTGGGCGACCAGCCACTCCGACATCTCCGTCCGGCCGCCGAGCTCGGTGACGAAGTCGGCGTCCAGCCACGGCTTGTAGATGCGCAGCGAGGGGTTGGCCAGCAGGCCGTACCGGTAGAAGCGCTCGATGTCGTTGCCCTTGAACGTCGAGCCGTCGCCCCAGATCTGGACGTCGTCCTCGAGCATCGCGCGCACCAGCAGGGTGCCGGTGACGGCGCGGCCCAGCGGCGTGGTGTTGAAGTAGCTGCGGCCACCGGAGCGGATGTGGAAGGCGCCGCAGGTGAGCGCGGCCAGCCCCTCCTCGACCAGCGCGGCCCGGCAGTCGACCAGCCGCGCGAGCTCCGCGCCGTAGGCGGTCGCCCGGCCGGGGACCGAGGCGATGTCCGGCTCGTCGTACTGGCCGATGTCGGCGGTGTAGGTGCAGGGCACCGCCCCCTTGTCGCGCATCCACGCGACCGCTACGGAGGTGTCGAGACCGCCGGAGAAGGCGATGCCGACGCGTTCGCCGACGGGCAGGGAGGTGAGCACCTTGGACACGGGGGCAAGTATGCACGACATTGCATAGTCATGCAGCGCCGCCCTCCCCGAACCGGCCAGCCGGAGCGGTCCACCGCCCCACGCGCCTCCGTCAGGGGTGCTGCGTCCGGGTGGGCAGGCCCCCCGCCGGGCGGTGCCGGTCCCGCTCGTAGTCGGTGACGAGCCCGATCCGCCGGACGTGCCGCTCGTCGCCGCTGAACGGCGTCGCCAGGAACTCCAGCACCAGCGCGGTGGCCTCCTCGTCGCTGTGCTGCCGGGCGCCGATGGAGACGACGTTGGCGTCGTTGTGCTCGCGGGCGAGCCGTGCGGTCTCGGTGTTCCACACCAGCGCGGCGCGCACCCCGGGCACCTTGTTGGCGGCCATCTGCTCGCCGTTGCCCGAGCCACCGATGACCACGCCCAGCGACCCGGGTTCGGCCACGGTTCGCTCCCCCACCTCGAAGCAGAACGGCGGGTAGTCGTCCTGGGCGTCGTACTCGAACGCGCCGCAGTCGACCGGCTCGTGGCCGGCGTCGGCCAGCGCCCGCTTGAGGTGCTCCTTGAAGTCCAGGCCCGCGTGGTCGGTACCGATGAAGACGCGCATGCCCGGGAGTCTGACAGGCTGCCGCCGTGGCGGTGCTGGGAGTCGACGGCTGGCGCGGCCGGTGGGTCGGGGCACTCCTGGACGGCCGGTCCGTGACGCTGCTGGTGCTCGAGGACGTCGCCGCCGTGCTCGCCGTGCCCGACGTCGACGTGGTGGCGATCGACATGCCGATCGGGCTGTCCGACGACGGCGTCCGCGCCTGTGACGTCGCCGCCGCCGACCTGCTCGGCGCCAGGAGGAGCTCGGTCTTCCAGGCGCCGGTCCGAGCCGTGCTGCAGGCGGACGACTACGCCCAGGCGCGGGCCCTGTCCCGGGCGCGCACGACTCCCCCGCGCGCCCCCTCGGCCCAGGCGTTCCAGCTGGTCAAGGCGATCCGGCAGCTCGACGAGGCGCTGGGCGATCCGCCGTCCGACCGGGTGGTGGAGGTGCACCCGGAGCTGGCGTTCCGGGCGATCGATCCGCGGGTGACCGACCCGAAGCCCACCGCCCGCGGAACGGTGCAGCGGCTGACGGCACTGCGCAGGGTGATGGACGTGGAGGACGCGCTGGCGGGCGCGCCGGTCCGCGTGCCGATGGTCGACGCGCTGGACGCGTGCGCAGCGGCGTGGTCCGCGGCTCGGATCGCCGCCGGCACGGCGCAGAGCGTGGGCGAGGACGCGCGCGACGCCCGCGGCCGGCCGATGCGGATCAGCTGGTGAGCGGGGTCGGTCCCG
Source organism: Blastococcus sp. SYSU DS0973 (assembly GCF_054051055.1). Classification (NCBI taxonomy): domain Bacteria; kingdom Bacillati; phylum Actinomycetota; class Actinomycetes; order Geodermatophilales; family Geodermatophilaceae; genus Blastococcus; species Blastococcus sp. SYSU DS0973. The sequence continues at coordinate 377,861 of NZ_JBJHAN010000001.1, forward strand.
TCACGAGCCGGTGACCCGGCGGACGACCGACAGCGGGAGCACCCGGAGCAGGCGGGCGACCGGTCGCCACGGGAACTCGGGCACGTAGCCGCGGACCGGCTCGCGCTCGATGACCGCGGTGAGCGCGTCGACCCCCTTGTCCAGGCCGACGGTGAGCGGACCCCGACGCCCGACGTTGATGTCGGTGGCGATGTAGCCCGGCAGCACCGTGGAGACGACGATCTGCGAGCCGTAGACGTCGGAACGGATGCCCTCGGCGAGGCAGTTGAGCGCCGCCTTGCTGGCTCCGTAGGCGGTGCGGCTGCCGGGCATGCCCCGGACCGAGGCCACGGACGAGACCAGGACCAGGTGACCCATGCCCTGGCGCCGGAAGATCTCCATGGCCGCCTCGCACTGGGCGTGCGACCCCAGCACGTTGGTCACCAGGACCGCGCGGTTGCGCGCAGCCTCGCCGGTGCCCACCGAGGCACCCTTGCCGATGCCGGCGTTGACGATCACCCGGTCCAGCCCGCCGAGGCGGTCGGCGAGCTCGGGCAGCACGGTGGCCACCGAGCCGGCGTCGTCGACGTCCATGGCGGCGACCTCGACCCGGATGCCGGGACGGGCGGCCAGCAGCTCGGCCCGCAGCGCCTCGAGCCGCTCGATCCGGCGGGCGCAGAGGGCGAGGTCTCGGCCCATCGCGGCGAACCGGCGGGCCATGCCCTCGCCGAGGCCGGAGCTGGCACCGGAGATGAAGATGCGCTGGCGCGTGGGGTGCGGCATCCCGTCAGGATGCCGCAGCCCCGTGGCCCCGGTGCGGGGCCCGCCGTCGACGGGGTCCTCCGTCAGCGGCGGGTGAGCTCCAGCGCGTCGGCCGGGACGGACTCCATGTCCGGGCCCGAGGTGCGGGTGCGCTTGAGCTCCCAGAAGTCGGGGAGGTTGGCCAGCAGGACGGCGCCGTCGAAGGCCTTGCCGGCGTCCTCACCGGTCGGCACCTTGCTGATCACCGGGCCGAAGAAGGCGACCCCGTCGATGTGCATGACCGGGGTGCCGACGTCGTCGCCGACCGGATCCATGCCCGCGTGGTGGCTCTTCTCCAGGGCCTCGTCGTACTCGGCGGAGCCGGCGGCCTCGGCGAGCTCCGCCGGCAGGCCCACCCGCTCGAGCGCCGGCGCGATGATCTCCTCCAGCTCCCGGCCCTCGTGGTGCCGGAGGGTGCCCATGGCGGTGTAGAGGTCGCCGAGCACCTCGTCGCCGTGCTGCTGCGCGGCCGCGACCGCCACCCGCACGGGGCCGATGGCCTGCTTCATCATCTCGGCGTAGTCCTCGGGCAGGTCGCGCCCCCGGTTGAGCACCGCCAGCGACATCACGTGCCAGTGGAGGTCGATGTCGCGGACCTTCGCCGCCTCGAGAACCCACCGGCTGGTGAGCCAGGCCCAGGGGCACAGGGGGTCGAACCAGAAGTCCACGCGGGCCTTGGTGGGGGCGCTCTGCACTGCGTCGGTCATTCGTGCTCCTCGCTCCGTGGCCCGGGCTGGAGGTGCCCGGGGCCGCTACTGGTGGCTGGCAAGTCCGGCGTCCTCCGGGTTGTTCCCCTCGGAGCTCACGGGTGGACCGCGGGCGGACCGTCGGCCCCGCATGACAAGCTGCCCGGGTGGCCGTACCCAACCTGACCCGCACCGATGCCGCCGTCCGCGCCGAGCTGCTCGCCGTCCAGAGCTACGACATCTCGCTCGACGTCACCGACGGGGCCGGTCATCCCGGAGAGCGCACCTTCCGCTCGACGACGACCGTGGAGTTCACCTGCCGCCAGCCGGGCGCGGACACGTTCATCGACCTGGTCGCCGAGACCGTGCACTCGGCGACGCTCAACGGCACCGAGCTGGACGTGCGCGGCTACACCGAGGACGGCGGGATCCCCCTGCCCGGCCTCGCGGAGCAGAACACCCTCGTGGTGACGGCGGACTGCCGCTACTCCAACAGCGGCGAGGGGCTGCACCGCTTCCTCGACCCCGAGGACGGGCAGGTCTACCTCTACACGCAGTTCGAGCCGGCCGACGCCAAGCGCATGTTCACCTGCTTCGACCAGCCCGACCTCAAGGCCTCCTTCACGCTGCACGTGACCGCGCCGTTCGACTGGCACGTCATCTCCAACACCGGCGACCGCACCATCGAGGCGGGCGAGGGCGGGTCGCAGCTGGCCCACTTCGCGCCCACCAGGCGCATCTCCACCTACCTCGTCGCGCTGATCGCCGGCCCCTACGCCAAGGTCACCGACCTGCACGACGGCATCCCGCTCGGCCTGTACTGCCGCGCCTCCCTGGCCCGGTACCTCGACGCCGACGAGATGTTCCGGATCACCAAGCAGGGCTTCGACTTCTACCACCGGGTGTTCGACTACCCGTACCCGTTCGACAAGTACGACCAGCTGTTCGTGCCCGAGTTCAACGCCGGGGCGATGGAGAACGCCGGCGCGGTCACCTTCCTCGAGGACTACGTCTTCCGGTCGAAGGTGAGCCGGGCCCGCTACGAGCGCCGCGCGGAGACGGTGCTGCACGAGCTGGCGCACATGTGGTTCGGCGACCTGGTCACCATGCGCTGGTGGGACGACCTGTGGCTGAACGAGTCCTTCGCCACCTACATCAGCACGCTGGCGCAGGCCGAGGCCACCGAGTACACGACCGCCTGGACCACGTTCGCCAACACCGAGAAGGCTTGGGCTTACGCGCAGGACCAGCTGCCCTCGACGCACCCGATCGCGGCCGACATCCCCGACGTCGCCGCGGTGGAGGTCAACTTCGACGGCATCACCTACGCCAAGGGCGCCTCGGTCCTCAAGCAGCTGGTCGCCTACGTCGGCCGCGACGAGTTCCTCGCCGGAGTGCAGCGGTACTTCCGCCGGCACGAGTACGGCAACACGACGCTGGCCGACCTGCTGGGCCCGCTGTCGGAGAGCTCCGGGCGCGACCTGTCGGAGTGGGCCGACCAGTGGCTGCGCACCAGCCAGGTCAACACCCTGCGCCCGGTCTTCCAGCTCACCGACGACGGCCGGTACGCCGGCTTCGCCATCGAGCAGACCGCGGTCGCCGAGCACCCGGTGCTGCGCAACCACCGGCTGGCGGTGGGTCTCTACAGCGAGGGTCCCGACGGGCTGATCCGCACCCACCGGGTGGAGCTCGACGTGGCCGGCGCCCGCACCGAGGTGCCCGAGCTGGCCGGGCACCCGGTGGCGGACCTGGTGCTGGTCAACGACGACGACCTCACTTACGCCAAGCTGCGGCTCGACGAGCGATCGCTGGCGACGCTGCGCGCCCGGATCGGCGCCATCCCGGACCCGCTGGCCCGCGCGCTGTGCTGGTCGGCGGCCTGGGACATGACCCGCGACGCCGAGCTGCCCGCCCGCGAGTGGGTGCAGCTGGTGCTCGCCGGGGTGGGCGCGGAGACCGAGAGCAGCGTCATCCAGTCGCTGCTGGCCCGGGTGCATAGCGCGCTGTCCTCCTACGCCGACCCGGCCTGGGCACCGACCGGCTGGGCCCAGCTGGCCGACGCGGCGCTCGCCGCCCTCGAGGCGGCCCCGGCGGGCAGCGACCAGCAGCTGCTCTGGTCGCGCACGCTGGCGAGCGCCGCCCGCACCGAGGAGCACGCCGCCGCGCTGCGCGGTCTGCTCGACGGCTCCCGCACGGTCGCCGGTCTCGAGGTCGACGCCGACGCCCGGTGGGCCTTCCTGCACGGTCTGGTCGCCATCGGCGCGGCCGGCGACGCGGAGATCGACGCCGAGGCGGAGCGGGACGCCACCGCCACCGGCATCCGGCGGGCCGCGACGGCGCGGGCGCTGCGGCCGACGGCGGAGTCGAAGGAGGAGACCTGGCAACGGGCCTTCACCGACGAGTCGCTGCCCAACGCCGTGCACGAGGCGATGCTCCAGGGCTTCTGGCACCCGGCCCAGCGGGAGCTCACCGCGGGGTACGTCGACCGCTACTTCGCCGAGGTCCGCCCGGTCTGGGACCGCCGGCCCGGCGAGATCGCCAAGAACACCGTCCAGTACCTGTTCCCGCCGGTGGTCGAGCCGCGCACCATCGCGGCGGCGGACGCGTGGCTGTCCGACCCGGACCAGCCGCCCGCCCTGCGCCGGCTGGTGTTCGAGGGCCGCGACGGCGTCGCCCGTGCGCTGCGAGCCCGCGAGCGGGACGCCGACGCCGGACGCTGAGCCGCGAACGACGAGGCCCCGCCCACCAGCTGGTGGGCGGGGCCTTGTCGTCTCCGGGCTCGTCGGGCACCGGCCCGAGCGGGCGAGGAAGCAGGTCCTACGGGCGCAGGGCCGCCGGGTGCCCGGCCTGGTCGGAGAGCTGGCGCAAGCCGTTGACGATGCCGCCCACCAGGTCCCCGGCGCCGAAGGCGCTGGTCATGGAGAGGACGGCGAGCGCACAGGCGCGGTCGGGCAGCCGGCGGGCGGCGCCCGCACCGGTGACCACCTCCACCACCCGCTGCCCGGGTGAGACGGCGATCAGGACGGCGTCGGACGGGTTGGCGCCGGAGCGGGCGTGCAGCTCCTCGGCGTGCGCACGGGTCGGCGTGCGCAGCTCACCCACGTAGAGGGTGAAGCGCAGCCCGGTCTCGCGGGAAGACATGGTCAGCGCCTCGTCCAGGCGCGCCAGCTCGCGGTAGGTGAAGATCTCGTCCGGCCGGCCCTCCTCGGTACGCGGGGGCGCCGTGCCCGCCACGTCCGTGGCGCGGGAATCGGCTTCGAGCGCGCGGGTCATCGCCGGCCTCCGGGAATGGTCGTCGGAACGGAGTAGGTGGTCACCGGGTCACCAGGTCCCTCGGGCGCCGCCCAGCGGGCCGGCGGGGTGCGGCAGCCGGGCGGCCGTGGCACCGCCGTGCGATCCGGTGGAGCCGGTGCCGACGGCGGGGCCGACGCCGTTCCCGGACTCCAGGGCACGCTCGCCCGGCTGCTCCGGGTACACGGAGGACCCCAGGGCCGAGGTGTCGCTGCCCGGAACCGCGGCGGGCCCGTGCGTCGAGGCGGGGCCGTGACCGCCGGTGTGCGCGGGGTGCGGCTCGTACCAGACGGGGGCGTAGTCCCACGACTGGCCGGGCTTGTAGCGGGGACGCCGGCCGGCGCCCGGCCTGAGCGTCAGCAGCGCCAGCACGAGGATGACGGCCAGCGGGATGCCGGCGTAGACGAGGAGGGTCTCGGCGACGGTCACGCCGGACAACTTACCGGGCACGCCCGGAGTTCATCGGGTGTCGGTCCAGACGGCGGGGCGCCGGTGCGCCCACGGCCGGGCCGCCTCCAGCTGCGCAGCCAGGCAGATCAGGGTCGCCTCGTCGGCCGGGCGGCCGACGAGCATGGTGCCGACGGGCAGGTCGTCGGCCGTCCAGTGCAGCGGCACGCTCACCGCGGGCTGCCCGGTGACGTTGAAGAGAGCGGTGAACGCCGCGTAGCGCTTCTGCCGCTCGAAGTCCGGGGCGCCCTCGCCGTCGGCCTGGAACCAGCCGCTGGGCCGCGGCGTCATGGTCAGCACCGGCGCGAGCAGCACGTCGAACCCGGCGGTGGCGCGCACGAACTGCCGCGAGAACACCCGCAGGGCGAACATCGCCTCCATCGCGTCCCGGGCCGACAGCGCCAGCCCGCGGTCGCGCATCCAGCGGGTGAGCGGCTGCAGGCGGTCGACCCGGTCGGGCGGCACCGGCAGGGTGGTCGCGCTCAGCGCCCACACCCGCTCGAAGGACGGCAGCACGGCGGGGTCGAGCAGACCGGCGGGCACGTCCTCGACGACGTGCCCGAGCTCCTCCAACAGCCGGCCGGCGTCGTCGAACGCCTCGGCGACCTCCGGGTCGAGCTCCACCCCGGGCATGGGCGACTCGCTGTACCGCCCGATCCGCAGCCGGCCGAGTTCCCGGTCGGCCTGGCCCAGGAAGGTCTCCCCCGCCGGCAGGGGCGGCGCCCAGAACGGGTCGCCGATCTCGGGGCCGGCCATCGCGTCGAGCATCGCGGCGGCGTCCCGGACGGTGCGCGCCAGCGGCCCGTTGGTGCCCAGGCCGGTCACCTCGCTGCCGTAGGGGGCGTTGCTGATCCGCCCGCGGGTGGGCTTGATGCCGAACAATCCGTTGATGCTCGCCGGGATGCGGACCGACCCGCCCCCGTCACTGCCCTGGGCGAAGGGCACGAAGCCGGCGGCCACGGCGACCGCGGCGCCGCCGCTGGACCCGCCGGCCAGGCGGGTGGTGTCCCACGGGCAGCGAGCGGGCCCCACCAGGTCGTTCTGGGTGTAGCAGGGGAAGCCGAACTCCGGGGTGTTCGTCTTGCCCACGCTGATCGTCCCGGCGTCGGCCAGCCGGGTGACGACGGCGTCGTCGACGGCCGGGACGAAGTCGGCGAGCGTGGTGGAGCCGAAGGTCGTCCGGACGCCGGCGGTGTTGTTCAGGTCCTTGATCGCCGTGGGGACGCCGAGCAGCGGCGGCAGCTCCCCGCCCTCGCGCACCCGGGCCTCGGCCGCGGCCGCGGCGGCCAGCGCCCGCTCGGGGGTCACGGTGACGAACGCACCGAGCCCGGCGTCCAGCGCGTCGATCCGGTCGAGCGCATGCTGCACCAGCTCGGTGGGGCTGACCTCCTTCGCGCGGACGGCGGCGGCCTGCTCGAGGGCGGTGAGGTCGTGCAGTGCGGTCACGGACGGCGACGCTAGTCCCGGAGGGCCGGCGCAGGGGTTCCGGTCGGCCCGGACGGCTCCGGGACGCCGATCGGGTTGCCGGCCGGCCAGTCGCCGTTCAGGCGCTGACCGGCTCCGGAACGCCGAGCCACTCCCGCCAGCGCGGGTCGACGGTGCGGTGGCCGAGCAGCCGCCACGCCGCGCCGCTGGGGGCGCGCGGCGGATGCGGGAGCTTCCACCCCAGCTCGGCCAGCGACCGGTCGGCCTTGGTGTGGTTGCACCGGCGGCAGGCGGCGACGACGTTGTCCCAGGTGTGCGTACCGCCGCGGCTGCGCGGGACGACGTGGTCGATGCTCGTGGCCGAACCGCCGCAGTAGACGCACGTCTGCCCGTCGCGGGTGAACACCGCACGCCGGGACAGCGGCACCGACGCCGGGTAGGGCACCCGGACGTACCGGGTGAGCCGCACGACCACGGGCACCGGGAGGCTGAGGGTCTCGGCGTGCACCACGTCGGCGGTGACGTCGACGGACTCCGCCTTCGCGGCGAGGACCAGCACGATCGCCCGCCTGCTGGACACCACGCACAACGGCTCGTACGTCGCGTTGAGCAGCAGGGTGGCGCTCGTGGTCGTGGGCGAGGGCACGGGGACGAGCGGCGGGACGGGGTCGCGCCGCGAGTCTGGGTGACCCGCCGACGTCGACCCGGGCGCGGAACGCGGCACGGATCACCTCCGGACGCCCCGGACCGCCGGGTGCTGCACGACCCGCGGGCAGCCCCATTCTGACCCGGGAACGGCGGGTTGGCGCACTCGAGACGCGTCCGGTCGCGGCTCGCCGTCCGGATCGGCGACTAGCGTGCCGGGAATGCGCTACCCGGACGCCCCGCGGCTGGACCTCGTCGACGAGCTGCACGGCCACCGGATCGCCGATCGGTACCGCTGGCTGGAGGACGCCGCCGACCCCCGCACCCGGGAGTGGTCGCAGGCCCAGGACGAGCTCGCCGCCGAGGTGCTGTCCGCCCTGCCGTTGCGCGAGCGGTTCGCCGGGAAGCTCGGCGAGCTGGTGCGCTCGGGCGCCGTCGGGCTCCCGGTGTGGCGCGACGAGCGGGCGTTCTCCACCCGCCGCGATCCCGGCCAGGAGCACGCCGTGCTGCGGGTGCGCGAGGCCGACGGCAGCGTCCGGGTGCTCGTCGACCCGATGGCGCTGGACCCCGAGGGGACGACGACGCTCGACGCGTGGTCGCCGTCCTGGGAGGGCGACCGGCTGGCCTACCAGATCTCCACCGGCGGCGACGAGGAGTCGCAGCTCTACGTCCTCGACGTCGCCACGGGGGAGGTTCTCGACGGCCCGGTCGACCGCTGCCGCTACTCCCCCGTCGGCTGGCTACCCGGGGGCGCGGAGCTGTTCTACGTCCGCCGTCTCGCACCGGACCAGGTGCCCGCCGGCGAGGAGCAGTTCCACCGCCGGGTCTGGCGCCACCGGGTCGGCGCCGACCCCGCAGGCGACGTCCTGGTGCACGGCGAGGGTCTGGACCCGACGAACTACTACGGGGTCCGCACCAGTGCCGACGGCCGCTGGCTGGTCGTCTCCGCCTCGGCAGGCACCGCTCCGCGCGACGACGTCTGGCTGGCCGACCTCGCCGGGGACGGCGCGCTGCGCGAGTTCCAGGTGGGCGTCGACGCCCAGACCGCCGCGTGGGTGGCCCGGGACGGGCGGCTGTGGCTGCTGAGCGACCGCGGCACCCCGCGCTGGCGGCTGGCCGTCGCCGACCCGGCGGACCAGGCCACCTGGGCGCACCAGGCCTGGGCCGACGTCGTGCCGCAGCAGGAGGACGCGGTGCTCTCCGACGTCGCGCTGGTGGACGGGCCGGACGGCGATCTGCGAGTGCTGGCCGTCCACGCCGTCGACGCCACCGACCGGCTCTCGGTCTGGGCCGGGGACGGCGCCGGCCGGCTGGGCGACGTCCGTCCGCCCGGCGCCGGGAGCATCTCCGGCGTCAGCGCCCCGCACACCGGTGGCACCACCGCGTGGGTGGGCTACACCGACTACTCCACCCCGCCGTCGGTGCTGCGCTGGAACTCCGCGGATCCCGACGGGCTGACCGGGTGGGAGCAGGCGCCCGTCGCCGGCGAGGTGCCGCCGCTGACCGTCGTCGAGACGCACGCGACGTCGAAGGACGGCACACCGGTGCACCTCTTCGTGCTCTCCGGGACAGGGGCGCCCGACCGCCCGCGGCCGACCGTTCTCTACGGCTACGGCGGTTTCAACGTCTCGCTGACCCCCGCGTACTCGGCGCAGGCCCTGGCCTGGGTCGCCGCCGGCGGCGTCTGGGTGGTGGCGAACCTGCGCGGCGGCTCCGAGCACGGCGAGGAGTGGCACCGGGCCGGCACGCGCGAGCGCAAGCAGAACGTGTTCGACGACTTCGCCGCCGCCGCCGAGCACCTGGTGGCCGAGGGCTGGACGACGCACGCGCAGCTGGCGGTCATGGGCGGGTCCAACGGCGGCCTGCTGGTGGGCGCCACCCTCACCCAGCGCCCGGACCTCGCCGCCGCCGTCGTCTGCAGCGCGCCGCTGCTGGACATGGTGCGGTACGAACGGTTCGGGCTCGGCCGCACCTGGAACGACGAGTACGGCACGGCCGACGACCCGGTGCAGCTCGGCTGGCTGCTCCGCTACTCGCCCTACCACGCCGTGCGGGAGGGGACGGCGTACCCGGCGGTGCTCGTCACGACCTTCGAGTCCGACACCCGGGTCGATCCGTTGCACGGCCGCAAACTCGCCGCCGCTCTCCAGCACGCCACCAGCTCGGCGGCCCCGGTACTCCTGCGACGCGAGACCTCGGTGGGCCATGGCGCCCGGGCCGTCAGCCGCACCGTGGGCCTGGCCGCCGACCAACTCGCCTTCCTCGCAGCGCACACCGGACTTCCCGGCTGAGCGTGCTGTCCGTCACCAGCCGGACACGCGCCGTCGCCTGCACCGACGCCGTCATCCCCACCTGCGAGAATTCCGGTAATGACCGGATCCCCCACGGTGATCGCCGCGGACGACGGAGCGGGCGTCGCCGACTGCGCCGACTACTGGCTCTGCCAGAAGGTGTACGACTGGTCCGGCATGGACTGGCTGGCCGAGAACGCCCGCACGCTCATCGCCACCCCGGGCCGGATCCTGCTGGTCGTCGTGCTGGCGCTGGTCGCGCGGGCGCTGGCCCACCGGGCGATCGGACGGCTGACCGACCGCACCGCGACCGGGGCGATGCCCACCATCCTGCGGCCCCTCCGCAACCGCACGCCGGCGGCGGAGGAGGTCGTCGAGCAGATCGCCGCGCGGCGCACCCAGCGAGCCGAGGCGATCGGCTCGGTCCTGCGCAGCTTCGCCTCGATGGTCGTCCTCGGCATCGCCGTCGTGCTGGTGCTGGGCGAACTGGGGGTCAACCTGGCGCCGATCCTGGCCAGCGCGGGCGTGGTCGGCGTCGCTCTCGGCTTCGGCGCCCAGAACCTGGTCAAGGACTTCATCGCCGGGATCGGCATCATCCTGGAGGACCAGTACGGGGTGGGTGACGTCGTCGACCTGGGCGAGGCCGTCGGCACCGTGGAGGCGGTCGGGCTGCGGATCACCCGGCTGCGGGACGTCAACGGCGTCGTCTGGTACGTCCGCAACGGCGAGGTGCTGCGGGTCGGCAACAAGAGCCAGGGCTTCGCCCAGGTGGTGATCGACATGCCCGTCGCGCACGACACCGACCTGGAGCGCTGCCGCGCGGTCATGCAGGAGGTGGCCGACGCGATGTACGCGCAAGCCGAGTGGGCCGGCATCCTCCTGGCCGAGCCGGAGTCCCTCGGCGTCGAGCAGATCACCGCGGAGGGGGTCTTCCTCCGGCTCACCGTGCGCACCACCAACGCCGACCAGTGGCGGGTCGGCCGGGAACTGCGCATGCGGCTCAAGGAGCGCTTCGTCGCCGAGGGCATCCGCACGCCCGTCCCCCTCCTGGGCAGCGTCTCCGCCGCCGGGGCGGGGTCCCGCTGAGCGCGCCCGCGCCGCAGGACCCCGCCCCTGGGGCTGCGGTGCGCCAGGCGACCTTCCGCGAGGTCTTCGCCGTCGGCGAGTTCCGGCCGCTGTTCGGCACCTTCATCCTCTCCGCGGCCGGGGACGAGCTGGCGCGCGTCGCCCTGACCGTGCTGGTGTACGCCCGGACGTCGTCGCCGCTCCTCGCCGCGCTGACCTTCGCCATCAGCCACCTGCCCTGGCTGCTCGGCGGGCCACTGCTGTCCACGCTGGCCGACCGGCTTCCCCGCCATCGGGTGCTGATCGCCACCGACGCCGCGCGCGCGGTCCTCGTCGCGCTCATGGCGATCCCCGGCACGCCGCTCCCCGTGCTGCTGGGCCTCCTCTTCGTCGTCGGACTGTGCGCCCCAGCGTTCGAGTCGGCCCGGTCGGCCCTGATGGCCGACGTGCTCGACGGGGACAGGTACGCCGTCGCCACGTCCCTCACCGGCATCACCCTGCAGCTGGCCCAGGTCGCCGGGTTCCTGGCCGGCGGCGCGCTGGCCGCCGCGCTCAACCCCTCGGCCGCGCTGCTGGTGGACGCCGCGACCTTCCTCGTCTCCGCGATCTGGCTCTGGGCGCGGCTCCAGCCACGCCCGGCCCCCGTCACCGAGGGCGGCGGTGCCCCGAGGTCCCTGTGGCGCGACACCGCGGCGGGCCTGCACCTGATCCGCCGCAGCCCCCGGCTGCTGGCCATCGTCGGCGTCCTGTGGGTGACGACGGGCTTCGTGTACGCCTCCGAAGGCATCGCCGCCCCGCTGGTGGACTCCCTCGGTCAGGGAACGACGGCGGTCGGCATCCTCCTCGCGGCCAACCCGCTCGGGGTCACCATCGGCGGGCTGGTCATCGCGCGCCTGGTCCCGCCGGCGCGGCGTGAGCGGCTCGTCGCCCCGCTCGTCGTGGTCTCCCTCGCACCCGTGCTGGTCGGTGGCCTGGTCGCGGCGGCGGCCGGGCCCGGCGCGGTGCCGTTCTGGGTGCTGGTCGGGATGCTGTTCGTCTCCGGGCTCGGCGCGGCGTGGTCGATCCCGCTCAACGTCGCCTTCGTCCAGGCGGTGCCCAGCGCCTACCGCGGGCGCGCGTTCGGCGTGGCGGCCAGCGGGCTGGCCGGCGTGCAGGGGCTCGGCGCGCTCGGCGCGGGCCTCGCCGCGGAGGCGTTCAGCCCGAGCGTCGTGGTGGCGCTCTCCGGCGTGATCGGAATGATCGCGGTCGCCCCGGCGCTGATGGCCTATCGGCGGACCCGCGACCCGGCGGACGTCCGGACCGAGGCTGAGGGAGCATCAGGGGCATGAGCGAGTCGAGGCGGTCCCTGCCGTCGGCACGGAGCTTCTACGACGAGATCGGCGGCGCGGAGACCTTCCGGCGACTGGTCAGCCGCTTCTACGCCGGTGTCCGCACCGACCCGGTGCTCGTGCCGATGTACCCCCAGGACGACTGGGAGGGTGCGGAGACCCGCCTGCGCGGTTTCCTGGAGCAGTACTGGGGTGGGCCGACGACCTACTCCGAGCAGCGCGGGCACCCGCGGCTGCGCATGCGGCACGCGCCCTTCGCCATCGGCCCCGCCGAGCGCGACGCCTGGCTGACCCACATGCGCGACGCCGTCGACTCGCTGGAACTGCCCCCCGACCAGGACGCGACGCTCTGGGCATACCTGGAGATGGCCGCGCGCAGCATGCAGAACCGCTGATCCGCCGGGCACTCCCCACCTCGCACGATCCCCGTGGCCCGCTCCGGGAGTCCCTGCTCGGGCTCAGGGGGTCCTGCCGGACTCCCGTGCCCGAGCAACAACCCCACAGCCGCTGCACCCCGAACGTCCACGAACACCCCTGAGGAGCCCGGTGAGCCCGGAGCCGAACCGCACCCTGTCCACGACCGACACCGACTGGTGGCGGGACGCGGTCTTCTACCAGATCTACATCCGCAGCTTCGCCGACGGGAACGGCGACGGTGTGGGCGACCTGGCCGGCATCCGGTCGCGGCTGCCCTACCTCGCCGACCTCGGTGTCGACGCGCTGTGGATCACGCCGTTCTACCCCTCGCCGATGGCCGACCACGGCTACGACGTCGCCGACCCCCGCGACGTCGAGCCGGTGTTCGGCGACCTGGCCGAGTTCGACGCGCTGCTCGCCGAGGCGCACGCGCTGGGCATCCGGGTGACCGTCGACCTGGTGCCCAACCACAGCTCCCACGACCACGAGTGGTTCCACGCGGCCATGGCGGCCGGTCCGGGCTCGCCGGCACGGGCCCGCTACCTCTTCCGCGACGGCCGCGGGGTGGACGGCAGCGAGCCGCCGAACAACTGGCCCTCGGTGTTCGGTGGGCCGGCGTGGACCCGCGTGCCCGACGGACAGTGGTATCTGCACATCTTCGCCCCGGAGCAGCCGGACCTGAACTTCGCCAACCCGGAGGTCGTGGCCGACCTCGAGGAGACGATGCGGTTCTGGCTCGACCGCGGGGTGGACGGCTTCCGCATCGACGTCGCCCACGGCATGGCCAAGCCCGACGGCCTGCCCGACATGGTGCCGATGGATGACACGGGCCTGCTCGACGACCACGGCCCCGGCGACCACCGGTTCGACCAGGACGGCGTGCACGTCGTGCACCGCCGCATCCGGGCGGTGCTCGACGAGTACCCCGGCACGATGGCGGTCGGCGAGGTCTGGGTCTCCGACGACGAGCGGCTGGCCCAGTACCTGCGCGAGGACGAGCTGCAGCTGGCGTTCAACTTCAAGCTGCTCACCGCCGAGTGGACCCCCGACGGGCTGCGGGACGCGATCACCCACTCGCTCGCCGCGGTCGACGGCACGCCCGCGCCGGCCTGCTGGGTGCTGTCCAACCACGACCGCCCCCGGCACGTGACCCGCTACGGCGGTGGCGACCTCGGCACCCGGCGGGCCCGGGCGGCGGCGCTGCTGCAGCTGGCGCTGCCGGGTGCGGCGTACCTCTACAACGGCGACGAGCTCGGCATGCCCGACGTCGACCTGCCCGACGCGGTGCTGCAGGACCCGATGTGGTTCCGCTCCGGCGGCGCTGAGCGAGGCCGCGACGCCTGCCGGATCCCGGTGCCCTGGTCGGGCACCGAGCCCTCCTACGGGTTCTCCACGCGTCCCGACACCTGGCTGCCCATGCCGGAGGGCTGGGGCCGGCTGACCGCTGCGGCGCAGCGTCACGACGACGGTTCGATGCTGTCGCTGTACCGGAAGGCGCTGGAGCTGCGCGCGTCCTCCCCCGCGTTCACCGGGGACGTGCAGTGGCTACAGGCACCCGACCGTTGCGTCGCGTTCCGCCGTCCCGGTGGGCTGGTCTGCCTGGTGAACCTGTCCGGCGCGGACGTGCCGCTGCCGGAGGGGCAGGTGCTGCTCGCCAGCGGGCCGGTGGACGGCGGGACCGTGCCCGACGACACAGCGGTGTGGCTCCAGGCGTGACCGGCGCTCGGACGGGCGCAAGGGCTCCGGTACCTTCCGCCGCGTGAAGTCCAGGGATCTCGCCTACGTCGCCCTGTTCGCGGCCATCGTCGCGGTGCTGGGTCTGCTGCCGCCGGTGCCCGTGCCGGGCATCCCGGTGCCGATCACCGCGCAGACCCTCGGCGTCATGCTGGCCGGCTCGGTGCTCGGTGCGCGCCGAGGCGGGCTGGCGCTGCTGACCTTCCTGGCCGTCGTCGCGGTCGGGGTGCCACTGCTGTCGGGCGGCCGCGGTGGGCTGGCCGTCTTCGTCGGCCCGTCCGCCGGATACCTCTACAGCTGGCCGATCGCCGCATTCGTCATCGGTCTCCTGACCCAGCTGACGTGGCGCAGGTTCAACCTGGCGTGGGCGATGGTGGCCAACCTGGTCGGCGGCATCGTGGTCATCTACGCGATCGGCATCCCGTTCACCGCCCTGTTCGGCGACGTCTCGCTGACGGCCGCGGCGACGGGCTCGCTCGCCTTCATCCCCGGGGACCTGGTGAAGGCGGGCGCCGCCTCCGTAGTGGCGGTGGCGGTGCGCCGGGCGTACCCGGTCATCGAGCTGCCCGCCCGGCGGCCGGCGGCCGGCTGACCGTGCGGTGGAGACGGCGCGTGGCCGAGGTCGCCGTGGCCGGCGCCCTGCCGCGGACGGCGCTCGAACTGCGGAACGTCTCGCACGCCTACGGTGACCGGCCGGTCCTGGACGACATCACACTCACCCTGGGCGAGTCCCGGGTGGGTGTGGTGGGCGCGAACGGGTCGGGCAAGAGCACCTTTGCTCGGCTCCTCAACGGCCTGGTGCTCCCGTCGGCGGGCAGCGTCCTCGTCGACGGGCTGGACACCCGGACACAACTGCGGGAGGTCCGCCGGCGGGTGGGCTTCGTGTTCCAGGACCCCGACGCGCAGATCGTGCACCCCACCGTTGCCGAGGATGTCGAGTTCGGCCTGACCAACCTGGGGGTCCCCGCCGATGAGCGGGCGCGGCGGGTCGAGGACGTGCTCACGCGGTACGGACTGGTCGGGCACCACGACCACCCGGCGCACCTGCTCTCGGGCGGGCAGAAGCAGCTGCTCGCGATCGCCGGAGTCCTGGTCATGCAGCCGCAGCGGATAGTTTTCGACGAACCCACGACGTTGCTGGACCTGGCCAACACCCGGCGCGTCGCCCGCGTCATCGCCGAGCTGGAGCAGGACGTCGTGGTCGTCACCCACCACCTGGACCTGCTGGCCGGGTTCGACCGGGTGCTCGTGTTCGAAGACGGTCGGGTGGCCGCCGACGGCGTCCCCACCGAGACGCTGCGCTGGTACGTGGACCGGTTGTCGTGACCCCGACCGCGTCCGAGCGGCCGACATCGTGACGCTGGCGCTGTACGTGCCCGTCGCCAGCCCCGTGCACCGGGCGCCTGCCGGGCTGAAGCTCGCCCTGCTGGCCGGAGTGGGCGCCGGTCTGTTCCTCGTGGAGCGGCTGGACGTGGTCCTCGGCGCGCTGGCTGCCGTGGCGGTGCTCGGGCTGGCCGCGGCCCGGCTGCCGCTGCGCGCCCTGGTCGCCCAGGTCCGTCCGGTATGGCCGTGGCTGGCGGTGCTGCTCGTGTTCCACCTCGTGGTCACCGACTGGCGCACCGGGACGGTCGCGGTCACCCGGTTGCTGACACTGGTGCTGGCCGCCGCGGTGGTGACCGCGACGACGCGGGTCACCGCGCTGGTCGCCGTCGTGGAGTGGCTGGTCCGCCCGTTGGCGGTGGTCGGCGTGCGTCCGGCGCGGGTCGGCCTGGTGATCGCGATGACGCTGCGGTTCGTGCCCCTGATCGCCGAGCGCGCCCAGCGCATCCGGGAGGCGCAGGCGGCGCGCGGCGCGACCGGGATGCGCGTGGGCATGCTGGTGCCGCTGCTGGTGCAGGTCCTCCGGCTGGCCGCCACGCTCGGTGAGGCGCTCGACGCCCGCGGGGCCGACGCCCCGGTGTCCCCGCGCCGCCGCCGTGCGGGAGCATCGGCGCCGTGAGCGGGACCGTGCTGGAGATCTGGCGGACACCGGCGGCAGGCGAGCCGATGGAACGGGTTCCGGCCGGCCGGCTGGTCGCCGGCGCAGGGCTCGAGGGCGACCGCTACGCCCTGGGCGGCGGCACGTGGGCGCGGTACCCCGACCTGGAGAAGCAACTGACGCTCATCGACGTGGACGACGTCGCCGCGCTCGCCGCGGAGACCGGCGCGCCCCTGACGCCGGGCGACACGAGACGCAACCTGCTCACCCGCGGGATCAGCCTGCCCGAGCTCGTCGGCCGGTGGTTCGCCGTGGGCGACGCGTTGCTGTTCGGGATGAAGCGCTGCCCGCCGTGCACGCATCTGGAACGGCTGACCGGCACGCGGCTGGTCAAGGCGATGGCCTACCGGGGCGGGGTCAACGCGGCGGTGTTCACCGGCGCGGCGATCGCCGAGGGCACCGAGGTCCGGCTGCTCGACGAGGCCGAGGCCGCCCGCCGGGGAGCGCCGACCGGCGCCGGGCGGCCGGTGCCGCGCAGGGTGTGACCGCGGTCAGCCGCACGCCTCCACGACCATCGCCACTCCCTGGCCACCGCCCGCGGCGATGGCGGCGAGGCCGTAACGCCCCGCGTCGCCGCGGGCCAGCTGGGAGAACAGCCGGACGGCGAGGACCGCACCCGAGGCCCCCCAGGGATGGCCGAGGGCCAGCGCGCCCCCCTGGGGGCACACCCGCTCGGGCTCCAGCCCCAGCCCGGCGCAGCAGGCGAGGATCTGGCCGGCGAACGCCTCGTTGAGCTCCACGACGTCGACGTCCCCGAGGGAGATGCCGGCCCGGTCGAGGGCCTGCTCGGCCGCGGGGACGATGCCGAGCCCCGGGCGGCGGGGGTCGACGCCCGCGGTCGCCGTCGCGATCACCCGGAGCCCCCGCCCTCCCTGCCGACGGTGGGTCGCGGCATCGACCAGGGTGACCACCGCCGCGCCGTCGTTGATGCCGCAGGAGTTTCCGGCGGTCACCGTGCCTGCCGGGTCGAAGGCCGGCCGCAGCCGCCCGAGCCGCTCGACGGTGAGACCGTCGCGCGGACGCTGGTCGCAGGAGACACCGCCCACGGGCACGATCTCGGCCGCGAAGCCCTCGGCTCGCTGGGCCGCCATCGCGCGGGCATGGGAGCGGGCGGCGTACTCGTCCTGCTGGGCGCGCGTGATCCCGTGCTCCCGGGCGATCAGGTCGGCGGCCGGCCCCATGTCCGGATCGCCGAGGCCGGAGGGGGCGAAGGGCGCCCGCTCGTAGCGGGTCGCGGGCACGTCGCCCCGCGGCGGCCAGGACCGCCACGGCGCCGTGGACGCGGACTCCACGCCCCCGGCCAGGACGGTCCCCACCTCGCCGCGGAGCATGGTGGCGCCGAGGACGACGGCCGCGAGGCCGCTGGCGCACTGCCGGTCGACGGTGAGGCCGGGGACGGCGATCGGCAGGCCGGCCTGGAGTGCGGCCACGCGGGCGACGTCCCCGCCCGGACCCATGCAGTTGCCCAGCACCACCTCGCGCAGCGGCGCGCGCGGGCCGGTGCCGGTCCGCGCGTCGGCCGCGAGGTCCGCGAGCACGGCGGCGGCGAGATCGACCGCCGTGCACTCGGCCAGGGACCGTCCCGCCGTCCCGATCGGGGTCCGGCGCGCCGCCACGATGACCGGGGCGTCGGCGACCGCGGCTGTCATGCGGAGCCGTCCTCGGACGTGGTTCCCACCGGCGCGAGACGGCCGGAGGCCACCAGATCGGCGACCGTGGCGCGGTCGACCTTGCCTGCGCCGGTCACGGGCAGTTGCGGCAGGACGAACCACCGGCGCGGCCGCTGGCCCGACGGAAGCCCGGTCCGCGCCGTCCGGCGGGCCGCGGCCAGGGCGGCCGGGTCGGCGAGGACCGCCGCCACGAGCGCGCCGAACCGAGGGTGCGGAACGCCGACGACGACCACCTCCGTCCCGGTTCCCCGGCGCAGGACTTCCTCCACGTCGTCGACGTGGACGGTCACCCCCCCGGTGACGACGGCCTCGATCCCGCGCCCCGTCACGGCGAGCACGCCGTCGGCGAGCCGGCCACGGTCCCCGACGGTGGCGAAGCCGTCCCGGGCCAGGGTGAACGGCCCCCTGTCATCCCCTGCATAGCCACGCGAGAGGAAGGGCGACCGCGCCCACACCCGCCCGTCCCGGATGTCGACCTCCACATCCGGGAACGGTCGCAGGTCCTCCTCGTCGGTGCCCCAGGCGACGAAGGACAGTTCGGCGGCTCCGTAGTAGTGGGCGACCCGGGCGCCGGCGGCCCGTGCCTGCGCCGCCAGGGCGGGGCGCAGCCGGTCCCCCGCGACCACCACCGTGCGCGCGCGGAGATCGACGCCCTCCCGCAGCAGACCCAGCAGCGCGGCCGGCGTGAGGTGGATGTGCGTGGCGTCTGCCGGGCTGCTGACCAGCGGTAGCCCGGCGTACCGCGCGTGCACCGCAGCGAACAGATTCATGGTCGCCGACAACGGGCCGGGTACGCAGACACGGGCGGAGGCGTCGATCCCGGCCAGCTCCGAGACGCGCGGGAAGGAGTCGACCCAGGATGCGGCGGTCCGGACGACCACGCGGGGCCGGCTGGTGGTGCCCGAGGTCCGGAGGCCGATCAGCCCGCCGCGGTCGGAGGCGGCGAGGACCGCCGCGACCGGGTCGGAGGTTGCGGCGACGTCCAGAAGGAGGTCGGGCACGTTGTCTCTCTGCGCTCGAGGTCGATGATCCGGCAGGACTACGCCTCAGGCCTAGCCCGGCTCGTCGGCCCAGCGGGCGAGGAACTCCTTCTCCTCCGCGGTGAGCCGGCGTGGCCGCTCGAGCGCGAAGTCGAAGGGCACCAGCAGCGTGCTGCCGGTGACGGCGAGCTTCCCGTGGTCGAAGACCTCGTAGTGGCAGGTGAAGGCGGCGGCGCGGATGCCGGAGACCCAGAGCTGGACCTCCAGCGGGTCGGCGTCGTAGACCACCGAGCGCTTGTAGACGATCTCGTGGGAGGCGACGACCAGGCCGCGGCGCATCCCGGTGCGCTCGTCGTGCGTGGGCTGCTCGAAGAACAGGTTGACCCGCGCCATCTCGAAGTAGCCGAGGAACGCGACGTTGTTGATGTGCTGGTAGGCGTCCATGTCCGACCAGCGCATGGGGACGTGCACCGTGTGCCTCACACCCGTCACCCTGCCGCATGTCCCCGGAGCGGTGCCGCGCGGGACCGGACGACCGCGACCTCAGCCGTCGAGTCGCCGGGCGAGGCGCGCCTGCCCGGGCCCGGGCAGCTCCGCGACGACGCCCCGGCGTCCGGCCGCGGTCATCAGGATTACCTCCGCCGCCCCCCGGACCTCCGGGCCGCGCCCGAACGTCCAGTCGATGTCGGTGGCCACCAGCCGGACCCCCCGTACGCGCAGCGCCCCGAGGAGCGTCGGCGCGAACAGCGCCCGTGCGGAGCCCTGGCACCAGCCCGCGCAGAGCGACGGGGCGCGCCACTGCTCGGGGCTGAGGTCGGCCAGCAGCTCACGCAGGTCCCCGCGGTCCGCGCGGGCCAGAGCCATCACGTCCATGCGCACCCCCGGAACTGCCGCGGTCGCGCGGGTGCACGACGCGAGCGCGGCGAGCCGAGGCGCCCGCGCCGGGGCGACCAGGGATCGCTCGACGGAGGTGGCGCCATCCCCGCGCCCGGGTCCAGACGCCGACGGCCGGCGCGGAGCGGGTGCTCCGGCCGGCCGTCGGTCGTGACTACCGAGGTCCTGCGTCAGTCGCGGCTGAGCTTCCGGTAGGTCGCGCGGTGCGGACGGCCCGCATCCGCACCGAGCCGCTCGACCTTGTTCTTCTCGTAGTCGGCGAAGTTGCCCTCGAACCAGAACCACTTGGAGTCGCCCTCGTACGCCAGGATGTGCGTCGCAACACGGTCGAGGAACCACCGGTCGTGGCTGACGACGACGGCGCAGCCGGGGAACTCCAGCAGGGCGCTCTCGAGGCTGGTCAGCGTCTCGGTGTCCAGGTCGTTCGTCGGCTCGTCGAGCAGCAGCAGGTTGCCGCCCTGCTTGAGGGTCAGGGCCAGGTTGAGGCGGTTGCGCTCACCGCCGGACAGCACGCCGGCCGGCTTCTGCTGGTCCGGGCCCTTGAACCCGAACGCGGCGATGTAGGCGCGCGAGGGCATCTCGACGTTGCCCACCTTGATGTGGTCCAGGCCGTCGGACACGACCTCCCACAGCGTCTTCTTCGGGTCGATGCCGCTGCGGTTCTGCTCGACGTAGGAGAGCTTGACCGTCTCGCCGACCTTGATCTCGCCGTCGTCGGGCTTTTCCTCACCGACCAGCATCTTGAACAGCGTGGTCTTGCCGACGCCGTTCGGGCCGACGACGCCGACGATGCCGTTGCGCGGAAGCGTGAAGGACAGGTTGTCGATCAGCACCCGGTCGCCGAACCCCTTGGTCAGCTTGTTCGTCTCGACGACGACGCTGCCCAGTCGTGGGCCCGGCGGGATCTGGATCTCCTCGAAGTCCAGCTTGCGGAACTTGTCCGCCTCCGCGGCCATCTCCTCGTACCGGGCCAGACGGGCCTTGCTCTTGGCCTGGCGGGCCTTGGCGCCGGAGCGCACCCACTCGAGCTCGTCCTTCAGCCGCTTGGCGCGCTTGGCGTCCTTGGCGCCCTCGACCTGCAGTCGGGCGGCCTTCGTCTCCAGGTAGGTGGAGTAGTTGCCCTCGTAGGGGTAGGCGCGACCGCGGTCGAGCTCGAGGATCCACTGCGCCACGTTGTCCAGGAAGTACCGGTCGTGGGTGACGGCGACGACGGTGCCGGCGTACTTCTCGAGGTGCTGCTCCAGCCACGCCACGCTCTCGGCGTCCAGGTGGTTGGTGGGCTCGTCGAGGAGCAGCAGGTCGGGCGCCTCGAGCAGCAGCTTGCACAGCGCGACCCGGCGGCGCTCACCACCGGAGAGCACGGTCACGTCGGCGTCGCCCGGCGGGCAGCGCAGCGCGTCCATCGCCTGCTCGATGCGGGCGTCGAGCTCCCAGCCGTCGGCGTTCTCGATGACCTCCATGAGCTCGCCCTGCTCGGCCATCAGCGCGTCGAAGTCGGCGTCGGGCTCGCCCATCGCCGCGCTGACCTCCTCGAAGCGGGTCAGCGCGTCCCGGAGGGGCTTCACCGCTTCCTCCACGTTGCCGCGGACGTCCAGGTCCTCGTTGAGCGGCGGCTCCTGCAGCAGGATCCCGACCGAGGCGTCGGGGGCGAGCGTCGCGTCGCCGTTGGAGGGCTGCTGCATGCCGGCCATGATCTGGAGCACGGTGGACTTGCCGGCACCGTTGGGTCCGACGACGCCGATCTTGGCGCCGGGCAGGAACGACAGGGTGACGTCGTCGAGGATCACCTTGTCGCCGTGCGCCTTGCGCGCACGGACCATCGTGTAGATGTACTGAGCCACTGGCTTCGGAGCCTTCCGTCGTCTCGCGGGTAATCCCGCCCGGCGAGCCTACCGGGGGCGGGAACGGCGGACGTCCGCTCTGCGGGGGGCGCAGACGTTCCGCGGCCGGCCGTTCGGGCCCGGCCTGCCATGAATCGATCTGGTGCAACGCCTGGCTCGGCATCCCCGATTCCCGGTCCGCGCCCGCGGACCGCTGGATCTCTGGTCCAGCCCTAGCATCGCCTCGTGACGATGCCGCAGCCCCTCGAGACCGGCTTCCGCTCGTGAACGCCGCCGACACCCTGACGGCGGCCGAGACCGAGCGGCTGACCCGCCGAGGTCTCCGGCTGGCCTGGTTCACGGTCGCCTACAACGTCGTCGAGGGCGCCGTCGCCGTCACCGTGGGACTGCTCGCAGGGCTGGTGTCGATGGTGGGCTTCGGCGTCGACTCCGGTATCGAATCGGCGTCCGCCGTGCTCGTCGGCCTGCGCCTGGCCGCCCGCCTGCGCCACGGCCACGCCGACGAGGCCAAGGAGCGGCGCGCGCTCCGGGCGGTCGCGCTCACCTTCTTCGTGCTGGCCGGCTACGTGACGGTCGAGGGCATCCGGAGCCTCGTGAGCGGCGAGACGCCCGACACCTCCACCGTCGCGCTGGTCCTGCTGGCCGCCTCCGTCGTCGTCATGCCGCTCCTGGCCCGGGCCAAGCGCCGGGTCGGCGAGCAACTGGGCGGCGACCCGCTGATCCTGGCCGACGCGGCCGAGACCCGGATCTGCGTGCTCCTCAGCGTCTCCACCCTGGTCGGACTGGGCCTCTACTCCCTGGTCGGCTGGACCTGGCTGGATCCGGTCGCCGGGTTCGTCATCGCCGTCTTCGCCGTCATGGAGGGCCGCGAGGCCTGGGAGGGCGAGCTCGAGGACGGCTGCGGCGACTGACCGACCGGGCACGACGGGACGGGCCGGCGGCGTACCGGCCCGCCCCCTCGCCCACTGGTCCTAGCGGCCGACGAGCGCGCCCTCGGCCTCCTCGGTCTCCTCGGGCTCCTGGTCGACGACGCCGGTCGCGGTGTCGTACAGCTCGCCCGTGGACCGGTCGAAGCCGGCTCCGGGGAACTGCTCGTCGACCCGACCCTCCGCCGAGGCGGGTCCGGTGTCGGCCGACCCGGCGGTCCGCGGTGGCTGGGCGCGGCGGAAGACCGCCGATCCGCGCGCCAGGTTGGGGCCCACGGCGAACGCCTTGATGCGCGGCTTGCTGCGGGGGCCGCTGTCCGACTCCCAGGTGTGCGTCGTCAGGGCGCCGTGGACGATCACCGGGTCGCCCTTGCTGACGGACCCGGCCACGTTGCCGCTGAGGCCGTTCCAGCACTCGACGTCGATCCAGAAGGTGCCGGAGTCGACGTACTGCTCGGTGCCGGCGTCGTAGCGGCGAGCGGTGGAGGCGAGGCGGAAGTTGGTCACCGCCCCGTTCTGCGTGTTGCTGCGACGGGGTGCGTCGACGACATTGCCGACGACGGTGACGATGGTGTCGTTCACGGTGCTCCTCAGGAGGCGGCGCCGGGTGGGCGCGGCCGGCGCGGTGCCGGTGTGCCGTCGACCCTGACCGCCGTCCTCCGCCGGGAGGAGGCCGTGGAGCCAACTGTGGACCCGACCGGACCCTGTGGACGACGCGTCCCTGCGTCCGCACCACCTCATCGCCGGGCGATGCGATGATCGGCGGCACGAGCGCCCGTAGCTCAGCGGATAGAGCAGGTGCCTTCTAAGCACTTGGTCGCAGGTTCGATCCCTGCCGGGCGCGCAGCTCGCCTCTGACCAGCTAGTTCAATGGAGAATCCTGTCCCGCAGGTCTGGCACAGCGCTCAGCGTCCGGATAACTTCGGCGCATGCGGGAGACCTGGGAGTCGCTGATCCGCGACTTCGTGCGCCACCTCAAGGGCACCAACCGGGCGGTGAACACCCAGACGATCTATCGCCGCGCGGCCCAAGGGCTGGTGCAGTTCCTCGAGCAGGACGGCGAGCTGCCCGGCCCGCAGCAGCTGACCCGGCGGCACATCGAGGCCTACATGGCCCACCTGATCGACACCCGGTCCGCGTCGACGGCCAACGTCGTCTACCGCGCCCTGCAGCAGCTGATGCGGTGGCTGCTGGACGAGGAGGAGATCGACCGCTCGCCGATGGAGCGGATGCGGCCGCCGATCGTTCCGGAGAAGCCGGTACCCGTGCTCACCGAGTCGCAGCTGCGCGCGCTGCTGGCCTCGGCCAAGAGCGCCTCGTTCGTCGACCGCCGCGACGCGGCCATTATCCGGCTGCTGCTGGACACCGGCGGACGGCTCTCAGAGGTGGCCGGGCTGGCCGTGGCTGACCTCGACTTCACCGACGACGTCGCCCATGTGATCGGCAAAGGGCGACGTCCGCGGGCCCTGCCCTTCGGGCAGCAGACGGGGCTCGCGCTTGGCCGCTATCTACGGGCCCGCGCCAAGGAGCGGCAGGCCGACCGTCCCGAGCTGTGGCTGGCGGAGAAGAACCGCGGGGCGTTGTCCTCCGACGGGGTCGGGCGGATGCTGCGTCGGCGCGGCCTCGCCGTGGGCATTCCCGGGCTGCATGCACACCAATTCCGGCACACCGCAGCCCATGAGTGGCTCGTGGCCAACGGCAGCGAGACCGATCTGATGCGGCTGATGGGCTGGAAGTCCCCGCAGATGTTGCGCCGGTACGGGGCCTCGATGGCCGACGAGCGCGCTCGAGAGTCCCACCGACGTCTCGGCCTCGGCGATCGTCTCTGAGCGACGATCCCGCGGTGCGCTCGGTCGCTGGGACCCCCTTTCGAGGTGCTCGGCTGACGAAAGGGCACTCCCCCGCACTTCGCGATCAGTGGGGCGCTCGTCCGCCGCCGGCCCGGCGGCTCCCGCGCGAATGGGCCGAGGCCAGAGCCAGCCGGAGGAAGTAGGCCTTGCGCGCGTGCTCGGCCCGACGCGCCCGCTCTGCGGGATCCAGAGTCCCGTCCGGGTCCACCTCGCGCTCGAACCGAGCCAGGAAGGCAGCGCGGGCAGGAGCTGTGTGCGCCGCGGCGTCCGGAATCCCGGCGTGCAGGTGGTGGGCTGCCATGCGGGCCCGCAGCGCCCGCCGGGCCGGGGAGGACGCGGCCTGCACGTCCCGTTCTCTCCGGCCAGCCGCACCGAGGTCTCCCACGTGACCTCCGCGCTGTTCCTGTGAACGGGACTCTTCAGCGCCCACGGGTCTGCCCTGCTCTCGCGTCGATCCAGGCACGCAGGTCGTGTCGGCGGTAGAGGACGCGGCGGCCGAGGCGGAAGCTGCGGGGGCCGGTGTTGTGATGCCTCCAGTAGCGGAGGGTGGCGACGGGGGCGCGGAGCAGTTCGGCGGCTTCGGTGATGGTGAGCAGCGCGGGCTGGTTTTCGGCGGGCTGGTCGGGCATGGCGGCTCCAGAGCGGGTCGGTGTGCCTGGCCGTACATCGACAGAAGGCGCCGTTTCGGACCGTTTGCTGACACGCCGTGGAAGAGTCTGTGGAGAACCTCCGGTTTTCCTTCTGTTTTCCTCCGGCACGGCACGGGGCCCGTCGGGCTCCTCGGCCAACCCGGCGAGAGAGCCCCTTGGATGCCCTGAGGGTGAGGCGGTGCGCAGGGAGAAAGCCGTTCAGCGCCCGATGCCCCGGTCGGGCGCGCGGTGTGAGGTGAGGTCGCGAAGGTCCTCCGGGTACGGGCGACGGACGGCCTGGTCGGACGCGACCGTCGGTCGAGGGGTGGTCCGGGTTGCCCGTTGGGCGGCGTCGCGGCGGGCGCGCCAGGTGTTGCTCTCCTGCCTGAGAAGCTCGGGCGGCTGGGCGAGGATCGCCGGGTCGGCTTGCAGGGTGGCGATGCGCGCCCGGACATCGGTGACCTGCTGGCGGGCGGCGGCGAGAGCACGCTCGGCGTCGGCCAACTGCCGCGCGTAGTCGCGCTTGCCCGGTGAGCCGTAGTCGGCGTCGTGGTCGCGGCGGGCCCGGGCCAGCTCTCGCTCTGCGGCCTGGTGGGCCCGCAGTGCGGTGTCGGCGGCCGCGGTCAGCTCGCGGTTCTCGGGGTGGGCGGCTTCGGCGGTGCGGCGGGCGGAGGCGTCCAGCGCCGCCCGCATCGCGGGACGGTCGTCGGGGCCGGCGGCGGCCCGGGTCAGCCGGGCGTTGTCGGCGGGGAGGCCCGGCAGGTGCGGTGCCCACGTGGTGTACCAGCCGGTGAGCTGTTCGTCGGCGCGCGCCACAGCGGACCGACGGAGCCCGAGCCGACCCGGGCCGCCGAGGACCACCCGGGCGGCCTGCCGGGCTGCCTCCCGCTCGGCGTCCCAGCGGTCCAGCAGCGCCTGCCGGATGCTGGCGGTGTCAGCGGTGATTAGGGCGCGGCTGGTCTCGGCGGCCTGGCGGGCAGCGGCGGCGTCGACCGCGGCCTGCCGGCAGTTCGTCTCCAGGGCGGTGAGCCGTCGGGTGTCGTCGGCCTGCCGTGCGACGGCCTGGGCGAGGATCCGGTGCTGCCACTGTTGGCGGGCGAGCAGGTCCAGGCAGCGCTGCTGGTCGGTCCACGCGGCGTGCAGCTCAGCGAGGGCCTCGGCCAGCGGCCGCGACCGGGCGTAGCGCGCGGCCTCGGCGGCCGCGGCCCGGGCGGCGTGGGCGGGACCGAGGTCGGCGCGGTCTCGGACGAAGACCGTGAGCCACTGCTCCCGCGCCGACTCGACGTCCGCGGCCACCAGGTGGGCGGTGTTGGTCTGGCGACCGCGGGTCATCCCGACGTAGGCCGACGCCGCGCCGGTGTGCTCCCCGATCGCCAGGTGCGCGGCGGTGACGGTGTCCCCCTGGGCGCCGTGCGCGGTGGTCGCATAGGCGAGCTCGACGTGCGCGGTGACGTAGTCGACGGGCAGCACCCGCGACCCTGTCCCGGCCGGGGTGACGGTGGGGATGACGGAGGCCTCCTCGCCCCCGGCGGGGGTGACATGTGGTGTGCCGTCGGGGGTGACGCGCAGCCCGCCGTTCCGGTCGACGCCGGTGACCGTCCACACGTCGCGGTTGGCGACCTGCAGGTCGCGGTCGTTGCGGCGGGTGGCGATCCGGTCGCCGATGCCGATCCGCTCCCCGGCCCCGGTGACGACCACGCGCCGGTCGTCGACTCGGCCCTCGGTGACCAGTCGGTCCCGGATGACGGCATTGAGGGCGGCGGCCTGCTCACGTGTGTCGACCACCAGCGCCACCGGCTCGTCAACGGCGTTGGAGATGGCCGCGCCGGCGGCGAGCGCCTCCCGCAGCGCCTGCGCGTCGGGGTGCAGCCGGATCTGCCCGCGGGCAAACAGCGCGTCGAACACCATCCCGGGGTTCTCACCGGCGCGCATCGCCAGGGTCAGCTCGGCGTAGTCGGTATCCGGTGTCGTGCGGCCGGTGGCGTCGGTGCGGATGAAGCGGTGCACCCCGACCAGTGTCAGGTGCTCGGCCGGGTCGACCTGGGCCGCGGCGAGGTCCAGGACGCCACCGCGACCGACCGCCGGCAGCTGATGCCGGTCACCGAGCAGGGCGACGCGCACCCCGCACTCGTCCGCGATCGTCAGGAGGGCCCTGGCGGTGTCCTGGTCCAGCATGCCCGCCTCGTCCACGACGAGCAGGTCACCGGCCCGCAGCCGCGCCCCGTCGGCCGGTCCGGCATAGGTACGGCCGGTGACCGGGTCGGGGTGGCCGAGGGCGAGGCGGGTCCACGCGCCGTCGCCGTTCCAGCGCCAGCCGTACTCGAAGGCCAGCCGGGCCGCCGACCCGGCGACCGCACCGACCTCCGCGGCGACGACCTTGGCCGCCTTCAACGTCGGGGTCACCACCACCAGCCGGCGACCCTGCTCGGCGAGCTGGGTCCTGGTGGCGGCCAGGGTAGTGGTCTTGCCGGCGCCGGCCGCGCCCTCGATCACCACCAGTCGCCGCGGGCCGGCGAGCGCGGCGACCGCCGCGGCCTGCCCGGCATCCAGCCGCGTGCCACCGGCTGCGAGGTCGACCGGCTGTGTCAGGCCGGGGCCAGGGACGCCGGCCGGGCGATCGGTGGCGCGGGAGGCGAGGTGCGCGGACAGATCCGCCTCGACGGCGAGCACCGGTCCTGAGGTCCAGGCCCGAATGTGCTCGGGCACCCCCTCGGCAGGGCTGTGGCGGTCCAGCAGGGGCACACACCGGCCCATCGCACGGGCGGTGACGTCTTCGGCGAGCTCGATGCGCACCGCCGGATCGGTGACGATGCCGGCGGCGGCGAGCAGCTGCTCTACCTCCCCGCGCACGTCGGCGGCGTTCCACGCCGAGCGGGCGGCGCCCAGCCGGTCCAACACCCGGTCGGCCACCTGCTCCCGGTCCAGGCCGCCGACCGGGGTGGGGGTCAGGCCGACAGGAGCATTCCGATCGCGGTAGCCCAGCGCGGCCAGCTCGTCCCGCCACCGTGCGGTGAGGTCCTCCCCCGGCTGGGGCAGCACCTTGTCCGGGCGGCCCGCTGCCCACGCTCTCGCGTCCCAGGAGCGGCGCAACGCCGGGCCGGGGGATTCGCCGGGATGCGCCGCGGCCCATTCCCGTTCGTAGGTGTCGATGTTCCGGGCGATCTGCGCCGTTCGCGCACTGAAGGCGCCCACGAAATCCACAAGCTGCCGAATCTCCCCACCGGCATCCAATGCATACCCGTGCGCGGCGAGCGCGGCGCGGAATTGCGGGTCGCAGGCAACCGCGGCGTGCCCAATACCGTTGATCGCGGCGAGGGAATCGCGGACGCCGACGGTGTGCAGGCCGCGCCATTTCCCGGCCGCGAACACCCGGGCGTTGATCTGCAGGTGCAGATGGCGGTGCGGATCCCCGGCCCGCGACGTGTAGTGCGCCACCGTCACCGCCTCGGCCACCTCGACCGGCACCTGCACCTGCCCGCCGCGCGGACCAACCCGGGTGGTGGCGTGCCGCCCGAGCCAACCGATGATCTGCTCGGCCGCCCGGGCCTGCGCCGCGTCATACGCCGTCGCGATGTCCGGATGCAGCGCGGCCGCCAGCGACCACGTCTTCGGGCCGTTGACCACCACCTCGACGAACCGCACCGCATGCCCGTCGCCACGCAGCTGACCCCGCGGCTCCCCGGTGCCCGGTTCACGGCCGGCCACCCACGTCTCGTAGGCGTCACCGGTCAGCGGCGCCAGCTCGGTCACCCGCCCCTCGGCGACGCCGAACCGGCGGGCCACACCGGCGCCCTCGGTCAGGTAGTAGTCATCCGCCCGGCCCCGGTCGGCCTCCACATACTGCCGGGCAGCCGCCGGCGCACCGGCGTAGACCTTCATCCCGCCATGCATTCTCAACGCCACCCGACAATGACCAACAAGTCACCCCTAGAAACGCCGATGGGCCCCGCGAAGCGGGGCCCGACCTACCTCCGAAGGTAGCATGCGTGCCGTTATTCACGTTATTTGGTGAGGGGGTTGGGTGCTATCGGTAAGCGTTGGATGTTGCGAGAACAGGGTCAGCGCGGCGGTCGGCTCATGGGTTCTTTGTGGCAGCCCATTGATGGTCTCGGGGACTTGGTCGGCCTAACCCGTCAAACTGCGACCTTAGAGATGGGGCAAGCGCTTCATGTCTGAAGAGGTAAAGCGAAGCGATAGCGAACGCGTCATCAGACCGAGAGGTCGGTCCTCACGCAAATGGCGTTGCGCAAGAGCGAGCCGACGGGCTAGCCCGGTGTCCAAGGGGCTACGGCGTACGGAGGACGCGCACCGGGTCACGCATGGCGGCTACGGCGGCCGGGGCGAGAGCTGCTGTGGGTGGCGGTCAGTACGGCCAGCACTAAGGCCCCTACAACCAATGACCAAAGCGCGAGGCTCCCGGTCCAGATGGCGAGCAACACTCCAAGCACCGCGCCAAGGATGGAACCAGCAGTGCTGGCGATGGTGGTGCGCAGGGTGACCAGCGCGATGAGCGTCGAGCGGGTGGCTCCCAGGGCGCGTCGTCGGCCGAGGTCGGTGCGCCGGAGGAGAACGTCGGAGAGGACGACGATCCCGGTCAGCGCGGCTCCGGCGGCCAGTACGAGCAGTAGCAGCGATCGCCCGAATGCTCCGACGTCCTCTCTGACCTGGCTCTGCAGTTCCGCCAGCTCCGCGGGGGGCTGGACCTGCAGGTCCGTGGGTGAGGGGGCGTCGACCAATTGGAGGACCTGTGCCTGAGTGGTGCCGACGTCATCGGGGTTCCCGATGACGACGTACATGGTCGAGGCCGGTGCCAGTGCCCCTGCGGGGGAGCCGATGAGCACGCCGTTGTCCAGCTGACCGAATGGCTCGCGTGCGGTGAATGTGCCGACCACCGCGGCCTCCTGTGCGCCCCAGGCGACGTAGCCGGCGGGTCCGTCGAGGCCCAGCAGTCCAGCGGCCGATTCGGCGACGATGGCTTCGCCGGGTCCGGGCAGGCGGCCGCTGGTGAGGGTTGCAGCCGCGCCGAGGTCGCCCAGCACGGTCCACGGCGGACGGTCTCGGCGCTGTTCGAGACCACGCTGGGCGACCATGGCATCACGCTGCTGCGGCCGGGCCCGCGCCGGGGAGACTCCTCCGCCCGGAGCGCGCCTGTTCAAGCCGCTGCGGCTGGTGATCGAGTCGATCAACGACACCCTCGAAGGCCAGCTCGACCTCGAACATCCCGGCGGGCACATCCCGACGGCCCCCGACCGGTGTGTGGGTCCGCGTCCTGCAACGCGTCCTGGCGCCGACCGCCGTCATTTGGCAACCATCACATCGGCGCACAACCCCAGGATCACTGATCGCATCAGACGACAAACCCATGGAATCGGTCATCTAGCGACGCGTCCCCAGCGGGACCGGTCTTGGCCTTCTTCCGCGGCGACGACGGTCGCATGTCACGTCCGTTGCACGTGGAGCTCGGCGGCCGCACGCGGCCTCGTCTCAGCGCCGCACCCCGACTCCGGTCTCGGCGCCAAGGGTCTTGCGCTCGTCGATACGGACTGTAAGGGTGCCATCACGCCACGCAAAGGCGTCCAGCCCAGAGGAGAGTGATGAGTCACCGTTCATCTACCTGCGCCCCCTACCATCGCCGGACGCGCTCGCGCCGGCCAGGTACACGACTCCTCCTTGCGTCGCTGACAAGCCTCGGACTCGCGATATCCCTGGGAGGACCAGCACTCGCCTCACCTCTGCCGCTCCCCGCGCCTGGAACGGCGGAGATGGAGAGAGTCGACCCGCAAGGTAGTGCCATCGACAAGTCCGCACTGACCTTGCCACCCGTCCCGGAGAACATGGGAGCGCTCGCCAGCGAACTCTCAGGCAGGTTCGTCGACGATCCCCAGTTCGCCGCAGTAGAAGTCACGTTGCAGCGAGACAAGGTCATCGTCTACTGGCACGGCAAGCCATCAGCCGCGGTGCTCGGCATGATCAGCACCAAGCCGGATGTCTCCACGGAATTCCGTGAGACCCGGTTCAAGCCGGGACTGCTGCGAGAAGCTGCTCGTCGGCTGCTCGCGTCGAATCCCAATGTCGAATCCGCGCACGCACGGTACGACGGCTCCGGCTTGGCTGTGTCACTTGATCCGACGGTCCCGCTCGCGAATCGCCCGAGCCAAGCTGCACTACAGGCCGCGACGGGCTTCCCGACTACCGTCGACACGCAAGCCCCTGTGGCTGCAAGCACTCGCCAGTACGACTACAGCTACCACCTTGGCGGAGCCCGCATCTATCATCCACTCGGTGACGGTCGCGCATCCGGATGCACCTCCGGCTTCGCAGTCAGGAGCCAATTAGACCCCGCCAAGCAAGGCATGATGTTTGCAGCTCACTGCGGGACGAGCGAATTGGGTAATGACTGGGTCGTCTCGGGCGCCAACACGTACCTCTGGGGCAAGACCGTTGCATTCGATTGGGATCATGACGGCGCCATCATCGATAGCGGCTTCTCCCAGCCGTACATGTGGATCGGGGCCTATGACACAACAAACTACACGAAGATCAACGGCGGCCGTAACGCCTACAAGAACCAAGAGCTCTGCTACAGCGGATCTTACTCGGGACTCGTCTGCGGAAATGTCGTGACCGAAACGGGTGTGCTCTACAAGCTCGACAACGGCAAGCTGTCCAACATCACAGGATTCATGACTCAGCAAAAAAGCGGCACCCCGGCGGCGGGCAACGGCGACAGTGGCGGGCCCGGCTACGAGGTGACCTACGATACCTACTCGGGAAGTTACAAGCGATACGCCGTGGGAATTATCTCGGCGATCCCCATGAACTCCCCTGCTGAATGCCTTGGAGTTCCGGGCAGCACGGCCGAGAATGGACGGAAGTGCAGCCCCACCGTCTACGCCACGTCCGTCATCTCCATCACCAACCAACTCGGTTGGAGCGTTATCGAACAGTAGGCTGTTCCCAAGACAGGGATCCAAGACAGGGAGGGGTGAGCTGGCCCAGAGTAGCCGGGCTCACCCCTCCCCCCGTCTCCAAGGGAGTACTGTCAACACATGCGGACACGCACAGCGCGATTCACCGTAGCGCTCATCCTCGCAGGAGTGATGTCATCAGCAGCCTGCGCCACCCAACAGAATTCTGCCCAACCTCCGGCTACTCCGTCTGAAGAAATCAAAGTAGCCGCATTTGGTGAGCCAGGGACGGCTACCTCAGATGACTTGTCGAGTGCGGCCCACGCCATAACGAACGCACTCGGCGATCGACGCCAGTTCTCCGCGATCGAGCTCCTCAAGGATACCGAGAAGCTGAGGCTCTACTGGCATGGCGAGGCGCCAGCTGGCGTCCTTGACGAGGTAGTCCAGGATCACCCTGGAGTGGTCATCGAAGTGGTTAGCACGACGTACTCGCCGAAGATCCTCCGCGAAACGGCACGCCGGCTGCTTGCTACCGAGTCCGCGGTGCGGGCGGCGATCCCGCGCGCCGACGGTTCCAGCATTCGCGTGGAAGTTGCTGCCGACGAATTGGACGGCACGGTCGAGGAGCTAGAAACGCGCCTATCCCGGGAGACGGGTGTGCCAATAGAGGTTGGTACAGCTCCTCCCGTGCCTGCGGACTAACGCGAACGACAGCACGCAGCATCAGCAGCCGGCGATTGATTGCAGTTCCTCGTGGTCGCGATCATGAGTGCCTTTCCGGTGCCTCTGCCCGAGCGCCGCCGGTGACGAACATGGTGATGTAAGCCCATCCAGGGGGCAGGTCATCGTTGTACGCCGCGACAGCCTGAAACCCCTTCGATGGTGATCAGCCCGGCGTGCTGCAGCTGCGGCAGCCAGTGGCCGGAGGTGATCAGCAGGAGGATCGCGGCCTCGTCGGAGTAGTCGCCGAGGGCGGCGCGCAGCAGGGCGTTCTCCACGCCGACCGGGTCGAGGTCGGCGGCTCTGAGTTCGAAGATCACTGGGTTCTCCCTCTCCCGGCCAGCGGGGGTCGGGGGTGAGTGTGCCGATGGGGTCTGACAGGCGCGGCCGTCGGCGCGGGTGTCGGGCAGCGGTCGCGGGGTGGGTGAGCGCGTCGGGCCGGCAGGCCCGCCGGCAGCTTGCTGACGGTTGGTCTCGACGCGCCAGCGGCGGGGCCTCGCGCGCCCCCCGCCGCCGGCTGGCCACATGAAACCGGCCCCCGCCTCGGCGTGGCCGCCCCCGCGGGGCGTGCGGGGGCAGCCGGACGACGGTCAGCTGGCGCCGGGTGCGGGGTCGGCGGTGGGTTGGTCGGCGGCGTCGATGATCTGTTGTTCGATGTCGGCGAGTGTGTAGCCGCAGGAGGCCAGGAACCGCAGCCAGCGGGCGTCACCGGCGCCGGGGTTGCGCCAGGACTGGCGGTGCAGGCCGGACTCGATGGCGCC
Source organism: Blastococcus sp. SYSU DS0973 (assembly GCF_054051055.1). Classification (NCBI taxonomy): domain Bacteria; kingdom Bacillati; phylum Actinomycetota; class Actinomycetes; order Geodermatophilales; family Geodermatophilaceae; genus Blastococcus; species Blastococcus sp. SYSU DS0973. Next base: position 411,190 of record NZ_JBJHAN010000001.1, read on the forward strand.
GGCGATGTGGGCCAGCAGCGCCACGGGGAGCCGGGCGTCGGGCACGTGTTCGCCGCTGGTCAGCGTGAGCGCGGGCTTGTCCGGGGTGGCCCACCACTGGCCGGGGGCGTCGATGCCGAGGTCGGCGGCGGCGGAGTCCTGGGCCCGGTTGGGTCGCCCGGACAGCCACCGGGACAGTGCCCGGGGGTCGGCGGCCATGGTTTCGACGGCGAACCGCAGCGGGCCCTTGGGTGGGGTCTTGCGCTGCAGCAGGCCCTTGATCCACTCCCGGCGGGTCTCGTCCGCCGCCGCCATCGCCTTGTTGTTCTCGATGGTGGTCCGCCGCTCGGCCGAGGCGGCCTCCCGTTCGGCCTCGCTGGGTTCCTCGGCTGCTGCGTTGGTGGGCAGGGCGGTGGCCGTCCAGCGGGCGCGGTGGCCGTTGCCGGCCGGGTCGGTGCACACCTCGACCGGCTGCGGTCCCTGCCAGCCGGTGGTGCAGACGTAGACCGCGGAGCCGGGGCAGCCGGCGTGGCCGTCGGCGGTCAGCGGCGAGCCGTCGTGCTCGAGGTTGGCCACCCGGGTGGCGGCGCGGCCGGTGTCCTCGTCCAGGACGGTGCGCCCGGCGGCGGTCAGCTCGGCCAGTAGGGCGGCTGCCTGCTCCGCTTCCTGCTTCGCCTGCTTGGCGCGGGTCAGTGCGTGGGCGAACTGCCCGGGTCCCTCCCCCGCTGACGCGATCAGGGCGGCGGTGGTGTCGGGGTCGCCGGCGTAGACGGCGACGGCGGCGGCCTGGTCCAGGGTCAGTCCGGCAGCGGCGACCGCGGCGGCGGTGTCGCCGTCCAGCCGGCCCAACCCGGTGGACTTGGCGACCCTGGTCAGCGGCACGCCGAGGTCGAGCATTGCCTGCACGCCGCGGGCTTCCTCCACCGCGGACAGGCCCCGGCGGTGCAGGTTCTCGGCCATCATCGCGCCCACGTGCCCGGCCTGGGCGGCCCGGTCGCCGTCGGTGGCGTCACGGTCGAGGGCAAGGTCGGGGCGCAGCACGCACGGCACCGTGGTGAGGCCGGCGAGGACCGCGGCGGCAGCCCGGCGGTGCCCAGCCACAAGCTGATGGCCCGGCGTCCCGTCGGCGGCGGCGTGCGGGATCACGGTGAGGGCCTCCAGCACGCCCTGGGCGGCGATGGAGTCGGCCAGCCCGGACAGGTCGCCGAGGTCGTCGCGGATGTTGCGGGGGTGCACGGCCAGCTCCCGGGGGTCCAGCCACACCAGCCGGTGTGCCTGCCCGCCGTCGTCGGCTGTCCCGCCGCCTGCGCTGCCGGCGCCGGCCAGGTCGACGTGCTCGGTCTCGCGCTGCTCGATCCCGGCACGTCGGGCGTTTTCGGTCGCGGACGGCTCGTCGGGCGTGTCCTCCCGGCCGGTGGTCAGAGCGGCAACTGTCGTGGCGGTGGTCATGGCTGGTTCTCCTTCGATGCTCTGCGGGGTGGCGGTGCTCTCGGTGGGGGTGCTGTCGGCGGGGGTGCTGGTGGCGGGCATGTCGCGCTCTCCCCGGTCAGGCAGTGGCGAGGACGCGGGCGCCCCCGGGCTGCGCGACCGGTCCGTCAGGCGGGGCGGTTTCCCCATCCCCCGGCGTGTCCTCGGCGCCCTCGGCGCCATCGAGGTGGTCGAGGATGCGGCGGGCGGCAGCGGTCACCGTGGCCGCGGCGGCGCGGACGACGTCGACGTCCCCGGCCGCCCAGGCGGCGACGTAGGGGACGGTGTAGGCGCCGGCGTCCAGCCCGGCCCAGGCGGTGACGATGTAGGCGACCGACTCGGCCTCGGCCTCCGCCCGCCCGCGGCAGCCCCGGTAGTCATAGCCATCGGCGGTGTGCCCGCACTCGATATGCGCCAGTTCGTGGGCGAGGGTCTTGACCGCCTGCGCGTCGGCGACGTCCGGGCGGACCCGGACGGTGCGGGTGGCCGGGTCAGTGAGGCCGTTGGCCTGCCCGCAGTCCTCGCGGCTCAGCGTGTAGCCGTGCGCGGCGACCTGCGCGGCCAGCGCTACCCACAGGGCGGCGGGGGCGTCACCGGTCAGCAGCTCGGGCGCGATGTCGGGCAGCGGGTCGCCCTCGGTCTGGGAGACGTCGAAGACGTGCGCGACCCGGAACCCGCGCAGCACCCGCCCCCGGGCCGACAGGTCGGCGTCCCCACCGGCCGGCTCCCCCGCCGTCCCCGCCGCCGTCGTGGCGGCGGCCCCACGGGTGTCCTGCCCGGTCCCGGTGTCGGCTCGGGTGTCCTTGGGCGTGTAGGTGCAGGGGGCCAGGACGGCGAGTCCGGTGGATCCCTTGACCACGCTGCGGCCCAGAGCCTTCCAGGTGGTGAACCCGGCCACGCGGGTGGGGCTGAAGCCGAGCCGCGCGGCCTGCAGCTCGATTAGCAGCTGGTTGCCCAGGCTGTAGGTGTGGAACTTGGCGGCGGCATCGAGCATCGCCCGCCACTGCGGATCGGCGGCCAGCTGCTCGACGCGCTCGCCGATCTGGTCGTGCAGGGCGGCGATCTTCGCCGCCCGCGCGGCGTCGGCTGCCTCCCGCTGCGCCGGACTCAGCTGCGGTCGCCGACTCCGGCTTCCCCTGCCGGTGCGACTGCTGCTCGTGCCGCTTGCCGCGCTGCTGGTTGTGCTGCTGGTGCTGGTCATCTGGACCCTCCCGGAACTGGAGCCGACACCGGTACGGGAGGGACTACGGAGTAGGTGTCCTGCCACCCATTCCCCCGGCCCGTCCGGCACAGAGCTCTGCTCAGGGGCCGGGAGCGACGGCGGGGGACGACCGGACCAAGACTGCTTCCGCAGCGCAGCGCCCGAAGGGCGGAAGGATCTTGGTCCGGTCGGGAGGAGACGGCGCGAGAGGCCCCTACGCTGAGCTGCCGGACGGGTCGGGGGACCAGCAAGCACAGCCCGCCGCAGGCGGACCTTGACGACGGCGCAGCCGGCGCCACGCGCAGCGTGGCCCGAAGGGCGCTCCTGCCCTCCCCCAGCGACCGCGGCGCGACGTTGCATTTGACGCGCTCACCGGTCAGGGACCCCTGGTCACCCGACACGCGGCACCAGCCGCTGGCGGACCGATCACGGGCTCCGCCGTCTCGCCATGCTCGAGGTGCGGTGTCGTGCGCCATGTGTCGACCGTGGCCAGGCCAGCGCCCGCCCGAGGGCGTCGGTCCGGATGTCGTGGACAGGAGCCGTCGTCCACCGGGACCAATTGCACCCGAGCCCCCCGATGCCCGCGCCTGCACCGGCTGACTGGAGGACAACAGGAGGACAACTGGAGGAACCCCAGGTCAGCCGCGAACCTCCAGTGGTCCTCCAGTCCCTGTGCGAACACGGGTCCCCCGACTGTCGTCGGCCTACCGGAGAACGTGCCTCACAAGCGCGGGGCGGAGCAGCTCGGCCAGGGACAGCGCCGCGGCGGACAACCGGGCACCGGCCGAAACTGGAGGTGGTCCCGGGAGACCCCCTGATCGGGACGGGACATAACCCAGCCGCAGGACCGGGGGCCGTCCACCGGCTGTCCCGGCGGCCCCCCGGCGCCGGCAGATGCAGGGGCTCCATCGCTGGCAGGTGACGTGCCAGGAACGGCCGCTACAGGAGAACAACCGGAGACATCCGGTCAAGGCTGGCTGTGAGGTGTCACCACCGGGCCCGAAATGGCGCCTTCTGTGGTGAGACCACCGCCCACCACCGACCGCCTCCGGGAGCCAGCCATGCCCGACCCCACCGACGACCACGAGCCCGAACTGCTCACCATCACCGAGGCCGCGGACGTGCTCCGCGCCCCAGTCGCCACCCTCCGCTACTGGCGACACCTCGGCACCGGCCCGAACAGCTTCCGACTCGGCCGGCGCGTCCTCTACCGCCGCGCCGATTTGCGCTGCTGGATCGACGCACAAGCCGACCAGGCCCCGCGCCGATAGCCCCGCGCCTGGCGGAGAGCGGCTGGACCGGACACGGGGCCGCATCGGACTGCGGGCGCACGGTGCGGCCTGGTGGCCCCCCGGCTGTGGACAACGACGGCCGTCCACAGAACCGAACAGGACAGGCCACTGCAGGCGCCGGAACGGCGACGCTCACATCACCGAGAGGAGGAGCGATGGGATGGATAGGACCGGTCGTGGACGACCAGGAGCACGAAGGCTGGGTGGTGCCCTTGTTCGCCGACGGCGCGCAAGGCGCCGGCTCCAGCAGCGCCCGCGGGGTACTGATCGCCCGCCGGCCCGGCGACGAACCGTGCGACGGCGACCGGGTACGGCTGACCTACCGCGACGGCTCCACCGCCGAGGGCATCTGGTCCGACGGCACGCTTCTACGCGGCGACGGGATCGTGCACCCCCCCACCAGCGGCGAGGTTGGCCTGGAGGTGACCGAGCAGGCCGAGGACTGGCTCCCCGATGCCGCGGTCGTCGGCTGGGTCGCCGGCTGCACCTGCGGCTGGCGCGGCACCCCCTGGACCCGCGTACCACCGGAGCTGGCCGACCCTGCGGCGCAGCGGCTGGCCGTCACCGGCCCGTGGGCCGATCTGGAAGCCGCCGACGAGAACCGGGTGCGGCAGGACTGGCTCCGGCACATCGCCGGATGGCAAGCCCTCGAGGACGTCGAGGCGACCGCCGCCCGGCAGGCCGCCGCAGCCCGGGCGCTGGACGAGGCGGTGCGCGCCGCACTCGCCGCCGGAGCCTCGTGGGCCGACATCGGCCGGGTCACCGGCATGACCGGCCGGTCGGCCACCGAGCGGTGGTCCGTCCGTGACTGAGCAGCCGACCGGTCACCCCGGACCGAGCGAGGAAACCCCGCCAGGGCAGCGCACCGTGCTCGTCGTCGACCTCGACGGCGAGCCGCTGGCGCCGCTGCGCGCCCTGGAGGAGATCCTGCTGTGTCTGGGCACGTGGGAGGACGACGACCGGCAGGACCCGAGCGCCGGCACGGAGCCGCTGCGGCTGCCGCCGCCGTTCGCCGGCCGGGTCGCCCTCGCCGCCGTGCAGCGCCTGCTCAGCGCACTCGCGCCCACCCAGTCCCGAGAACCCTGGCGCGGCCGGCTGCTCGCCCCGGAGGGCCGCCACGAGCACGCGCCGCTCACCGCGCTCACCCTCCCCACCGCCGACATCAACGTCCTCTCTGCAACCGCCGCGGCACTCGGGAATTCGGCGCTGAACCCCGAGATCGCCGACCTGGTCAGCACCTTCGCCGAGCAGCTCGGCAGCGGCTACCGCCGGACAGACCGCACCGAGCTGGTCTCGCTCCTTGCACGGCTGGCCGGCCTGCTCGACCTCGCCCCCACCGACGACACCCGACTGCTCATCACCCGGCTGCGGACCACCCCGCTCGGCACCGACTGCGTGCTCACTGACGCCGAGGAAGCCGCCCACGCCCGCACCGCCGACCGCATGAACCACATCTGGGCGCACGGCTCCGGCATCGACCGCTACCTCTACTGACCCGCGCGACCGCCCCGAGCGGCGAGGCGCCAGGGAACCGCGCCGTTCGGCCGAGCAGCTTCGGGACCTGGCCGACGGGACCGCGGGGATCGGTTGAGGAGGTCGCCGTCCAGGGCCAGCCAGCCCACCGGCCCGCACCGACTATAGCTGCGGCGGCGCCCAAGGCTGGTTCCTCCAGGCCCAGTGCCCCGACGGGACCACCTTCGTCGTGGAGCACCCGGGGAGGGACCCCCACCGGGGGTAGGAGCGTGGCTGGCTTGGCCTCCGAGAGCGCCTCTTGACCCGCCGCCTTCAGCGTGGTCATTCTGGGCCGCGAGGAAACCTCGGTTGTCCGGATCCAGTGGCCGGATAATTGTGCCCGGCACGCTGAAAGCTGCCGGTCAACGACCTGCAAAGATGCCTTGCCGCACAGCGCTGGGGCCCCTACAGCTTCTAAGCACTTGGTCGCAGGTTCGATCCCTGCCGGGCGCGCTGGGTGCCCGCGGGTTCGGACCGGCGGGGCGGCCGCCTCGTCGTCCTGCTCGCCGTCCGGCACGGTCGCCGCGGACCGGGCGGCGTGGGCGTCAGAAGCCAAGGATGTAGTCACTGCAGGTGGTGATGCCGAGCCTGCGTCCCGACACCTCGAGGTCTTCGTTGGAGACCCACCCCTGGTTCGTGCGCGTCCACCAGCCGCCGTCCGGACGAGCAGCCGAGCCGGTGGCTGGTACGTCCAACTCGCACAGCGCCCTGAGCCGGCCGCCCGCCGGCAGCTGGTCCTTCGCCGGGGAGGTGATGTCGGCGTCACTGCGGGGGAACCTCCGCAGGTCGACCGCCCGCGGAAGATAGGCCCACGTGTACGTCCCGCGGAATCCCCCAGCAGTTCGCGTCTCGATGTCTTCCCACTCCATCCGGATCGAGCCGGCCTCGTCCCTGCCCAGGCGAGCCAGCACCCGGTACGGAGTCACGTCCCCGTCCAGGAGGAACCGCCGGATCTGCACCGTGAACTCGGCCGGGTGATCGTTCGTCCGCTCCGGAGGCCCCGTCACCTCCGTCCAGAGGACCGGCTGCAGCGACGCCTGGTACTCCGTCCTTCCGCCGGGGAACGAGTCCGAACCGCGCCACTCGGGTGACAGAAGGTTCCATGCGTCCGACGCATTGGCGGCGGTGGCGGAGCCGTAGTAGCGGACGAAGAACTCGCCCGCCTCGCGGTCGCTGATGGGGTCATAGGTGCGGTCGCAGACGACACCGTGCCCGGGGACGGACTGCACCTTCGGGCAGACGTAGTCGCGGAAATCCTCACTGTTCAAGAGAGCGAGCCAGAGCGCGCCTATGACGGCCGCGAGCGTGCTCCCGAGGGCGGCCAGCCCCTTCCCCACCTTCGAGCGAGGGGCACCCGAACCTTCCGCTGCCATCCGTCTCTCCCGTTGCCGCGGCGATCCGGTGAGTGTCGAGCCCCGACGTGCATGCACGGGGTGTCCCGGCTCCGGCACCCGTTCGGTCAGATGGAAGGGAGGCGTGTCCGGCCGTGCCCGCACCCGCAGCGCGACAGAGGGTCAGCACCCTGGCGCTGAGTCGTGCCCGCCGGTCGCTGCCGGTGGGCGGTGTACCGCGCACTCGCAGCGGCGATCAGTCGCGGCGCCACACGCCCGGCACGGCCCGCTCCCGCCCCGTGAAGCTGCGAGCGCCCGTGGTCGTGAACGGCATCCCGATCGTCCCGTCGAATGCCCACCGCATGGCGGCGCTCAGCGCCCGCGGGACGACGGCGGCCTGAGGACGGCGAACGGGTCGGTGACCTCCATGCGCGGCGTCACGAACCGGTAGAGCGCCGCCGGCCGGCCACCTGCCCGCCCGGACGCCGCCGTCTCCCCCGTCGCCTCCAGGACGCCCCGACGCAGGAGCACGCGCTGCAGGTTCGTCGCGGTGACCTCGTAGCCGAGGGCGGCCACGTAGATCTCGCGCAGCTCGGCGACGGAGAACGCCGGCGGCGCCAGGGCGAAGCCGATGTTGGTGTACGACAGCTTGGCCCGCAGCCGCTCCAGGGCCGACTCCACGATCGAGCCGTGGTCGAAGGCGGTCCGGGGCAGCGCGTCCACCGGGTGCCACGCCGTGTCGTCGGGCAGCACGGGATCCAGGTCGCCGGGGATCAGCCCGAGGTAGGCGGTGGCCACCGTGCGGCTGCGCGGATCGCGGTGGGGGTCGCTGCGCGTCTCCAGCTGCTCGAGGTGCGCCAGCTGGGCGACCTCCACCTTCGACGCGAGCTGCCGACCGACCGACGCGCCGAGGGTCTCCTCCGGCAGCAGCGGACCGCCGGGCAGCGCCCAGGCTCCCGCGAACGGATCCTTGGCCCGCTGCCAGAGCATCCCGTGCAGCCGGCCCGCGCGGACCTGCAGCACCACGGCCAGCGCCTGGTGCGGGTAGGCCGGCCGCTCCGGCGAGGACCACACGGATGTCACGGACCTCATGCTAGGTTTCGCGGCAGAGGTTTCCGCCTCAAAGTACGAAACCCAACTCCTCCGGAGGTCCTGGTGACCGCAACCCTGCCCGCCCGCACCCCCGCCCAGTGGACGCCCGGGCAGTGGCAGGACTGGCGCGACGAGGTGCGGCACCTGGCCGCCGAGCGCGACGCCGTCGTCCTGGCGCACAACTACCAGGCCGCGCACATCCAGGACGTCGCCGACCACGTGGGCGACTCCCTCGCCCTCTCCCGCATCGCCGCGGCCAGCACGGCGAGCACCATCGTCTTCGCCGGCGTCCACTTCATGGCCGAGACGGCGAAGATCCTCGCCCCGGAGAAGACCGTCCTGGTGCCGGACGCCGCCGCCGGCTGCTCGCTGGCCGACACCGTCACCGCCGAGCAGCTGCGCGCGTGGAAGGCCGAGCACCCCGGCGCCGCCGTCGTCTCCTACGTCAACACCACCGCCGAGGTGAAGGCCGAGACCGACATCTGCTGCACCTCGTCCAACGCCGTCGAGGTGGTCGAGTCGATCCCCGCCGACCGCGAGGTCCTCTTCCTCCCCGACCAGTTCCTCGGCGCGCACGTCCAGCGGGTCACCGGCCGGACGAACATGCGCATCTGGATGGGTGAGTGCCACGTGCACGCCGGCATCTCCCCCACCGACCTGCGGCAGAGCATCGAGGACGCCCCCGACGCCGAGGTGCTCGTGCACCCCGAGTGTGGCTGCGCGACCAGCGCGCTGTGGATGGTCGGCCAGGGCGAGCTGCCCGAGGACCGCGTGCACGTGCTCTCCACCGGCGCGATGCTGGACCAGGCGAGGCGGACGACGGCCACGCGGGTGCTGGTCGCCACCGAGATCGGCATGCTGCACCAGCTCCGCCAGGCCAACCCGGCCGCCGCGTTCGAGGCGGTCAACCCGCGCGCCGAGTGCCCCTACATGAAGATGTCGACGCCGGAGAAGCTGCTCCGCGCGCTCCGCGAGGGCCGCGACGAGGTCATCGTCGATCCAGACGTCGCTGCCCGCGCCCGCTCGGCCGTCGAGGCGATGATCGCCCTCGGCACGCCGTCGCTGGTCGGCGAGTGACCGTGGGGCCCCGCCGCTCCGCGCCGGTCGCCCCCGCCGTCGTCCCGGCGCTGCCGCTGCCCGCGGCCGGGTGGAGCCGCAGCACGGACGTGGTCGTGGTCGGCAGCGGCGCCGCCGGGCTGATGACGGCGCTGGCGCTGGCCGGTGCGGGGCGCCGGGTCGCCGTCGTCACCAAGGGGGCGTTGGGCGACGGCAGCACCCGCTGGGCGCAGGGTGGCCTGGCCGCCGTCCTCGGTACCGACGACGACGCCGCGCTGCACCTGCAGGACACCCTCGCCGCCGGCGCCGGGCTCTGCGATCCCGACGCCGTGGCCGCGCTCGTCGCCGAGGCGCCGGCCGCCGTCCGGCTGCTGCAGGACCTCGGCGCCCGGCTCGACCTCGACCCCCGGGGCCGCCCGGCGCTCACCCGCGAGGGCGGGCACAGCCGCAACCGGATCGTGCACGCCGGCGGGGACGCCAGCGGCGCGGAGGTCACCCGCACCCTGGTCCAGGCGCTGGGCGACGCCGGGGTCGAGGTGCACGAGCACACCCTCGCGCTGGACGCCCTCCGCAGCGACGACGGCGCGGTGGTCGGGCTGCGGATCGCCCGCGTCGCCGCCGACGGCGCCCTGACCGACGCCGGCGACCTGCGTGCGCACGCCGTCGTCCTGGCCACCGGCGGGTACGGGCAGGCCTACGCCGCGGCCACCAGCCCGGCCGGCGCGACCGGCGACGGGCTCGCCCTCGCCCTGCGCGCGGGGGCGGAGGTCGCCGACGTGGAGCTGGTCCAGTTCCACCCGACCGTGCTCTGGCAGGGGCCGGGCGCAGCGGGCCAGCAGGTGCTGATCAGCGAGGCGGTGCGCGGCGAGGGCGCCGTCCTCGTCGACGGCGCCGGACGGCGCCTGATGCCCCGAGCGCACCCGCTGGCCGACCTCGCGCCGCGCGACGTCGTCTCGGCCACGATCGCCGCGCACCTGGCGACCACCGGCGAGGAGTGCGTCTTCCTGGACGCCACCGGGCTCGGTGCGGACTTCCTGGAGCACCGCTTCCCCGGCATCGTGCGCAGTTGCCGGGATGCCGGGTTCGACATGACCACCGCGCCGGTGCCCGTGACGCCCGGCGCGCACTACACCTGCGGCGGGGTGCTGGCCGACCTGGACGGCCGCACGGGCGTCCCCGGGCTCCACGCCGTCGGGGAGGTCGCCTGCACCGGCGTCCACGGGGCCAACCGGCTGGCGTCCAACTCGATCACCGAGGGGCTGGTCGCCGCCCGCCGCTGCGCCGCCCTCCTGGACGCCGGGCTGCCACCGGGTGCGCCTCCCGAGCCGGCCGCCGGCGGGCCCTTCGCCGCGGGAGCCGTCGATCCCTCGGTGCGGCCGGCGATCGGGGCGGCCACCAGCCGGCACGCCGGCGTCCTGCGTACGGCGGCCGGGCTGACCGAGCTGATCGGCAGCCTGGCCGGCGCCCCACGCCTTCCTGCCGACCGCCCGCTGGACCTCGCCGCCGTCGAGGCCACTGCCGTGCACTCCGTCGCGACCCTGCTGGCCACCGCCGCGCTCGCGCGCCCGGAGAGCCGCGGCTGCCACCGGCGCGCGGACGCCCCCGGCACCCGGCCCGAGTGGCAGGTGCGGCTCGCGCACCGCCTCGACGGCGCCGGCCGCGTGCACACCCGCGCCGTGCCGCTCGGCGTGCCCGGCACCGACCGGACCCAGGGAGTGGCATGACCGAGTGGTTCCCGCTGCGCGCGGAGCTCGCCGACGTCCTGCGCGACGGCGGACTCGACCCCGAAGCCGTGGAGCGGGTGATCCGGGGGGCGCTGGAGGAGGACCTGGCGCTGGGCCCCGACGTCACCACCGTGGCCACCGTGCCCGACCACGCGGGCGCCACCGGTGAGGTCGTGCCGCGGTCGGCCGGCGTGCTGGCCGGCATCCCGGTGGCGGCCGCGGTGTTCGACATCGTCGGCGGCACCGACGTCGAGGTGGTGCTGCACGCGGCCGACGGGATGGCGGCCCGCACGAACTCTCCGGTTCTCGGCGTCACCGGACCCACCCGCGCGCTGCTCACGGCCGAACGGACGGCCCTGAACCTGGTCGGCCGGCTCTCCGGCATCGCCACGCTCACCCGGCGCTGGGTGGACGCGGTCTCGGGTACGGGCGCGGCGATCCGCGACACCCGCAAGACCACCCCGGGCCTGCGGGCGCTGGAGAAGTACGCCGTCCGCTGCGGAGGCGGGGTAAACCACCGCATGGCGCTCGGCGACGCAGCGCTGGTCAAGGACAACCACGTCGCCGCGGCGGGCGGGATCACCGCGGCCGTCGAGGCGGTGCGCGCCCACTCCCCCGCCGTCCCGCTGGAGGTCGAGTGCGACACCCTCGACCAGGTGCGCGAGGCGATCGCCGCGGGGGTGCAGCTGGTGCTGCTGGACAACTTCGGCCTCGCCGACACGCGGGCGGCGGTGGCGCTGGTGCGCGGGACCTCCGTGCGGCTGGAGGCCAGCGGCGGGCTCTCGCTGGAACGGGCCACCGAGGTGGCGGCGACCGGCGTCGACTACCTGGCGGTCGGGGCGCTCACCCACAGCGCCCCCGTGCTCGACCTGGGCTTCGACCTGCGCGGCTGAGCAGCCCCGCCGCAGCAGCCAGGCGCCGGCGACTGCGCTCTGCGGGCGTTCCTCGCGCATCGAGGGCCCTGCAGAACCGCCGAAGCCCGAGGAACACCCGCAGAGCGGGGCGCGCCGGCGCGGGCCCGGCTACCGCCGCTGGGGGTGGACCCAGCCGATCGCCGGCGCCACGTGCTCGACGATCGTCTGCAGCAGGGAGGCGTTGTACTCGACGCCCAGCATGTTGGGCACGGTCAGCAGCAGGCTGTCGGCCTCCCGGACGGCGGCGTCCTTGGCCAGCTCCTCGGCGAGCACGTCCGGCTCGCCGGTGTAGCTCTTGCCGAAGCGGGCCCGCACGCCCTCGAGGATGCCGACCTGGTCCTCGCCGTCCCGGCCACCGCCGAAGTACTGCCGATCCAGGTCGCTGACGATCGGCAGCACGCTGCGGCTCACCGAGACGCGCGGCTCGCGCTCCCACCCGGCCGCGGCCCAGGCGGCGCGGTAGCGGGTGATCTGCTCGGCCTGCAGCTCGTCGAAGGGAACGCCCGTGTCCTCCACCAGCAGCGTCGAGCTCATCAGGTTCAGCCCCTGCTGCGCCGTCCACTCGGCGGTCGCGCGGGTGCCCGAGCCCCACCAGATCCGGTCGGCCAGCCCCGGCGACTGCGGCTGGATCGCGAGCTTCCCCGTCGCGCCGCCGGTCATCCGCGGGTCGGCGTCGACCATCGGCTGCCCGGAGACCGCGGCCAGGAACAGCGCGGTTTTCTGCCGCGCCAGGTCGGCGTCGCTGCTGCCCTCGCCCGGCACGTAGCCGAACGCCTCCGAGCCGCGCAGCGCAGTTTCCGGTGATCCCCGGCTGACGCCGAGCTGCAGCCGGCCGTCGGCCAGCAGGTCGGTCGCCGCGGCCTCCTCGGCCATGTACAGCGGGTTCTCGTAGCGCATGTCGATGACGCCGGTACCCAGCTCGATCCGGCTGGTGCGCGCCGCCATCGCCGCCAGCAACGGGAACGGCGAGGCGAGCTGCCGCGCGAAGTGGTGCACCCGCACGTAGGCGCCGTCGAGCCCGAGCTCCTCGGCGGCCATCGCGAGCTCCACGGTCTGCACGAGGGCGTCCCGCCCGGTGCGCACCTGTGACCCGGGAATGGGCTGCCAGTGCCCGAAGGACAGGAACCCGATCCGCTTCTCCACGACTGCTCCTTCTCGTCGATGTCTGCCGCACCAGCGCGGTGGGGGCGGTCCGGATTCCCGGTGCTTGTGGCAGATCCTCCGTAGCAGGTGCGACCGGTGGGGCGGATGCGTCCGGATGCGACGCTCTGTGACGGGCTGACCACGACTCTCCGTGACGCGGTTCCGTCACTTCTTGCCTGCAATGCGTGACGCTGTCCCGGTGAGCCCTCCCGCATCCGAGACGCCCCGGCCCCCGGGCGCGCCTGGCGGCGCCGCCGGGCAGCGCTTGCGGGCGATCGACACGCTGCTCGCCGACCGGGGCCAGCTGTTCCAGGCCCTGTTCCTCTCCGCACCGATCGCCAAGGCCCTCGTCGACCTCGACGGGCACGTACTGGTCGCCAACCCGCGGATGTGCGCCCTCACCGGCCGCACCGCCGAGAGCCTGTCCGGCCGGCACGTCGACCTGCTGGCCCACCCCGACGACCCGCCGGTGGGCGACCTCGGGCTGCAGCCGGCTCCCGGGGAACCCGACCTGGACCCCAACCTGCTCCTCGACGGCGAGCGCCGGCTGCGCCGCTCCGACGGCACCGAGCTGTGGGTGGTCCAGTCGCACGAGGTGGTGCGGCAGAACAACGGGACGCCGCAGTTCGTCGTCCTCTCGCTGGTCGACGTCACCGACCGGCGCCGCGCGGAGGAGGACGCCGTCCGCCGCGCGTTCATGGACCCGCTGACCGGGCTCCCCAACCGCCGCGCGCTCACCGACCGGCTGCGCCACGCCGTCGCGCTCTCCCGCCGCCGGGGCCTGCAGGTCGGCCTGGTGCACCTCAACATCGACCGGTTCCAGGCCGTCAACGACGCCCTCGGCCACGAGGCCGGCGACCTGCTGCTCAGCCAGTTCGCCGACCGGCTGCGCTGGAGCACCCGGGTCGAGGACACCGCCGTGCGCCTGGGCGCCGACGAGTTCCTGGTCGTCGCCGAGGACGTCGAGGACCTCGACGGCCTGCGGGCGCTGGCCGACCGCCTGCTGAGCGTGCTCGACGAGGCGTTCGTGGTGAACGGCCGGGAGGTCACGCTGTCGGCCAGCGTCGGGCTCACCCTCGGCGCCGACATGCCCCCCGACGACCTGCTCCGCCAGGCGCAGAGCGCGCTGACGAAGGCCAAGGCCGACGGCCAGCGCGCCCGCATCGAGGTGCACGAGGGAGCGCTCAACCGCAACGACGTCGACGCGCTGCAGCTGGAGACCGACCTGCGGCACGCCCTCGACCACGACGAGCTGCGGCTGTTCTACCAGCCGATCGTGCACCTCGCCGACGAGACGCTGCTCGGCTACGAGGCGCTGATCCGCTGGCAGCACCCCACCCGGGGCCTGCTGCCGCCCGGCGCGTTCCTCGACGCCGCGGAGAACAACCGGCTCACCTCGAAGCTCGGGGCGTGGGTGCTCCGGCGGGCCTGCCTGGACGCCGCCACCTGGTCCGACGACCTGCGGGTGCACGTCAACATCTCCGCCCGCCACCTCGCCGAGGACGGCTTCAGCGAGCTCGTCGCGGCCGCGCTGGAGGAGTCCGGCCTCCCGCCGCACCGGCTCGAGCTGGAGATCACCGAGTCCACGGCCCTGTTCGCCGCGGAGGCCACGCTGCACTCGGTCGCCGTCGTCACCGACCAGGGCGTCACGCTCGCCCTGGACGACTTCGGCACCGGCTACTCGGCCATCACCGCGCTGCACCGGCTGCCCATCCACACGGTGAAGATCGACCGCTCGTTCGTGGCCGACGTGGTCACCCAGCCTTCGACCGCCGCACTCGTGCACGGCCTGCTGCAGCTGGGCCGCGGCATGGGCCTGCAGGTGATCGCCGAGGGCATCGAGGACCTCGACCAGGCCGCCTGGCTGCTCGACCACGGCTGCGCCATGGCCCAGGGCTACGCGTTCGGCCGCCCGGCGCCGCTGCCCAGCCCGACCGAGGTGCTCATCGGCGAGGTGACCGAGGCCCCGGCCGAGGACGTCGCCGGCGAGCTGCTGCCCGAGCCCCCGCCCGCGCTCCCCCGGCAGCGGAGGCCGTCGACCCCCGAGGGGCACGACGGCACCGACACCGGCCGGCTCACCGCCCGCACGCTCTTCGACGAGCTCGCCGACCCCGACGAGTAGTCGCCCCCGCCGCTCGTGCACGAACGGTCGTCGTCCGCACCGGATGACGACCGTTCGTGCACAGACGGGGGTGCTCAGCGTCGCGGCAGGGCCAGGGGCACGCCCACCGGCCCCGGTCCGCCGGGGTTCCCGGTCAGCCGCGGTAGGTCTCCAGCAGCCGCAGCCAGATCTCGCTGATCGTCGGATAGGCGGGAACGGCGTGCCACAGCCGCGCGATCGGCACCTCGCCGACGACGGCGATCGTCGCCGCGTGCAGCAGCTCGGCGACCGCCGGGCCGACGAAGGTGACCCCGAGCAGCACCTCGCGCTCTGTGTCGACGACCGCGATCGCCGTCCCGGTGTAGCCGTCGGCGAAGACCGCGGCGCCGGACACGCTGCCGATGGGGTACTCGACGACGCGGTGCGGCAGGCCCGCCTCCTGCGCCTCGGCGGCGGTCCGACCGACGCTGGCGATCTGTGGATCGGTGAAGACCACCGACGGCGTCGCGACGTCGTCGGCGGTGTCCACGAACGGCGACCACGGTGCCGTGTCGACCTGCTCGCCGCGGGCCCGCGCGACGATCGCGGCCCCGGCCTGGCGGGCCTGGTACTTGCCCATGTGGGTGAGCTGCGCCCGGCCGTTGACGTCGCCGACGCCGTAGAGCCAGGGGATCCCCTCCACCCGCAGCGTGGCGTCGACGGAGAGGTACTCCCCCGGCTCCAGACCGACGGTGCCGGCGCCGATGTCGGTGGTGCGGGCCGAGCGGCCGATCGCGACCAGCACCTCGTCGCCGCGGACCTCGCCGTCCGCCGTCGTGAGCACCACCTCGGGGCCGTCCCGGCGCGCGGCGGTCACCTCCGTGCCCAGCCGGACGTCGACGCCGGCCTTCCGCAGCGACCCGGCGACCGCCTCCCCGGCCTGTGGCTCCAGGCGCGGCAGCAGCCGGTCGCCGCGCTGCAGCACGGTCACCTGCGAACCGAGGGCCTGCCAGGCGGTGGCCATCTCGCAGCCGACGTAGCCGCCCCCGAGCACCAGGAGCCGGCCCGGGGCCTCCTCGGCGCTGGTCGCCTCGCGCGGCCCCCAGGCGTCGACGTCGGCCAGCCCCTCGACGGGGGGCACGGTGGCGGCCGAGCCCGTGCAGACGGCGACCGCGTGGCGGGCGGTCAGCCGGGTCGTCGTCCCGTCGTCGGCGGTGACGACGACGGTGCGCTCGCCGTCGAGCCGGCCGGCGCCCCGGAGCAGGTCGATGCCGGCGCCGTGCACCCACTCGACCTGGCCCGAGTCGTCCCAGTGCGAGGTGAACGAGTCGCGGCGGGCGAGCGTGGCCGCGACGTCCTGCTCCCCCGTCACCGCCGCCGCCGCGCCCTGCACGGCCCGCGCCTCCGCGAGCACCTCGGTGCCCCGCAGCAGCGTCTTGCTCGGCATGCACGCCCAGTAGGAGCACTCGCCGCCGACCAGCTCGGGCTCGACGAGGACCGCCGACAGCCCGCCCCGCACGACGACGTCGGCGACGTTCTCCCCGGTCGACCCCGCTCCCAGGACCACGACGTCGTACGTGCGCTCGGCTCCGCTCACCGGTTCATCCTGGTCGTGTGGTCGACTGGCCGCCATGCCGCTCGACGCCCCCGAGTTCACCGCCGCCCTGGCCCAGTACGCCGCCGGGGTGTGCCTGCTGACCGTGCGGGACGACATCGACGACGTCGGGACGACGGTCAGCTCGGTCATGAGCGTGTCGGCCGCACCGCCGCTGGTCGCCGTCGGCCTGACCGCCGACGGGTACCCCGCCGAGGTGCTCGAGGCGGTGGGCAGCTGCGCGCTGACCGTGCTGGCCGCGCCGCACGCCATCGTCGCGTCCCGGTTCGCCTCCGCCGGGCGGCCCAGCGCGCGGCACCTGCTGGAGACGGTGCCCTGGACCAGGGCGGAGGGCAGCGGCGCCATCGTCCTGCGCGATGCCCCGGCCGCCCTGGACTGCCGCCTGGAGCGGCTGGCCGAGGCCGGCGACCACGTGCTCGCCCTCCTGCGGGTCGAGGCCGTGCCCGTGCTGAACCCGGCCGCGCCACCCCTGCTGCGGGTGCGCGGCCGCTTCGTCGACGAGACGGGAGCCGCAGCCGGGCGGGGCTGAGCGACCGCGATCGACGGAGCCCGCGAGCGGAGCCGTGCAGCGCGGAAGTCCGTTCCCACGGCGAGACTGTCCCCCTACGCGCCCCGACCCGATCCCGGGCCGTCCGACAGAGAGGCTCACCGATGAGTTCGCCGCAGCCCGTCGCGAGGCGGATCCTCGAAGCATTCGCGGCCGCCGGTGTGCAGACCGCCTTCGGGCTCCCCGGGGTGCACAACCTGTCGTTCTGGCGGGAGACCGGCCCCGGCCTGCCCCGGATCGTCGGAGTCCGCCACGAGCAGACAGCGGTCTACGCCGCCGACGGCCTCGCCCGCGCCACCGCAGGTCTGGGGGTCGCACTGACCACCACCGGCCCCGGCGCCGCGAACGCCGCCGGCGCCTTCGGCGAGGCCGCCGCCTCAGGCACGCCGCTGGTCCTCGTGGCCAGCGAGGTGTCGACGAAGCTGGCCCGCCCGGGGGTGAGCCGCGGCATCCTGCACGAATCGCGGAACCAGGCGGGGATCTTCGAACCCCTGGCGAAGGCGGTGTTCCGGCCCCGGACCGCCGAGGAGGCGAGTGCGGCCGTCGCCGATGCGATCCGGACGGCGATGACCTGCCCGCGCGGCCCGGTTTACATCGACATCCCCACCGACGTCCTGAGCCAGCCCGCTCCGGCTGTTCCCCGGCACCCGATCACCCGGGTCGCCCCGGAGGCCGCGTCGATCCAGGCCCTGCACGAGTTGGTCGAGAAGTCGCCGTCGGTCGTCCTGTGGGTCGGCGGTGGGGCCGTGCAGGCCGACGCGGCCGAGCAGGTAGCGGCGCTCGCCGAGCGGTTGCAGGCCCCCGTCATCACCACCTACACCGCCCGCGGCATCCTCCCGCCGGACTCCCCGTATCTGGTGGGGCTCCCCCCGCACGAGCCCGAGATCGCCGACCTGGTGGCGGGCGCCGACCTGCTGATCGGCATCGGCAGCGACTTCGACGGGATGATGACCCGCAACTGGTCCATGCCGTTGCCCCGGGCCATGGCGACGATCAACTGCGCCGCCGAGGACCTCACCAAGAACTACCCGTTCGACGTCGCGGTGCTCGGCGATGCCAAGCAGGCGCTGCAGTCGTTGCTCGCCCTCCCGACCGGGCCCCGGCCCGCGGTGGCCGGACGGGTGAGCGAGGTCCGCGCCCGCTGCTGGAACCGGCTGTCCGGCGATCCCCGTGCCGCGGCCGGGCTGGAGCTGCTCGAGTCGCTGCACACCGCGATGCCGGACGGCACGGTCGTCGTCGCCGACATGGCGATCCCCGGCTACTGGTTCGGCGGCTACGCCACGGTCCAGCGGCCGCGGACGCTCCAGTACCCCGTCGGGTGGGGAACGCTCGGGTACGCCCTGCCTGCCTCGGTCGGCCCCGGGGTGCTCGGCGACCGGCCGGTGCTCGCCGTCTGCGGCGACGGCGGCTTCATGTTCGCGGTGGGTGAGCTGGCGACCATCGCCCAGGAGAACCTCCCCGTCACGGTCCTCGTCGTCGACGACGGCGGTTACGGCATGCTGCGCTACGACCAGGACCACGCCGGCGACGAACACCGCGGCGTCGACCTCCTCCGCCCGGACTTCGCCGCGCTCGCCGAGTCCTTCGGCATTCCGGCGACGCGGGCCACCGGGCTCGGTCAGCCGCTGGCGGAGGCACTGGGCACGGCCCTGTCCAGCGGGAAGCCGCGACTGGTCGTCACCGAGGCGACGCTGACCCCGCCGCGGACGACCTCTCCCCGATGGGCGGAGTGACCGGTCCGTCGTGGGTCCGGTCGCGGCCGGGGTCCGACGCCGGTTGTCACATCCGCGGGCCCGGCGGTGCTATCCGTGCATGGACCTCGTACGGCACGGACGGCCGGCAGCGGCGGCCGTCCTGACATTCCCCGGTCGCGTGGGCCGGGTCGGAGGGACGGGCGGCGTGCCGGCAGCAGCGACCCGCGACGCGGTGCGGCCCGACCTCGAGGAGGTCTTCCGCCGGGAGTACCAGCGGGTGGTCGGGGTCGCCGCCCGGGTGCTCGGCTCCCGCGACCAGGCCGAGGACGTCGCGCAGGAGGTCTTCCTGTCCTTCGGCCGCTCGCCGGTCCCCGCCGCCGAGGCCGCCGGCTGGCTGTCGGTCGCCGCGGCCCACACCGCGCTGAACCTGATCCGCTCGGGGCGCCGCCGGGCCTCCCGGGAGGAGTCGGTGGCCTCCGCCGCCGAATCCGTCGCACCCGACGTGGCCGACACGGTGCTCACCCTCGAGGACCGCAGCCGCGTCCGGGCGGCCCTCGCCCGGCTGCCCCGCACGCAGGCGACCGCGCTCGTGCTGCGCCACAGCGGTCTGAGCTACGCCGAGGTCGCCACCGCGCTCGGTCTGTCCCCCGGCAGCGTCGGCACCACCGTGCGCCGCGCCGAATCCGCCCTTCGCAAGGAGCTGAACCGTCATGCGTCACCCGAATGAGGGCGTCCTCCGCCGGCTGATCGACGAGCCCGCCGGAGTCTCCGACGCCGACCGCGCGCACGTGGCCGGCTGCGCCGTCTGCTCCCGCGCCCTGGACGACGCCCGCGCCGACGCACACCTCGTCGGGGCGGCGCTCGGCGGATCCGGCGCCGTGGACACGGACGCGGCGTGGGCCCGGTTCTCCGCCGCCTCCGCCCCGTCGACCGTGACCGCCTTCCGTCCGGCGCGCAGTGCCGGGCGCAACCGCTGGGGCACGGCGGTCCGGCGTCCCGCCGTGGCCGCGCTCGGCGCGGTGGTCCTGCTGACCGGCGCGGGGGTCGCGGCCGCCAACGACTGGCTGCCGATCTTCCAGACCGAGCGGGTCGACCCGGTCGAGGTCACCGCCACCGATCTGGTGCAGGTGCCCGACCTCTCGTCCTACGGCGACCTGCAGATCACCGAGGAGCCCGACCCCGAGCAGGTGGCCGACGCCGCGACCGCGCGCGAGCGCACCGGTCTCGACGTCCCGGAGGTCACCGAGCTGCCCGAGGGCGTGACCGGAAAGCCGACCTACCAGGTGGCCGGCGTCGTGGGCGCCGCCTTCACCTTCTCGGCCGACAAGGCGGCGCAGGCCGCAGCCGCCGAGGGCGAGGTCCTGCCTCCTCCGCCGGCCGGTCTCGACGGCAGCCAGATCCGGTTCGAGGCCGGTCCCGGGGTCGCGGCGATGTGGTCGCAGCCGACCGGCGTGCCGACCCTCGTCGTCGCCCGGGTGGGCGCGCCGAAGGTGTTCTCGTCAGGCGTGCCGTTCGAGACCGTCCGCGACTACCTGCTGTCGCTGCCCGGCCTCCCCGACGGCCTCGCCGACCAGCTGCGCGACCTCTCCACCGACGCCGCGACGCTGCCGCTGCCGGTCCCGGCGGAGATGGTGACCAGCTCGACCGCCGACGTCGACGGGTCGGAGGCGACGGTGCTCACCACCCGCAACGGGCTCTTCGCCGGCGTGGTCTGGGTGGAGGACGGCGTGATGACCGGCGTGGCCGGGACGCTCAGCGCCGACGAGCTCCTCGCGGTCGCCCGTGACCTCCGCTGACGCCGCTACCGTCCGCGGCGTGACCTCGAACGCCCCCGCGGCCCGCGGGCTCGACGACCTGCCGCCGTCCCCGGCGGTCTGGTGCTCCGGGCTGCGCAAGCGGTACGGACGCCGGACCGCCGTCGAGGACGTGTCCTTCAGCGTCGGCCGCGGTGAGGTCGTCGGCCTGCTCGGCCCCAACGGCGCCGGGAAGACCAGCGTCATCAAGATGCTGCTCGGCCTGGTGCGGCCCGACGCCGGGGAGGTGCTGCTGCTCGGGCGGCCGTCGTCGGACCCGCGCTCCCGCAGCGACGTCGGGTACCTGCCCGAGCTGTTCCGCTACCAGCCGTGGCTGACCGCGGCCGAGGTGCTGGACCTGCACGTGAAGCTGTCCCGCCTCGCCGTCCCCGCCGAGGAGCGCCGCGAGTGCCTGGCGCTCGTCGGCCTCGCCGAACGGGCCGGGGACCGCGTCGGCAGCTTCTCCAAGGGCATGCAGCAGCGGCTGGGCCTGGCCGTCGCCCTGGTCGCCCGGCCGCAGCTGGTCGTCCTCGACGAGCCGACCAGCGCGCTGGACCCGCTGGGCCGGGTCGACGTCCGCGACCTCGTCCTCGCGCTGAAGTCCCGCGGCGTCGCGGTGCTGCTCAACTCGCACCTGATCGGCGAGGTGGAGCGGGTGTGCGACCGGGTGGTGATCCTCGACAGAGGGCAGGTGGCGGCGTCGGGCACCCTGGCCGAGCTGCTCGGGCAGCGCGAGGTCCGGCTGCGGCTGGCCGGCGTCGACCGGCAGGTCGAGGAGCGGCTGCGGGCGGCCGGCACGCTGACGCGCAGCGGCGACTGGTTCACCGTCGCGCTGTCGTCCGAGGACGACGGCGTGACCGTGCCCGACCTGGTGGCCGACCTGGTCGCCCTCGGCGTGCGGGTGCACGCCGTCGAGCCGGTGCGCATCAGCCTCGAGGAACGGCTGCTCGCCGTCCTCCGGCACGAGGAGCCGACGCCGTGACGGCGCTGACCGTCGCAGGCCTCACCCTGCGGGAGGCGTCCCGGCGCAAGGTCGTCCGGGCGCTGCTGGCGTTGACCGTGGTGCTGCTCGCGCTCAGCGGCTGGGGGTTCTCGAAGCTGATCGGCCTGGACACCGAGCTGGGCACGCTGACCAGCGGGGAGGCCCGCCTGGTCGCCTCGATGCTGGTCAACCTGATCATGTTCGGCTTCAGCCTCATCGCGGCGATCGGCACGGCGTTCCTGGCCGGGCCGACGCTCGCCGGCGAGGTCGAGTCGGGCCAGGCGCTGGCGATGCTGGCCCGGCCGGTCCGCCGGTCGTCGGTGCTGATCGGCAAGTGGCTGGGCCTGCTCACCTTCGGCTGCGGCTACGTGGTGCTCGCCGGTCTGGCGCAGCTGCTCGTCGTGCGCGGCGTCGTCGGTTACTGGCCGCCGTCGCCGGCCACCGGGCTCGCCCTGCTCGCGGCCGAGACGGTCGTGCTGCTGACGCTGGCCCTGCTGCTGTCCAGCGTCGTCTCGCCGATGGCGTCGGGCATCATCGCGGTCGGGCTCTTCGGGGCCACCTGGGTCGCCGGCGTCGTCGGCGGCATCGGCGGGGCGCTGGGCAACGAGGGCGTCGAGCGGGTCGGCAGCGTCTCGCGGGTGCTGCTGCCCACCGACGGGCTGTGGCGCGGTGCCATGAACGCCTTCCAGGACCGGACGGCGCTGATGCAGATGGGCCCCGAGGGCGGCTTCCCGTTCCTCAGCGATGCGGCGCTGACGCCGGCCTACCTCGCGTGGGCGGCGGTGTGGGTCGCGGTGATCCTGGGGCTGACCGCGCTCTCCTTCCAGCGCCGCGACATCTGAGCAGTCCTACGACGGGCACCACCGGGTTACCGCGCAGGCTAGTGCCCTGCCCACGCCTGTGGGCAGGGCACTAGCCTGCGCGGAACACCTCCCCGGCCGGGGCGGGCGCACATCTCCTGGCCGGCGGGGCTAGCGTCGGACGCGCTATGAGCGATGCGCCTGCGCCCACCGAGTCCGCCGTCCGCCGTGCCCTGGTCCGCGCCGAACGGGGTGTCTCCCTGGACGCGACCGAGGCCGAGACCCTGCTGCACGCGCGCGGCCTGGGCGAGGGCGAGCCGCTGGACCGGCTGCTCACCGCCGCCGGCCGGGTGCGCGACGCGGGGCTCACCAGCGCCGGGCGGCCGGGCGTGGTGACCTACAGCCGCAAGGTGTTCATCCCGCTGACCCACCTGTGCCGCGACCGCTGCCACTACTGCACGTTCGTGACCACGCCGGGGCAGCTGCGCGCCGAGGGCAAGGCGCCCTACCTCTCCCCCGACGAGGTGCTCGACATCGCCCGCGCTGGTGCGGCCATGGGCTGCAAGGAGGCGCTGTTCACCCTCGGCGACCGCCCGGAGGACCGCTGGCCGGTCGCCGCGCAGTGGCTGGAGGCGCACGGCTTCGACTCGACGCTGGGCTACCTGCGGGCGATGGCGATCCGGGTGCTGGAGGAGACCGGGCTGCTGCCGCATCTGAACCCCGGCGTCCTGTCGTGGGAGGAGATCCAGCGGCTCAAGCCGGTGTCGGCGTCGATGGGGATGATGCTGGAGACGACGGCGACCCGGCTGTGGTCGCAGCCCGGCGGCCCGCACTTCGGCAGCCCCGACAAGGAGCCCGCCGTCCGGCTGCGGGTGCTGGAGGACGCCGGCCGCTGCGCCGTCCCTTTCACCACCGGTGTGCTGCTGGGCATCGGCGAGGACTACGCCGAGCGGGTCGACGCCGTGCTGCAGATCCGGGCCGCAGCGCAGCGGCACGGGCACGTGCAGGAGGTCATCGTGCAGAACTTCCGGGCCAAGCCGCGGACTGCGATGCAGGCCTCCGCCGATCTGGAGCTTCAGGAGTACGTCGCCGCGGTCGCGGTCACCCGGCTGCTGCTCGGCCCGAAGGCGCGCGTCCAGGCGCCGCCGAACCTGTCGGACGCCACCGAGCTGGGCTTGCTGCTGCGCGCCGGGGTGGACGACTGGGGCGGCGTGTCACCGCTGACGCCCGACCACGTCAACCCCGAGCGGCCCTGGCCCAACGTGGAGGAACTGGCCAAGCTCTCCGATCACGCCGGGTTCGTGCTGCGCGAGCGGCTGGCCGCCCAGCCGGGCTACGTACTGCAGCCCGAGCCGTGGCTGGACCCCCGGGTCCGGCCCCACGTCGCCGCGCTGGCCGGCCCCGACGGGCTCGCCGTCGAGGGCCGGATGCCGGCCGGGCTGCCGTGGCAGGAGCCGGACGAGGAGTGGGGCACCGCGGCGACCGGGCGGGTCGACCTGCACGTCGAAGTCGACACCATCGGGCGCAGCACCGACCGGCGCAGCGACTTCGACGCCGTCTACGGCGACTGGGCCGAGCTCCGCGACCGCACCGAGAGCGCCCGCGACGGGTCCTCCACGGCGCGGTCCGGCGGTGACCCCGAGGTGCTGGCGGCGCTGCTGCACGCCGAGGCCGACCCGGCCGGGCTGACCGACGCCGAGTACCTGGCGCTGCTGGGCGCCGACGGCGCCGATCTGGAGAACCTCTGCGCACTCGCCGACGCCGTCCGCGCGGACGTCAACGGCGACGACGTCACCTACGTCGTGAACCGGAACATCAACTTCACCAACGTCTGCTACACCGGCTGCCGGTTCTGCGCGTTCGCCCAGCGGCGCACCGACGCCGACGCGTACACGCTGTCGATGGAGCAGGTCGGCGACCGGGTCGACGAGGCGTGGGCCGCCGGGGCCACCGAGATCTGCATGCAGGGCGGTATCCATCCCGACCTGCCCGGCACCGCCTACTTCGACCTGGCCCGCGAGGTGAAGGCCCGGCAGCCCGGCATCCACCTGCACGCGTTCAGCCCCATGGAGATCGTCAACGGCGCGGCCCGCACCGGGCTGTCGTTCCGCGACTTCCTGACCGAGGCCAAGGCGGCCGGGCTGGACTCGATCCCCGGCACCGCGGCGGAGATCCTCGACGACGACGTCCGCTGGGTGCTCACCAAGGGCAAACTGCCGACGGCGACCTGGCTGGAGATCATCGGCACCGCGCACGAGGTCGGCATCCCGACGACGTCGACGATGATGTACGGCCACGTCGACACCCCCGCCCACTGGGTCGCCCACCTGCGCACCCTCAGCCGCCTGCAGGACCGCACCGGCGGCTTCAGCGAGTTCGTGCTGCTCCCCTTCGTGCACCACAACTCACCGATCTACCTGGCCGGGGTCGCCCGACCCGGTCCGACCGTGCGGGAGAACCGGGCCGTCCACGCCGTCGCCCGCCTGCTGCTGCACGGCCGCATCCCCAACATCCAGACCTCGTGGGTCAAGCTCGGCGACGCCGGCACCCAGGCGGTGCTGCGCGGCGGGGCCAACGACCTCGGCGGCACGCTGATGGAGGAGACGATCAGCCGGATGGCCGGCAGCGAGAACGGCTCGCTGAAGACCATCGCCGAGCTGGAGGCGATGGCCGCCGCGATCGGCCGCCCGGCCCGCCAGCGGACCACCGAGTACGGCACCCCCTCGGCCGAGCGCCTGGCCACCGCGCGCTCCGACGAGGGCCGCGCCCGGCTCACCCTCTCGATCACCCCCCGCTGACAGAGGACCTCCTCACCCCCACCCCTCGCCGGCTCAGGGCGGGCCCCTGAGAGAAGGCCGCGCGAGTTCGACGACCGCCGTGACCACCTCCTCCCCGGTGAGCAGGACGAAATCGTTGTGGTCGGCACCCGGGACCTCCACCACCCGGTGCAGCCGGGCGGCGGCGTCGGCCACCGCCCGGCTCTGCGCCGGCGGCACGATGGAGTCGGCAGCGCCGTAGACCACGGTGGTGGGCACCTGGACCCGGCGGACCAGCTCGGCCACCGGGTAGCGGTCGCGCAGCAGCGACCGCACCGGCAGGAACGGGTAGTGCTCGCCGCCCACCGCGGCGAGGTCGACGAAGGGTGAGCGCAGCACGAGGCCCGCCGGTGGGTGCTCGCTCGCCAGCTCGGTCGCGACGGCCGCGCCGAGGCTCTCGCCGAAGTACACGAGCCGGTCGGGCGGAACCTGCGCCCGGTCGAGCAGGTACGTCCGTGCCGCACGGGCGTCGAGCGCCAGCCCCGCCTCGCTCGGGCTGCCCGGGTTGCCGCCGTAGCCGCGGTAGTCGAAGAGCAGCACGGCGAGACCTTCCGAGGCGAGCGCACGCGCCAGCGGGGCCCGCATGCCCCGGTGGCCGCCGTTGCCGTTGGCGACCAGCACCCCGGGAGCGTGCGGCGTCCGGCCCGGGACGAACCAGCCGGCCAGCCGCAGCCCGTCCTCGGTCTCGAGCACGACCTCCCGTGCACCCGGGACGGCCTCCGCCGCCGGGGGGACCGGCCCGGCGTCGGGCAGGTAGATCAGGTGGCGCTGGAACGCCCAGAGCAGGCCCACGAGGACAGTGCACAGCAGGACGACGCCGGCCGCACCCACCACTGCCCTGCGCACCACCTCCCGATGGTCCCGCCTGCCGTGCGGGGCGTACCAGCGCTAGCGTCCGTGCATGGCACGCGACTCCACCGCCGGCGGCACCGACCACTGGCACGCGCCGCTGCGCCACGTCCGGGCGGCCGAGCTCTCGACCGACACCGGCCAGAGCAGCGGCATGACCCGCAGGGAAGCGGTGTCCGGCAAGAGCGTCGGGGCGGAGAAGGTCTGGATGGGCGAGGCGCACGTCGCGGCGGGCACCGCGTCGGCGAACCACCACCACGGCGACTCCGAGACCGGCATCTACGTCGTCTCCGGCCGGCCGGTGTTCGTCTTCGCCCGCGACGGCGAGGAGGTCCGGCTGACCCCGGAGCCCGGCGACTACGTGTTCGTGCCGCCGTGGACGCCGCACCGCGAGGAGAACCCGGGCGACGAGGAGGCGGTCGTCGTCCTGGCGCGCAGCAGCCAGGAGGCGGTCGTGGTCAACCTCGCGCCGGGCTCGCTCACCGAGCTCTGACCGTCCGGACCGACGGCTAGCCTCGGCCCATGGGTTACTTCGGCACGCTCGTCTACAGCGAGGGTCGCTGGCGCACGGGACGGCCGACCGCGGTGCCGTTCCTGATGGTCGACGTCCACGACAGCGACATCGCGACCGTCGACTACCGGGCGGCCGACGCCTCCGGCGGCAGGTTCTTCCTCGGCTACGAGCCCCGCGTGTACTTCGACGAACCGGACGCCTCCGCTCCGGTCGACATCGACGCCGAGGCCGCCGGCTTCGCCCGGTGGGTGCGCGACGCCGTCGGCACGGGGGTGGAGCCGGCCGAGGTGCGGCGGCTGCTGGCCTCGCCCGGCGGGGCGCCGCCGACCGACGAGGTCGTGGAGCAGACCGTCGAGCGGATGCTGCTCCTCGCCGGGCTCCCGGTGCCCGAGTGGCCCACCGACGACGACGCACCTCCCGGCTGACGCATCGTCGGCCGGTGGCCGGGTAGCGGGCCACCGTGCGAGCGATCTCCTACACCCAGCCCGGTGGCCCCGACGTCCTGCAGCTCGTCGAGCGCCCCCTGCCCGAGCCCGGCCCCGGCGAGGTGCGCGTCCGCGTCGCCTTCTCCGGGGTCAACCCCACCGACTGGAAGTCACGGACCAGGGCGCAGCCCGGACCGGACGGGCAGGTGCCGAACCAGGACGGCTCCGGCACCGTCGACGCCGTCGGCCAGGGCGTCGACCCGGCGGTGCTCGGCCAGCGGGTGTGGATCTGGGAGGCCGCCTGGCAGCGGGCCTGGGGCACCGCCGCCGAGTTCACCGTGGTCCCGGCGCGGCACGTCGTGCTGCTGGGCGAGGACCCGTCGTTCGAGCTGGGCGCAGCCCTGGGCATCCCGTTCCTGACCGCGCACCGCTGCCTCACCGTCGCCGAGTCCCTGCCCGACCGGCTCGGGCCCGGCACCCTCAGCGGGCACACCGTCCTCGTGCAGGGCGGCGCCGGCGCCGTCGGCAACGCGGCGATCCAGCTCGCCCGCTGGTCCGACGCCACCGTGATCGCCACGGTGAGCAGCCCGCGCAAGGCCCAGCTCGCGGCGGCGGCCGGCGCCGACCACGTCGTCCACTACCGGGAGCAGGACGTCGTCGCCGAGGTTCGCAAGGTCGCGCCGGAGGGCGTCGATGCGATCGTGGAGGTGTCGGCCGCGGTCAACGCCGCCGTCGACGCCCAGGTGATCGGCATGCACGGAGCGGTCGCCATGTACGCCGACGACGGCGGAGCCGAGATCACCGTGCCGGTGCGTGCGCAGATGGGGCCCAACGCCCGCTGGCAGTTCGTGCTCGTCTACACCGAGCCGGAGCGGGCCAAGGTGCTCGGCATCGAGGACGTCGCCACCGCGGTGGCCGACGGCGCGATCCGGGTCGGCGACGATGCCGGGCTGCCGCTGCACGTCTTCCCCCTCGCCGAGACCGCGGCCGCCCACCAGGCGGTGCAGGACGGCGCCGTCGGCAAGGTGCTGGTCGACGTCACCCGGTGAACCGACGGTGGTGGCCGGCGGGGCCGACCCTGCCTAGCCTCGGGTGATGGCCCGCACCCAGACCTCGACGGATCTGTCCGTGCTCGCCGATGAGCTGCTCGACCGGGCCCGCACCGAGCACGCGGGCCGGGCGGGGCGCACGCTGCCGCACCCGGTCGACGGAATGCGGCAGACGGTGATCGCCCTGCGCGCCGGCGCAGAGCTGGCCGAGCACGAGACCCCCGGCCCGGCCAGCCTGCTGGTCGTGCGCGGAGCTGTGCGCCTGATGGCCGGCGACCTGACGGTGCCGCTGACCGGCTCGCAGGTCACTCCCGTCCCCGACCGCCGGCACAGCCTGCACGCCGACGAGGACGCCGTCGTCCTGCTGACCGTGGCGGTGCCCCGGCGGGCGCCTGCCGCGCGCTGACATGCTTCGGCCGGCCCCACCTCAGTAGTGGTACCGGGCCTGGAGGACCACCAGGAGGTCACCGCTGAGCCGCTCGGGCTTGCCGGTGCCGGCGCCGGGGTCACGCGCCGCCTCGTCGCGGCACACGCGCCCGGGCGGGACGTCCCGGGCGCGAACCCTCCGGGAGTCAGCCGACGCCGAGGTCGCGCGCGATGAGCATCCGCTGCACCTCGCTGGTCCCCTCGCCGATCTCCAGGATCTTGGCGTCGCGGTAGAACCGGCCGACCGGGAACTCGTTCATGAACCCGTAGCCACCGTGCACCTGGGTCGCGTAGCGGGCGTTGTCCATCGCGACCTCGGAGCTGTACAGCTTGGCGATCGAGGCCTCGCGCTTGAACGGCTCGCCGCGCAGCATCTTCTCCGCCGCCCGGTAGTACGCCAGCCGCGCGGTGGAGGCCCGCACCTCCATGTCGGCGATCATGAACTGCACGGCCTGGTTGCGGCCGATCGGCTGCCCGAACGCCTCCCGCTCACCGGCGTACTTCACCGACTCGTCGACGCAGCCCTGCGCCAGCCCGACCGACAGCGCCGAGATGGCGATCCGGCCCTCGTCGAGGATGGAGAGGAACTGCGCGTAGCCGCGGCCCCGCTCCCCCACCAGGTTCTCCTCGGGCACCCGGCAGTCGTCGAAGGACAGCTCGCGGGTGTCGGAGGCGTTCCAGCCGACCTTCGAGTAGCGCTGGCCGACCGTGAACCCCGGCGTCCCCGACGGCACGATGATCGCCGAGATCTCCTTGCCGCCGTCCGGCTTCGTGCCGGTCACCGCGGTCACCGTCACCAGCGAGGTCAGGTCGGTGCCGGAGTTGGTGATGAAGGCCTTCGAGCCGTTGATGACCCAGTGCCCGTCCTCCAGGCGCGCGGTGGTGCGGGTCGCCCCGGCGTCGGATCCGCCCCCGGGCTCGGTCAAGCCGAACGCACCCAGCGCCTCCCCGGTGCACAGCCGGGGCAGCCACTCCTGCTTCTGCGCTGGCGTGCCGAAACGGTAGATCGGCATGGCGCCGAGCGAGACCCCCGCCTCGACCGTGATCGCCATCGAGCTGTCGACGCGGGCCAGCTCCTCCAGCGCCACGCAGAGGTCGAAGTAGGTGCCGCCCGCGCCGCCGTACTCCTCGGGGAACGGCAGGCCGAACAGCCCGAGCTCGCCCATCTGCCGCACGATCCCGGTGGGGAACTCGTCGCGCTCGTAGAACCCGCCGATCTGCGGGGCGATGACCTCCTGCGCGAACTCGCGCACGGTCTTCCGGAGGGCCTCGGTCTCGTCGCTGAGCCGGTAGTCCAACATCAGTTCTCCTGCTGCTCAGGCGCGGCCGCCGGGGTCACCAGCGCCACCCGCTCGTCCAGCGCGACCGTCTGGCCCGCCGTCACACCGAGCTCGGCCACCGTCCCCGCGACCGGGGCGGTGAGCACGTGCTCCATCTTCATCGCCTCGACGACCAGCAGCGGGGTGCCCACCGCCACCTCGTCGCCGACCGAGGCCCGCACCACCGTCACCGTCCCCGGCATGGGGGAGGTGACGACGCCGTCACCCGCGGCCGCGCCGGCCGCGGTGGACAGCCGCTCCTGCTCGCGCAGCGCGGTGACGTGCCCGCCGGCGGCCAGCCAGACGGTCCCGCCGTCGTGCACCAGCGCGTAGGACGACGTCAGCCCGTCGTAGGTGACCGTCAGCCGGTCGCCGTCCCGGACCGCCTTCGCCGCCGCCGGCGCCGCATCCCCCACGGCGACCTCGGCGGAGGCCGCGCGCCCGCGTACCCGCACGGTCACCGGATCGGCGCCGGGCAGCTGCAGCCGGCGGACCGTCCACGCGGACGCCCCGAGCCGCCAGCCGTCGGGCACGTCCCAGCGGTCGACGACCGGACCGGCGGGCTCGGCCTCCACCAGCAGGGCGAGGGCCGCCGCGGCGTAGACGTGCGGCGCCGGCTCCTCGGCCGCCGTCAGCTGCTCGCCGCGGCGCTCGATCAGCCCGGTGTCGAGCCTCCCGGCGACGACGTCGTCGTCGGTGAGCAGCGCCCGCAGGAAGGCCGCGTTCGTGGCGACCCCCAGCACGACGGTCTGCCCGAGGGCGCCCACCAGCCGTGCCCGGGCGGTCTCCCGGTCCGGTGCCCAGGCGACGACCTTGGCGAGCATCGGGTCGTAGTCGGTGCCGACGCGCGTGCCGACCGCGAGCGAGCTGTCCATGCGGATGCCCGGCCCGGCCGGCTCGACCAGGCCCAGCACACTTCCCGCCTGCGGGAGGAAGCCCCGGGTCGGATCCTCGGCGTAGAGCCGGGCCTCGATGGCGTGCCCGTCCAGGGAGACGTCGCTCTGGTCGATGGGCAGCCGCTCCCCCGCGGCGATGCGGACCTGCTGCTCGACCAGGTCCAGGCCGGTGATCAGCTCGGTCACCGGGTGCTCGACCTGCAGCCGGGTGTTCATCTCCAGGAAGAAGAAGTCGCGTGGCCGGTCGGCGTCCACGATGAACTCCACCGTGCCGGCACCGGTGTAGCCCACCGCCTTCGCCGCCTCCACGGCAGCGCGGCCCATCGACGCGCGCATCGCGTCGTCGAGCAGCGGGGACGGCGCCTCCTCGATCACCTTCTGGTGCCGCCGCTGCAGGCTGCACTCCCGCTCGCCCAGGTGGACGACGTTGCCGTACGCGTCGCCGAGGACCTGCACCTCGATGTGCCGCGAGTTCCCGACGTAGCGCTCCACCAGCAGGGTGTCGTCGCCGAAGGAGCTGAGCGCCTCCCGCCGGGCGCCGGCGATCGCGTCGGGCAGCTGGTCTTGCGACCGCACCACCCGCATGCCCTTGCCACCCCCACCTGCACTGGGCTTGAGCAGGACCGGGAAGCCCGCGGCGACGGCGGCCTCGGCCACCTCGTCATCGCTCATGCCCGGTTCGCTGCGGCCCGGCACCACCGGGACGCCGGCGGCCACCACGGTCTGCTTGGCGCGGATCTTGTCGCCCATCGCCTCGATGGCCGCGACCGGCGGACCGATGAAGACGATCCCCGCCTTCTCGCACGCGCGGGCGAACTCCACGTTCTCCGACAGGAAGCCGTAGCCGGGGTGGACCGCCTGCGCACCGGTGCGGGCGGCGGCGTCGAGCACCCGCTCGATCGACAGGTAGCTCTGCGCCGCGGGCGCCGGGCCGAGACGGACGGCGACGTCGGCCAGCCGGGTGTGCAGCGCCCCGGCGTCGGCGTCGCTGTGGACGGCGACCGACCGGACACCCATCTCGCGCAGCGTGCGGATCACCCGCACTGCGATCTCGCCCCGGTTGGCCACGAGCACTGTCTGGAACATGTCACTCACATCCGGAAGACGCCGTAGCCGACGTCCTCCAACGGCGCGTTGGCGCAGGCGGACAGGGCCAGGCCGAGGACCGTGCGGGTCTGCGCCGGGTCGATGACGCCGTCGTCCCACAGCCGCGCGGTGGCGTAGTAGGGGTGCCCCTGCGACTCGTACTGATCGCGGATCGGCGCCTTGAACGCCTCCTCGTCCTCGGCCGGCCACTCCTCACCGCGCGCCTCCAGGCCGTCGCGGCGCACCTGCGCCAGCACCGAGGCCGCCTGCTCACCGCCCATCACCGAGATGCGCGAGTTGGGCCAGGTGAAGAGGAACCGGGGCGAGTACGCCCGCCCGCACATGGAGTAGTTCCCGGCGCCGAACGAGCCGCCGATGACCACGGTCAGCTTCGGCACCCGCGCGCAGGCCACTGCGGTGACCATCTTGGCGCCGTGCTTGGCGATGCCGCCGGCCTCGTAGTCGCGGCCGACCATGAACCCGGTGATGTTCTGCAGGAACAGCAGCGGAATCCGTCGGCGGTCGCAGAGCTCGATGAAGTGGGCACCCTTGAGCGCCGACTCGGCGAAGAGCACGCCGTTGTTGGCGACGATCCCGACCGGATGCCCGTGCAGCCGGGCGAATCCGGTGACCAGCGTCTGCCCGTAGAGCGGTTTGAACTCGGCGAACCGGCTGCCGTCGACCAGCCGGGCGATGACCTCGCGGACGTCGTACGGCGTGCGCGGATCCGGCGGCACGACCTCGTACAGCGACTCCGGCGGGTACTGCGGCTCCTCGACCGGTGCCACGTCCCACGGCCGCGGTTCCCGCGGCCCGAGCGTGCCGACGATCTGCCGGACGATCTGGAGGGCGTGCGCGTCGTCGTCGGCCAGGTGGTCGGTGACGCCGCTGACCCGGCTGTGCAGGTCTCCTCCACCCAGGTCCTCGGCCGACACGACCTCCCCGGTCGCCGCCTTCACCAGCGGTGGGCCGCCGAGGAAGATGGTGCCCTGCTCGCGGACGATGACCGCCTCGTCGCTCATCGCCGGGACGTAGGCGCCACCGGCGGTGCAGGACCCCATGACCGCAGCGATCTGGGCGATACCCGCCTTGGAGAGGTTCGCCTGGTTGAAGAAGATCCGGCCGAAGTGCTCGCGGTCGGGGAACACCTCGTCCTGCATCGGCAGGAACGCCCCGCCCGAGTCGACCAGGTAGATGCACGGCAGCCGGTTCTGGAGCGCCACCTCCTGCGCACGCAGGTGCTTCTTCACCGTCATCGGGTAGTAGGTGCCGCCCTTGACGGTGGCGTCGTTGGCGACGACGACGCACTCCCGTCCGGACACCCGGCCGATGCCGGTGATGATGCCGGCGGCCGGCGCCTCGCCGTCGTAGAGCCCGTGCGCGGCCAGCGCCGAGAGCTCGAGGAAGGGGCTGCCGGGATCGAGCAGGGCGTCGACCCGCTCGCGGGGCAGCAGCTTGCCGCGTGCGGTGTGCCGCTCGCGGGCGCGCTCACCGCCCCCGAGGGCCACCCGCCGCAGCTGCCCGGCCAGGTCGGCGACCAGATCGGCGTGCGCCGCGGCGTGACGAGCGGCCGCCCCAGGGTCGGCCGACGGGGTCCGGGGAAGCACCGGTGCGTCCACGCGGGCGAGGTTAACCGCCGTTCACACCCGCGGTCCAGCCCACACGTCGGAGGGTGAACCGTCGTTCACGGCGGGGCTAGCATCCCGGGCATGACGCCGGCCGGCACCCGCCTGGACCCGGGCTCCGCCGCCCAGGACACCGCCCTGCTCGCCGACGCCGGGCGCCCGTCCCGGCGGGAGCAGATCCTGCAGGCGGCGGCGCAGCTGTTCGCCGAGCGGGGCTCGCGGTCGGTGGGCGTGGACGACGTCGGCGCGGCGGTCGGGGTGACCGGGCCCGCGATCTACCGGCACTTCACCAGCAAGGACGCGATGCTCGCCGAGATGCTGCTGCGCATCAGCGAGCGGCTGGCCGACGGCGGCCGGGCACGGGTGGCCGCCGCGGGCCCCGATCCCGCGGCTCAGCTGCGCGCCCTGATCGACTTCCAGGTCGAGTTCGCCCTCGACAACCCCGCGCTCATCGTCGTGCACGACCGGGACCTCACCTCACTGCCCGACAGCGAGGCCGGGCAGGTGCGCCGGCTGCAGCGGCGCTACGTCGAGGTGTGGGTGGCGGTGCTCGCGCGCCTGCACCCGGACGCGGCCGCGGCGGCCTGCCGGGCCCGCGCGCACGCCGTCTTCGGCCTGATCAACTCGACCCCGCACAGCGCCGGCCGGCTCGACCGGACGGCCATGGCCGCGCTACTGCGCGGCATGGCCTGGGCGGCCGCCACCGGTTGAGGGCCCCGGTGCGGCTCAGCCCCCGGGCGGGGGCGGGACCGGCAGGGCCAGTCCGTCGGAGGCGATCTCGTCCACCGCGGCCACGCTGCCGGCGGTCGCCGGATCGACCCAGGCGCTCTCCACGACCGTGACGGTCGGGCCGGAGACGGCGCTGGCGTACTCCGCCGAGCGCAGCCCCGCCGGGCCGCCGTCGTAGGTGACGCCCTCGCGGAGCAGATCACTGACGTTGCCGCTGCCGTCGCGGTCGGTGAGCGCGCGCAGCTCACGGGCCGCCGCGGCGTCGGACATGGCCACCCGGGACACCGAGACGACGACCGGCGCGCCGTCGACCTGCGTCGAGTACAGCGCTCGGGACAACCCCACGCAGTCGGTGGCGGCGAAGAAGTCGGCCACCTCGCCGTAGGCGTGACCGGCGCACGTGTCGTCCACCTGCACCGCCTCGACGGTGAACTCGGTGCCGTCGACGGACCGGACGTCGCCCTCGGCAGGCCCCGGCGCGGCAGTGCCCGGGGCAGGCGAACCGCCGGCACCGGGGACGTCCTGGTCCGCCTCGCCGCCGAACAGGAGCCAGGCACCCACCCCGACCAGCGCCACCAGGGCGACGACGCCGGCGACCAGGGCCGCGGTCCAGCGGCGCCGGCCGGGCGGAGCGTCGTCGTCCCGCCCGGAGGCGGTGGCACCCCAGGCCGGGGACAGCGGTGGCCGGGCCGGTGGCTCGGCCGACCGGGGCGCCGCCGGGAGCACGGCCGTCCGGGGGCCACCGGGCGGTGCCGCCCCACCGTCGGGGCGGCGGTCGCGCTCGGCACCGCCGAAGAGGCCACCGATGCCGGCGTCACCGCCCGGCGGCGCAGGCGGGCCGTCCACCTCGACGGTGTCGCGCTGCCGGGTGAGGTCGGGCGCCGGAGCTGCCGGCGCGGCGGCCGCCACCGCGGCCGCGTGCGCGGAGGCGACCGAGGCCGCCACCGCCCGCGCCACGGCGGTCGCGCTCGGCGGGTTCCCGCCGGGGGCCGGCGCATCCGGCCCGTCGTCGGCGAGGGGCGCCGGCCCCGCGGGGGCCGGCGCATCCGGCCCCTCGACGCGGGCGGCCGGCGGAGCCGCCACCGAGGAGGCGTTCATCGCCGCCGGGGTGAGCAGCTGAGGACGGCGCAGCACGTACGGCGAGTACGGAAAGGCCTCTCCGTTGAGCTCCTCGACCGTCGGGCCCCGGCCGGGCAGCTCCAGCGCCTCGAGCGCGGCCCGCACGTCGGCGGTGGTCCACAGGCGGGGGTTGTCGACGCCGGCGTGACGGCTGGCGCGGGCAAAGGCCAGCAGCAGCGAGCGCGGGTCCAGGGTGGCCACCTGGTCGCCCTCGCCGAGGTCGCCATCGGCCGGCACCAGGCCGGTGATCTCGCCGACCAGGACGGTGAGGCGTGCGATCCGGCCGGGCTCCAGGCCCGCCCGCCGCAGCTTCACGGCGGTGTCCATGCCGGCCCGCATCAACCCGTCCAGCGGGCTGGACCCGCCGCCGGCCAGCTGCAGCACCTGGCTGGGGCCACCCTCGGGGGCGATGGTCCAGGCGCCCTCGGGCGTCGCCGTGACGACGCCGGACTGCCGGAGCACCTCGACCACGCGGATGACCGCGATGCCCTCGGGCACCAGCAGGACCGCGTCGGACTGGCGGCGGCCGAGCGGCCCGTCGACCAGCGGCACGGAGGCGACCACGGCGGCGCGCACCGAGGCGCCGGTGTCCCACCGCGCGAGCTCGCCGAAGAAGGCGCGCTCCCCCGCCGTCTGCAGCGGCGCCGGGGTCAGGGCCAGCACGTCGTCCTCCGGGGCGATCGGTGTATGCGGTCAGGGCTGCGCCGGGCAGGAGCCGGCGCGGAGCACCGGCCTGCAGGCCTGGCGCAGCCGTCCCCCGACGCTACGTCACGGACCGGGCCGGCCGGGCGTCGTGAGCCGGCGCAGCCGGGTCAGGCGGCGACGCGCTCCGCCGCGGCGGCCGGCTCGTCCGCGGCCCGGCAGCGGGTCCGCCGGGAGCTGTGCTCCAGCACGTCCACCGCGCTCCACAGGGCGGTGAACCCGACGGCGACCGGCAGCACCGACCACCAGTTCCACGGCGGCAGCAGGCCCAACGCGTCCAGCGGGACCGCGGCCGCGTACACGGCGGCCGTGACGACCGGCGCGGCCACCCACCCGGGAAGGCCCCGGGTGACGGCGACGTCGATCAGCACCGCGCCCAGGACGAGCACCACCGGGAGCACCGAGGGCGGGAATCCGGTCGCGACGAGGCCGAGCCACATGACCCCGCGGTAGCCGAGGTAGCCGATCGCGATGACCGACGCCGTCCAGCGCAGCCCGACCACCGTGCGGGCCACCACCAGCGTGAGCAGGCCGGCGCAGACGAGCCACGCGGGGTGCACCCAGGAGGGCACCGGCAGCATGAACATCGTGGGGGTCTGGCCCTGCGCGGCGGCGAAGTCCAGCAGGGACGGCTCGGCCGTCGTCCGCCCCGCGGCGTACGCCTCCAGCGACAGGACGCCGTACTCCTGGTGCTGGTTCGGGAAGACGACGTTCTCCAGGAAGAACAGCCACAGGCCCAGCGAGACCAGCTCCCGGGTGCGGCCGGGTGCGGCGTGCAGCCACCAGCCGCGCAGCGCGCCGGCCAGCATGATCGCCGTCCCGATGTAGAGCAGGGCGTGGCTGGGGCTCCAGCTGGTGATGTCCAGGCCGTTGACCCGGTGGTTGACGAGGTCGACCGGGATCGCGACCAGGAAGGCGGCGATGCCGACCTGCATCAGCCGCAGCGCCCGCCGGTCGACCCCGTAGCCGCTGTAGCTGTGGAACAGCACCAGGACGACGACGGCCGCGGTGCCCACGGTGTTGAGCAGGTGGGGGGGCGCGAGGTCGTCGCGCAGCCACTTGAAGTGCCAGGAGACGTCCCAGGACGAGCCGAGCATCTTGAGCAGGAAGGCCGCCAGCCACGCGGTGTAGATCCAGCGCAGCTCGGTCTGGTCGGTCGCGCGGCCCGGGCGGCCGGGGGTCATGTACGCCGCCCAGAGCCATCTCACCAGGGCGATCGGGTGGGCCAGACCGGCGCGGAGCGTTCCCGGCGCCTGCGGCACGGCGGTCGCTGCGGGGGCGGGTGCAGAAGACACGGAAGAGCTTCCTGACGAGAGGACGTTCCGGCGACCCTAGCCGTCATCCCCGCCGATCCCGGGCCGTTCCGGTCGCGCCCCCGGGCACGGTGGGACATGCGAGGACACGCGGGGTGATCGGGGCGGCCGGGACACGCGGTGCGTACTGTCGGGCGACGTGGCGGAGAGCGCGGGACACCTGGTCTGGATCGACTGCGAGATGACCGGGCTGGACCTGACCAAGGACAAGCTGATCGAGGTCGCGGTCCTGATCACCGACTCGGAGCTCAACGTCGTGGACCCGGGGCTGGACCTGATCATCTCCGCCGACGAGGCCGACCTCGACGGCATGACCGAGTTCGTCGCGGAGATGCACGCCAAGTCGGGTCTCACCGAGGCCGTCCGGGCGGCGACCCTGACCGTCGCCGACGCCGAGCAGCAGATCCTCGCCTACGTGAAGCGGTTCGTGCCCGACCGGCGCACGGCCCCGCTGTGCGGCAACTCGATCGGCACCGACCGCGGCTTCCTCGCCCGCGACATGCCCGAGCTCGACGACCACCTGCACTACCGGATGGTCGACGTCTCCTCGGTGAAGGAGCTGGCCCGCCGCTGGTTCCCCCGCGTGTACTTCGCCCAGCCCCCCAAGGGGCTCGCCCACCGGGCGCTGGCCGACATCATCGAGTCGGTGCGGGAGCTGGCCTACTACCGGCGCACGCTGTTCGTGCCGGCGCCGGGCCCCAGCGGCGACCAGGCGAAGAAGGCCGCCGACCAGGTCGTCGGCTCGTTCGCCGAGCTGCTCGCGTCCGGGGACGCCGCCACCGCCTGACCGCCCCGACTCCCCCGACGGAGTCGCGCACCGGCTCCGGTATCGTTGTCCCGTTCCCTCCGGGCGCCTGCGTCCGGGCGGAGGCACGGTGGGTGTAGCTCAGTCGGTAGAGCACCAGGTTGTGATCCTGGGTGTCGCGGGTTCGAGCCCCGTCACTCACCCCACCGGTGGAGGCCCTGGTCAGTTCGCTGACCAGGGCCTTCGTCGTTCCGGCGCCGCCGCTGGCGGCCTCCGGAACGCCGCTGCCCCCTCGTCTGGGGGGCAGATCGGGGGGGCAGTGACGGGGCGACTGCGCAAAGCAGACAGGTCCCGACGGTCCGGCTGGTTCCTTCCCGACCAACCGCACGGAGCACACCCACCATGTCCCTCAAGCCCCCCAGCCTCTGGATCGAGCAGCGCGGCCGCCACCACCGCGTCTACTGGCGCAACGGCGTCGCCGGCCTGCCGGCGCGGTCCTACCTGCCCTTCTACGGCCGCGACGCGGCCGAGCAGTTCGTCGGCATGGCCGGCCTGCGGGGCCTGGCCACCACCCGCAAGGTGCTCGACAGCGACGACCCCCTGAAGCCACCGCGCTGCTCCAGGCGGCGCTCGCCGAGCGCGACACGCCAGCGGCCTACCTTCGGTCGCGCACCGACTTGTTCATCCGGCGGAGATCCATGCCGGTTAGGGTGAAGCACCAGGGGGACGGCGATGAGCACCACGAACACCGGTCAGGCCACCTGGACGTGCGAGAACTGCCGACGGCCGACGTCGGTCCGGCGCAAGCGCTGCAGGGAGTGCGGTACGTCGCGTCACTGACGCCGTGGGCGGGCGGCCGGGGGCTCCGGAGGGGCCACTCCCGCGCAGTCGCGACGATCACCCGGAAGAGCGTCCACGCGTGCTCGAACCGACGATCTGGTAAGGCCGGTTCACGCCGCGGCTGCCCGGAACACCGAGGACGACGGTGAGCTGCCCGCGATGTGCGGGGTTCCGGTCATCGCCACGCTGCCGGTGTGGTGGCCGCCGCCACGGCCGGTCGCCGGGCTGTGCACGCAGTGCCGCAGGCTCATCAGCTGACGACAAGCTCTGACCCGCCAGTCCGGCGCGCGCCGCCTCTACCCCTGGGCATAGCGTCATCAGGTGCTCAACCTTCAACAGCGGGGGCTGCACGACGCGGCCATCGGTTCCCCGCTCGTCGAGGCCGCCCGTGGTCTGGCCTCCCAACTGCTCGCCGATCTGGACGGCCGCTGGCGGCACACCTGCGGGGTCGCCCGGCGAGCCGCCGACGCGGCGGCCGCGGTCCCGCGGGCCGACCGGCCACTGCTTGTCGCAGCC
The DNA here is from genome assembly GCF_054051055.1 of Blastococcus sp. SYSU DS0973. Classification (NCBI taxonomy): domain Bacteria; kingdom Bacillati; phylum Actinomycetota; class Actinomycetes; order Geodermatophilales; family Geodermatophilaceae; genus Blastococcus; species Blastococcus sp. SYSU DS0973. The sequence continues at coordinate 450,381 of NZ_JBJHAN010000001.1, forward strand.
GCGTGGCTTCACGACATCGGCTACGCCCCCACGCTGCACGCCTCGGGCTTCCACCCTCTCGACGGCGCCTGGCACCTGCAAGCCCTTGGCTGGCCGGAACCGGTGGCTGCACTGGTGGCGCACCACTCGGCTGCCCGGTTCGTGGCCGCGGTTCACGGGCTGGACGACCCGATGCGGGCCTTCTCCGCGCTCCACTACGGCCACGGCCCAGTGGCCGACGCGCTCACCTACGCCGACCAGACCACCGGCCCCGACGGGCAGATCGTGACCGTGGAGGAGCGGCTGGCCGAGATGCTGCGCCGACACGGCCCCGACAGTCCGAACGGCCGCGTGCACGCGCAGCGCGCTCCGGTCGTCAGGGGCGCGGTACGGCGGGTCGAGGAGCGCGCCGCCCTGGCCGAGCTGGCCCGCGAGGTGCTCGGGCCACAACAGTCGGAGTGAGCCCCGCGTAGGGGCCGAGGGCTGTCGGCGGCGCAGGTCGAGGCGGGACGGGTGCAGCGCAATGCGCAGCGTCGCGACGACGACGGCGGCGGCGGCGCGCCGCGCAGTGCCGGCCCAGGACGACGGCCGGCGGCAACGCGTGATCGCGGCCACGTAGGCGTTGGTCGCCTGCGCCTGCGCCTGCAGCTCGGCGGCGCGGTCGGCGGCGATGAGCTGGGCGACGTGCGGGGGCATGACGTTCCGTGCCTCCCGGCGTCGTGGAGTCAGCAGCAGGCCGCGGCGGATGCGGCCGGCTGGGGGTCGTCGGCGGTGCCGGTGGCCGGCTGGTCGGCAGGGTTCTGGGCGGTGCCGCAGCAGACGCCGCTCTCGGGCGCCTGGCCGGCGTCGATGAGGGCCTGCGGGCTGTTGCCGAAGGCGTCGTCGTCGGCCAGCACCGTGTGGACCTCCCAGCGCTCGCCGCCGGGGCCGGTCAGCCACGCCTTGTCCTGGGTGGCGCGGCCCTGCGGGCGGTGTTGGCCACCGGCTGACCTGCCCTGGTGGAGGCCGCCGGGCGACCGTTCACCGACTGTTCGCTTGACCGGCCGCGCCGACACGCGTTTGCTCAGCCTGTGCTGATGTCACCGGTGACTGACGAGTTGCTGCGGGCGCTTGCGAACCCCACCCGGGCCCGGATCGTCGAGGCGCTCGCCAGTGAGCAGCTGTGCGTCTGCCACCTCGTCGAACTCACCGGTGCGACGAGCAGCAACATCTCCAACCACCTCGCCGTGCTGCGGCGGCTCGGCGCGGTGCAGGCCGAGCCGGCCGGCCGGTTCACCTACTACCGGCTGCACCCGGAGGTGCTGGAGGCCGCCTCGGAGCACTACGCCCGGCTGGCGACGCGGGCCCGGCGGGCGCTGGCGGTGAAGCGGCCGTGCGACTGAGCCTGCTGGCCCGGCAGGGGCTGGCGGAGTTCCTCGGCTCGGCAGGGCTGGTCGCGGTCGTCATCGGCTCGGGCATCGCCGCGCAGCGGCTGTCCCCGTCCGACCCCGGCCTGCAGCTGCTGGAGAACGCGCTGGTCACGGGCGTCGGCCTGGTCGCGCTGATCCTCGCGTTCGGCCCGGTCTCGGGCGGCCACTTCAACCCGGTCGTCACCCTGGCCGACCGCGTCCTCGGCGGGGTGAGCTCCCGCCAGGCCGCGGTGTACCTGCCCGCGCAGTTCACCGGCGGTGCCGTCGGTGCGATCGCAGCCAACCTGATGTTCGAGCTGCCGGCGGTGAGCGTCGCCACCACCGAGCGCTCCGGGGGTGGGCTGCTGCTGTCGGAGGTGCTGGCCACCTTCGGCCTGGTCGTCCTCGTCTTCGGCCTCGTCCGCGCCGGCCGTGGCGGACTGGCGCCCTTCGCCGTCGGCGCCTACATCGCGGCGGCCTACTTCTGGTCGTCGAGCACGTCGTTCGCCAACCCCCAGGTGGCCGCTGCCCGGACGCTGTCGGACACCTTCGTCGGCATCGCCCCGTCTTCGGTGCCGCCGTTCGTCCTCGCGAAGCTGGTCGGCGCGACCGCCGCGGTCGGCACCGTAGCGCGGGTGTACCCCCGGATCCGCGAGAGCGCCGGTGCCGCCGTCGTCCCGCACGACGGACAGCCGGCTGCGTCGGCTTCCGGTTCCGCCACCCCAGGACCTCCCGGCACCGCCGCCGGCGGCGCCCCCCACCCGGCGGAGACGCCGGTGCAGGAAGGAGCACGGCCATGACCGCGAACACGCCGGGTGACCAGGTCGCCCACGACCCGCAGGTGCGCCGGATCGTCGACGACCTGGCCCGCGACTACGCCGACCGGTTCCCCCGCGAGGAGGTGGCGGCCGTCTACCGGGACAGCTACGACCGCCTCGCCAGGACCGCCCGCGTGACCAGCTTCCTGCCGGTGCTCGCCGGCCGGTTCGCCTGCGAGCGGCTCGACGCCCGCGCGCTGGCCGAGGGCAAGCGCACTCACCGGACCCCCGCGGTGCTGTTCGTCTGCGTGCACAACGCCGGGCGCAGCCAGATGGCGGCAGCGATGCTGCGGTCCTACGCCGGCGAGTGCGTGCACGTCTACACCGCCGGCTCCGACCCGGCCGAGGCCATCCACCCCGAGGTCACCTCGACGATGGCCGAGGTCGGACTCGACCTCGGTCAGGAGTTCCCCAAGCCGCTGACCCACGACGTGCTGTCGGCCGCCGACGTCGTGGTCACCCTCGGCTGCGGCGACGAGTGCCCGGTCGTGCCGGGCCGCCGCTACGAGGACTGGCCGGTCGCCGACCCCGCCGGCGCCACGGCGACGCAGGTCGCCGCCATCCGCGCCGATCTCGACGCCCGCGTCCGCGAGCTCATCGCGTCGCTGCTGCCCGACCTGGACCTGCCGGCCCCCGTGTCCCCGCCGTCGCCGGCTGCGGCCCGGTGAGCAGCGGCATGCGCCTGCTGGTCGTCGGCGGCTCGGACGCCGGCATCTCCGCCGGGCTGCGCGCCCGCGAGCTGGACCCGTCGGCCGAGGTGACCCTCGTGGTCGCCGACGCCTACCCGAACTACAGCATCTGCGGGATCCCGTACTTCGTCTCCGGCGAGGTCGACGACTGGCGCAACCTGGCCCACCGCAGCCGGGCCGACCTGGAGGCCACCGGCATGCAGCTGCGCCTGGACACTCGGGCCACCGGCATCGACGTCGACGGTCACCGGATCGCCGTCCGGGCCGCCGACGGCAGCACCGAGTCGCTGGACTACGACCGGCTGGTCGTCGGCATCGGGGCCGTGCCGGTCCGCCCGCCGATCGACGGGCTGGCCGGCCTCGGCCCGGCTGAGGGGGTGCACCTGCTGCATACGATGGAGGACACCTTCGCGCTCACCGACTCACTGGAGCGGTCCGGCGCCCGGTCGGCGCTGATCGTCGGCGCCGGCTACATCGGCCTGGAGATGGCCGAGGCGCTCACCGCCCGCGGCCTGACGGTGCACCAGGTGGAGATGCTGCCCGAGGTGCTGCCCACCGTCGACGTCGGGCTCGGCGCGCTGGTCCGCGCCGAGCTGACCCGCCGGGGCGTGCAGGTGCACACCGGCACCGCGGTCACCGCTCTCGCCCGCGGCGACAGCACCCCCGGCGGCTTCGTCGACGGCGCCGGCCGACTGCAGGTGTCCGGCACCGGACCCGACGGCGAGCCCGTCGGCTGGAACGTCGACGTGGTGCTGATCAGCGTCGGCGTCCGCCCGGACACCGACCTGCTGGTCACCGCCGGAGCCCGGACCGGCGCGCGCGGCGCCATCGTGGTCGACGAGGGCATGGCCACCGACCTGCCGGACGTGTGGGCCGCCGGGGACTGCGTGGTCACCCACCACCGCCTTGCCGGGGTGACCTACCTGCCGCTGGGCACCACCGCGCACAAGCAGGGCCGGGTGGCCGGGGAGAATGCCCTCGGTGGCGCCGCCCGCTACGCCGGCAGCCTCGGCACCCAGGTGGTCAAGGTGTTCGACGCGGTGGCCGCGCGCACCGGGCTGCGTGAGCACGAGGCCACCGCCGCCGGATACCGGCCGGTCTCCACCACGACGGTCGCCGACGACCACAAGGCCTACTACCCGGGCGCCCAGCCGATCACGATCCGGATCACCGGCGACGCCGACACCGGCCGGCTGCTCGGCGCCCAGTTGATCGGCCGTCGCGGCACCGAGACCGCCAAGCGGGTGGACACCTACGCCACCGCCCTGTTCCACGGCATGACCGTCGCCGACCTGCTCGCCCTCGACCTGTCCTACACCCCGCCGCTGGGCTCCCCGTGGGACGCCGTGCAGATCGCGGCGCAGGCCTGGCTGACCGAACACGCACCGGCCCGGCTGTCCACCGGCGCCCGCCCCGCACCCTCACCGGCATGAGAGCGACCGAGACAGCGATGACCAGCGGCCCGACCGCCGACACCCCCGCGGGCCGGCGACCCCGGGTGCTGTTCGTCTGCGCGCACAACGCCGGCCGCTCCGCCCTGGCCGTCGCACTGGCCCGCCACCGCGCCGCCGACCGCATCGAGGCCGACTCGGCCGGCACGACCCCCGATCCCGAGCCGAGCGCATCGACGATCGCCACGCTCGCCGAGCTCGGCATCGACGCCTCGACCCACCGGCCCACCGCCATCACCGCCGAGCGGGTCGCCGCCGCCAACGTCGTCGTCGCGATGAAGCCCGGCCTCGACCTGCCGCACGCCGTCGGGGTGCGGTACGAGACCTGGCGTCTGTCCGACCCGGCCGGCTGGGACACCGAGGGCATCCGGCCACTGCGCGACGAGATCGACCGCCGCGTCCAGGCCCTCATCGCCGACCTCACCGGCACTCCGTCCGTCCCGGAGTCCTCGTGACCGTCACGCCCTCCCCCGTCGGGACCCGGCTCGACCCGCAGCTGGACCTGCGGTCGTCGGTGTCCGACACCGCCCCGTCGGGTACCTGACCCCGCCGACGCGTGGAGCTCAGCACCTCGACACCAGCCTGCCCGCCGGCGACGGCGCCGTCCGACGTCGACGTGGTGGTCATCGGAGCCGGTCAGGCCGGGCTGGCCACCGGCTTCTACCTGACCCGGCGCACGTCGCTCAGCTTCGTGCTGCTCGATGCCGACCCCGACCCGGGTGCGGCGTGGCGGCACATGTGGGCCTCGCTGCGCGCCTTCTCCCCCGCGGGATACAGCAGCCTGCCGGGCTGGCCGATGCCGCCGACGGACGGCTACCCCACCCGCGACGAGGTCGTGGCCTACCTGCGCGCCTACGCCGACCGGTACGCCCTGCCGGTGCGCCGCCCGGTCCGGGTCACGGCGGTGCAGCGCAGCGGGTCCCGACTCCTGGTCACCACCGACGCCGGGACCTGGTCGGCACGAGCGGTCGTCTCGGCCACCGGCACCTGGACCCGGCCGTTCTGGCCGCATTCCCCGGGCCAGGGCACCTTCACCGGCCAGCAGCTGCACGCCGCCGACTACGTCCACCCGGCGCCGTTCGCCGGGCAGCGGGTGGGCGTGGTGGGCGGCGGGAACAGCGCCGCCCAGATCGTCGCCGACCTGCACCCGGTTGCCGACCCCACCTGGTACGTCCGGCGGCCGCCCCGGTTCCTCCCTGACGACGTCGACGGGCGGGCGCTGTTCGACCTGGCCACCGCCAGGTGGCGAGCCCGGCAGGCGGGTCAGCCCGACCCCGGGGGCGTCGGTGGCCTCGGCGACATCGTGGTCACCGGGCCCGTCCAGGCCGCCCGTGACCGCGGCGCGCTGACGCCGCAGCCGATGTTCACCCGACTCACCGCCGGCGGTGTCGTCGGCGCGGACGGCCGCGAGCACCCCTTCGACGCGGTCATCTGGTGCACCGGCTTCCGTCCGGCGCTCGCTCACCTCCGCCCGCTCGGGCTACGCGAGCCGAGCGGCCTGATCGCCGTCGCCGGCACCCGCGCCGTTGGTGAACCGCGGCTGTGGCTGGTGGGCTACGGCGACTGGACCGGCGACGCGTCGGCCACGCTGGTCGGCGTCGGTCGCACCGCCCGGGACACCGCCACCGAACTCGCCGGCGCCCTCGGGCACCGGCCGCAGAGCGGAGACGGGAGCTAGCCAGATGTGGCCCTGGCCCTGCTGACAGGCGTCGGCTGACCATGCCGTCACTGCCGCCGACCCGGCCGGTCGATCCCAGGTCAGCGGCTGTGCGTCCCGGTCCGAGTTGCCGGCCGATGCGCGCGCAGCTGTGCCCACCCGGCGATGACCTCCGGCGTCGGCTGCACGCTAGCCCTCGCGGAGTCGGCCTCCGGTCCCTGCGACGCGTCCGGGCCGCCGCCGTGGCGTCCTCCCATCAGCTCGGGCCGCATCCGGCCGTTCCACCGGATGTCATTGACGGTGAACTCCACCCCGCGCGAGACACCGGCGCGCAGATGAGGGACTCGGTCCTTGCGGGCCCACGTCTCCAGCCGGGTGATGGGGACGTTCAGCATCTGGGCGACCTCGGCCGGCTTGTAGGCGCGAAGTTCGGCGAGCTCTTCTTCGGTCATGACCTGGACCGGTCAGCGCCCGGGGCGGCTGGGCAATCACCGCCAGGACAGGCGCCGCCGGCGGCGCGTTCCCTCAGCGCGATGTTCTCCGGCTGCGGTGTGCCCCTGGCTCCGCTCATCGGGGGGCAGATTGGGGGCGAAGGACACGCACAGCTGGGCTCAGGACGGCTCAGGACCATCAAAGACGCTCATCAACCGGCTGACCTGGGCACTTGCCGGGCCACCAGGCCCGGGACCGGCCTCACTCGCGGGTTCGAGCCCCGTCGCTCACCCCACCCGGTGGAGGCCCTGGTCAGTTCACTGACCAGGGCCTCTCCCGTTCTCCGGCCCGCGCTGGACAAGCACGACGACGCCCGGAGGCTCCCCTCGCTGTCGGACGCCGGCCGTTGGTCGGGGATCAGCTCGTCCCGCCGGCGCTCCAGGTGGTCGTCGAACCGCTGGACGCCCGGTGTCGCCAGGCTGCGACGCTGCGCGCGGCCCAGCTCATGCGTGTGGCGCCATCGCTCACCAGGCGTCGGATCGCCGGAACCACCGGCCCGCTGCCGACGTGGACAGGAACGGCGTGGATGCCGTGCACCCCATGCGGGAACGGGGTCGCGGTCTGCTCCTCCTGCCACTGGCCGGTGGTCGTGCGGCACCGGACGCGCAGCCGGTGCGGACCAGGCGGGGCCGCCCAGCGGGCCGTCCAGGGCCGCCAGGCATCCGGGCCGAGGTCGACGCCGAGGGTGGCGTCGGTCCACGGGCCGCCGTCGATCTGCAGTTGCACGCGGTCGACGCCGACCGGCGGCGCCCAGGCGTAGCCGCGGACGACGATCTCGCGGGGCTCGATGTGGGCGTGCTGGCCGGGGGCATCGATCCGGGCGGCCGGGTGCACCGGGTAGGTGCCGTCGGCCCAGCCGCGGGAGCCCCAGTAGGACAGCGGCGGGGTTGAGGTGACGGTGAGGCGCCGCAGCCACTTGATGTTGCCGTCCTGCCCGTGCCGGCCGGACACGAGCAGCCGGGCCGGGCTGCCGTGCTCGCGGGGCAGGGGCCGGCCGGCCATGCCGACGGCGAGGAAGCCCTGGGCGCGAGCGACGGACAGGGGAAGCACGTTGGTGTAGCCGTCGACGGCCTCGGCGACCAGCCAGCCGTCGTCGCCGGAGACGCCGGCCCGCTCGAGCAGCTCGGCCAGGCCGATGCCGGTCCAGCGGGCACAGCCCATCCGGTCGCCGCCGACCGGGTTGTGCACGCAGATCATCAGCAGATCCCGCTCCTCCAGGGGCAGGGCGAGCAGCTCGCGGAGGGGAAGGGACAGCGGCCGCTCCACCTCGCCGTCCACCTCGAGTCGCCAGGTGCCGAGGTCGGTGCGCGGCTCGGGGACGGTGACGTCGATGACGACCAGTTCGCCGGGCTGGGCCAGCAGCGGGGCGACGCCGGTCTGCGGTGCCGGGTCGGCGGCGGACACCGGCGGCAGCGGCCGGACGGGGGTCGGCAACGCCACCCGGTCACGCAGCGCGGCAGCGCCGCGACGGCGCGCGCGCCGGTCCGCGGCCACGACCGCGCCCGTGGCCGCCGCGGCGGCGGCCAGCACCGCCGACCGCGGTACCGGCAGCGGGGCGACCGCGGCCGCGGCCGTGAGCATGCCGGCGGCCGTGGCGGCGGCGGTGTCCCGGGCCGAGGCGTCTCCGCGGCGCAGCGCGAGGTAGCCGCCCACGGCGTGCGGAGCAGTGGCCACCGCGGCGCCGAGCACCGGACGGCGGCCGGCCAGGGTGCCGCCGGCGGCCGCGGCGAGGCCGCTCGCACCAGCCGCGAGCACGGCCAGGCCCGGTTTGTCGGCCCGGCCGACGAGGGCGACACCGCCGTCGACGAGCATCGCCGGGGAGGCGTCGACCAAGCCGCGGGCCAGGCCGGAGGACGGCGAGCGGCCACGGCCGGTGGCGGAGGCGGCGATCTCACCGGCCGCGGCGGCGAGCAGACCGGCGAGCAGGCCGGTCCGCCCGGGACGCGGACCAGGAAGGGGGTGGGCGGTCATCGAGGGCTCCTCGGGTGCGCGGGTCGGTCAGGGCGCGATCAGTGGCGGGCCGGCGGTCCGGCCGGGTGTGAGCCGGCCGGCGCGACGGGGTGTGCGGCCCTCGCCAGCGCGGCCGCCAGGACGGACGTCGGTGCGCTGCGGCCGACGCTAGGAACGCATCGCCGGCGTCACACCGGGAAAACCACCGGGGTTGCCGCTTCGGGTCCGGGCGCGGTGCGCTGCTGCGGCCCGGCGGCGTCCCCGGTCAGACGGGCGGCCAGCGCCTCGGCGTCGGCGCCGACGAACCCGAGCAGGGCCGAGCCGCGGCAGGTCTGCCAGGGCAGACCGAGGAAGTGCAGGCCCGGCACAGCGGTCGTCCCACCGGTGTGGCTGACCTGCCCGTCGACGACGACGCCGGGCACGTGCAGCCAGGCGTAGTCGGGTCGGTAGCCGGTCGCCCAGACAACCGCGCCGACGTCGACGGTGCTGCCGTCGGCGAAGGTGGCGGTGCGGCCGGTGAGGTCGAGGAGCCGGGGCCGGAAGTCGGTGCCGCAGCGGCGGAGAGTGCCGCTGCGGGTGCCGATGACGATGTCGCCGCGGGCGCGCAGCCGGCGGGCGATGCGGGTGTGTGCGGGCACGGTGAAGAACCCCGAGCGGGTCAGCCAGAAGAACAGGTCGCGGCCGGCAATGCGCTGGGGCAGCTCGGTCGGCCGGGTGCCGACCGCGACGGTGACCGGCTGCGCGGCGGCCAACTCGGCGGCGATCTGCAGGCCGGAGTTGGCCGCACCGACGACCAGCACCCGACCGCCGCCGGGCAGCTGGGTCGGGTTCCGGTACTCGGCGCTGTGCAGCTGCGGCACGCCCGGGTCCAGCCGATCGCCGAGGGCGGGGACGTGCGGCGTCTGGAAGGGGCCGGTGGCGACGACGACCTGCCTGGCCCGCAGCGTTCCGGTCGGGGTGGTGGCCGCGAAGGTCCCGTCGGGGTCGCGGTGCAGCCGCAGAACGGGGGTGGCCAGCCGCACCGGGAGGGCGAAGTGCGCGGCGTAGGCGGCGAGGTAGTCGGCGACGTCGTCCTTGCTCGGGTGGCTGTCGACGGGCGCGGGAAACGGCAGGCCGGGCAGCGAGTCGTACTGGGCGGGGCTGAACAACCGCAGCGAGTCCCACCGGGAGCGCCACGAATGGCCGATCTCGGGTGCGGCGTCGACCAGCAGGAAGCTCGCTCCGCGGGCGGCGAGGTGGTGACCGAGCGCGAGGCCGGCCTGGCCGGCGCCGACGACGAGCACGTCGAGGGCCTCGGGGGCGCCGGCGGACACGGACCTGGGCGTGGGCATGGGATCTCCGGAGCAGCGAGGACGGGCGGTGAGCGAACGGGCGGGGGAACGCCGGTCAGGCGAGGCCGACGGTGAGCAGCGCGGTGGCGAGCAGGAGGTCGGCGACCAGGCAGGTCTCGGCGTACCAGCGGGGCACGACCCGGCCGATGCGGTGGTGGACGACGTCCCAGGCGGCGTGGGCCAGCCAGCCGGCCGCCAGCACGTAGCGGGCGGCGGTCAGGTCGACGGCCACGGCCGCCATCGCCACCGCGCCGAAGCCGAGCACCGCCGCGGTCTGCGCCGTCAGCAGCCGCCGGTTCCCGAGGTCGCCGCGTGCGGTGCCCCAGGCCAGGTAGAGAACCGCGGCGAGCAGCACGCACCATGCGCTGATCCAGGCGTGCACCTGGTCGGGCAGCGGCGCCAGGGCGGTGAGGCTGGCGGCGACCGCCGCGATGCCGATGCCGGTGGGCCGGCGGCGGGCGAGGGCGGCGCGCGCGCCGGTCCGGTGGGGCGGGAGCGCTGCGGTCGCGGCGGGGATGCGCGGGTCGACGGTGCCGGCCATCGGGAGCTCCTCGCGTGCGGACTGTGGTGTGGCCCGGACGCTAGGAGCGGGCCGGCCGGGTCACGCCGGGAGAACCGCCAGGTCGGCCGCCGGGGCCGGAGCGGCGGCCGAGCGGGTCAGAGTTCGAGCGGAAGCGCGGCGAGCTCCGCGCGGGAGGCCACGCCGAGCTTGCTGAACACGTTGCGCAGGTGGAAGTCGACGGTGCGGGGCGAGACGAACAGCTGCGCGGCGGCGTCCCGGTTCGACAGGCCGCGGCGGACGAGAGCGGCGACCTGGCGTTCCTGTGCGGTCAGCTGGGTGGCGGTGGTGACGTCGCGACGGCGGGCGGTCTGCCCGGAGGCACGCAGCTCCTGGGCGGCGCGTTCGGCGAGGGGCACCGCGCCGAGCTCTTCGAAGACGGTGAGGGCCGCTCGCAGGTGCTCGCGCGCGTCGACCCGCCGGCGGGCGCGCCGCAGGTACTCGCCGTAGGCCAGGTGGGTCCGGGCCCGGTCGGGCGCTCGTGCCGATTCCCCGTGTGCGGCGAGGGCACGCTGGAAGTGCTCCTCAGCCTCGGAGCCGTCGGTCAGCAGCGCACGGCCGTGCGCCGCGACGGCAACCGCGGCGGGGAGGCCCGTGCCGGCGGCGAAGGCGTCGAGCTCGGCCAGCCACGCGCGCGCGACCTCCTCGAGGCCACCGCGGACGGCAGCGTCGAACAGATCGGGGGCGGCCATGCGGCGCAGCGCCGCCCCGCGGATCTGGGTCAGGTGGTGCACCGCGGTGGCGGGCTGCTGCGCGGCCCGAAGCGCCTGGGTCCAGTGCGCGAGGTCGACGGCGAGGCCGTCGGTGATCCCGACCGGATGTGAATCTCGGATGACGGCCAGCTCGGCGAGGCGACCGTCGGCCCCGTCGTCCCCGCGGAGCGCCGCGACCAGCGCCAGCTCGGCGGTCGGCAACGCGGCCAGCCCGACGTGACCGGTGCTGGCCGCCAGCGGCAGCGCCTCCGCCGCCGCGGCGGCGGCCTTCGCCCATGCCCCCGTCGCGATCTGGAAGTAGAAGCCGCGGGTGAGGGCGTGCTCCACCATGCTGAGCGCCCCCGCGCGGCGGGCAGCGGTCAGCTGCTCCTCGTGCAGCCGCAGTCCGCGCTCGTCGTCGCCGACCAGCATCGCTGCGATACCGAGGTTGGGCTGCAGCACGTGGTCGTCGGGGGGTTCGGGGTCGGTCAGGGTGAAGGCGCACCGGAAGCACTGCGCAGCGGTCGCCCAGTCCTGTCCGGCGACGGCGGCGTACCCGCGCTGCAGAGCCCAGGCGGCCCGCGCTCGCGGCGGCGCGTCGAGTGCAGGCTCGGCCACCAGGGGTGCCGGACGCGGTGATCGGGCGCCGAACGCCGACAAGGCGGCGGCGAGCATCACCAGCTGGTGGTGCATCGCCTCGTCCACGCCGGCGGCGGCCTCGGCGGCTTGCAGGATGAGGTCGTAGCCGTCGTTGATCGAACGGGTGTTCCACTCGATCTGCCCCCGCAACGTGAACAGCCGGGCGCGCAGCAGCGGGTCGGAGCAGTCGACTGCGGCGGCGGCCTCCGCGAGCGCCGCAGCCCGCGACGGGTGTGCGCCCAGCCAGGCCGAGGAGGCGGCGGCGAACAGCCGCCGACCGCGGGCGTCGCTGTCGACGGTGAGCTCGGCGGCCCGGGACCAGGCGGCGGAGGCGGCCTCGTGGCCACCGCGGGCGGCGGCGCGTTCGGCCACGCCGTCCAGCGCGGTGACCACCGAGTCGTCGGGCCGGTCGGCGGCGGCGGCCAGGTGCCAGGCACGCCGGTCGGGGTCGCCGCCGAGGACGCCGGCCAGCGCCCGGTGCGCGGCGCGGCGCTGCGCGCTGGTGGCCGCCCGGTACACCGCCGAGCGCACCAGCGGGTGGTACAGCGCGAGGGTGTCCCCGTCGACGCGCACGAGACCGATCCGCTCGACCTCGTCCAGGGCGTCGTCGGCGGCGTCGAGACCGGTTGCGGCGTCGCGGACGACGGTCAGCCGGCCGGTGTCATCTGCTGCGGCCAGCAGCAGAAGCCACTGGGCCGGGTCGCTCAGGCGCCGGACCCGGTCGAGGAATCCCCGCTCGACCCCGCCGGTCAGCGGCAGCGGCTCCGGCAGCGGGGCCCGCCCGGCCAGCTGGTCGCCGGTGAGGACGGCGGCGAGCTCTCCCAGGGCGAGCGGGTTGCCGCCCGTGGCGGCCACCAGCCGGTCGCGCACCGCCGGGTCGACCGTTCCGCCGCCCCGCGCGGTCAGCAACGTGTCGGCGTCGGTTCCGATCACGCCGCCGAGAGCGGCGGTGGGCAGATCGGGCGCCTCGAAGCCGTAGGCCTCGCCGTCGCGGGCGGCGAACAGCAGCGCGACCCGCTCGGCCTGCAGCCGGCGGGCGGTGAACAGCAGCGCCGCGGCGGAGGCGTCATCCAGCCAGTGCGCGTCGTCGACGACGGCCAGCACCGGAGCCTCCTCGGCGGCGTCGGCGAGCAGGCTCAGGGTGCCCAGGAACGCCAGGAACCGGTCGCCCTCACCGGTCGCCTCGCCCAGCGCCGCGCGCAGCGCCGCGGCCTGCGGCTCCGGCAGTGCGTCGATCCGGGACCGCAGCGGCCACAGCAGCCGCTGCAGCGCGGCGAACGCCAGCGGGGACTCCGACTCCACCCCCGAGGTACGCAGCACCCGCATACCGGAGGCGGCGGTGACCGCGTCGGCCAGCAGCGCCGACTTACCGGACCCGGCCACGCCGCGGACCACCAGGGACCCGCCGGCCCCGGCGCGGGCGGCGTCGAGCAGCGCAGCGATCGCCGCCCGCTCGACATCCCGTCCGGCCAGCACGACCGGAACCGTACCGACCGCAGCGGTCAGGTCCCGAGATCACGAACCTGGTGGTTTTCCCGGCGTGAGTGATCGTGGCGGTGACGAGCGTGGGAGCCAGACCTGCTGACCCACCTCGAGGAGGAGCCATGTCGGCCCACCACGCCGCCGCACCGGCGGCCCGCACCCACGGACACCAGCACGCCCCCGTCCACGCGGACGCCCTCCCGGGTTCCCACGCGTCGGGCCAGCCGTCGCCGGTCCCAGACGAGCCGCGTCGGCCGTGGACGGTGTTCGCGTTCATGATCGCCGCCCAGTTCATGGTCGTCCTGGACGTGTCGGTGGTGAACGTGGCCCTGCCGTCGATCGGCGAGTCCCTGCAGCTGTCGGCCGCGGACCACCAGTGGACCATCAGCGCCTACGTGCTGCTGTCGGGCGGCCTGCTGCTGCTCGGCGGCCGCATCGCCGACCTGCTCGATCGGCGCGGCGCGTTCCTCGCCGGCATCGCCTTGTTCACCGCCGCCTCGCTGGTCAGCGGCCTGGCACAGACACCGCTCACGCTCATCCTGGCCCGGGCGGCGCAGGGGGCGGGCGCCGCGCTGCTCACGCCGGCCGCGCTGTCGATCATCACGACGTACTACGCCGGCAAGCAGCGGCAGACCGCACTCGCGGTGTGGGGCACCGTCGGCAGCCTCGGCATCGCCGCCGGTGTGCTGTTCGGCGGGGCGCTGACCAGCGCGCTGAGCTGGCGGGCGGTGTTCTTCATCAACGTGCCGATCGGCATCGCCGTCGTTCTCGGCACCCTGCGGACCGTGGCCCGCGGCGACTCGAGGACCGGCGCGCTGCGCCGCCTGGACGTGCCCGGCGCGCTCACCCTGGTGTTCGGGCTGCTGGCCCTGGTGTTCGGCATCGAGGCCACCCGCTCGGCCGGCTGGGCCGCGCCGCGCACCTGGCTGGCGCTGACCGCCGCCACGGTCCTGCTGATCGCGTTCGCCCGGCTCGAGCGGCGCGCCGCCGACCCGTTGGTGCCCCCGTCCACGTGGCGGATGCGGTCGCTCGTCTCGGCCTCGGCGGTGATGGCCGGCGTGACCGGTGTGGTGGTCGGCGCCATCTTCCTGACCTCGCTGTACCTGCAGGCCCTCGTCGGTTCTTCCCCGGTCGTCGCCGGGCTGCAGTTCCTGCCGCTGGCCGCCGCCATCACCCTGGCCGCCGCCGCCGCGTCGGCGGTCATCGGCCACCTCGGCGCCCGCACCCTCATTCTCGGTGGGCTGGTCGTGATGGCCGCCGGGGTGCTGCTGCTGGCCGCAGGCGCCGGCGGCACCACCTACGCCGCCGACGTGCTGCCCGGATTCCTGCTCATCGGTGCCGGCGTCGGCCCGATGTTCGTCGCCATCGCCGTCGCCGCCATGAGCGACGTGCCCGCCGAGCGCGCCGGGCTGGCCTCGGGCCTGATGATGACCGGCCACGAGATCGGCGCCGCGCTGGGCGTGGCCGCGCTCACCGCCGTCGCCGGCGACCTCGCCACCTCCGCCGGCCTCATCGACGGCTACGGGCGGGCATTCGCCGTCACCGCCGCCGTCCTAGCCGCGCTGTTCGTGCTCACCGCGCTCGCCGTTCCCGGCGGCGGGCCGACGGCCGGCACCAGCGGCCACGGCGCGCACGGCCACGGCGCCCATGGCCGCTGACCCAGCAGATCCCGGCGATTTCCCCGGCGAGAAGCACCCACCTCCGCGTCGACTCTCATCACCGAAGGCACCACCAGCTGCTCGTCGAGGAGTTCTCATGCTGTCCGGCACGCCCCGCACGTTCATCGGCGCCACCACCTTCGCCGTCACCGGGATGACCTGCGAGCGCTGCCGCGAAGCGGTCACCACCGAGATCGCCACCGTCGACGGCGTCGACACCGTGACCGTAGACCTGGCCAGCGGCCTGGCCACCGTCACCGCCGCCCGACCGGTCGACCGCGCCGACATCGCCTCCGCGATCGAGGCGGCCGGCTACCGCGTCCTGCCCTGACCTCCCGGCGGCAGGAGCACGCGATGTTCCGCCGCCGGCATCCCTGATGCGCACACCCACGAGAGGACACCGCCGTGCACCTGTTCTACCAGGAGCTCTTCCGCGCCCGCCAGGCCGAGCTGCTCCGCGACGCCCGCCTCTACCGGCTCACCCGGACGGCCGAGGCCCGCTCCCCGCGCCGCCGCCGCACCCGCTGACCGCCCGCGACCACCTCGCCCCACCCAGGAGACGCCGTGCCCGCCCGCCCCCTCCTTCCGCCGCATCCGCGGCCCGCCCCCGCAGAGCCGACCGCGACCCCCTCCCCCGCCACCGCGGCGGCGAGGAGGAACGGGCCGCCGATCGCCGCCCGTGCCATCGACCTGGTGAAGACCTACGGCCGGGGCGAGGCTGCCGTCCGAGCCCTGGACGGCGCCTCGGTCGCGATCCCCGCCGGGAAGTTCACCGCCGTCATGGGCCCGTCCGGGTCGGGCAAGTCCACCCTGGTGCACGCCCTCGCCGGACTGGACCGCGTCGACTCCGGTTGCGTCCTGCTCGGCGACACCGACCTGACCACCCTGTCCGAGCGCGACCGCACCCTGCTGCGCCGCGAGCGGCTGGGCTTCGTCTTCCAGGCGTTCAACCTGATCCCGGCCCTGACCGCCGCGGAGAACATCGCCCTGCCGCTCACCCTCGCCGGCAAGCGGCCCGACCCGGCGTGGCAGGCGGAGCTGGTGGCGATGCTCGGGCTGGGTGATCGGCTCGACCACCGCCCCGCGCAGCTGTCCGGCGGGCAGCAGCAGCGGGTCGCCGTCGGCAGGGCGCTGATCGCCCGCCCGGAGCTGGTCTTCGCCGACGAGCCGACCGGCAACCTCGACTCGCGCGCCGGCGCCGCGCTGCTGTCATTCCTGCGCAACGCCACCCGCGCACTGGGCCAGACGATCGTCATGGTCACCCACGACCCGGTCGCCGCCGCCTCCGCCGACCGCGTCGTCTTCCTCGCCGACGGACGCGTCGTCGACGAGCTCCCCGACCCCACGGCCGACACCGTGCTCGCCCGCATGGCCGGCCTCGACCGGCGAGTGGGGGCGTGAGCCGAGATGTTCCGACTCGCCCTCGCCAACGCGCTCGCGCACCGCTCCCGTCTCGCGCTGACCTGGCTGGCCGTCGCCCTCGGCGTCGCGTTCGCGGCCGGCAGCCTCGTGCTCACCGACACCAGCAGCCGGCTGCTCGACGACCAGTTCCGCACCACGGCCGCCGGCGTCGACCTCACCGTCCGCGGTGCCGCCGCCTTCGATGCCGCGATGGGTGTCGAGGTCGAGCGCGACCCGCTTCCGGCCGACCTCGCCGACCGGATCGCCGCCACCCCCGGTGTCGAGCGGGTCCGGGCGGTCGCCACCGGGCCCGGGCAGCTGCAGGTCGACGGGCAGGCCGTCGCACCGGCCGGGCCGACCATCCTCGGCACCTGGGCCGAGGCCCCGTTCACCGCCTACGCGCTGCGCGCCGGGCGCGCTCCGGCCGGGAACGGAGAGGTCGTGCTGGACGCGGCCACCGCCGCCGAGCACGGCATCGACCTCGGCGACACCGTCACCGTGTCAGCGACCGCCAGCGCACAGCTGCGCGTCGTCGGCCTGACCGGCGTGGGCGACGGCGACGGGCTGGCCGGCAGCACCGTGGTGCTCCTCGACCTGCCCACCGGGCAGGCGCTGCTCGGCCTCGGTACCGGCGTCACCTCGGTCGACGTGCTCGCCGCCGACGACGTCGCCGTGACCGATCTGCGCCGGGATCTGGCCGCCGCCCTCGGCGAGGACTACGCCGTCAGCAACGCCCAGGACGCCGCCGCCGCCAGCGCCGACGCGGCCAAGGAGAGCATCTACTACCTGCGCATCGTGCTGCTGGCCCTGGCCGCCGCCGGTCTCGTCGTCGGCGCGTTCCTGATCGCCAACACCTTCGGCATCGTGCTCACCCAGCGCGCCGGGGAGCTGGCGCTGCTCCGTGCCGCAGGGGCCACCGGCCGGCAGGTGTTCGCCTCCGTGCTCGGCGAGGCCCTGCTCGTCGGCGTCACCGGCGCCGCGGGAGGCACCGCCGCCGGCGTCGGCGCCGCCTACGCCCTGCGGGGGCTGGCCTCCAGCGCCGGGCTGGCGCTGCCCGACGGGCCGCTGACCGTCACCGCCCGCACCGTCGTCATCGGCCTCGCCGCCGGCACGCTGATCACGCTCCTGGCGGTGCTCGGCCCGGCCCGCCGCGCAGCCCGCACCGCCCCGGTGGAAGCCATGCGGGCCTCCGACCCGGCAGCCGTCCGGCCCCGCCGCGCCCGGCTGGTCACCGGCTGGACGGCCGCCGGACTCGGCCTGGCGGGGCTCCTCACCGCCGCGCTGCTGCGCGACATCGCCGGCGTCGCCGTCGGCGCAGTGCTGCTGCTGACCGGCCTCGTCGTGCTCGCCCCGGTGCTGACGCCGCGGCTGGCGAGCGCGGTCGGCCGGCCGCTGACCCGCCTCGGCGTGCCCGGGCAGCTGGCCCGGGAGTCCGCGGTGCGCAATCCGCGGCGCACCGCGGCCACCGCGATGGCCCTTGCCCTCGGCCTGGCGCTGATCGGCTTCGTCACGGTGCTCGGCAGCTCGGTGAAGGCGATCGGCGCGACCACCGGTGAGGCGATCACCGCTGATCTGCTCGTGCAGAGCAGCCGCGATGAGATGCTCGGCGGCCTCTCCCCGGAGGTCGCCGCCCGCGTCGCCGCCCTGCCCGAGGTCGCCGTCGTCTCCTCCGTTCGCTACGGCCACTGGCTGGACGCCGGCACGACCAGCGCGCTGACCGCGGTGGACCCGGCCACCCTGCCCGACGTCGCCGACATCGAGATGACCGCCGGTGACCTGGCCGCCCTCGATCGCGGCGGGATCGTGGTGGCCGACGGCGTCGCCGCCGAGCGGGACCTCGCCGTCGGCGACACCCTCGCACTGACCTTCCCGCGCGACGGCGAGCAGCGGTTGCAGGTGGTCGGGCTGATGGCCGACGACTCGGCCCGGGCGCTGTCCACCAGCTACGTCATCTCACTGGACACCTACGCCGCCCACTTCAGCGAGGACGTCGACGCCACCGTCTACGTCGCCCTCGTCGACGGCACCGACCCGGCCGACGCACGCACGGCGCTGCGGACGGCGGTCGCCGACTTCCCCAACGCCGAGGTCCTCGACCAGGCGGAGGCCGCGGCCGGCCGCGCCGCAGCCGTCGACCAGATACTCGGGCTGATCACCGTGCTGCTCGGCTTCGCGGTCCTCATCGCGCTGCTGGGCATCACCAACGCCCTGGCACTGTCCATCGTCGAGCGGACCCGCGAGATCGGCCTGCTGCGGGCAGTCGGCATGACCCGCGCGCAGCTGTCGCGGATGATCCGCGCCGAGGCGGCGCTGATCGCCGCCGTCGCCGCGATCGTGGGCGTCGGTCTCGGTCTCGTCCTGGCCGCGGCCACCCTGGCCGGATCGTCCGCGGACGACCCGTTCGTGCTGAGGGTCCCCGTCGGTCACCTGCTGGTCATGGTCGCCGCCGCGATGCTCGCCGGCCTGGCCGCCGGTCTGCTGCCCGCCCGCCGCGCCGCCCGGCTCGACGTGCTCACCGCCATCGCCACCCGGTGACCACCCGGCGCCGGCCCGGCTGCACGCGGGCCCGCGCCGGCACCGCTCCACCGCGGCCCGTCCACCCTCTACCCACTTCGCGCCACCCCAGGGAGGCGACCATGACCCACCCGCCCGCGTCCGACGGCAGCGCCCCCGCCACGACGCCCCCGCCCCACGCGATCCGTCTACCGCCGCCTGGGCGCGAATCCGCGGCCCGAGGAGCCCGCCGTCCGGACTCCCGCGGCCTGCAGCCACCTCGCACCGACCGAACCGCACGCGGAGGAGCGATGAGCCTGCAGCTGCGCCGTGCCACGGCCGGCGAGCTCCCCGCTGCGGCCGGGATCCTCGCCGACGCCTTCACCGACTACCCCTGGACCCGCTGGACCGTCGCCGCCGACGACCACGACCGGCGGCTGACCGCACTGCAGGAGCTGTACCTCACCGCCGTCGCCCTGCCGTACGGGCACGTCGACCTCGGCTGCACCGCCGAGGGCCTGACGACGGTCGCCGTCTGGATCCCCGGCACCGCCGTCCCCCGTCAGGTGTGGCGCGAGATCGGGCCGGCGGTCGCCGACCTGGCCGGCGACCGCGCCGCCGCGACCGACGCGGCCGATGCCGTGCTCGTCCCGCACCGGCCCGTCGGCGAGCACCTGCTGCTGGCCGGCGTCGGCGTGGCCCGACCCCAGCAGGGGCGCGGCCTGGGCGCGGCTGCCCTGGCACCAGGGCTGTCCCGAGCCGACCGGGACCGGATCCCAGTGCACCTGGAGACCAGCGCGGCTCGCAACGTGCGCTTCTACCAGCGCCTCGGCTTCACGGTGACCGACGTCGTCGACCTGCCCGACGGTGGCCCGCGCACCTGGCTGATGCACCGTGCGCCACTCCCTGCCGGTACGGAGCCTGGCGCGACCGGGACGGCGGTCGGAGCGGAGCCCGTCGGGTGAACGCCTTCCTGATCGCGCTCATCGTGGTGTGCGAGGTCGGCCTCTGGTGCCTGCTCGGCGCCGGCCTGGTGGCCCGCTACGTTCTCCGCCTGCGCCGCACCAGCGCGATCCTGCTGGCCGGCGCCCCGGTGATCGACCTCATCCTGCTGTCGCCTCCGTCCTGGACCTCCGCTCGGCCAGCGCGGCCGGTGCCGCGCACGGGTTCGCCGCCGCCTACATCGGCTTCTCCGTGGCGTTCGGGTCGACCACCCTGCGGTGGGCCGACCAGCGCTTCGCCCACCGCTTCGCCGGCGGCTCGCCCCCGGTCCGCCGGCCGCCGAACGGGCAGGCACGCGCCCGCCACGAGTGGAAGCTGTGGGCCCGAGCGCTCGCTGGTGGGGCGTGGCCTGCGGCCTGCTCGGCCTGGCCGTCCTCGCAGTCGACGACCCGGCCCGCACCGCGCACCTGACCGGCTGGATCAACGGTCTGACCGCGGGGTTGATCATCTGGGCGCTGGCCTGGCCCCTGCCCTGCACCCTCTGGCCGAAGCACCCGCCGGCGACCGCGTCGCGCCTCGTGCAGAAGCCGGAGCAGCCGCTGCTCCACCGGGTCGCCACCCCGGCTACCAGCGTCGACCGGCCCGGACCGTCGTCGACGGGTGACAGCTGAGCTCGCAGGCCTGCGAGCAGCAGCCGCAGGCCGTGGTCGGTCGGTGAGGTCGAGCCCGTACAGGTTGGTCGACGGTGACCGGCCCGCACATGTCAGTCAGCCGTGGGCGGCGAGCTCGTGATCGGCGTGCGCGGCGGCTTCGAGCTGGAAGGTGGAGTGCTCGACGCTCATGTCGAAGTTCTCGGCCAGGCATGCCTGCAGCCGGTCCAGCACCCGTGGGGCGTGCCCGTCGTAGAAGCAGGAGTCCTCGACGACGACGTGGGCGGTCAACACCGGCAGCCCGGTGGTGATCTGGGAGGCGTGCAAATCGTGGACGCCCAGAACGTGCGGCTGGGCGAGCAGGTGGGTGCGGACGGCGTCCAGGTCCAGCCCCGGTGGGGTGCTCTCGAGCAGCACCGACACCGTCTCACGCAGCAGCTTCAAGGTGCGTGGCACGATGAGCGCGACGATCACCAGCGAGGCGATCGCGTCGGCCTGCTGCCAGCCGGTGAGCGCGATGATGGCGGCGGCGACCAGCACCGCGACCGAGCCCAGCGCGTCGTTCACGACCTCGAGCAGCGCCGCGCGCATGTTGACGCTGCCGTCGCGGGCGCCGCCGCGGGTGAGCACCAGGATGCCGACGACGTTGGCCGCCAGGCCGAGGGCGCCGAAGACGAGCACGGAGGTCGAGGCGACCTCGGCCGGCTCGAACAAGCGGCCGACGGCCTCGATGCAGATCCAGCTCCCGACGGCGAGCAGGACCGCGGCCTGCAGGGTGGCGCCCAGCACCTCGGCGCGCCGGTATCCCCAGGTGCGCCGGGCTGTGGCCGGGCGCAGCGCCAGGGTCGCCGCGAGCAGTGCGATGACCAGGCCGGCGGCGTCGGTGGCGGCGTGCGCGGCGTCGGCGGCCAGCGCCAGGGAGCCCGACACCACCGCGCCGACCAGCTGCAGGACGAGCACGGTCGCGGTGAGGGCGAGCACGATGAGCAGGCGTCTGCGGTCGGCGCCTGCCCCACCGTGCGCGTCCACGTGGTCGTGCCCGGCGCTCATCCGGCGCTCCTTTCCTCGGCGGTGACGTGAGCTACGGGAGTGAAGCGTCGAAGCGGTCGGCGCCACCTACCCGTCGCCGTTCGACCCACGCGGCGAGGTCGCTCTGGCCTTCCGCGGCTTTCCTGCCGACGTGGTGCCCTCCACCATCCTGCTCGACCGCGACTCGAAGGCGCGGTGTGCGTGTCGGTGGTCCCCGAGGACGACCTGCGCGCTGCCCTCGACAAGCTGCTGGGCGAGGGCCGAGCCGTGGGAGACCTGGGCGCCGTCATCGACGGCTCGCTGCTGCTCGCGCTCGTCGGGCTGATCAGCATCGCCCCGCCATGCGTGCTGCCGCTGGTCCCTGGCTACCTCCTCCTGGGCATGCTGCTGGTCACCGGAGCGTGGGACGTCGTGAGGATCTGGTTGGGGTCTCGGCTGGCCACCACCGGTCCGGGCTCCTCGACGATCTGATCGCACGGTCCGGCTCCGCCCCTCACACCCCGCCGGACGCCAGGCTGAGCCACACCCCGGCGCCGAGGCCGAGCACCACCGATCCGGCCGCTGCAGCGTGGAGGATCACCACCGGTGCGGCCCGGACTGCCTGCGCCGTCCCGGCCGCGGTGCGGGGACCGCTGCCCACCGGTCCCTCCGCCGGGACCGGTGCGAGGGCCACCCCCGAGAACGCGGGTGCGATCCAGCGCAGGTAGTAGAAGAGGCTGGCGACGGTGTTCACCGCGGCCAGGACGACCAGCCACGGGAGCGCGCCGTCCCAGGTGGCGGCGAAGACGGCGAGCTTGCCCACGAAGACCGCCGTCGGCGGGGTCCCGACCAACCCCAGCAGGCACACCACGAGGCTCCCCACCAGCCAGCGGTGCGGCCCCACGGCCGTGGCCCAGTCGGTGATCGTGCGGGCCGCCGGGGTGGCCGCGATCGCGGCGAAGGCACCGATGTTGGTCACCGCGTAGCCGGCCAGGTAGACGGCCAGGGCCGGGACGTCGAGATCGGTGCGGCCGGCCACAGCGACGACCATGAACAGGTAGCCGACCTGGCTCACCGTGGAGTAGGCGAGCAGCCGCAGGACGTCGGTCTGGGCGAACGCGGCGAGGTTCCCCAGCGTCATGCTGGCCGCCGCGAGGACGGCCACGAGCAGCGGGACGTCGACGGGCAGATCGGCGAACGGCTCGGCGACCAGGCGGAAGGCGGCCGCGACGGCGCCGATCTTGGGAATGGTGGTGATGTAGGCGGCCATCGGGGGTGTCGTCCCGGCCGTGACGTCGGGCACCCAGAAGTGGACGGGGACGGCGCCGGCCTTGAACGCCACCCCGGCGAGCACACCGAGGACTCCGATGGCCAGGAGCGCGGGGGGCGCCTCCGGAAGCGCGGTGGCCAGCTCGGGGTAGCCGGTGGTGCCGGATGCCAGCACCAGCGCGGCGACGCCGACCAGCAGGAGCACGCCGGCGAAGGCACCCATGAGGTAGTACTTCATCGTCGCCTCGGTGCCGGCGGCGTCCTTGGCGAAACCGGCCAACGCGTAGAGCGGGACGCTGGCCAGCAGGTAGGCACCGACCAGCAGGAGCAGGTCGCCGCCGGCCGCCAGCGCGACGGTGCCGAGCCCGCCGAGGAGCATCAGCACGTAGGCCTCGGTCTCCCGCGGATGGCCGGCCACCGACGGTGCGGCCAGCCAGACGAGGACCGCCACACCGAGGGCGACGACGATGCGGACGACGCCGGTGGTGGTGTCCACGACCCACGTGCCCTCGAACACCCGCTCGGCGGGGCGCGACAGCGCAAGGGCCGCGGCGGCCGCGCTGGCCAGGCAGGCCGCGGTGACCAGCAGCCGCACCCGCCACTGCGCCTGCTGAGGTGTCCACAGCCCGAGCAGCAGCCCGCCGACCGCGCCGAGCAGGAGGAGCGCCTCCGGCAGCAGCGCCGGCCACGCCTCCGTGCCGCCGGACATGCCCGTCACCGGGCCACCAGCTCCACCACCGCCGCCGCGGCCGGCTCGAGGACGTCGAGCAGGACGCGGGGGAACAGCCCGAGGACCACCGCGAGCACGAGCAGCGGGGCGATCGAGAGCAGCTCGTGGCCGCGCAGGTCGCCGATCCGGGGCGCCGTCCGGGCTTCGGTGACGACGGCCGTGGTGCCGCCCGCCCGCGCCGGAGCCGGTCCCTCCCCGGCCTGGTCGCCGTCCGCCCCTCGATCGACGCCCGTCTCGCCCGGGGCGACGGTGTCGCCGGTGAGCAGCCGCTGCAGGGCGAGCAGGAACAGCCCGGCGGTGACCAGGATGCCGACGACGGCGATCACCGTGGCCACCGGCGCGGCCTGGAGGGCCCCGGTGAACACCTGGAACTCGGCGATGAACCCGGAGAACCCGGGCAGGCCAAGGGAGCCGAACGCGGCCACCGCGAGGCAGGCGGCGAACACGGGTGCCGGACGGGCCAGTCCGCCCCACCGGTCGAAGGCGTAGGTGTGCCCGCGGGACCACAGCCATCCACTGAGCAGGAACAGGGCGCCGGTGAGGAGGCCGTGACTGACCATCTGGTACATCGCGCCTACCGTGGCCACGGTCCGCGCCTCCTCGTCGGCGGAGGCCACCAGGCCGGCCGCGCCCAGACCGAGCAGGACATAGCCCATGTGGTTCACCGAGGTGTAGGCGATCATCCGCTTCACCTCGGTCTGGGCCAGCGCGACGAAGGCGCCCCACAGGACGCTGATGACGCCGACCACGACGACGACCATCGCCCAGCGCTGCCAGGTCACGGGCAGGATCGGCATGGCGATCCGCACGAACCCGTACGTGCCGAGTTTCAGCAGGATGCCGGCGAGGACCGCCGAACCGGCGGCGGGGGCGTCGGTGTGCGCGTCGGGCAGCCAGGTGTGGAAGGGGAACAGCGGCGTCTTCACCGCCAGGCCCAGCCCGATCGCCAGCAGCACCAGGCCGCCGGCCACCGGGGAGTCCGCCAGCGGCGGGTCGGCGGCCAGCGCCACCATGTCGAAGGTGCGCTGCTCGCTGCCGAGGAACAGGCCGATGAAGCCGACCAGCAGGGCCAGCGAACCGACGAAGGTGTAGAGGAAGAACTTCAGGGCGCTACGCCGGGCGTTGCCGTGCCCCCAGCCGGCGATGACGAAGTACATCCCGACGATCGTCAGGTCGAAGAAGACGAAGAACAGGATGAGGTCCAGCGAGGCGAAGGCGCCCAGGCACGCGGTTTGCAGGAACAGGAACAGCGCGGCGTAGGTCCGCGGCCGGTCCGGCTCCCGCAGCGAGTAGACGGCGCAGGCCAGGAAGAGCACGCCGGTCAGCGCCAGCAGCGGCAGCGACAGCCCGTCCACGCCGACGTGGTAGCCGGCGTCGACGGTGGGGATCCACTGCACATCCGCCTCGTAGGCCAGACCGTCGACGACGCCGGAGGCACCCTCGCCCGTCTCGAAGCGCCACCACATCCAGGCCACCAGCACCAGGTCCACGGCGGAGGCGGCCACCCACACCCCGATCGCGGCACGGCCACGCAGCCGGGGTGCCGACAGCAGCACGCCCGCCGCCAGGAGCGGCAGGAAGATCACGACGGTCAGCAGCACGGTCACCTCACCACGAGCAGGAGGACGAGCAGGAACCCGAGACCGGCGACGGCCTGGGCGTAGTACTGGTGCAGGAACCCGGTCTGCGGGCGTCGGGCGGCGCTGCCCGCGCGGCCGAACGCCCGTGCGGTCGCCCGGACGGCGCCGTCCACGAGGCCCGCGTCGGTGCGTTCCGAGGCCGCCGCCACCCGCCGGGTCCCGGCGGCGACAGCGGTGACCGCCCGGTCGATGCCGCCGTCGTCGGCCCGGGCGACCAGCCGGGCCACCTGCCGGGCAGCGGAGCCGACGGCACGGACGGCCCGGTCGATGCCGCGGTCGTCGACGGCGGCCAGCACCCGGGCCACCGCCAGGGCCGGCCGGGGCGAGAGCACGTGACCGAGCCCTGCCCAGGAGGACAGGGCACTCCACTCGACGGCCCGGC
This sequence comes from Blastococcus sp. SYSU DS0973, assembly GCF_054051055.1. Classification (NCBI taxonomy): domain Bacteria; kingdom Bacillati; phylum Actinomycetota; class Actinomycetes; order Geodermatophilales; family Geodermatophilaceae; genus Blastococcus; species Blastococcus sp. SYSU DS0973. Next base: position 475,681 of record NZ_JBJHAN010000001.1, read on the forward strand.
CGAGCGCCGGCCGGGCCCGGCTCACGAGGACGGTGAGCGCCAGCGCCGTTCCGGCGAGCCCGCCGGACAAGAGCAGGTCCCCGAGCGCGGGAGACGGCTCCTCCTCCGCGTCCAGCACCGTCTTCAGGGCCTCCGCCACGGACGGCAGGGCGAGGACACCGAGCCCCGCGGCGAACACCGCGAGGACGCCGGTTGCCGTCCGGGTCGGCAGCGGGATCCGGCGGGTCCCCGGTTGCTCCTCGTCGAGCAGCTCCTCCCCCGTGGGCCGGGCCAGGACGACGGCCAGGATCTTCCCGGCGTAGACGGCCGAGAGCACCGCGGCGGCGAGTCCGACGACGGCCAGCGCCGTCCCCTCGACGCCCGCGAGGACCTCGTCCTTGGTCGCCCACAGCGAGAGGGGTGGGACGCCGGCCAGGGCCAGCGCCGCCACGGTGGCCGCCGCTCCGATCCCCGGGTACCGCCGGGCGGCACCGCGCAGGCCGGCCAGCTGCTTGGTGCCCAGCGCGGTCAGCCACGCCCCCGCGGCGACGAACAGTCCGGCCTTGACCGCGGCGTGCGCCACCAGCTGCGCGGTGCCGCCGGCGGTGGCGCCGACCCCGGCGGCGAGAACGACGAAGCCGATCTGGGCAGCGGTGCTGGCGGCCAGCAGCTGCTTGAGGTCCGTCTGCGCGACGGCCACCGCACCCAGCAGCAGCGCGGTCAGCGCCCCCGCCCATGCCGCGGCCGCGGCCGCCCAGCCGGTCGCGGCCAGCAGCGGTTGCATGCGGAGGAGCAGGTAGCCGCCGGCGGCGACCATGGTCGCTGAGTGCAGCAGCGCGCTGACCGGGCTGGGGCCCTGCATGGCGGCCGAGAGCCAGGCCGAGAAGGGCAGCTGCGCCGACTTGCCGAGTGCGGCCACGAGCACGCCGGCCGCGGCGAGGTCTGCCCAGCCGCCGTCCGCGGTGCCGAGGTCGGCCAGGACCAGGCTGCCGGTGGCGGCCAGCGCGGCCCCCGCCGCCACGTACAGCCCGAGGTCACCGGCGCGGGTGGTGACGAACGCCCGGGTGCCGGCGGCGAGCTTGCCTGGCTGGTCCCACCGGAAGCCGATCAGCGCGTAGGACGTCGCGCCCATCACCTCCCACGCCAGCAGCAGGGCCGGCAGCGTCGCCGCGGTGACGGTCGCCAGCATGGCGGCGAGGAACAGCAGCTCGAACCCGAAGAAGCGGGCCCGGGCGGCAGCGGCAGGCAGGTCCGCGACGGCGAAGACGGTGACCAGCAGGGCGATCCCCGCGACCAGCACCACGAGCACTGCGGACAGGCCGTCGACGACCAGGCGCAGGTCCCCGCCGTCGACGATGCCCAGGAACGGCATCGAGACGCTCGGCCGGCCGGCCGCCACCACAGCGGCGAGCACGACGGCGAGCCCGGTGACACCGACGGCGAGCGGCCCGGCGACGTGGTCGGCCCGCCGTCCGCTGACCAGCAGGCCGGCCCCGCCTACTGCGGGCAGCAGCACCACGGCGGCGAGGGCGGCGGTCATCCGCGCAGGTCCGTGGCCATGTCCACCATGTCCACCTGCCGGGCGCGGTAGATGGCGACGGTGACGGCGAAGCCCATCGCCATCTCCACGGCCATGACGACCAGGGCGACGACGACGAGCACCTGCGCGTCGGGCAGCCCGGGCTCGAGGAAGTACCAGGCCGCGCCGCCGGCCAGCAGCACTCCGTTGAGCACGAGTTCCAGGCCCATCATGACCATGACGATCGACTGCTGGGACAGCGCGCCGAACAGCCCGACCCCGACCAGGCCGGCGGCCACGGTCAGCACGATCTGGAGCACCACGACCGCGGTCACCGGGGCAGCCCCCCGGGCACCGGGTCGTCCGGCCGTGCGGCGGCCAGGTCGGCGCCGAAGCGGTCGTAGCGCCCCCGCGCGGTCGCCAGCACCGTGCCGGCCAGGATCGTGGCGAACAAGGCGATGCCGATCAGCAGCATGACCAGCATGTGACTGCCCATGATCGCCTCGCCGAGCTGCCGGGTGCTGTCCGCGGGCAGCTGTCCGGAGCGGGTCGGCCAGTCGACCGTCCAGATCCCGGCGGTCAGGACGACGAAGGCACCGGCACCGACGATGGCCGAGCCCTTCGTGTTGTGCACCATCGTCATCGGCATGAGCCCGGCCGGGTTCATCATGAACGCGACCATGAAGACGGCCATGATGGCCATCTCGATGGTCATCATCAGCGCCGTCACCACGGCCAGGTAGACCAGGTCGAAGGCCAGCAGGACACCGGCGACGGCCAGGAACGAGGCGAGCAGCGCGAACGTCGCCCGGGCCATCGAGTCCACCACGAACACCGCGATGCCCGAGGTCACCGACAGCACGCCGAGCACTGCCACCGCGGCGATCGCCCAGCCGGAGAGGGCGGTCAGCATCGTGTCCTCCTCACGCGTAGAACCCGGTCAGCACGAGAACGGCGACGACCAGCGCCTGCACCAGCGTGAGCGGCACCAGCACCATCCACCCCACCTCGACCGTCCGGTCCGGTCGCAGCACGGGCAACCGTCGGCCGATCCACACGAGCGCCGAGACGACAGCGAGCGTTTTGAGCAGGTGCCACACCGGACCGGGCAGCCAGGGTCCGGCGTCGCCGCCGAGGAACAACGCGGCCGCCATGGCACCGGTCGCGCCCAGGAACACCGCCCGGCCGGCCTCGACCAGCAGCCGGTCCACCCCGGACAGCTCCGAGGTCACTCCGCCGGCGATATCCGGTGCTGCGGGCGCGGCGAACGGTCCCCAGAAGGCGAAGGCCGCGGCGCCGGCGACGAAGACCACGAAGGCGACAGGCATGGTCACCACGAACCACAGGCCCTGCTGGGTGGCGAGGATGTCCGTCGTCCGCAGTGACCCGGCTGCCAGGCCGGCCGTGATGAGGGCGAACATCAGCGGTAGTTCGTAGGCCAGTCCTTGGGCGAGGAACCGGTAGCCGCCGGTCAGGGCGTGGACGGCGTTCGGGCCCCAGCCGATCAGCCAGACCGCGGCCCACAGCAGCGCCTCCATGGCGTTGAACCACACGAGGTCGGCGCTGGTCGACCACAGCGTCCGCCCGCCGATCGGGACGACGGCCAGCGACAGCAGCGCCAGGACCGGCACCGCTGCACAGCCGAGCCGCCACAGCAGCCGGTCCGGGGCGAGCGTGGTCCGCCGCTGCTCGACCAGCAGACGGGCGCTCGAGCGGAACGGCTCGACAGCGCCCCTGGGCGCGCCGGCGACCACGGCGCGGTCGACGGCCGCCACCAGGAGCCCGAGGAACAGGCCGACGACCACGACGCCGAGAACCGCCGGCGCCAGTCCCCACGCGCCCGCCAGGGTCTGCTCAGGCATGTGCGTGCTCCGGCGCCGACTGGGCCGGCACTGGGACGACGTCCAGGCTGGCCACGATCAGGCGAGCGCTTCCGATCTCCGCGCCCGCCACGAGAGCCGCGACCTCGTCCAGCGACGTCAGGGGCCGGTCGTCGACCGGGTGCCCCGACGCCACGTCGCACCAGCGCCGGACGCGGTCGAGGACGCTCTCACCGGCACCGTGCTCCGGCGCGATCCGCCCGATGCCACCGGCCGTCCACGACAGGGTTCGCGACCGGCGCACCCGCCGCGCCACGGCCTGCGCGAGCCGCTGCGCCCGCCCGGGATCGGTCCCGGCGAGCAGCCCGTCCCGGGCGCGGCGGGCGTCCCGGGCGGCCGTCGGCCAGCCCGCGACATCGAGGAACCGGGCCAGCCGGTCCAGCGCCGACGCCTGGGCGTGTGGGTGCGGCCGCGGGGGCTGAAGCATGTCGGCATCGAGCCAGGCGCACTCGGCGGCGGTGAGGACGTCCCCCTGCAGTTCTCCCCGCAGCACCAGACCGGTCGGCCAGCCTGGCAGCACCGGCCCGAGCGCCACCTTCAGGACGTCGAGTTCCAGCCCGTCGCGATCCGGGCCGGTCGAGGCCATCGGCAGCCCGGCCACCTCACCACCGTGGCGCATGTGGTGGCCCTCGGAACCACCCCCGTGGTCCATGCCCTCATGACCACCACCGTGGTCCATGCCCTCATGACCACCACCGTGGTCCATGCCCTCATGACCACCACCGTGGTCCATGCCCCCATGACCACCACCGTGGTCCATGCCCCCATGACCACCACCGTGGTCCATGCCCCCATGACCACCACCGTGGTCCATGCCCTCGTCCTCGTCCTCGTCCTTGCCGAGGAACGAGGTCGGCGACGGCCGCTCGTCTCCGTACACACCTCCTGCGGCGCGCCGGAGCAGCGCACCCGGAGCCGCATCCAGAACGGCGGCGAGGGCGCCCTCCCGGTGCACGTCGATCCGGTGTCGCGGTTCGGGAACCTGGCTCCACAGGACGTCGACGGCCGCTGCGAGCTCCGGTCCGGGTTCACCGAGGAGGAGCAGGATGTCGGCATCCGCAGGTGCCAGGGAGCGCCTCCAGCCGCGCCGGTCCAGCTCGGCCTCGACGGACCACCGGAGCGTGGTCTCGCCCGGGACATCCACGAGCAGCACCCCGGGACGGGACAGCGCCCAGGTCCGCAGCCGGGCGATCAGGTCCATCGCAGCGCACCTTCACGCCAGACGTAGGTGACACCGACGAGCAGGACCGCGAGGAAGCCGAACATCTCGACGACGGCCTGTGCACCCATGTCGGCGACCACGATCGCCCACGGGTACATGAAGACCATCTCCATGTCGAAGGCGAGGAAGAGCACCGTGATCGCGTACCACCGCGTGTGGTATCGCGAGACGGCGTGCTGCTGCGGCAGCAGGCCCGACTCGTACGGCAGCACGGCTGCGGGCTCGCGCGCGCTCCTCAGCACAGACGACAGGGCGTAGATGCCGACGACGCCGGCCACGAGAAGCGCCGCTAGCGACAGCAGAGCGACCATGGATCTCTCCTCCCCTCACGTGGGACCTCGACGGCAGCGGTCGGGGGTGGATCAGGAAAGACATCCGGACGTCCGTCCGGGTATGGCTGACTGTAGATGTGGCCGAGGGCCTTCGCGCGCCGATGACCCTCCGCTTCAGCGATCGCACCGAACACCACCAACCCCTGTCAGTCGTCCTCCGGCGCCCCGTTCGCGAGGACGACCAACTGGCGGAGGCAGTGGTCCCGCAACGGCTCGGGAAATCCTTCGGCCAAGCGGTAGTAGACGACGCGCCCTTGCTTCCGGTTGGCCACGAGGCCCGCCGTACGCAGCAGCCGGAGGGCGTAGCCGACAGCGTCCTCGTTCGCGTCCAGCGCCAACGCGAGATCGCCGACGCAGAGCTCCTCGACCATGTCCAGGGCGAAGAGGACCCGGGCCCGGGTCGGGTCGGCCATGAGGCTCAGCACGCTGGTGAGCTGAGCAGTCTCCTCCCGGCCGGGAAGTCGGGTGCGGGCGTGGGCGACCCGTTCGGGGTCAACCGGGTGCGCATGGTCAGGTTCGGACATCGAGAAACACCTCCGATCCGCTCATACCCGTACGGTCCTACGGGTAGCCCCCGATCTGTCGGCGAGAGTCTCGGACGGCACGCAGGCCGACCGACGCCGGAACACCGAGGAGGCACCCATGACCGTGGCAGCCCAGATGCTCGACACCTACCCGAAGGACCTGGGCGGGGTGGACAAGCAGAAGCTCCTCGAGTGCATCGAGGCCTGCTTCGAGTGCGCCCAGGCGTGCACCGCGTGCGCCGACGCCTGCCTCAGCGAGGACATGGTCGCCGAGCTGACCAAGTGCATCCGCACCAACACCGACTGCGCCGACATCTGCGACACCACCGGCCGGGTCCTCTCCCGCCACACCGGCTACGACGCCAACCTCACCCGGGCGGTCCTCGAGGCCTGCGCCGCCGCGTGCAAGGCCTGCGGCGACGAGTGCGCACAGCACGCCGACATGCACGAGCACTGCCGTGTCTGCGCCGAGGCCTGCCGCCGCTGCGAGGCGGCCTGCCGCGACCTCATCTCATCCCTCGGCTGACTGTGAGGCTGGCCGGGTCGGTTCCTCATTGATGGGCTGACGGCCGGCAGCGGTGAGCGTGACCCGTCGTCTGACTCGCTTCGTGCCTTTGGCCGGACTTGTCCGTTCGCTGCTGCCGGCACCGGCCCGGCCGGAGACGTTGGCCTGATCAACAGCTCGACCGCCAGTTGGCGCTGGCGTGTCTCATCACAGTCCTGCCATCTCCGCACCGGACCGGGACCTGCTGCGTCCCCCGGTCAAGGAGAAGAACGCATGACCATGCTGGCAGAACTGGTCGAGGTCGTCATCGGCGTCGACACCCACAGCCAGACCCACACCGCCGCGGTGCTCGATGCCCGCACCGGCGCAGTGCTGGCCCGAGCCATGGTCCCCGCCGACCCCGACCCCGACGGCTACGCCGAACTGGTCGTTCTGGCCGAGGCCCACTCCGGGCTCCGAGCCTGGGCGATGGAAGGCACCGGTGGCTACGGCGCCGGCCTGGCCCGCCACCACCGGCGAGCTGGTCGTGGAGCTGGACCGACCCAAGCGGCCCGTCCGGCGGGCCGGGGCCAAGTCCGATCCGATCGACGCCGAGCGCGCCGCCCGCGACGCGCTGGCTCGCACCCGGTTCCGTGGCCAGACCACCCGCGCCGTGATCACCACCGCCGCCGCGCTCCGCCCGGCGGCCAGCCGCGGGGACATCGAGGTCCTCACCGCGCTGACGGTGCTGCGCGAACTGGCCCGGCGCATCCGCGTCCTGGACGCCGAAGCCGCCGGCCACGAGAGCGAAATCCGCACCACCGTTCGCTCGTGGCGGCCGGACCTGCTCGAGCTGACCGGGGTGGGCCCGATCGTCGCGGCCACCGCCAACCGCCGCCGAGTCGCCGAAGAGCCCTCACCGGCGACTCGGCGGACGCCGGGGCCGGCCAGTGTGACGGCACGTCGACAACCAGTTCTGGGTCGGTCAGCTGCAGCCGCAACCGCATCCGGACGGCTGACCGCCGCCGGCCAGCGGCAGCTGCTGGACGGGTGCGGCGATCCGGTAGCCGGCCTCCTCCACAGCGGCGCGCACCGCGGCGTCCTCGACCCCGTTGTCGCTGGTGACGGTCAGCCCACCGGTAGCCAGCTCCACGTCCACGTGGGTGACGCCGGGTACCTGACCCACCTCCTCGCTGACCGAGTTGACGCAATGACCGCAGGTCATGCCGACGACGGTGTAGGTAGCGGTGCTCATGGGGCTTCCTCTCCGGCTGGTGGCCGATGCTCGTACGGGCGGCGGGATGGCGCGCCGCCCGTACCGAGGATACTACCCCCCGGGGGTATCTGCCAGTCGGCGCCCGAGGCCCATCACGGCGGGATGGGCAGGCACGCGCCCCAGTCCGGGAGGATGCCCGCCGGGCGCGAGGGGCTGGCCTGCCGGCCTTCTCCCAGCCCTACCAGGCCACGCCCTTACTGCTCCAGGACCACCTCGAAGGTCCGACCCCCGTCCGTGGACGTGACCACCGCTGCCGCGGTCACGACGATGATGCGGTGGTCTTCATCCGCGGAGGAGGACACCGCCACCGCCTGCGGGGGCGATCCCAGGTCTGCGCCGCTCGCCCAGGAGACGCCGCCGTCGCTGCTGGTCCAGGTCACGCCCGAGGGATCGACCCCCGCCACGCGCGTGCCGTCATCCGCCCAGTCCACGACCTGGAGCAGCGGAGCGCCGTCCACGGCCGACCAGGTGTTGCCGGCATCAGCGGAGCGGAGCAGCCCTTGCGCGGTCGTCGCGAGCACCAGGTCCGTGTCGGGCGCGGCCGTCAGGCCGTGCGGCTCGCCCGGGATGGTCAGTTTCTCCCAGTCGTGGCCGTTGCTGCTGCGGAGCAGGGCGCCGTCATAGCCGAGAACGCCGGCTGCGCCGGTGGTGAGGGCGTGGAAGTCCGACCGGCCCTGCCGGGACACCGCGCTCCAGGTCCGGCCACCGTCGGTCGACTCGATCAGCCCCATCGGCTGGGGGAAGTCGACACGTGGGCCCGGGTGACCGGAGGCGAGGAAGTGCCCGGGGCCGGCAACCGTGAACCCCATCAGGTCCATGACGGGACTGACCAGCTCGGCCTGTCCCCCAGCGGCCACCTCGAACAATCCCTCGTGCGTCGCGAGGAACAGGGTGCCGTCGGCGGGATCGACCCCGGTTCCGTGCACGTGGCTGATCTCGAGCGCCGACGTGGCGGAGAGGGTCGAGGAGGCCGCCCCCGTCTCCGGGGTCCCGGACGTGCAGCCGACCAGCAGGACGGCGGCGGTCAGGAGGACGGCCGGCCCGCTCCGTCGTCGACGAGAGCCCGGGGCAGGGAAGGTCCTCGGAAGCGATGTCACGGATGTGCTCCTTGCGTGTCGATCCAGGGCCCGGCTGCAGTGAGGACGCCGCCACGGCAGCCGCCGTCCGGCCGGCGTCGCCAGGTCGAGGAGGTGGGGCGCGGCACCCGCACGGCACCGCGCCCCCGGAAGAGGATCAGCCACCCAGCTCGATGAGCAGCTGCTGCATCTCCTCGATCTCCTGTGTCTGCGTCTCGCTGATCAGCCGGGCCAGGTCGACGGCCTCGGCGTTGCGCCCGTCCTCGACCTCCGTCCGCGCCATCTCGACGGCGCCCTCGTGGTGCTCGATCATGGCTTCGAGCCACATGCGATCGAACTCCGGGCCGGCGGCCGGCATGTTCTCCATGCCCATGTGGCCCATGCCCTCGGACCCGTGACCCATGCCGCCCATGTCTCCGGAGTCCTCCGCGAGCGGCTGACCCCACTCCTGCAGCCAGCCGGCCATCAGGTCGATCTCCGGATCCTGGCCTGCTTCGATGCGCTCAGCCAGGTCCACGACCCGGGGATCGGAGGCGCGGTCCGTGGCGGCCTCGGCCATCGTGAGCGCGCCTTCGTGGTGCGGGATCATCCCCTGGGCGAAGGTGACGTCGGCGTCGTTGAACTCCGCGCTCTGGTCGGCCGAGCTCTCGTCGGTCGTGCTGCTGCCGGCGACCGGCGTCTCGGCGGTGTCCGAGCAGCCGGCGAGGGCGACGACGGCGGACATCAGCCCACCGGCGAGGCGGACGAGGCGAATGCTGGTGCGGGTCATGCTGGTCTCCATTCCTGCGGGATGTAGGCATGCGTGCGGAACCCCGGAGCAGCGGGCGCTGCCGGGGTGCAGCGGTTCGGCCTAGATCCGCAGGAGGCAGAGGACGGAGAGGTCCGGTGACCGGGGCCGCAGCGACCACGCGGTGAACCGGCGGCCACGTCGAGGGGACCCGCGGACGAGCGGAATCGCCCTGCCACGGAGGCGCGCCACGGCGCCCAGGACGATCAGCCCCGCGATCAGGACGGCGAGACACACGGCCAGGACGTGAGCGTCGTGCCACGGCGCCGGCAGGCCGGTGGACGCGGTAGCGGCCGCGTCCCGCACGCCGTCCGCAGCTGCGACGTCGGAGCGGTCGGGCGTCCCGGCCGCGGCCGTGAGGTGGACGGCCGCGGTGTGGCCACCGACGGAGGAGACGGCTGCCAGCGACGAGGACCAGTGCTCCATGTCCGGGTCCGAGGCCACGCACTGCACCCCGTGCATGGCGAACACGGCAGCCAGCAGCAGCAGCGCCGTCCAAAGCCGGGTCGCCACGACCACCTCCTCCATACCACCGTACGACGCCCCCCGGACACACCGGGCATCCCTCGACGCACCACGACAGGACACCGGCTCCCGGGGCACCCTCGAGCCCGGCTGCGACCGGCCGGAAGGCCGCAGTACCGCCACCCGCCCCGTGGAAGGACGTCGGACGATGTGGTTTACCCGGATGACCGTACGGGCATGCGGGCGGTCCACGGCATCGGCCCCTGCACACTGCGGCCTCGGCGCCGCGCGTGGAAGCCCTCCGCTACACCCGGATCGCAGCGTCCCCGTGAGCGCGGAGGCGGGGGCCACCGCATGCGATCCCTGCACCGAGCACGAGCGAACGGAGACCCGACCATGGCATCGACGCAGAAGAGGGACGAGGAGCACGGACACGGGCAGGAGCACGGGGACGGTCGGGGCGGCGGCATGTCGCACCAGACGAAGATGTACCTGCGCTTCGGCGCCATGATCCTGACGGCCATGGTGGTCATGTACTGGACCATGTTCGCCGGCACCTGGGAGTGGAGCCACGTCCAGTTCAGCGAGAGCCGCGTGCTCATGGCGCTCACCATGGGCGGCACCATGGGGCTGGTCATGCTCGCCTGGATGCTCAACATGTACAAGAACATCAAGGGCAACATCGCGATCGTGGTGGCGAGCCTGCTGCTGCTGGGCGGCGGCATCGCCCTCGACCGCAGCCAGGCCACCGTGGACGACCGCAACTGGATGAGCGCGATGATCCCGCACCACTCGCTGGCCATCACCCGCTCCGAGCGCGCCGACATCGACGACGTCCGCGTGTGCCAGCTGGCCGTCGAGATCATCCGGGCCCAGGAGCGGGAGATCGCCGAGATGGAGTGGCTGATCCAGGACATCGAGGAAAACGGGGAGACCGAGACCGTCGAGGAGGCCCAGGCCCGGCCCGTTCCGGAGTTCGAAGGCTCCGCCCTGCGCGACTGCCCCCCGGCGGGCTGACCCGGGCAGGCGCGGCCGGGGCGCCGTCAGGCGGGCGGCCGCCCCGCGGGGAGCCGTCCGCGGATCGACGGCGAGGGTCAGCGCGGCTGGCGACCGGCGGAGCTCCCGCCGGCGCCGGCGCCGTGCAGCAGCGCGGTGCCGCGGCCGTACCAGTCGGTGCGGCGACGGTGCGCAGCTTGCTGCACTCGGAGATGGCGCCGCTGCGCCACGACCGCATGCGACCGCTCCTTCGGTGTGGACGGAAGCCAGGCAGTTGGGCCTCCACGCGCCGGTTCAGTCAGCGCAACGCCACCCGGCCACCGCCCGGTTGGCCGACGGCGCGCCGGACAGCTGCATCTCGCATCAGTCCGCTACCGCGCTCCTGCCCTAACCCGTAGCGGCGGCAGTTCGACACACATCGGTAGCACCAGCACTGCTAGTGCGGTGCCGGGCGCGACCGGTGCAGAGCCGGTGCGGCGAAGGGCGCCGGCCGGGCACCTTCGCCGCACCGGACACCCCTCACGGCGAGTAGCCGGCGGATGTGCCGGCTGCCCTTGGACCCGGTAACTGTCAGCTGGTCGTCTGCCGGTGCCCGTGATCGGCGGCGTAGGCGTCGAGGATGTCGTCGAGGCGGCCCTCGGCGGAGACGAACTGCGCACTGAGCACTTGGCCGAGGTCCTCGAGGGAGCTGTTGAGGGCCGCCGCGGCAGTCCGTACGTCTGAGCGAGGGGATGTGCGGCCGGATTCAGCGAGCTGCGCCGCGTACGGAAGGGTGGCCGGCAGGGCGGCGCTGCCTTCGTCGCGGAAGTAGTAGGTCTCCGCGTTCTGGGTCAGGTCCACCCGGGCCTGCGCGACCTGACCGGACAACTCCTCCAGCAGTACCGCCGGCATCGCCGAGTCGTCCACTGCGGCCAGCTGCTCAGCGTCCGCGCGCTGGAGGGCGGCCAGGCGGACCGACAGGGTGCGGCGGCGGTTGAGTGCCGGGGAGATCTGCATGATCCAAGAGACGGCCGCGGTCAGCAGCGCGAACCCGATGATCGCCTGCAGGGGGGTGACCAGCCGCAGCCAGCCCACCGTAGGCACGATGTCGCCGTAGCCGAGCGTGGCCGTGGTCACCAGCGACAGGTAGAGGGCATCGAGGAAGTCGACTCGCTCCGCCGGCTCGAGCCCCTCCGCGTAGGAGAAGGAGTCCGGCAGATGCGGCCAGTACACCAGCGCCCCGCCGAGGACGACGCCCAGTTCCCACGTGGCTATCACCACCACCATGCCGAGCGGTCCGGCCAAGCGGCCGGGGACACCCCGCCACCCGAGCCGTCGGGTGACCCGCCAGAGCCCGGCGAACGCAATCCGGCTGACCCGGCCCTGCCCGGAGGGGTGGAAAAGGGTGTGGAACAGCTCGCGCAGCACCACCGCGACGAGCACCACACCCGTGGCTGTGATCATCCAGGACAACACAGCTCGAGGTCTCCTCGTGGCTTCACCGACGCACTGCCGACCCCAGACCACCACTTCGGGGCCGGCGTGAACCGATCGGCAGCGGCGGCTGACCCCCCATACCCGTACGATTGTGAGGATATCGTGGTGCCGGAAACAGGGGGCGCCACCGGCACGGGCGGCGTTCCTGACCGCCGGACTGCGGTTGGGTCTCGCCGGACGTCGACCATTCCGTTGGAACCCATGCGGCCTTGGGTGCCGGCCACCTGGCCGCACCGCGGCGCCCTCCCCCGAGGTCGGGCAGCATCCTGCCCATCCGCCGGTGGAGCCCCTCACTCGCCCCGGCGGCCTCCGTCGTCCTGGTACGCGGGTCGCGCCGCCGGGTGGACCGCCGAGCCGAGGCACATCACACTGGCCCTGTCCGTGCGGATCCACCACCGGGAGCACAGGCCATGCAGCGCTGCTTGATCGTCGCCAACCAGACCCTCGCCACAGAGACGCTCTGCCGGGCCGTCCACGAGCGCATCACAGCGGGGCCCCACGAGTTCTTCCTCGTCGCCCCGGCCACCCCGGCAGCGGACGAGGTCGACGGCCCCAGCGCGTACGCGGGCCTGGGGCCATCCGCGACCGACCGCGCGTACGCGCTCGCCCGGCAGCGCCTCGACCGGGCACTGGACCGCCTGCGCGACCTGGGCGCCACGGTCGACGGGGAGGTCGGTGACCCGGACGCAGTACAGGCGGTCCGCGCCGCTCTCCGCCACTTCCCCGCTGACGAGATCGTCGTCTCGACCCTTCCCAGCGGACTGTCGCAGTGGCTGCGCCGCGACCTGCCGGCACGCCTGCGGAAGGTGTGCGACATCCCGGTCAGCCATCTCCCCGCCGACATCACCGCGGACGCGCGGGCCTGACCACCCGGCGGGAGCAGGCCGTCGGATCCCTTCCCCACCCGAGCCGGCCGGCACCTCCGGTCGGTCGTGGTCGCCGGTCGGCCCGCTCGAGGAGAGCACCCGCACCGTCGTCGCCGACGGTCACGACACCGACTGACACGGTGAGCTCCTGGGTGTCGTGATCAGACAGGTCGTTCACCCGACCAGTCGGCTGATCGGCGGGTTGTCTCCGAGGGCGGGGCCTTTCCGCGCCATTTCGGCACCACCCACTCGGGGCCGACCCGCGGGGTCGTCGCGGCGGTCAGCGTGGGCTGTACCGCCTTCGGGCCGCTGGTCTTCGCGCTCGTGCGCGATGCGACCGGCGGGTACACCGCGGCGCTGCCGGCGTCGGCCGTCCTCCCCGTGCTCGTGAGCGTGTCCGCCCTCCTGCTCCCTGGCCCCCACCTCCTGGACCACGTGCCCCACGACAGCGGCTCGGGGGGCGACGGCGAGGTCGAGGCCGGCACGCCGGTCCCCCCTCGACGGGCCCATCAGGTGGCCCGACCCCGCATCCGGCGGTATTCGGCCACCAGGGCCGTCGTAGCGGCGTCCTGGTCCAGCGCGACCGGGTCCCGGCTGGTGAGCGCCGGGGCGAGCTCCCGCGCCATCACCTTGCCCAGTTCGACGCCCCACTGGTCGAAGGAGTCGATCTGCCAGATCGCGCCCTGGGTGAACGCGATGTGCTCGTACAGGGCGACCAGCTGTCCCAGCGTCGCCGGGGTGAGGCGCCGCGCGAGGATCACCGTGCTCGGCCGGTTCCCGGGCATCACCTTGTGCGGCACGAGGGACGCCGGGGTGCCCTCGGCGGCCACCTCCTCGGCGGTTCGGCCGAAGGCGAGCACCGCCGACTGGGCGAACATGTTCGCCATCAGCAGGTCGTGCATGTCGCCCGTGTCGTGCGCGGGCTCGGCGAACCCGATGAAGTCGGCGGGGACCAGCGTCGTCCCCTGGTGCAGCAGCTGGTGGAAGGCGTGCTGCCCGTTCGTCCCCGGCTCGCCCCAGTACACCTCCCCGGTGTCGGTGGGAACCGGCTGCCCGTCGGCACGGACCGACTTGCCGTTGCTCTCCATCGTCAGCTGCTGCAGGTAGGCCGGGAGCCGGGAGAGGTACTGGCTGTAGGGCAGCACGGCGTGCGTCTGCGCGTCGAAGAAGTTGCGGTACCAGATGTTCAGCAGCCCCAGCAGCACCGGGACGTTGGCCTCGAGCGGAGCGGTGCGGAAGTGCTCGTCGACGGCGTGGAAGCCGGCGAGCAGCTCGTCGTAGGCCTGCGGGCCGATGGCCACCATCAGCGACAGCCCGATGGCCGAGGGAAGGGAGTACCGGCCGCCCACCCAGTCCCAGAACTCGAACATGTTCGCCGGGTCGATGCCGAACTCACGGACGGCGTCGGTGTTCGTCGACACCGCGACGAAGTGCCGGGCCACCGCAGCCTGATCCCCACCCAACCCCTGCAGCAGCCAGTCGCGGGCGACGGTGGCGTTGGTCAGCGTCTCCAGCGTCGTGAACGTCTTGCTGCTGACGACGAACAGCGTCTCGGCCGGGTCCAGGTCGCGCGTCGCCTCGGCGAAGTCGGTCGGGTCGATGTTCGAGACGAACCGGACGGTCAGGTCGCGGTCCGAGTAGTCGCGCAGCGCCGTGTACGCCATGGCCGGTCCCAGGTCCGAGCCGCCGATCCCGATGTTGACCACGGCCCGGATCGGCCGTCCGGTGTGCCCCCGCCACTCCCCCGAGCGAACCTCGTCGGCGAAGTTCCGCATCCGGTGCAGCACCTCGTGGACGTCCCGGACGACGTGCTGGCCGTCGACCACCAGCGGATCGTCCGCCGGCGCGCGTAGCGCGACGTGCAGCACGGCCCGGTCCTCGGTGGTGTTGACGTGCTCCCCTCGGAACATCGCCGCGATGCGCTCCCGCAGCCCGGCCCGCTCGGCGAGGGCGACCAGCAGGCGCACCGTCTCATCGGTGATCCGGTGCTTGGAGTAGTCGACGTGCAGGTCGCCGGCCCGTGCGGTCAGCCGCTCAGCCCGGTCGCGGTCGCCGGCGAACAGGTCCCGCAGGTGGGCCGGGGCCAGCGCCCGGTGGTGCTCGTCGAGGGCCCGCCACTCCGCCGTCGCGGTGATGTCCATGCTCGCTCCTCCTCGTGTGGTCCGGCAGCCGGGGCGTCGTCGTGGTGACCCTCACCTCGGCGATCCGAACGTGACCAACGGCTCACCACTCAACCCTGACGTGACGGGCGAGTTCCCGGCAGACTGTCCATGACGCAGTGACGCCGCTCGCGCGCACCGATACCCGGTGTCGGCGATCCCGACCGGCCATCGAGCGACGCAGCGGCTCTCGCTCTCCCGGGTGCACCGGCGCACCCATACCTGACTCGGCATCCTCCCCGGTGCTGCCCGCCTGCGCCTCGCGGCGCATCGAACGAGACGGATCCATGTCCTCAGCACTGCCCACCCTGCCCAAGCCGCGCCTGGGGCGCCTCGCCTGGCTGTCGCCGAAGGTCGCCCGCACCGAGGTGCTGGCCGGCCTCGTCGTCGCCCTGGCGCTGATTCCCGAGGCGATCAGCTTCTCCATCCTCGCCGGGGTCGACCCGCGCGTGGGCCTGTTCTCCTCCTTCGTGATGGCCGTGGTCATCGCCTTCACCGGCGGCCGCCCGGCGATGATCACCGCGGCCACCGGCGCGATCGCCCTGGTCGTCGCGCCGCTGGCGGTCGAGTACGGCGTCCAGTACCTGTTCGCCGCGGTCATCCTGGGCGGGATCTTCCAGGTTCTGCTCGCCGCGACCGGCGTCGCCCGGCTCATGCGGTTCATCCCGCGCAGCGTCATGGTGGGCTTCGTCAACGCGCTGGCGATCCTCATCTTCACGGCCCAGCTGCCGCAGCTCATCGACGTCCCCTGGCTGGTCTACCCGATGGTCGCGGCGGGGCTGGCGATCATCTTCCTGCTCCCCCGACTGACGACCGTCATCCCCGCGCCCCTGGTCGCGATCGTCGTGCTGACGGCGCTGGCGGTGACCGCGGGCTGGGAGATCCCCGACGTCGGGGGCGAGGGCGAGCTGCCCGACAGCCTGCCGTTCTTCCTCCTGCCCGACGTGCCCTTCACCGCCGAGACGCTGGCCGTCATCGCCCCGTACGCCCTGGGCGTAGCCTTCGTCGGGCTCATGGAGTCGCTGATGACGGCCAAGCTGGTCGACGACATCACCGACACGCACTCGGACAAGACCCGCGAATCCTGGGGTCAGGGCATCGCCAACATGGCGTCCGGCTTCTTCGGCGGCATGGGCGGCTGCGCGATGATCGGCCAGACCATGATCAACGTGAAGGCCTCGGGCGCCCGCACCCGCCTCTCCACCTTCCTGTCCGGGGTCTTCCTGCTGATTCTCGTCGTCACGCTGGGCGACATCGTCAGCACCATCCCGATGGCCGCCCTGGTCGCCGTCATGATCTTCGTGTCGATCGCGACGTTCGACTGGCACAGCCTGCGCACCATCCACCGCATGCCGAAGAGCGAGACCGTCGTGATGCTCACGACCGTCGCCGGCACGCTCTTCACCCACAACCTGGCAATCGGCGTCGGCACCGGCGTCCTCGTCGCATGCGTCCTGTTCGCCCGCCGCGTCGCACACCTGGTCGAGGTCACCAGCGTGACCGATCCTGACGGGCACACGCGCTTCTACAACGTCCACGGCGCGCTCTTCTTCGCGTCCAGCAACGACCTGTACACCCAGTTCGACTACGCCGGGGACCCGCAGAACGTCGTCATCGACCTCTCGAACGCCCATGTCTGGGACGCCTCCACGGTCGCGACTCTCGACGCCATCACCCACAAGTACGAGACCCGCGGGAAGAACATCGAGATCGTCGGACTGCAGGGCCACTCGGCCGACCGCTTCGACCGGCACAGCGGCCAGCTGACGGACGCCCACTGATGCCCGCTCCGGCGCCCCGGACCCGTCGGGCGGACGACCGCCACGGCATGGGCTATGAAGGGAGCGTGACGGCAACCCCCCGGGGCGACCTGATGCAGATCGGCCAGGTCGCCGAGCGCACCGGCCTGAGCCTGCGGACGATCCGCTTCTACGAGGAGAACGGGCTGGTGGTCCCGACGGCCCGCTCCGAGGGCGGATTCCGCCTGTACAGCGAGGCGGCCGTCGCCCGGCTGGAGGTGGTCAAGCGGATGAAGCCGCTGGGCTTCTCGCTGGAGGAGATGCAGGAGCTGCTCGCGCTGCTGCACGACCTGGAGCACGCCACGGCCGGCCGGTCGGAGCTGCTCGACAGACTGCGGATGTTCCACGAGGCCGCCGTCGCGCGGGTGACCGCACTGCGCGACCAGCTCGCCGTGGCCGAGGGCTTCGCCGGCGACCTGGCGGGGCACCTCCGAACCCAGCGCTGACACTCATGAGCCTGCGGTTCGAGGAACTCGACTGGCGCCCCACCCCGATCGGCGAGGTGAGCCTCCGCCGTCGCCGAGACCCAGGCGGCTGCATCGACGTCTTCGAGGTGAAACTCGGCGACGAATTCCTCATGTCCTCACTGTTCACCGTGGCCGAGATCGAGCTGGCCCGGCTGGCCCTGGACCGACTGCACGGATCGGAGCTGGACGTCGCCGTCGGTGGACTGGGGCTCGGCTTCACCGCCCAGGCCGTGCTCGCCGATGAGCGCGTGCGTGATCTGGTGGTCGTCGATGCGCTCGAGCCGGTGATCCGCTGGCACGAGCAAGGCCTGGTCCCGCTGGGTCCGGTCCTCACCGGCGATGACCGCTGCCGATTCGTGCAGGGGGACTTCTTCGCGATGGCCGATGCGGGCGGATTCGACCCGGTGCTGCCGGACCGGGTGTTCGACGCCGTGCTCGTCGACATCGACCACTCACCCCGGCACCTGCTCGCCGACGGCAGCGCCGGCTTCTACGGCATCGACGGCAGCCGGCGCCTGGCCGGACGCATCCGACCGGGCGGCGTCTTCGCGCTCTGGTCCAACGATCCACCCGATGACGACTACCTGGCCGTACTCCGGCACGTCTTCGTGGACGTAGCCGCGGAGGTGGTCACCTTTCCCAACACCCTCCAGGACCACATGGCGACCAACACGGTCTACCTGGCGACGGCGCCCCGCTGACGCCGGGCACCGACTCCATCGGCCTCGAAGGAGGTGAGCCGGGCCCGCCCACCACATGCCGCTGCCACGTGCGCCGGGGCGCGCAGCGCGCGACGGACGGATACAGCCGGTAGCTTGCACAGGACGGACTCAGCGGTGCATGCACTGTCGGTGGGGCCTGTCCCCCCGACCCCGGCGAGTGGTCGGTTGCGAGGTGGTCGCGATGGACGGCCGAGGGTCCGGCGCGAGGCGGCTGCGGGTGGCCTGCGTGGGCAGCGGCTTCATCGCCGGCCAGCACCTGCGGGCTCTCGCCGGCCTGCACGAAGTGGAGATCGTGGCGGTCGCCGACACCGACCCTCAGCGGGCTGAGGAGACCGCCACCCGGCACGGGGCCCGCGCCTACGGGGACGGGTTGGCGTTGCTGGAGACCGAGGATCTCGACGCGGTCTGGCTGTGCGTTCCGCCGTTCGCACACGGGGCCCTCGAGCTCGCGGCGATCGATCGCCGGCTGCCGTTCTTCGTCGAGAAGCCGCTCGCGCCGGATCTGCCGACCGCGGAGGCGATCGCCGGCCGGCTGGCCGGGACGGGGATCACGTCCGCGGTGGGCTACCACTGGCGGCACCTCGATCTCGTCCAGCGCACCGCGGACCTGCTCACCGAGGAACCCGCCCAACTCGTCACCGGCTACTGGTTGGACAAGACGCCGCCGGCTCCGTGGTGGTCGCAACGGGCATGTTCCGGCGGCCAGGTGGTGGAGCAGACCACCCACATCTTCGACCTCGCGCGCCGGCTCGCCGGGGAGGTCGAGACGGTCACGGCCGTCGAGCGGAGTCGCCCGGAGATGCCGGAGGACGTCCCCACGGCGGCCGCCGCGCTGCTGCGGTTCACCTCGGGCGTGGTGGGCAGCATCTCGTCCACCCGGGTGCTCGGCTGGCGGCACCGGGTCGCCCTCCAGGTGGTGGCGGGCGGGCGCGTCCTGGAGCTGTCGGAGCGCGGGCTGACCGACCACGAACTCCGGGTGACGAGTGCGGACGGCGAGGAGGTCCTGCGGTCCGAGCAGAACCCGATCGCCACGGAGGACCGCGAGTTCGTCGACGTCCTGCTCGGTCGTGCACAGCAGGTCCGCGTCCCCTACGAGGAGGCGCTGCGCACGCACGCCCTGGCCTGTGCCGCCGACCGGTCCGCCCGCGAGGGCGTTCCCGTGCGCCTGACGGACGGCGACGCGGATGGCTGAGCGGGCCGTGCGGTCCATCGGCGTGGCCGCGCCCGGCCGGCCCGTGCTGCTGGACGACACGGAGCCCGAGCCGGGACCGGGGCAGGCGTGGGTGGCCACGGAGTGGTCCGGGATCAGCGCCGGAACCGAGGTCGCCCTCGTCCGCGGCACCGACCCCCAGCACCGGCTGGGCTGGGACCCGGACCTGAGGGCCTTCGGGGTGGGCGCCCGGGACGGTTACCCGAAGCGGAGCCTCGGCTACATGGAGGTCGGCCGGGTGACCGAGAGCCACACGGACGCCCTCGCCGTGGGAACTCGCGTCGCCATGGCCTACGGCCACCGCACCGGCCGCTGCGCCGATCCCGCCCGGACGACGGTCATCCCGGTGCCCGACGATCTCGACCCCGTCCTCGCCATCTACCTCGCGCAGATGGGCCCGATCTGCGTCAACGGTCTGCTCCATGCCGCCGCAGCTCTCGCCGGGCCCGAGGCTCCGCTCGACGCCGGCGTCCGCGACCGCCACGTGCTCGTCACGGGTGCCGGCGTCATCGGGATCCTCAGCGCTCTGCTCGCCGTCCGGCACGGCGCGGCGGCGGTGGCCGTCGCCGAGCCGTCCGGTGAGCGGCGCGCGGTTGCGGAGTCACTGGGCCTCGACGCCGTCGACGACGCTGACGGCCGAGCCTGGCTCGAGGCGAAACGCCGCTGGCGGCACGGTCCCGGGGACGCCGGCGCCGACGTCGTGCTCCAGTGCCGTGGGCACGACGTCGCCCTGGCCACGGCGCTGAAAGCCCTGCGACCGCAGGGCGTCGTGGTCGACCTGGGCTTCTACCAAGCCGGCGCCGAGGCCGTCCGGCTGGGCGAGGAGTTCCACCACAACGGCCTGGCGCTGGTCTGCGCACAGATCGGCCGCGTGCCACGAGGCATGGCTACCGCGTGGACGCGCACAGCGCTGGCGGCGGTCACCCTCGACCTCCTGCGGGATCGCGGCGAGCAGATCCGCACCACGCTGGTCACCGACGTCGTCCCGTTCGAGGACGGCCCTCGTCTGCTGGCCGACCTGGCAGGTCGGCGGCTGACCAGCCCACCGCTGCAGGCCGTGCTGCGCTTCGGGCCCGGCTGACCCACCGGACGGCGCCGGAGAGGCGACCCAGCGCCGCTGGCCTCGACGGTTGCGGTCAACGAGGCGACAGGTGTGGTCAGCGCATCAGTGGCCGGGGCAGTTGGCGGTTCCGATCACATGGTCCGGTCACGGCCTCGTGGAAGGTGGCCTCCTCCTCCCGCACGAGGAGGGCGGGTTCCTCACCGCTGCGCACGGCGAGTGACCGGACGGAGAGTTCGGCCGACGCCCCGGTGCGACGGCAGACACTCCGCCCCGGCGTCCGGGGCGACGTCAGCACGTCCTCATAGACGCGCAGGGTGTCCTGCGCCATCCGCCGGGCGGTGAACAGGTCCAGGTACCGACGCCGCCCGGCTCGGGCGTACCGCTGCCGCAGGGCGGGGTCGGCGAGCAGCTCGGCCACCGCCTCGGCGAGGGCTCGCGGGTCCTCGGGCGGGACGAGCGTCCCGGTGACCCCAGAGGTCACGACCTCCGCCGTTCCGATGACGTCGGTGGCGACCACGGGGAGGACGGCGTCCATCGCCTCGAGCGCGGCGAGCGGCATGCCCTCCTGGCGGGATGGCAGGACGAACACATCGGCGGCGTCCAGGAGCATGCGCGCGTCGGTCCGGTGGCCGGGCAGGTGGAGGAAGTCGGTGACGCCGAGATCGGCCGCCTGGCGGGCCAGGTCGTCGCCGAGGTAGCCGCCGCCGACGATGACCACGGCCAGGTCGGGGAACCGTGCCGCCAGTTCGGGCATCGCGGCGACCAGGTAGCGCTGCCCCTTCTGCACGAACAGCCGGCCCACGTTCATGACCACCAGGTGGTCGGGGCGCAGGCCCAGCGCTGCCCGCGCGGCCGCCCGGCCGGGACCCGGCCCTCGGGGAACGATGCCGTTGGGGACGGTCACCAGCCGCTCGGCGGGCACGCCGATGCGTTCGTGGGTGAGCCGAACGCCCTCGGAGACGGCGATGAGCCGGTCCACCGGGGTGATGGCCCGGAAGAACGCGGCGCGCTTTCGAGGGCTCAGCAGCCACGGCTGGTGCTGGGTCTGCACGACGGCCCGCACGCCGGCTCGCCGCGCCGCCCGGGCGCCGTCGAAGTTCTCCCGCCCGCTGCCGACGTGAATGTGGAAGACGTCCGCCGGGTGAGCGGCGAGGAAGTCGACGATGGTCCGCCCGAACGCGAGGGCGCGCGGAGGCGGAAGAGCGCAGGTGGCGCCCCCCAGGGCCCTGGCACGGTCGAGGACCCGGCGCCCGCCCGCCGTCCCCCAGCAGAGCACCGAGACGTCGGCGGTCGACCGGAACTCCGCAGCCAGGTCGAGCATGTGCGAGCCCATCCCGGAGGGATCGACCGACGGGGTGTAGAGGCAGATGGACAGCCGGCGGCGAGGCCACCCCGCGAGCCCGGATGTGAGGGTCGACTCCCTCACTGCTGAGCGGTGCAGGCCGTCGGTCGCTTCGTCCGTTGCGTCGGCCATCGACCACCCCTTCCCTGGCCCTCGTTGGCCGCACCCTGGCCGGGAACGGAGGATTGCGCAACAGCATCCGCTCCCTGCACCCGCCCGACCCCCGGTGGACCGGGTGATGCTCCGTCCCCACAGGCCGGGGCGCACCGCTGCGACTACGGTCGGACGACGTGGAGTTTCGTCGACTGGGCCGATCGGGCCTCAACGTCTCGCAGATCGCGTTCGGCAACTGGCTGACGCACGGCAGCCAGGTCGAGGAGGACGCCGCGGTGGCCTGCGTGCACGCCGCCCTCGACGTCGGGATCACGACCTTCGACACCGCCGACGTCTACGCGGGCACGGCCGCGGAGTCGGTCCTCGGCCGCGCGCTGGCCGGACAGCGCCGCGAGGGCCTGGAGATCGCGACCAAGGTCTACTGGCCGACCGGCCCCGGGCCGAACGACGGGGGCCTGTCCCGGAAGCACGTGATCGAGAGCTGCCACGCCTCGCTGCGCCGGCTGCAGACCGACTACGTCGACCTCTACCAGGCCCACCGCTACGACCCGACGGTGCCGCTCGAGGAGACGATGACCGCCTTCGCCGACCTGGTCCGCTCCGGCAAGGCGCTCTACATCGGCGTCTCCGAATGGAACGCCGAGCAGATCGCCGCCGGCGCAGCGCTCGCCCGCCAGCTCGGCGTCCAGCTGATCAGCAACCAGCCGCAGTACTCGATGCTCTGGCGGGTCATCGAACCCGAGGTCGTGCCGACGTCGGAGCAGGAGGGGCTCTCCCAGATCGTCTGGTCACCGCTCGCCCAGGGGGTGCTGACCGGGAAGTACCTGCCCGGCGAGCAACCGCCGGCCGGGAGCCGGGCGAGCCACTCGGGTGTGGGCTTCCAGGTGGAGGGCTTCCTCGCCGACGAGGTCCTCACCCGGGTGCAGCAACTGCGGCCCATCGCCGACGACCTGGGGCTGTCGATGGCCCAGCTCGCGCTGGCGTGGGTGCTCCAGAACCCCAACGTCGCCGCGGCGATCATCGGCGCCAGCCGCCCCCAGCAGGTCCACGACAACGTCAAGGCGGCCGGGGTCCGGCTGGACGACGAGGTCATGGCACGGGTCGACGATGCCCTCGGGGACGTCGTCGAACGGGACCCCGAAAAGGTCTTCCTGCCCGCGGACAGGAAGGCACGGGGCACGGCCGCCTGACAACCGCCCCCCTCCCGGCAGGAGCGGATACCGGAATCTACCTTCACGTTACGGTGGAGACGTGTCCAGCCACGCAGCTCCCACCGAGGCCGAACCCGTCCGCGAACTGAACGCCGCCTCCCTGAGCTCGTTGTCCGGCGCCGTGCCGGTGCCCGGCTACGACCGTCGCCAGGTCCGCACGGGCATCGTGCACATCGGCGTCGGCGGCTTCCACCGGGCCCACCAGGCGATGTACGCGGATCGGCTGATGAACGCAGGCCTGGGCATGGAGTGGGGCATCTGCGGGGTGGGCGTCCTCCCCGGCGACCGGCAGATGCGGGATGCCCTGGCCGCGCAGGACGGCCTCTACACCCTCGTCGTCAAGCACCCCGATGGCACGCTGGAGCCGCGGGTGGTCGGCTCGATCGTCGAGTACCTCCTGGCGCCCGACGATCCGGCCGCCGTGGTCGAGAAGATGGCACACCCCGACACCCGCATCGTGTCCCTGACGATCACCGAGCGCGGATACAACACCGCTCCGGCGACCGGCGTCTTCGACCGCGCCGCTCCCGACGTGCTGGCCGACCTGCGCCCGGACGCCGTCCTGCGCACCACCTTCGGCTTGGTCATCGAGGCGCTGGCGCGCCGTCGGGCGCGCGGGCTCCCGCCGTTCACCGTGCTGTCCTGCGACAACCTCCGGGGGAACGGCGACGTCGCCCGGCGGGCGTTCACCGCCTTCGCCACCTTGCGTGACGCGAATCTGGGCGCGTGGATCGAGCGCGAGGTGTCCTTCCCCGACAGCATGGTGGACCGGATCACGCCGCTGACCACCCCCGATGACGTCGCCCAGCTGCAGCGGCGGTTCGGCATCACCGACGCATGGCCGGTGGTGTGCGAGCCGTTCGCGCAGTGGGTCGTGGAGGACCGTTTCCCGGCGGGCCGCCCGCCGTGGGAGGCCGCCGGTGTGCAGCTGGTCGGGGACGTCGGCCCCTACGAGGCCATGAAGCTGCACCTGCTCAACGGCAGCCACCAGGCACTGGCGTACTTCGCCTCACTGGCCGGGTACGAGCTCGTGCACGATGCGTGCCAGGACCCGCTGTGGTCCCGGTTTCTCCGGGACTACATGGACCGGGAGGTCACGCCCATGCTGCCTGCGGTGCCGGGGGTGGACCTCGAGGACTACAAGCGGATCCTCCTCGAACGCTTCACCAGCGCGGCGGTGTCCGACACGGTCGCGCGTCTGTGCGCGCAGACGTCGGCGTTGATCCCGAAGTACGTGCTGCCCGTCGTCCGCGCCGGCCTGGCGACGGGCCGGGAGGTGCACAGGGGCGCGGCGGTCGTCGCCAGCTGGGCGCGGTACGCGGAGGGGTGGGACGACCACGGTCACCCGCTCCCCCTGGTCGACCGGCGCGCCGACCGGGTGCGGGCGAACGCCGGTCGGCTGGCCGAGGACCCGCTCGCTTTCATCGCCGACCGGAGCATCTTCGGCGACCTGGTGGACGACGAACGCTTCACCGCGGCCTACCGCAGCGCCCTCACCTCGCTCCGGGAACACGGAGTGCGCGCCACCCTCGGGAGCCTCGTGTAGCCGCCGCCCAGGACGGCCCGCGCACCGGCGGTAGCCGGGCCGGGCCGCCGCTGGGTCGAGGCACCGCCCCCGCGACGTGCCGCCCACCTCGCACGACGAGGCCCTGGCGGGTTGTCCCGGCCAGAGCCTCGTCCGATCAACGGGCGGCGCGGTTGGCCAGGCCGGCCGGGAGCAGCCCCGCGGCGCGCATGAGCCGGTGATCGATGCCCGCGCCCGGTGCTCGCGCGGACGCAGGAGGCCCCGGCCGCGAAGCGACCAGGGTTTCCCCGGGCCGGCTTCCGGCCGGCCGGAACGTCACACGCGACTGCGCCGCCCGTACCTGCCGGCCACGGCCGCCACACCGAGCGCGGCAAGGCCGACCTGCAGGGCCAGCTCGATCCAGTCGATGCCCGCCGTGTCGGACACACCGAGCGCACCGGCGACCAGGGTGCCGACGATCGCCGCCAGGACACCGATGAGCAGGGTCAGCCAGATGGGGATGTTCTGCTTGCCGGGCACGACGAGGCGACCGAGCGCACCGATGACGAGACCGATGACCAGTGCAGTGATGATGCCGGTGATCTCCATACCGGGTCCTCCCTCGTCGACGCGACTGCGCGGCATGACGCGCGACGGTGTCCCGAGAACCATCGCGCGCGTCTGCGCGAGCCGCTGGCGATGCTGTTGGTCAGACCCTCGTGTTGCGCTTCATCCAGCCGTAGGCGGCGGTGGCCAGGAAGAGGACGACGCCGATGACCAGGAGCCAGAACAGCCCCTCGACCACGGCGCCGATGACGGCGAGCGCCAACCAGACGACCAGTAGCAATGCGATGACACCGAGCACGGGCTTCTCCTTCTCGTCGAATGGCGCGTCCACGGCGCGTACCCCCTCCCGCCCGACCATCACCTGATCTGCGAGACCGACACCCTCCCGTGACGATCGGCGCACGCGGCGGAGCTCCGCGGGCCGATCGGAAGGCCACCGTCCCGACCTGCCGGGGCCGGCGAACGGGGCTACGGTTCGCGCCACGTCGTCGTCGGCCGGCCGGAGGAGCGCTCGTGCCCGAATCGATCGTCGTGGGTCTCGACGGGAGCGAATCGAGCGGCCGCGCCGCCGACGCCGCCGCCGACGCCGCCCGCCGCCACGACCTGCGCCTGGTGCTGGCCTGCGTCGTCCCGTGGTCGCCCTACTCCTTCACCACCGCGGAGGAGAACGAGCGCCGCTCCGTGGAGAAGGCGCGGGAGGCCGCCGCCGCGCACGAACGCGTGCTCGACCCGGTCGTCGCCCGGCTGTCCGAGTCCGGAGACCTCGCGGTCGAGGGGGTCGTGCGGCACGGTCACCCGGCGGAGACGCTGGTGAGGCTGGCCCGGGAGCACGACGCCGCCTGGATCACCGTGGGCCGGGTCGGCCAGAGCCGGGTGCGCACCCTGCTGTTCGGCTCGACGCCGAGCAGCCTCATCCAGCTCTCCCCCGTACCCGTGCTGGTGGTGCCGTGATGGGCGCGCCGTCCGGGTCGGTCCTGGCCGCCACCTTCGACGAGCAGGTCGACAGCTTCTTCGCGCCGGTGTCCGAGTGGATCACCACGGTCGTCTTCTTCGCCGTGCCGCTGGAATTCATCGACGAGGGCGTGGCGCTCCCGCTCATCGTCGTGTGGCTGGTCATCGCCGGCCTCTTCTTCACGATCTACCTGCGCGGCTTCCAGTTCCGCGCGTTCAAGCACGCGATCCAGCTGATCCGCGGCCGCTACGACGACCCGCGGGACGCCGGGGAGGTCACGCACTTCCAGGCGCTGGCCACCGCCGTGTCGGGCACCGTCGGGCTGGGCAACATCGCCGGCGTCGCGGTCGCCATCTCCCTCGGCGGGCCCGGCGCCACCCTGTGGATGATCATCGCCGGGCTGCTCGGCATGTGCACCAAGGGCGTCGAGTGCACGCTCGGGGTGAAGTACCGGAACGTGTACCCGGACGGCCGGGTCTCCGGCGGCCCGATGTACTACCTGACCAAGGGGCTCAAGGAGAGAAGCCCGCGGCTGGGCACCTTCGGCAAGGTGCTCGCCGTCCTCTTCTGCATCTTCACCCTCGGCGGGGCCGTCGGCGGCGGCAACATGTTCCAGGCCAACCAGGCCTTCAACCAGGCCCAGTCGGTCACCGGCGGGGAGGACGGCCCGCTCGGCTTCGGCGCCGCCGGCGCGGTGTTCGGGCTGGTGCTGGCCGTGCTCGTCGGCGCGGTCATCATCGGCGGCATCCGCAGCATCGCCCGGGTCACCGACAAGCTCGTGCCGTTCATGGCCGTCTTCTACGTCATCGCCTGCCTGACCGTGCTGTTCGCCAACCTGTCGGCGATCCCGGGCGCCATCTGGGCGATCGTCTCCCAGGCGTTCACCCCCGAGGCCGGCTACGGCGGCATCGTCGGGGTGCTCATCCAGGGCTTCCGCCGGGCGGCGTTCAGCAACGAGGCGGGTCTGGGCTCGGCGGCCATCGCGCACTCCGCGGTCAAGACGGACGAGCCGGCGACCGAGGGGCACGTCGCCGTTCTCGAGCCGTTCATCGACACCGTCGTCATCTGCACGATGACCGCCCTGGCCATCGTCATCACCGGAACGTACGCCGACGACGCCAGTGACGCGGGCGTGGAGACGACGTCGGCGGCGTTCGGGACCGTGGTCGACTGGTTCCCCATCGTCCTGGCGGTCGCGGTCATCCTGTTCGCGTACTCGACCATGCTGGCCTGGAGCTACTACGGGCTGAAGGCGGCGACCTACCTGTTCGGCGAGTCGATGATCGTCGACCGGACCTGGAAGCTGATCTTCTGCCTGTTCGTGATCATCGGGGCGTCGTCGACGCTGGACGCGGTGATCGGCTTCTCCGACAGCATGATCTTCCTGATGTCGCTGCCGAACATCATCGGGCTCTACATCTTGGCCCGGGTGGTCAAGCGGGAGATCAACGGTTACCGCGCCCGGGTGGAGAGCGGGGAGATCCTGCCGGTGGCCGAGCGGACCTGAACCACCCGCGACGCGGCACGCGCGGGTCCTCCCAAGGGTCGCCTCACGCGACGAACGCGGCCATCCGGCCCACCGCGCCCGGCCGCCACGTCGCGAACCGGGGACGGAGTCGGTCGGCTACGCGCCGGGGGACGACGGCGAGCGGGTGAAGGCCTCGATGATCGACTGCCAGTGCTCGACGTGCGGGCCGGTGCGCGGGGCCTCTGGCTGCAGCGCGTAGGTGAGCGCCTGGCCCCGCATCGAGGTGAGCAGCACCTGGTAGACCGCCTCGGCCTGCGGGTGCTGCGCCATGCGCTCGCCGAGCACCTCCGTCGCCAGCGACCGCAGCTGCACGCCGAGCCGCCGCTCGTGCGGCAGCAGCGCGGCCCGCAGCTCGGCGTCGGTGCGCGCGGCGCCCCACAGCTCCATGGCGGCGACGAACAGCTCGCCGTGGAACCTGTTCCAGACCAGCTCCACGCCCAGCCGGACGCGAGCGGCGGAGTCGGCGGGAAGGTCGGCGGCCGCCTGCCGGACGCTGGCGCTGAACTCGTCGTAGAGGTGGTCGACCGCGGCGAGCACCAGGTCGGACTTCGTCGTGAACTGGTGGGTCAGCGCGCCCCGGGACACCCCGGCCCGGCGCTGCACCTCCTGGGTGGTCGTCCGGGCGTACCCCAGTTCCACCAGCGACTCGACCGTCGCCCGCACGAGCGCATGCCGCGTGCTCGCTCGGCGCTCGGCCTGGGTCCGGCGCACCGGGACGGTGGTCACCTCGATCTCCGCGCCGGGGGTGGGTCTCAGACGCCGAGCGAGCGGCCGACGATCTCCTTCATGATCTCGGTCGTCCCGCCGTAGATGGTCTGGATGCGCGAGTCGATGAAGGCCTTGGCGACCGGGTACTCGAGCATGTAGCCGTAGCCGCCGTGCAGCTGCAGGCACCGGTCGATGACGCGCTTCTGCAGCTCCGTCGTCCACCACTTGGCCATGGCGGCGTCCTCGACGGTGAACCGCCCCGCGTTGTGCTCACCGATCGCCTTCTCCAGGTAGGTCTCGGCGACCGTCACCTCGGTGTGCATCTCGGCGAGCTCGAAGCGGGTGTTCTGGAACGACCCGATGGGCTTGCCGAAGGCGGTGCGGTCCTTGCAGTACTGGACCGTCAGGTCGAGCACGATCCGGGCGGAGGCGACGGCGCCCGCGGCGATCGAGAGCCGCTCCTGGGGCAGGTTCTCCATCAGGTGGAAGAAGCCGTGGCCCTCGGTGCCGAGCAGGTTGACCGCCGGCACCCGCACGTCCGAGAAGTGGAGCTCGGCGGTGTCCTGGGCCTTGAGGCCGACCTTGTCCAGGTTCCGGCCGCGCTCGAAGCCCGGCATGCCGCGCTCGACGACGAGCAGCGAGAAGCCGCGGGCGCCGGCCTCCGGGTCGGTGCGGGCCACCACGATGACCAGGTCGG
Organism: Blastococcus sp. SYSU DS0973; assembly: GCF_054051055.1. Taxonomy (NCBI): domain Bacteria; kingdom Bacillati; phylum Actinomycetota; class Actinomycetes; order Geodermatophilales; family Geodermatophilaceae; genus Blastococcus; species Blastococcus sp. SYSU DS0973. The sequence goes on from NZ_JBJHAN010000001.1 coordinate 504,606, forward strand.
CGTTGATGCCGTTGGTGATGAACGTCTTCGAACCGGTGAGCACCCACTCGTCGCCGTCGCGGCGGGCCGTCGTCCTCAGGCCCTGCAGGTCCGAGCCCGCGCCCGGCTCGGTCATGGCGATCGCGGTGATGATCTCCCCGCTGACGACCCCGGGCAGCCAGCGCTGCTTCTGCTCGTCGGTCGTCAGTGCGGTGAGGTACGGGGCGACGACGTCGTTCTGCAGGGTGAACCCGAGGCCGCTGGCCCCCGCCCGGCTGACCTCCGCGGAGAGGACCGCGTTGTAGCGGAAGTCCTTGACCCCGCCGCCGCCGAACTCCTCGGGCACGTCCATGCCCAGCAGGCCCTGCTCCCCGGCCCGCAGCCACACCGAGCGGTCGACGACGCCGGCCTTCTCCCACTCGTCGTGGTGCGGGGTCACCTCCTTGGCCAGGAACTTGCGCACCGTCGCGCGGAATGCCTCGTGCTCGGCCTCGTAGAGCGCGGACTGCACAGCAAGCCTCCGGAGGTCTGCGGATCACCCGGCGAGCACCGCGCCGGGAACCAGAACATACAGACCGTTCGGTCTACATCTTTGTTGGCCGCATCACAGGGGCGTGCATGGTTCGCCATCGGCGACATCGGCCGGATCGACGACGAGGGATACGTGACGATCACCGGCCGGATCAAGGACTGATCGTGACCTCGGGCGGGAAGATCGTCGCCCCCGCCGTCCTCGAAGACTTGGTGCCCGCCCACCCGCTGGTCAGCCAGTGCCTCGTGGTGGGCGACAACCGGCAGTTCATCGGCTGCCTGATCACCCCGGACGCCGAGGCCCTGCCCGCCGGCGAGGTGGAGAAGATCTACGCCTGAGGTCCGCGCGCGCCCGGAGAGCCCCCGCCCGCACCGCCCGGCCGGCTGCTCCCCGGTGCGTTCCGGTGCGTTCCGCGGCGTTGCGCGGCGCTTTCGCGCAATTTCCGGAACGGGTGGGACCGGTGTGACGGATGCGGCCGACACGTGGCCGGCGGTGGTGGCGCCCGGGGCGCGAGGCTCGGACCCTGGTCGCATGACCAGCGTCTACGCGTACGGCACGGCACACGCGGTCGTCATGGTCGGTTCCTTCGGGGCCGAAGGCCTGGCGCCCCGGCAGATCGGCCCGGCCCACGCGACCATCGGCCGGGTGAGCGGGCAGAGCCGCAAGGCGCTGTGCGGCGCCTACGTCTCCATCGACGAGCAGCTGCCGTGGCCTCCGGAGGGCTACGAGGAGACCCAGCTCTGCCCGAACTGCGCCACCCTCGCCGCCCTCTGACCCGCCCGCCGGGGGCACGGGAAGCCGTGCCTGTCGGATCGGCGGCACCACCGTGGGCACAGCTTGCCGTGCCGGGCTCAGCCGCCGGCCACCGACGGCAGGACGTGCACCACCGCGCCGTCGGGCACCGCTGTCGCCAGCCCGTCCTGCCAACGCACGTCCTCCCCGTCGACGTAGAGGTTCACGAACCGGCGCACCGCCCCCGCCTCGTCCCGGATGCGGCGGCCGAGTACCGGGTGACGGGCGTCCAGCGCCTCGAGCACCGCGGCCAACGTCCCGCCGTCGGGCTGCAGGTCCAGGTGCCGGGCGCCCCCGGCCAGGTCGGCCAGGACGCCCGGCAGAACCACCTCGACGCTCATGCCGGCCGCCTCACGGCACCCGGGCGGCGCGCAGGACGAGCACGTCGGGCAGGTGCTCGGCCACGGTGGTGAACGTGTCGCCCTCGTCGGCGCTGGCGTAGACGCAGCCGTTCCGCGTGCCGACGTAGAGGCCGGTGGTCCGGTGGTCGTCGGTGCAGAAGGCGTCCCGCAGCACCGCCGTCCAGGAGCCGTCAGGCAGCCCGGCACCGACCTCGGTCCAGCTGCCGCCGGCATTCCGGGTGCGGTGCACGCGGAGCCGGCCGTCCGGCGGCACCCGCTGCGCGTCGGCGACCAGCGGGACGACCCAGGCGGTGCCCGGCGTGGTCGGCGAGGCGGCGATCGGGAACCCGAAGTCGGCGGGCAGCCCGGCGGCAATCGACATCCACGAGGCACCGCCGTCGTCGGTGCGGAAGACGCCGAAGTGGTTCTGCGCGTACATCCGGCGCGGATCCGCGGCGTCGGCGGCGACCTTGTGCACGCACTGGCCGTACTCCGGCGGCTCGGGCAGGAAGACCGCGCTGATCCCGCGGTTGTGCGGCCGCCACCCGGTCGCGCCGTCGTCACTGACGTAGACACCCCCGGTGCTCATGGCCACGGTGACCCGGTCGGTGTCGGGGTCGGGCAGCACGGTGTGCACCGCTCCCCCGCCGCCGCCGGGGGCCCAGCTGGGCCGGTGCGGGTGCTCCCACAGTCCGCGCACCACCGAGAAGCTGCACCCGCCGTCGGTGCTGCGCCACAACGACTGCGGTTCGCAGCCGGCCCACACGACGCCGGGCCGGTCCGCGGTGTCGGGTCGCAGCTGCCACACCCGGCCGAGGGCCGCCCCGGTGTCGGCCGGGAAGCGGATCGCACCGGAGCCGGTCTCGTGCCAGCTCTCGCCCAGGTCGTCGGACCAGGTGACGTTCGGCCCCCAGTGGCCGTACTGCACCCCGGCGAGCAGCCGCGGCGCCGCCCGGCGGGTGTCGACGGACACCGCCGCGACCTCCTGGGCGAGGAGGTGCGGTCCGTCGAGGGTCCAGGTCCGGCGGTCGTCCTCGCTGCGGGCCAGCCACAGCCCCTTGCGCGTCCCGATGGCCAGCAGATCGGTCATTGCACCCCTCCGGTTCGGCGTCCTCGGGGGTAGGACCGCCGGCGGAGCGGGAACTGAGCGGTGGGCTCAGCGGCGGGTGGCGCCGCCCTCGGGATGGGGGTGCTGCTCGTCGGACACGACGTCGGGCGCGAGCCGTTCGGCCTCGGCCCGCAGCCGCTCGGCGGCCGTGCGGTCCTCCTCCGCGCCGGCGGCGCGGCGGCGGGCCTCCTGCTCGGCGCGCGCAGCGCGCTCCTGCACCTCGGCCAGCTCGCGTCGGGCCTGGGCCGCCTGCTCCTCGGCGAGCGCCTGCTCACGGTCGGCGCGGGCCGCCCGCACCTGGGCCTCCTGCATGTTCTCCCGCGCCTGCTCCCGATGCTCCGCCGCCCGGCGCACGCGGGACACGCGGCTGCGCTTGGAGTACGCGAACGCCGCGAGGGCGATCAGCACCAGCACCGCGACGACGATCAGCACGATCAGCCAGGTGTCCACGGAACTCCTCCTCGGTGTCGCGGACGGGAATGCCCCTGGTCAGGCCGGAAGAAACGCCTCGGCCCCGCGGTGGGAGCTCACTCCAGGGCGCTGCCCGCCTGCCAGTCCTCCCATGGGATCGCCCAGTCGTAGATGTCGCCGTCGGCGGCCGACAGCGTGGGCCCGAGGGAGTTCTCGATCTCGACGACGTCGCCGGGCTGGGAGAAGTCGAAGAACCAGGCGGCGCGCTCGGTCGAGAGGTTGATGCAGCCGTGCGAGACGTTCTCCCGCCCCTGCTGGGCGACCGACCACGGCGCCGCGTGCACGAACTCGCCGTTGTCGGAGAGCCGGACGGCGAACTCCACCGGCGTGCGGTAGCCGTTCGGGCTGTCCACCGGGGTGCCGTAGGTGCTCGAGTCCATGATCCGGTCGCGGTTCAGCTCGGTGACCACGTGCGCACCGTTGCGGCTCGGGAACTCCGGGCCACCCGCGCTCATCGGGAAGGTCTGCACCAGCTCGTCGCCGTCGTAGACCTCCATGGTGTGGCTGGCGGCGTCGGCGACCGACACGTGCCGCTCGCCGACGGAGAAGGACACCGACCGGTTCTTCTCCCCCCACACGCCGTCGCCGAAGTCGACGCGTAAAGGTCCGCGTCGAGGGTGACCTCGATGTTCTCCGGCCAGTACGTCGAGGGGCGGAAGTGCACCTCGCTGTCGCTCAGCCAGTTCCAGCCACCGTCGGTGGGCGTCGTGCTGGTCACCTGCAGGTGGCTCTCGACGGCGGCCTTGTCGGCCACCGGCTCGTCGAAGTAGACGCGGATCGGCATGCCGACGCCGACGGTCTGGCCGTCGAGGGGGCCGATGCCCGGGGTGGAGAGCGTCTCGGGGGCCACCGTGGTGAAGGTCGACGTCGCCGTCGTCTTCTCGGCGTCCTCGTTGGTGGCGGTGGCCGTCACCGTGTAGCTCGTGCCGTAGGCCAGCGCGGTCTCCGGCGTCCAGACCTGCGCGCCGTCGTCCGCGCCGGCCGCCTGCTCGTCGGCCACGGCCCCCGGGACGGCGGCACCGGCGCCGTCGGTGACGGTCACCCCGGCCAGCTCCCCGTCGGTGACCGAGATCTCCAGCGGGACCACCGGTGAGACGTCGGCCGCCCCGTGGGCCACCGCCGCATCGATCACCGCCGGCGCGGCGGCAGGGGCGAGGGCCTCGCGGTCCCCGGACCCGCCTGCGAAGGCGACGGCCGCACGCGTGGAGCCGTGGCGAAGAGCACCCCCGGTACGGGCGCGGGCCGCGGGCGCTGGTATCGTTGCCTCTCGTTGCCCGGCACGCCGGACGCAGCGCGCCATTAGCTCAATTGGCAGAGCAGCTGACTCTTAATCAGCGGGTTCGGGGTTCGAGTCCCTGATGGCGCACCAGGATCGACCAGCGGCTCCGCCCCTCCGGGCGGAGCCGCTTCGTCGTTCTCAGCCTCCCGCGACGCCGCGCAGCGCCAGGGACACGGCGAGGACCGTCATGACGACGGCGATGGCGCCGTCCGGGTACCGCCACGCCGCCGGGCGGGCGAACACCGGCCGCAACAGCCGTGCGCCGTCACCAGACCGGCGAACCAGAGGACGCTGCCCAGGGCCGCACCTCCGGCGAAGTGCCAACGGTGATCGCCGTACGTCGGGGCCATGGAGCCCAGCAGGAGCACCGTGTACAGGTGGACGTGCGGGTTGAGCCAGGTGAGCGCCAGGCAGGTGCCGACGGTGACCGCGAGCCCGGCGCGTGCCCGCTGGCGTCCGGCGCGAGCGCCTGGGGGTGCAGGGCTCTGCGCGCGGCCGGCGCGCCGTAGGCCAGCAGGAAGGCGGCCCCGGCGAAGCACACCACCGTGAGCAGCCAGGGCGCCTCGTCCAGCGCCGCGCCGGCCCCCAGCACCCCGGCGGCGATGAGCGCGACGTCGGAGGCCGCGCACACGACCACCACGGCGGCGACGTGCTCGAGGCGGGGGCCCTGGCGCAGGACGAAGGCGTCTGCGCGCCGATCGCGACGATGAGCCCCAGGCCGAGCGCGAGCCCGTAAGCGACGGCGAGCAGGGCGGCGGAGGCGAGCACGTCTGGTCGCTACGAAGCGACTCGATCGCTGACCAGCTCGAGACCCTTCCGAGTCGTCAGCGCCTCGTCCGGAAAGCCGTGCTCACGGCCGCACGCCGGGAGCTCGACCAGCAGGGGCAGGCAGTCACCGAGCGGTCCGCTTCCGGCGCGGGCTCGCGCGGGGTGGCCGGTCGCGGGTCGTAGGGTCGGCCGGTGACCTGGAAGCGCGCCGTGTTCGCGCTGTTCGCCGTGGCCGCGGGCACCAACGTCCCGACCCCGCTGCTGCTGGTCTACCAGGAGCGCCTGGACCTCTCGGCCGAGGTGCTCACGGCGCTGTTCGGCTGCTACGCGGCCGGGCTCGTCCCCGCTCTCCTGATGGCCGGGCCGCTGTCCGACCGGCTCGGCCGCCGCCGGGTCGCGATCCCCGGCATCGTGCTGTCGGGGCTGGCGTCGCTCGCCTTCGCTGCGGCCGGCGACTCGCTGACCCTGCTCTTCGCCGCCCGGTTCCTCCAGGGGGTCGTCAGCGGCGTCGTCTTCAGCGTCGGCAGCGCCTGGGTGGGCGAGCTCTCGCTGGCGTCCGGCGAGGGAGCCGGCGGACGGCGGGCAGCCTTCGCCATGACGGCCGGGTTCTCGCTGGGTCCGCTGACCAGTGGCCTGCTCGGCCAGTACGCGCCGGCGCCGACGGTGCTGCCCTACCTCCTGCACACCGCGCTCGTGGGGGTCGGCCTGGCCTTCGCCCTCCGGCTGCCGGAGACCGTCGACCTGCGCGACGGCCGCCGCGCCGGGGCCGACGGGGCGCCGGCCGCGCCGCTGATCCGCCGGGGCGACGGGTTCCTGGTGGTGACCGTGCTGGCCCCGGTGGCGGTGTGCGTCTACGCGTTCCCGTCCACGATCATCTCCGCCGTCCCGCTGCTGGCCGACCTGCCCTACGCGGGCGTGGCGGTCACCGGCGTGCTGGCCGGCGTGACACTGGGCGCCGGCACGGTCGTCGCCGGCCTGCAGCGCCGGCTGGGGCGGTGGACCGCCGTCGTCGGCACCGTGCTCGGCACGCTCGGGTTCGGCTGCGCCGCGCTCTTCGCCGTGACCGGTGCGCTGCCCTGGCTCCTCGCCGCCGCCCCGCTGCTGGGCGCCGGTGGCGGGCTCTGCCTGGCGGCGGGTCTGACGCTCAGCGCGAGGCTGGCCCCGCCGGCCCGCCTCGGCGCCCTGACGTCCCTGTTCCTGGCCTGCGCCTACCTCGGCTTCGCCGCGCCCTATGTCATGGCGGTGGCCGCACGGGCGACGTCGGCGCCCCTGCCGCTGGCCGTGGCGGCCGCGGTCAGCGCCCTGCTCGCCGTGCGCCTGCTGCCCGTCACCCGCGCCGGCCAGCTCTGACCCAGGACGACGACCGCCCCTCCGCGAGGGGGAGGCAACGTCGGTCCGGTCGGACCGCGTCCGAGGGGCCCCCGGACCGGTCAGGCCGGCAGGAGCTCCTCGATCTCGACGCGGATGCGGTCGAGGGCGACCACGGCGCGCCGCCGTGCCTGCTCGGGCGTCTCCCCCACGGTGACGACGTGCCCCAGCTGCTCGCGGCTGCACGTCGGCGGTGCGGTGCTGCTGCCCAGGTCGGCGAAGACCTCCGCCGCGAGCAGGCCGGGAATGCACGCGGCCTCCCGGACGCCCGACACCGCCCGTACCCGGCCCGCAGCGTCGGCCGCCAGGTGCATGAGCGCGCCGGCCCCGACCGGCGGGGCGGCCGGGGGTCCGGGTGCGCCGAGCAGCCGGGCCACCACCAGGTCGGCGGTGTCCACCCCGCTCACCTGGTCGACGCACCCGCGGGGACCAGCGGCGGCGAGCCGGGTGTGCAGCGCGGCGAACCGCGGACCGGCCGGGCCCAGGACGAACTCGAGGTGGAACGGGCCGAAGTCGTACCCGAGGGCGGCCAGCCACCCTCCGACGTGGTCGGCAGCGTCCGCACCCGGCGCCCGCGTGGTCACCGTCAGGGCCAGCTCGGTCACGTGCGGCGGCGGCGCCATGATCAGCTCGGACCAGGCGAGGACGACCGGGCCCCGCCCGTCGACGAAGCCGTCGGCGGCGTAGCGCCGGCCCGGGACGTGCCCCTCCACGAGCAGCCGGTGCCGGGGCCGCACCCCGCGCCCGTAGGAGGTGCGGGCCAGGTGCCGTCCGGCGAGCGCCCGCAGCTCCTGGTCGTCGGAGACCCGGCCGACGTCGCAGCCGGCGCCGGCGTCGACCGGCTGCACCACGCACGGGTAGCCGACGGGCGAGGTCGACACCGCGCCCGCCGCCACCTCGCACCAGGCCACGTCGGTCGCCCCGGCAGCCGCGAGCGCGGTCCGCACGGCGGCCGCGTCGTGACCCAGCGCCGCCGACCCTGGCGTGGGCCCTCGCAGCCCCAGCGCCCGGGCGGCGGCCGCGGCCGGACCGGCGAAGCCGTCGACGGCGCTGGTGACCGCCGCGACCTCTCCGCCCAGGGACCGCACCGCCGCCGCCATCGCCGCGGGGTCCGCCGTCTCGCAGTGCACCCACCGGTCCACCGGCCAGTCCGTGCCGTCTGCGGCCCGGCGCCGGTCACGCGTCAGCACCGCCGTCCGCATCCCGCGCCGGCCGGCGCGGTCCAGCAGCGCCACCCCGGGGTCGTCCAGCCGTTCCCCGGCTCCGAACTCCGGCCGGGCCGCTCCCCGGGGCTCGTCGAGCTCGACCGCCACGAACCACGGCACAGCCGGTCGGGAGAGTTGCCCGGCTGTCCCCTGGGAGCTGGGCTTCGGCATGGTGCGCTGTCCCCCGTCGTCGGCACGTGACGTGCACCATACCGGCCGGTCGGTATAGGGCCCGGAACGGGCGGGAAGCCCGTGCGCGGGTGGGGAGTTGGTGCGCGTGTGACCGGCACACCAGCTCCCCGCGACGTCGACGTGGTCGTGGTGGGCGCAGGCCAGGCCGGGCTGTCGACGGCCTGGGCGCTCGCCCGGCAGGGGTTCGAGCCGGGCAACGGCTTCGTCGTCCTCGACGGGGAGCCCGCTCCCGGCGGGGCGTGGCGGCACCGCTGGCCCTCGCTGACCCTGGGCACCGCCCACCGGGTGCACGACCTGCCCGGCCTGCCGTTCGCCCGCTCCGACGACTCGGCGCCGGCCGTCGAGACGGTCCCGGCCTACTTCGCCGAGTACGAGCGCCGGTTCGAGCTGCCCGTCGCCCGTCCGGTGCGGGTCACCGCTGTGCGGCGCACCGCCGACGGACGTTTCTCGGTCGACACCGACCACGGGTCCTGGACCGCCCGCGCGGTCGTCAACGCCACCGGCACCTGGACGCGCCCCTTCGTTCCGCGCTATCCGGGCCAGGAGCTGTTCCGGGGCCGGCAGCTGCACACCGTCGACTACCGGTCCGCCGAGGAGTTCCGCGCCCAGCACGTCGTCGTCGTGGGCGGCGGCGCCTCCGCCACCCAGCTGCTCGCCGAGATCTCCCGCGTCACCTCCACGACGTGGGTCACCCGCCGCCCGCCGGTCTGGCGCGACGGGCCGTTCGACGCCGACGCCGGCCGCCGCGCGGTCGCGATGGTGGAGGAGGCGGTGCGCGAGGGACGACGCCCCGGCAGCGTCGTCGGTGTGACCGGCCTGCTCGTGACCACGCCCTACGTGCGCGACGGGCTGGAGCGCGGCGTGCTGGAGCGGCTGCCGGTGTTCGACCGGATCACCGCCGACGGCGTGGTGTGGGACGCCACTGTCGGGGACGCAAGCCGGTTCATCGCGGCCGACGTGATCCTGTGGGCCACCGGGTTCCGCGCGGCGGTCGGCCACCTCGCCCCGCTGCGGCTGCGCCGACCCGGCGGGGGCTTCCGCATGGAGGGGACACAGGTCGCGGGCGAGCCCCGGCTGCACCTGGTGGGCTACGGCCCCTCGGCCAGCACGATCGGTGCGAACCGGGCGGGCCAGGCCGCCGCCCGGGCGCTACGCCGCGAGCTGCGGCCGGGGTCTCCCCTGCCCCGCAGCGCCTGACGCCCTCGGGGCGGTCCAGGGTCGGGTCAGGGCGCTCCCCGCCGTTGCCGGGACCCATGGCGCCGACAGCCTCGCCGCATGATCCTCCGACGGCTCCCGGGAGCCACCGGCTTCCTCGGCCCCACCGGCGCGGGCAGGTCGACGACGATGCGCACGCGCTCGGGCCTGGACCGGCCGCGGGCAGCGTCACCGTCGACGGCCGCCGCGCTCGCCGCCGGGTACCTGGTGCTGCAGCGCCGGACGCCCGAGCCGCCCCGCTGTGCCCCGGCCGACCCGGGCGGGCACAGTAGTGGGGTGACCACGCCCGACCCGGCCGCCGAGGGCCGCCGCCGCGCCGAGGAACTGCTCACCGCGCTGACCGCGTCCGACGACGCCGCCGCGGACCGGCTGCTCGGCGAGCTGTCGGAGATCCGCGACCTCGTCTTCGTGGGCGCAGGGCTGACCGCCATCGCCCGGGCCGAGGGGCGCGCCCTGCCCGCCGCTCAGCGGGCGCAGGCCAGCACCCGGCAGCTGAAGCTCGGCCAGCTCCGCGATGCGAACCGGGACGACCCGGAGGGGTTGCGCACCTGGCTGCGACGGTCGGGCGAGGAGGTCCTCTTCATCCGGTCGCTGCACGCCGCCCGCCTCCGCTGATCCCGGGCGACCGACTCAGGCCCGGACCGCCGCCGGGCGGGATGCGACCAGGGCGAGGGGCATCGCGGCGCTCAGTACGACGGCCGACAGCACCAGCGTCCACGGCAGGCCGACGGCGCCGAACGCGAACCCGAGCAGCAGCGCCCCGGCCGCCGTGCCGCCGTCGAACGAGGCGTTCCACAGGGCGCTGGCCGTCGTCGTCCCCCGGTCGCCGGCGCGGGCGAAGGCCCGCAGCAGCGTGAGGTTCTGCACCGCGCCGAACGCCGCACCGAACAGCGCCGCGCCCAGCAGCACCCAGGCCGGGCCCCACCACAGCCCGGCCCCCGCGAGCGCCAGACCCGCCGCGCCGGTCAGCAGGGACAGGGGCAGCAGCAGGCCGGAACCCACGCGGTCGGCCAGCAGACCCGCGCGCCAGCGCCCCAGCGCACCGGCCAGCCCCCACAGCAGGAGGGCGGCCGTGGCCAGCCGGCCGTCGGGCCGCTCGATCGGCAGGAACGTCACGAAGCCGCCGCCCGTCGTCGTCACGACCAGGAGCACCACCGACGGCGCCAGGGCGGCGCGCAACGCCGCGCGCGCGTCGCCTGCCGGACCGCGCTCCTCGGAGGTCTGCACGGAGCGCAGCAGCAGCGGGAGGGCCAGCAGGCCGAGCACCGGCGCCGCCGACAGCCACCCCAGCCAGCCGATCTGCCCGCCGAGCACCAGCGCCACGCCGGCGGGGATCGCGACCATGTTGGGCAGCGCGATGGCCAGGCCGTAGAGGCCGATCGACTCCCCGCGTCGCTCCGGCGGCGCGACCCGCGCCGCGAGGGTGGCGCCCAGCACGGTGATCACCGCGAACCCCGCGCCGCGCACGGCGGACAGCGCCGAGATCCAGACCAGGCCGTCGTCGAGCACGTAGAACGGCGAGGGGAGCCCGAGAGCCAGCAGACCCGCCGCGAACACCGGGCCGGTGCCGAACCGCGCGGCCAGCGCCGGCACGACCGACTGCACGGCGATCGTCACGACGAGGAAGACGGCGGTCACCACCCCGGCGGAGCTCTGCGAGGCGCCGCCGGCCACCGCGTACGTGGGCAGCGAGGCCAGCGTGAGGTAGAAGCCGACGAACCCGAGCGCCGTGACGCCGACCAGCGCCTGCACCCCGCGCGACCGCCACAAGGGTGCCCGCACCTCCACCGTTCCCCCGCTCACGCCGCTCCTCCGTCGTCCGTCGTGCCCGTCGAGCATGCCGGGCGGGGCATGGCCCGCAGCGCCCGGGTAGGGAGGAGGACGTGCCGCTGCTGACCGTGGGCCACGGGCCCGAGGACCGCACCGCGCTGGGCGCCCGCCTGGCCGGGGCCGGCGTGGAGGTGGTCGTCGACGTGCGCCGCTTCCCCGGCAGCCGGACCAACCCCGACGTGCGGCGGGAGGCGCTCGAGCAGTGGCTCCCCGCCGCGGGCGTCGGCTACCGGTGGGAGGAACGGCTGGGCGGTCGCCGGCGGCTGCCGTCCGGCGCGCCGGTGCCGGACGACTGGTGGACGGTCGCCCAGTTCGCCGCCTACGCCGCCCACACGCGCACGCCCGGCTTCGCCGCCGCGCTGGACGAGGTCCTCACCGAGGCGGCCGGTGCGACGGTGGCGGTGATGTGCAGCGAGAGCGTGTGGTGGCGGTGCCACCGGCGGCTGGTCGCCGACGTCGCCGTCCTGGCCCGGGCAACCCCCGTGCTGCACCTGATGCCCGACGGCCGGCTCACCCCGCACCGCACGTCTGACGGGGCGGTGCTCGGCGACGACGGCCTCCTCTACTGGCCCGCCCACCCCCGGGATCAGCCCATGTGCGGGTAGCGGTGGTCGGTCGCGGGCGCGAACGTCTCCTTGATCGACCGGCTGCTGGTCCACCGCATGAGGTTCTGCGCGGCGCCGGCCTTGTCGTTGGTGCCCGAGGCCCGCCCGCCGCCGAAGGGTTGCTGGCCGACGACGGCGCCGGTCGGCTTGTCGTTGACGTAGAAGTTGCCCGCCGCGTGCCGGAGGAACTCCTGCGCGTGCGCGATCGCCACGCGGTCCTGCGCGATGACGGCGCCGGTGAGCGCGTAGGGCGCCGCGGACTCCAGCTGCGTGAGCACCGTGTCGTAGTCCGCGTCGTCGTAGACGTGCACCGCCAGCACCGGCCCGAAGTACTCGGTGGTGAAGACCTCGTGGCCCGGGTCGGTGCCCTCGATGATCGTCGGACGGACGAAGAAGCCCTCGCTGTCGTCGGCGGTGCCGCCGGCGACGATCGACAGGACAGGGTCGTCGTCCACCCGGTCGAGGACGCCGGCCAGCTTGGAGAAGGACCTCCGGTCGATGACCGCGCCCATGAAGTTCGAGAAGTCGGTGACGTCGCCCATCTCCAGCGACTCGGTGGTGGCGACGAGGTCGTCCCGGAGCCGCGACCACACGCTGCGCGGGACGTAGGCCCGGGAGGCCGCCGAGCACTTCTGGCCCTGGTACTCGAAGGCGCCGCGGACCAGCGCCGTGCGCAGCACGTCGACGTCGGCCGAGGGGTGGGCGACGACGAAGTCCTTGCCGCCGGTCTCGCCCACGATCCGCGGGTAGCCGCGGTAGGAGGAGATGTTGTCGCCCACGGTGCGCCACAGGTGCTGGAACACCGGGGTCGAGCCGGTGAAGTGGATGCCCGCGAGGTCCCGGTCGGCCAGCGCGACCTCGGAGACGGCGATCCCGTCGCCGGTGACCATGTTGATGACGCCCGGCGGGAGGCCGGCCTCCTCCAGCAGCCGCATGAGGAAGTGCGCGGCGAACTGCTGGGTGGGGGCCGGCTTCCAGACGACGGTGTTGCCCATCAGCGCCGGCGCGGTGGGCAGGTTGCCGGCGATCGCGGTGAAGTTGAACGGCGTGATCGCGTAGACGAAGCCCTCGAGCGGCCGGTGGTCGGTGCGGTTCCAGACACCGGGCGAGGACTCGGGCTGCTCGGCGAGGATCTGCCGCGCGAAGTGCACGTTGAACCGCCAGAAGTCGGCCAGCTCGCAGGCGCTGTCGATCTCCGCCTGCTGCGCGGTCTTGCTCTGGCCGAGCATGGTGGCCGCGTTGAGGATCTGCCGCCAGGGCCCGGCGAGCAGGTCGGCCGCGCGCAGGAACACCGCGGCGCGGTCGTCGGAGGAGAGGTCCTGCCACGCCGGCGCCGCCTCCTTGGCGCACCGGACGGCGTCCTGGGCGTCGCCGTGCGTGGCGTGCGCCGCGGTGCCGAGGACGGCGGCATGCCGGTGCGGCTGGACGACGTCGAACCGGTCGCCGCCGGCCATGCGCTGCCGGCCGCCGATCGTGCTGGTCAGCTCCAGCTGGGTGGCGGCGAGCTCGCCCAGCCGGGCGTGGAGCTCGGCGCGCTCCGGCGTGCCGGGGGCGTAGGTGAGCACCGGCTCGTTGCGCGGTGCCGGGACACGGGTGACGGCGTCCATGGGGTACCTCGTTCTCAGGATCGGGTGAGCAGCGAGCGGAGGAAGAAGGCGACGTTGGCCGGGCGCTCGGCCAGGCGGCGCACGAAGTAGCCGTACCAGTCGGCGCCGTAGGGCACGTAGGCCCGGACACGGGTTCCTGCGGCGGCGAGTCGGCGCTGCTCGTCGGGGCGGATGCCGTAGAGCATCTGCACCTCCCAGCTGTCCGCGGCGCGCGAGTGCTGCGCCGCGAGCTCGTGCGCCCGATGCACCATCGCCGGGTCGTGCGAGCCGACCATGGGGTACCCGGGCCCGCTCATGAGGATCTCCAGGCACCGGGCGTAGGCCGCGTCGACGTCCTTGCGGCTCCGGTGGGCGACGGTCCCGGGCTCGTCGTAGGCGCCCTTCACCAGCCGCACCCGGGAGCCGCTCACCGCGAGGGCCTTGGCGTCGTCCTCGGTGCGGAAGAGCATCGACTGGAGGACCGCGCCGGTTCCCGGATGCTCCTTCCGCAGCTCGGCGACCGTGGCCAGGGTGGAGTCGACGGTCCGGGACTCCTCCATGTCGACGGTGACCGTCGTGCCGCCGGCCGAAGCCGCTTCGACCACCGGGCGGACCAGCTCGAGGGCGAGGTCGTGCCCGTCGGGCAGCGCCTGGCCGAACGCCGACAGCTTCACCGAGACGTCGGCGGCCGGTCCCAGCCCGAGCGGGGCCAGCGCCTCGAGCGCGGCGAGGTAGGCGTCGCGGGTCCGCCGCGCCTGGGCGCGGTCGGTGACGTCCTCGCCGAGGTGGTCGAGGGTCACCGCGATCCCGTCGGGCGTCAGCGAGCGGACGGCGACCAGCGCGTCGTCCAGCGTCTCCCCGGCGACGAACCGGTCGACCACCTCTCGGGTGGCCGGCGTGCTGGTGACCGCCCGCCGCAGGACCGGCCGGCGGGAGGCGGCGAGCAGGGCCTTGGAGAGCAGCACGGGACCTCCCGGGTGCGGACGACGCCGACACCGCAGAACGCTAGGCACGTCCACCTGTCCGGGCCAGGGCCAGATGTACGGCATTCCGGACGGCGCTGCGCATCCACCGCCGGACGCTGCACTACCGGCTGGTTCGCGTCACCGCGCCGACCGGCCGGGACCGCGCCGACGGCGACGCCCGCCTGCTCCTGCACGCCGGTCCCCGCGCGGCACGGCCTCGGGCGCACCGCCCCTGGTCCTCACCGGTCACCTACGCTCCTCGGGATGGCTGCGGGAGAGACGGGTGCGCACCAGGAGGACCACCGCAGCGGCGCCGACGACGTGCTGCGCCGGCTGCGCACCGGCACGGCGGAGGAGCACCAGACCCTCGAGGACACCCTGGACCTGCTCGATCCGGAGCTCGACCGCGACCGGCTGGCCCAGGTGCTCGGGCTGATGCACGGCTTCTGGGCCGCGGCCGAGGCGGGGCTGGACGGGTGGGCCGCCCGTCGCCCCGCCGACGCCGGGACCGTCGACTGGACCCGCCGGCGCCGGGCCGGGCTGTTCGCCGCGGACCTCGCCGCCCTCGGCGCCCCCGTTCCGGCTGCCGCGCCCGCGCTGCCCCCGCTGGCCGGCACCGACGAGGCGCTGGGCCGGCTCTACGTGCTGGAGGGCTCGACGCTCGGTGGGACGTTCATCGACCGGCACCTGGCCGGCCTGCCCCGCTTGTCCGGCGTACGCATCCGCGCCTTCTCGCCCTACGGACCCGAGACGGGCGCCATGTGGGCGGCCTACCGCCGGGCCACCCGCGAGCACGTGGCGGCCGGCGGCGACGTCGAGCGCATCGTCTCCGCCGCCCGGGAGACCTTCGGGGCGCTCGCCGCGTGGTGCCGCCCCGCTGCACGCGCCCAGGTGGCTCCTGCGTGACCGCCGTCGACTTCCTGCCCCCCGAACTGCTGCTCGGCGTGGACCCCGCGCGGCAGCGGGGCCGGTCAGCACGATGAGCGACCGGCTGATCGACCGGCTGCTGCCCGAGGGCACGGAGGACGACGTCGCGCTCGTCGCCGTCTGCCTGCGCCCCCGGGCGAGCTGACCCGGCTGCGCGCTCAGTCAGGCTCGGGCGCGACGAACCGGGGCGTCAGACCGTCGTCGGGGGCACCGCCCTCGGCCGGCAGGGGCGCCTCGTCCTCGGCCGCCCGCACGACCGGCACGGTCTCCTCCGGGGAACCCGGACCCGCCGCCCGGCCGTCGCGCTCCAGCGCGGCGAGCAGCCGCTCCTCGTCGGGCGCGAGGTCACCTGGGCCGAGGTGACCGCCGGGCCGGCCGGCGTCGGTCCCGGAGGCCATCGCGGTGTCCGGGGTGGGGTCGTCCGGGGCGTTCACGCGGCTGTTCCTCACGATCGGTCAGCGGGGGAAGTTGGGCTCGAGCCGGGGCACGATCTGCATCTCGGGGATGAAGGCCGCCGGGTGCAGCAGCAGCAGCGTGCGGATGGCCTCGGCGACCGCCGACGGCGGCATCATCAGGTGCCCGGGGATGCCCCACTGCTCCATCATGGGCGTGTCCATCGCCGCGGGGATGACGCTCTGCACGCGGCAGGGGAACGGCCGCTCGCTGCCGTCCTCCTGGCGGACCGCCTTCTCGCGCAGCTCCCGCTGGATGCATCTGGTGGCGTTGAGGAAGCCCGCCTTGGAGCCGTTGTAGGCGATCGCCCCGCTGCCGGAGGTGATGGCCGACAGCGAGACGACGTGCACCACGTCGGCGGTGCGCCCCTCGGGCAGGTGCTGCACCCGCTTCATGAACTCGCTGGTGAGGAAGATCGGGCCCTCGCAGTTGACCGCCTGCACCCGCTGGTAGTCGGCGAGGTCGATGTCGGTGATGTAGCCCGGGCGGTCGATGCCGGCGACGTTGACCAGCACGTCGAACGCCTCACCGTGCCGGTCGAACAGGTCGGCGACGACGGCGCGCCGGCTCTCGTCCCGGGTGACGTCCAGGCCGAGCACCTCCCCCGAGCCACCGGCGGCGCTCACCCGGAACAGGGTCTCTTCGCTGCCGTCGGCGTCGATGTCGGCGATCACCACGTGCGCACCTGCCTCTGCCAGCACCAGCGCGGTCGCCCGCCCCAGGCCGCTCGCCGCACCGGTCACCAGTGCGACCCGACCCTTCAGCGACGTCTCCATACAGCCCTCCGCCGTCCGCGCGTGCCCGTCGCCGACAGCCTCTCCGAAGATCGTCGGGGCCGCAGGTCGGACGGACCGACCGCGAGGGGCCATCGGGGACGGATCAGACCCGGTGCAGCCCGGCCTCCTCGATCAGCCGGGCCTGCTCCCGGCACCACGGCGACCAGGCGTCCCCCTCGGTCTCCTGGCGGCGGCGGAACGCGGCCCAGTCGAGCAGCTCCCACTCCCCCACCTCGCTCGGCTCCGGGGCCGGCTCCCCGGCGAAGCGACCGACGTACACCGGGCAGACCTCGTTCTCCACGACGCCGCGGAACTCCGCCCGGTACCGGTAGCCGGGCAGCGCCGGGCGCACGTCGGCCACCTGCAGGCCCAGCTCGAAATCGGCCCGCCGCGCGATGGCCGCGCCGTCGTCCTCACCCGGGCCCGGATGCCCGCACACGGTGTTGGTCCACATGCCCGGGAAGGTCGCCTTGTCCGCGGCCCGGCGGGTGACCAGCAACCGGCCCCCGTCGTCGAACAGGTAGGCGGAGAACGCCCGGTGCAGCGGCGTCTCACCGTGGTGCACCTGCGGCTTGGGCAGCGTGCCGATCTCCCGCCCGTCGTCGTCGACCAGCACGATCAGCTCGACAGGGGGCGCGGTCACCGGCCCATGGTCCCCGATCGGCGCGAGCGCTGCCTCCCCGTGTGCGCGGGAACCGGGTGGGGCACAGACGTCGGGTGGACAGCTTCCGCCGCGACGGCCTGACCTTCGACGTCCGGGACGCCGGACCGACCGACGGCGAGCCGGTCGTCCTCCTGCACGGCTTCCCCCAGGACTCGACCGCCTGGGACCGGGTCACGCCCGCGCTCCACCAGCACGGCCTGCGCACCCTCGCGCCCGACCAGCGCGGCTACTCCCCCATGGCCCGGCCGCGCGGGCGGTCGCACTACCGGCTCCGCGAGACGGCGGACGACGTCCTCGCCCTGCTCGACGCCGCCGGCCTGGAGTCCGCGCACGTCGTGGGGCACGACTGGGGTGGCATCGTCGGCTGGGCGCTGGGCGCCTGGCACCCCGACCGGGTGCGCACGCTGACCGCGCTCTCGGTGCCGCACCCCGGCGCCATGGCCCGCGCCATGGTCACCAGCGACCAGGCGCTGCGCTCGTACTACATGGGGTTGTTCCAGCTGCCCGTCCTGCCCGAGCAGCTCCTGCTCGCCGGCAACGGCGCGGCGCTGCGCCGGATGCTCTCCCACGGCGGCCTCCCCGACGACGCCGTCGACCGCTACGTGCGGCGGATGCGCGAGCCGGGTGCCCTGACCGCGGCCATCAACTGGTACCGCGCCCTGCCGTGGAGCGGGCGGGAACCGGTCGGGAAGGTCCGGGTGCCCACGCTCCACGTGTGGAGCACCCGTGACGCCTTCCTCGGCCGCGCGGCCACGGAGGACACCGGGCGCTTCGTCGACGCCGCGTACCGGCTGGAGGTCCTCGACGACATGACCCACTGGATCCCCGAGCTCGCCGCCGAGCGCACCGCCGAGCTGGTCACCGCCCACGTCCGCGGCTGATCCCGGGCGATTGCGAGACTGCACGGCATGACCGAGCCGACGTCCCCGCTGACCCGCGCCCAGCGCCTCGACCGGCTGCCCTTCACCAACGAGCACGGTCGGCTGGTCGTCGGCTCCGGGATGGGCTGGGCTCTCGACGCGATGGACGTCGGCCTGATCTCGTTCGTGATGACGGCGCTGATCGCGCAGTGGGGTCTCTCCGCCACCGAGGTCTCCTGGATCGGCTCCATCGGCTTCGTCGGCATGGCGATCGGCGCCACCCTGGGCGGTCTGCTGGCCGACCGGCTCGGCCGGCGGCAGGTGTTCGCCCTGACGCTGCTGGTCTTCGGGGTCGCCACGGGGGCGGCGGCGCTGTCCTGGTCGGTCGGGGCGCTGCTGGTGTTCCGGTTCCTCATCGGCCTGGGGCTCGGCGCGGAGCTCCCGGTCGCCTCCACCCTGGTCAGCGAGTTCGCTCCCGCGCGGGTCCGCGGCCGGGTGGTCGTGCTGCTCGAGGCGTTCTGGGCGGTGGGCTGGACGCTGGCCGCCCTCATCGGCTACTTCGTCGTTCCCAGCGGCGACGACGGCTGGCGGTGGGCGCTGGCCATCGGCGCCGTGCCCGCGCTGTACGCGGTCGTGGTCCGGCGGGGGCTGCCCGAGTCGGTGCGCTTCCTGGAGCTGCGCGGCCGCACCGAGGAGGCCGAGGCGGCGGTGCGCCGCTTCGAGCGGGCCGCCGGCGTCGAGCCGGTCGCCTCCCCGGTACCCGAGCCGCCGAGCGCGCCGCCGGGACCCGGTGCCCTGTGGTCCGCCGCGACGCGGCTGCGCACCGCCGCCCTGTGGGTGGTCTGGTTCAGCATCAACTTCTCGTACTACGGCGCCTTCATCTGGCTGCCGACCCTGCTGTTCAACGACGGCTTCTCGCTGGTGAAGTCGTTCCAGTACACGCTGATCATCACGCTGGCCCAGCTCCCCGGGTACGCCGTGGCGGCCTTCCTCATCGAGAAGTGGGGCCGGCGGCCGACGCTGGCCACCTTCCTCGTCGGCTCGGCCGTCGGGGCCGGGTTGTTCGCCACGGCCGACGGCGACACCGCGGTGCTGGTCACCGGCATGGTGCTGTCGTTCTTCAACCTCGGCGCGTGGGGTGCCCTCTACGCGATCACGCCGGAGATCTACCCCACCGCCCTCCGGGCGACCGGCGCCGGGGCCGCCGCCGGGTTCGGCCGGCTGGCCTCGATCGCGGCGCCGCTCAGCGTCCCGCCGCTGATCGCCGCCGGAGGCACCGGCCTGGTCTTCGGTACCTTCGCCGCCTTCTTCCTGCTGGCGGCCCTCGCCACCTGGGGGCTGCCCGAGCTCCGCGGCCGGTCGCTCGAGGCGGCGCCGGAAGCGGCGACGGTGGCGCGGCGCCGGTAGGACGCCCGGCCTGGACCGGCGGGTTGGCGGCAGGCCGGCCGGGTAGCGGCAGGGCATGGCGAACCTCTCCCCCGGTCATCTCGCCGGTCGCACGGTGGCCGTCACCGGTGCCAGCGGAAACGTCGGCACCGCCCTGCTGCGCCGGCTGACGAACCCCAAGGCCGGGCTGGCGGAGGTGCGCGGGCTGGCCCGGCGGCGGCCGCCGGCGAGCGCCCCCTACGACGGCGTGCGCTGGCACCTCGCCGACCTCGGCGAGGCGGCTTCCGAGGCCGAGCTCGCCGAGTTCCTCGACGACGTCGACGCCGTCGTCCACCTCGCCTGGGCGCTGCAGCCGGGGCGGCAGCCCGACCGGCTGCGCCAGGTGAACGTCGACGGCACCCGGCGGGTGGCCCGTGCGGCCGCCGCGGCCGGCGTCGACCAGTTCGTGCACATGAGCTCGATCGGCGCCTACGCCGGCGGGGCTCGAGGGCAGCGGGTCACCGAGGACTGGCCGACCACGGGCATCCCGAGCGCGCAGTACAGCCGGGACAAGTCCGACGCCGAGCGGGTGGTCCGCGAGGTGTTCGGCCGGCACCGGGACATCACGCTGACCGTCGTCCGCCCCACGCTGGTGCTGCAACCGGAGGCGAGCAGCGAGATCGGCCGCTACTTCCTCGGGCCGCTGCTGTTCGGCGCCGCGCGCATGCTGCCCGGCGCGCTCGCGCGATTGCTGCCGCTCCCCCTGCCCGCGCTGGCGGTCGCGTTCGTCCACGCCGACGACGTCGCCGATGCGATCGAGCGGATGCTCGACCGGCGCGCGCCCGGCCCGTTCAACATCGCCGCCGAACCGCTGATGGACGCCGACGCGCTGGCCCGCGCGCTGGGGACTGTGCGGGTGCCCACCCCGGCCTTTGCCCTGCGCGCCGCGCTGCACGCCGCCTTCACCGCCCACGTGGTGCCCACCGAACCGGGCTGGCTGGACATCGGCACGCAGGCACCGGCGCTGGACACCGGGCGGGCGCGCAAGCTGCTGGACTGGGGCCCGTTCCACACCGGCGACGACGTGCTACGCCAGTTCGTCGCCGCCCTCGGGAGCGGGACGGGGGCACCCGGCGCGCTGCTCCGCCCGGACGGCGGGGCCTCGCTCGACCCGGGCGGCGACCCGGCCAACGCGCCGGGCCCGCGGGCCAACTGACCCAGCCGTCGAACGAGGCCCGGGTGCGCCGTACGTGACCTCCCGGGAACGGCGGAGGTCGCACGCCAGCGGCGCACCGGCAGGCCCGGACCGGTGTCAGCTGCGGCTGGTCCAGGCCTCCACGTCGCGCCCGGTGGGCGCGAAGACGTCGGCGGCCCGCTCCGGCCGCAGCGCGACGAACAGCCCCTCGGCCTCGGCCAGCGTCGTCGCCGGGTCGTCGGCGGCGACCAGGCGCGCGGTGGCGGTGGTCCGCCGGCCCTCGGTGGTCGCCAGCTCCGCCGTCGCCACCAGCGACACGCCCAGTTGCACCGGACGCCGGTAGGTGACCGTCAGCGTGGCCGTGAGCCCGCCGCGCCCGGCCGCCCGCACGGCGCGGGCGAGGACGTGGTCGAGCATCGTCGCCACCACTCCGCCGTGCACGAGCCCGGGCGGCCCCTCGTGCGGCTTGCCGAGGGTCGTCCGGCCGGTCGCCCGGCCGTCCGGGGTGCTCGACGCCTCCATCGGCGGGGCCACCGGGTTGCCCGGCCCGTAGACCGGGCTGTACCAGCGCTCCCCGGTGGCCGGGTCGTCGACCGAGGCGATGTCGTGCAGCCCCCGGCCGTCGGCGCGCAGCCGCCCGGCGAGCTGCCGCACGGCGCCCGCCACGTCCGCGAGCTCCGCCACCGGCACCTCGGTGAGCACCGCGGCGTCGACCAGCTCGCGCAGCGCGGAGCCCAGGTCCCCGACGGCGCCCCGCCGGACGTCGCGCTCCGCGGTGGAGAGCTCCGGCCGCTCAGCCACGCGCCATGCCGGCCTCGCGCAGCAGCGCGCCGCCGACGATGACCCGCTGCACCTCGCTGGTGCCCTCGTAGAGGCGGAAGAGGCGGGCGTCGCGGTAGAAGCGCTCCACCGGCGTCGTGCGCAGGTAGCCCATGCCGCCGTGCACCTGCACCGCCTTGTCGACGGCGCGGCCGACCATCTCGGTGCAGAAGAGCTTGGCCGACGACGGGCCGACGGAGGTGTCCTCGCCGGAGTCGTAGCGGGCGGCGACGTCGCGCACCATGCTGCGGCCGGCGAGCAGCTCGGCGTGCATGTCGGCGAGCTTCGCCTGCACCAGCTGGAAGCGGCCGATCGGCGCGCCACCCTGCTTGGCGGTGGCCGCGTAGGCGACCGACTCGTCGAGCACCCGCTGGGCCATGCCGACGCAGAGCGCGGCGATGTGCAGCCGGCCGCGGGAGAGCACGGTGAGGGCCTTGGCGTACCCCCGGCCCTCCTCCCCCACCAGCGCATCGGCGGGCACCCGCACGTCGTCGAAGAACACCTCGCTGGTCCAGGCGCCGGCCTGGCCCATCTTCTTGTCCTTGGGGCCCACGGTGACGCCGGGCGTGGCGGTCTCGACGACGAAGCTGGAGATGCCGCGGCCGCCCCTCTCCGCCGGGTCGGTGCGGGCGAAGACGACGAACAGGTCGGCGATCGGCGCGTTGGTGATGTAGCGCTTGCTGCCGTTGATGACCCAGCCGTCGCCCTCGCGGCGGGCGGACGTCCGCAGCGCGGAGGGGTCGGAGCCGGCCTCGGCCTCGGTGAGGGCGAAGGACCCGATCAGCTCACCGGCGGAGAGCCCCGGCAGGTACTTCCGCTTCTGCTCGTCGCTGCCGAACCGGGCGATCACCTGACCGGAGATGCCGTTGTTCGTGCCGAACAGGGAGCGGAACGCCGGCGTCGTGTAGCCGAACTCCATGGCGAGCTCGACGTCCTCGCTCATGGTGACGCCGAGGCCACCGTGCTCCTCGGGCAGCGCGTAGCCGAACAGGCCCATCTCCGCGGCCTGCGCGCGCAGGTCGTCGGGGATGCGGTCCTCGTCCTCGATCTGCTCCTCGCGGGGCACGACCGATTCGCGGATCAGCTGGCGAACGGCGTCCTTGACCTGACGGAAGTCCTCGGCATCCACGACGACATGGTGAACCCCCGGTCGCAGCGGTCGCGACCGGGGGTTCGGCAGGCTGCAGCGCGGGCCCGGAGGATCCCCGCTGCCGCTCGCGCAACGGCTCGTCGCCCGTCGGGACGGCACCTGGCGGCGGTGTCGTCCGGCGGACGACTATGCGATCGCGTCGAGGCGGGTCATGTCCTCGTCGGAGAGCGTCAGCCGCGCGGCGCCGAGGTTCTCGGTGAGGTGGTCGACCGACTTGGTGCCCGGGATCGGGAGGATGACCGGCGACTTCCGCAGCAGCCAGGCCAGCGCCACCTGCGACGGCGTGGCATCCAGCTCGCGGGCGATGTCGGCGACCGGGCTGTCCGGCGCGGCGAGGTCCCCGGTGGCGATCGGGAACCACGGGATGAAGGCGATGCCCTCGCCGGTGGCGTAGTCCAGGACGTCCTGGCTCTGCCGGTTGGTGAGGTTGTAGAGGTTCTGCACGCTGACGATCTCGGTGATGCCGCGGGCTGCCTCCAGCTCCTCGACCGACACCTCGGAGACGCCGATGTGCCGGACCTTGCCCTGCTCCTTGAGCTCGGCGAAGGCGCCGAGCTGGTCGGCCAGCGGAACCTCGGCGTCGATGCGGTGCAGCTGGATCAGGTCGATGCGGTCGACCTTCAGGTGCCGCAGCGAGAGCTCGACCTGCTGCTTGAGGTAGGCCGGGCGGCCGACCGGCGTCCAGATGCCGGGGCCCTGGCGGGTCAGCCCGGCCTTGGTCGCGATGACGAGGTGCTCCGGATAGGGATGCAGCGCCTCGGCGATGATCTGCTCGCTGACCTCGGGGCCGTAGGAGTCGGCGGTGTCGATGAAGTCGACGCCCTGCTCGACGGCGGCCTGCACCACGCGGACCGCGGCGGCGCGGTCGGCCGGCTCGCCCCAGACGCCCGGGCCGGGCAGCTGCATGGCTCCGTAGCCGAGCCGGTGGACGGGGAGGTCGCCGCCGATGCTGAACGTGTCGCTGAGCTGTGCAGTGGTCATGCCGGTGGCCAGCGCGGCCACCCCCGCGCGTGTTCCCGGGCAGGCGTGTTCGATGGACCGGTGGGCGAGATCGTGGTGCTGCGGCACGGGCAGACGGAGTGGAGCCGGACCGGCCAGCACACCGGGACCACCGACCTCCCGCTGCTGCCCGAGGGTGAGGAGCAGGCCCGCGGGCTGCGCGCGGTCCTCGCCGGTCGAGAGTTCGTCGAGGTCCGGGTCAGCCCGCTGGGGCGGGCGCGGCGCACGGCCGAACTGGCCGGGCTCCCGGCCACCGACGTCGACCCCGACCTGGTGGAGATCGACTACGGCGACTACGAAGGGCGCACCACCGCCGAGATCAGCGAGGAGCTGGGCCGCGAGTGGTCGATCTGGCGGGACGGCACCGCCACCGCGGCGATGCCCGGCGAGGCGCTGGACGACGTCGGCCGGCGGGTCGACCGGGTCCTCGACCGCGCCCGCGCACGGCTCGGCGAGGGCGACGTCGCCCTGGTCGCGCACGGGCACGTGCTGCGCGTGCTCACGGCCCGGTGGCTAAGGCTCGCCCCCCAAGCCGGTGCGCTGTTCGCCCTCCCCGCCGGGCGCTACGGCGTCCTCGGCCACGAGCACGGACGCCCGGTGCTCACCGGCTGGGCACTGGGCTGACCGCAGCGGCTCAGCGGACGCGTTCCACCGGCTGCCAGCGGCCCCCGGGCTCCTCCGCCGGCAGCTCGGGCCGGACCGGCCGGCCGAACAGCCAGCCCTGCCCCAGATCGGCGCCGAGCGCGGTGACCTCCTCGGCCAGCTGCTCGGTCTCGACACCCTCGGCGACGACCACCGCGCCGAGCTGGTGGGCCAGGTCGGTGACCGCCTTCAGCACGGTGCGGGCGCCGTCGTCGGGCAGCTCCTGCACCAGTCCCTTGCCCAGCTTCACCACCTCCGGCCGCACGGCGGCCAGCAGCGACAGGCTCGACCAGCCGGCGCCGACGTCGTCCAGCGCCACCCGCCACCCCAGCGAGCGGTAGTGCTCCAGCACCGACACCAGGTGCCCGCGGTCGGCGATGGCGTGCGACTCCACCACCTCGAACACCAGCTGGTGCGGCTCGACCCCCGTCTCGTGGGCGACCTGCTCGGTGCCGGCCAGGCACACCTGGGGGCGGTAGATCGAGGCCGGGTCGGAGTTGATGAACAGGTCGTGGTCGCCCAGCCACGGCACCGCACCGGTGATGGCCGACTCGCGGCCGATGCGGTCCAGCCGGTCCAGCCACCCCGCGGACTCGGCCACGAAGAACAGGTCGCCGCCGCCCACCTCGCGGCCGTCGACCAGGCCGCGCAGCAGCGCCTCGTGGGCGACGACCGAGCGGTCGGCCAGCGACACGATCGGCTGGTAGACCGACCAGAACTCGGCCTCGGCCAGGACGCCGACCTCGACGGTGACCCCGCGCCGGGCCAGCTCGACCGCGAGGGTGGGCGCGGTGAGCAGGCGGGCGGTGCGCGTGGCCCCGTCGACCGGCGGGTCGGTGGCCACCCGGACCGCCTCGGTCTCGGCCGCGGTCAGCTCGCGGGCCAGCCGCTGGAACAGCCGCTCGAGCCCCCGGCCGCCGCGCTCGTCGACGACGTCGACCAGCTGAGGCGCGGAGTGGACGGTGAGACCGAGGGCCTTGGCCGTCCGGGCGACGTGCGGGAGGACATGCCCGATCGAGGTGGCCAGCAGGGCGCGGCTCGCCCGGCCGGGCACGTCCCAGTTCCGGCGGCACCCGCAGACGCCGCCGCAGATGGTTCCCACGGAACGAGGGTGACCTACCGGCACGGAGGCGCGGGACAGGCGCGCGGCGGTATCGCAACCCACTTCCGGGGGTAGTGCCAGGAGGCCTCCAGCCGGTTCACAACTTGAGTGTCTAAGGTTTGCCCATGGCCGCTCTCCCCACCGCTGACGTCGACCGCCCCAGCCGCGGCGGCCGGCCCCGCGACCCGAGCCGGGACGGCGTGATCCGCGCCGCGATCCTCCGGTTGCTGGCCGACGTGGGCTACGGCGCGCTGACCATGGACGCGGTCGCGGCGGAAGCCGGGGTCGGCAAGGCGACGATCTACCGGCGCTGGCGCACCAAGCAGGACCTGGTCGTCGACACGATCTCCGACCTGAACCGCGACGTGGCGACCAGCCCCGACACCGGTTCCCTCGAGCGTGACCTGCGGGAAATCATGCACACCCTGGTGGGTGTCGTGAACGGCCCGACGGGCGCGGCGACCCTCTCCCTGCTGTCCACCGTGCCGCGCCACCCGGCGCTGGCGGACGCGTTCGAGAACGGGCCGCTCGCCGTCTGGCGGGAGTCCTTCGACCAGGTCTGGCAGAACGCCGAGGCCCGCGGGGAGATCACCCCGTCCTTCCGTACCTCGGTGGCCGCCGAGGCGATCAGCGCCCTGCTGGTGCAGCGCTGGCTGCTGACGCACCGCCCCGTCGACGAAGCCTTCGCCGACGAGGTGCTGGACACCGTCGTGCTGCCGCTGGTGCGCGCCGAGGCCTGAGCCTCGCTCACCAGCCGAGGGTGCGGGCCCGCCCTCACGGGGCCGGTCCACCTCGGCTGGGTGGAACGCGAGGGCCGAGCGCAGGTGCTCGTGGCCGGCGCCGGGTCCCCGTAGGACCAGGCCACCCCGGATACCGCCGGCCCGGTCGCGGCGCTCCGCGTCAGTCCTTGCGGTGCCGGACCTTCTGGACCAGGACGAGCGTGACCAGCAGCCCGACGGCGCCGATCGTGGCCTTGCCCGCCGGGGTCTGCAGGAACCGCTGCACGGCATCCCTGCCCTGCGCCTTCAGGCGGGTCGGGCTGCTCCGGTAGGCGATCTGGTCCAGGGTGGCGGCCAGCGACTCGCGGGCCGCATCGATCTCGAGCTGGATCTGTCGTGGGTCGCGGGGCACGGCGACAGCCTGCCAGACGCGACGCAGGTCAGCTCAGTGACGGTCCTCCCGGGCACCCGACCGGGGTGCTCCTAGACTCCGGAGCCACGCGGGAGTGGTGTAACGGCAGCCACGCCAGACTTAGGATCTGGTGCCTTCGGGCGTGGGGGTTCGACTCCCCCCTCCCGCACGATCCGGCGCGGACGTCAGAACGCGCTGAGGAGCAAGCCGAGACCCAGCCCGGCCATGACGACGGCGATGGCGGCGTCGAGGACCCGCCAGGCCGCCGGGCGGGCGAACAGCGGCCGGAGCAGGCGCGCGCCGTAGCCGAGCCCGCTGAACCACAGCAGGCTGCCGACGACGGCGCCCGTGGCGAACCACCACCGGCCGCCACCGTGGCTGTCGGCCACCGAGCCCAGCAGGAGCACGGTGTCCAGGTACACGTGCGGGTTGAGCCAGGTCAGGGCCACGCACGTCAGCACGGTGGCCAGCAGCCCGTTGCGGGTGCCGCCGGCGTCGACGGCGAGCGAGGACGGGCGCAACGCCCGGCGGGCCGCCAGCGCGGCGTAGCCGAGCAGGAAGGCGGCGCCGCCCAGGCGGATGGCGGTGATGGCGTCGGGCAGGCGGGCGCTGAGCCAGGAGTTGCCGGCCACCCCGAGGAGGATGAGGACCGCGTCGGAGACCGCGCACACCGCCACGACCACGGTCACGTGCTCCATGCGCAGGCCCTGCCGGAGCACGAAGGCGTTCTGCGCCCCGATGGCCACGATCAGCGAGAGGCCCATTCCGAGCCCGGTCACTGCGGCCAGCAGTCCTGTCGTCACGGAACCCACGCTAGAAGCGGGCCCCAGGACAGTCCAACTCGTGTTTCTCATCCTGCATTAGCGTTGCTTCATGGACGTCGACCTGGGGCAGCTCCGGACACTGGTCGCCGTGATCGACGAGGGTTCCCTCGAGGCGGCCGCACGACGGCTGCACGTCACCCCGTCCGCGGTCTCCCAGCGCCTGCGCGCCCTGGAGGTGGCTGCCGGTCGGGTCCTGGTGCAGCGCGGACGGCCGGCCACCGTCACCGCCGCCGGCGAGCCGGTGCTGCGACTGGCCCGCCAGGTGGGGCTGCTCGTCGACGACACCAGCCGGCAGCTGGACCCGGCCTCCCCCGGCCGCACACCGGTGGTGCCGATCGCGGTCAACGCCGACTCGCTGGCCACCTGGGTCTTGCCGGCGCTGGCGCCGCTGGCCGGCGAGCTCCGCTTCGACCTGCACAGCTCCGACCAGACGCACACCAGCGCGCTGCTGCGGGCGGGCACGGTGATGGGGGCGGTCACCTCCGACGCGGAGCCGGTGGCCGGCTGCCGGGTGACGCCGCTCGGCCGGATGAGCTACCTGCCCTGCGCCGCGCCCGTCTTCGTCGACCGCTGGTTCCCGGACGGCCCCGACGCCGCCGCCCTGCAGCGGGCGCCCGTGGTCGTGTTCGACCGCCGCGACGACCTCCAGCACGCCTACCTGCGCCGGCACCTCCCGGCGGCGGACCCGCCGATCCACTACGTCCCCTCCTCGGCGGACTTCGTCACCGCCGTCGCGCTCGGCTTCGGCTGGGGCATGCTGCCGGAGCTCCAGTGCGCCGACGACCGCTCCGCACCGTCCACTGGGGACGGTCCCGGGGTTCCGTCGTTCGACCCGGCCGGTGCCGTCGACGTCGACCTCTACTGGCAGCAGTGGCGGCTGGAGGCCGGCCCGCTCGACCGGGTCGCCCGCGCGCTGGTCGACGCCGCGCGCACCCGGCTCCACCGGTCGCCGTAGGAGCCCCCGGCCCGGCGGCTTACCCCGGCGATCCCTGCCCCGGGCGTGCGGAGCCGGGTCCTCGCCGGTGGCTGCGGGGATCAGTCGAGCTCGACCCGCAGGTCCAGCACGGCCGACGGCGCGGCCGGGTCGTCGTCGTCCACCACGGCGAGCAGCAGGACGACGCCGTCGCCGACGTCCTGCAGGGCGAGGCCCTCGACCTTGTGCACGTGCCCGCCGATCTCCGGGATCGGCGCCACCGCCCGCACGGTGTCCCCCTCGACCAGGGCCAGCGCCGTGGCCACGACCGGCCCGTCGTCCACGGCGTTCGGGGTGTCCTCGGCAGCGGCGCTGAGCAGCACCCGCCCGTCGGGCAGCGCGACCGCGTCGGTGACCGCCAGGCCCACGCCCTCGACCTGACCGAGGTCGTACTCCTGCGGCCCGTCCACCGGCACCGCGGACGGCTCTCCCCGGCCGAGGACCGCGGCGACCAGGGCGTCCAGCGGCACGTCCACGCTGGCCGACCGGATGCCGGCCTGCAGGTTGCCGCGGTTGAACCACCGCACCACGCCTTCCGAGAGGCTCCCGCCCTCGAGGTTGACGGCGTCCATCGGCAGGCCCAGCCGCTCGGCCACCCGCGCGTAGAGCGCGGTCAGCTCGGCGGACCGGACCACCGGTTCGCCCTCCTCCAGCCGCACGACGACCCCGCGCATGCGGCGCGGGGAGGAACCCGAGCCGAGCAGCAGCGCGGCAGCTTCGCCGTTCACCTCGGCGGGGCAGGCGACCTCCAGATCCGGCTTGAGGTGCTTGGTGCCCTCCGATTGCCGGAACACGTCCAGGCCGTCCACCGGCGGCAGCACTCGCAGCCGGTGGACAGTGTCCGGACGGCACCAGGCGGCGAACGTGCCGTCGTCCTGCACCACCAGCCAGCCGTCGCCGAGCGGCCCCACCCCGGATGCGGCGGTCACCGGCGTCCCGTCGTCGAACCGCAGCGCCCTGGTGCCGTCCACGAAGACCCGCATCCCTGCGGTGTGCCCGCGACGACCGCGGCTCACGCTTCCGGCGTCAGTAGTAGCCGGTCCGCCCAGCGCAGGTGGGAGACCGGTGTGGAAGAACGGCAGCGGCGACTTCGGGGCGGCCCGGCCGGCGTCGGCGGCCTTCTGCTTCCGCGCGGCCGGGAGCACCGTGACGGCCAGCTTGACGCCGATCTTCACGTGGTCGACCGCGAGGTCGCCGGCTTCCCGCACGCCCACCAGCGCCAGGCCGGTGACCAGCTGGGTGAGCGCTCCGACCTGCATGAGCGTCGTGTCGACATGCGCCTTCCGGGCCACCTGGAACAGGAGCGGGCCGATGATCAGGGACAGGCCGATGATGTGGGCGACGACGAGGAGAAGGCGCACGAACTCCATGGCCGGCAGGCTGACGAGCAGCCGGCCGACGAGGAGCAGCTGCACCGGCGCGGCCGGCACCGCCAGCCCGAGGAGGAGGACTCGCTCGACTGGCTGGCCTTCAGCCTGCGGCGCGGCTGAGCGGCCCGCCTCAGCGGCCCCCCAGCACCTCCGCGAGGACGGGCACGAGCGCGGCGAACGCCTGTCCCCGGTGGCTGCGGGCGTCCTTCTCCGCCGGCGTGAGCTCGGCGGAGGTCTGCGCCAGGCCGGCCGGCACGAAGACGGGGTCGTACCCGAAGCCGTTGCTCCCCCGCTTCTCCCGGACGACCGTGCCGCGCCACTCCCGCTGGAGCACGTGCTCCGTGCCGTCCGGGGTGACCAGCGCCGCCGCGCACACGAACGCCGCCCCCCGCCGCTCGTCCGGGACGTCGGCCAGCTGCCCCAGCAGGAGAGCGGTGTTGGCGTCGTCGTCCCCGTGCCGGCCGGCCCAGCGCGCCGAGAGCACCCCTGGCATCCCGTTGAGCGCGTCGACGGCGAGCCCCGAGTCGTCGGCCACCGCGGGCAGGCCCGTGTACCGCACCGCCTCGCGCGCCTTCAGCAGCGCGTTGTCGGCGAACGTCGCACCGGTCTCCGGCGCTTCGGGGTACTCCTCGACGTCGCGCAGACCCACGACCTCCACCCCCGGCACCGCGCTCTCCAGCAGCCGTTGCAGCTCGGCGAGCTTGCCGGCGTTGCGGGTGGCCAGCAGCAGCCGGGTGCTCACCGGGCCAGCGCCTCGGTCTGGATGCGGGTGAGCTCGGCGCAGCCGGCCACCGCGAGGTCCAGCAGCGCGTCGAGGCTCGGCCGGTCGAACACCGCGCCCTCGGCCGTGCCCTGCACCTCGACGAAGCCGCCGTCGCCGGTGCACACCACGTTCATGTCGGTGCCGGCGCGCACGTCCTCCTCGTAGGGCAGGTCCAGCCGCGGCTCGCCGTCGATCATGCCCACGCTCACCGCGGCGACCGACTGCACGATGGCCTTCGGGCGGGCCAGCTTCTTGCGCTCGCCCAGCCACGAGACGGCGTCGGCCAGCGCCACGTAGGCCCCGGTGATGGCCGCCGTCCGCGTGCCTCCGTCGGCCTGCAGGACGTCGCAGTCGATGGCGATGCTGTTCTCCCCCAGCGCGCCGAGGTCGACGGCGGCGCGCAGCGAGCGGCCGATCAGCCGGCTTATCTCGTGCGTGCGGCCACCGATCTTGCCGCGCACCGACTCGCGGTCGCTGCGGGTGTGGGTGGCGCGCGGCAGCATCGAGTACTCGGCGGTCACCCACCCCAGACCCGAGCCCTTGCGCCAGCGCGGCACGCCCTCGGTGACGCTGGCGGCGCACAGCACCCGGGTGCGGCCGAACTCCACGAGCACCGAGCCCTCGGCGTGGTCGAGCCAGTTGCGGGTGATGGTCACCGGACGGAGCTGGTCGGCCGCACGGCCGTCGGGGCGGGTCACGGACACCGAGGGTAGTGCTCGCGCGCCGTCACCCCGCCGCGGCGTCCGTCGTCGGGCGACGGCCCCGCGCCGACGACGGCCGGCGCCGGTCCACCGCACGCCGAACCGGTCCACGGGGCAGGATCGCCCTCATGAGATCGGAGCTGCGCGCCGTCCGGACCGGGGGCGTCCCCGTCGTCGTCGACCTGACCGACGACTGCGCCGAGTTCGTGCAGTCGGAGGGCGACGGCCTGCTGCACGTGTTCGTGCCGCACGCCACCGCCGGGCTGGCGATCCTGGAGACCGGCTCGGGCAGCGACGACGACCTGCTGGCCCAACTGGACGAGCTGCTGCCCCGGGATGACCGCTGGCGACACCGGCACGGCAGCCCCGGGCACGGCCGCGACCACGTGCTCCCCGCCTTCGTGCCGCCGCACGCCAGCGTGCCCGTGCTCGAGGGGCGGCTGATGCTCGGCACCTGGCAGCGGATCTGCCTGGTGGACACCAACACCGACAACCACCAACGGCAGGTGCGCTTCTCGTTCGTGGCCGGGTAAGGCCCCCGCCCCCTTGCGAGGGCGGCGCCGGGACACGGCAGGATGCGCGGCATGACCGAGACCGACGCCGCCCCCGTCCGCCTGACCGTCGGCGACCCGGCGCCGGAGTTCACGCTGCCCGATGCCGACGGCAATCCCGTGTCGCTGGCCTCCTACCGCGGCCGGCGCGTGATCGTCTACTGCTACCCGGCCGCGCTGACGCCCGGCTGCACCACCCAGGCGGTCGACTTCACCGCCGCCGCCGGCGACCTCGCCGAGGCGGGGCTGGACATCATCGGCATCTCGCCCGACCCGGTGGAGAAGCTGGCCCGGTTCCGGGAGAAGGAGGGCCTGCGGATCACGCTGGTCTCCGACCCCGACAAGCAGGTCATGCAGGCCTACGGCGCCTACGGGACCAAGAAGCTCTACGGCAAGGAGGTCGTCGGGGTCATCCGGTCGACCTTCGTGATCGACGCCGAGGGCCGTGTCGAGCGCGCCTCCTACAACGTCAAGGCGACCGGGCACGTCGCCAAGCTGCGCCGGGATCTCGGCCTGGACTGAGCAGCCTCACGCACGCCAGCTGCCCGGCCGCGGCTGGCACTCCGGCGGGCAGGGCCAGCCCGGCTCCCACGGGAAGCTGCCACCCGGGTGCGCCCAGGTGAGCTGGTAGGCGGGCACCGAGTACTCGTCGGGGCGCTGGTAGAAGCGGTTGGCGCTGACAGCACCTCTCCGGGTTTGGGCAGCTCCTCCACCGTGAGCAGCCCCGCCCCGCCGTCGGTTATCACCTCGCCGGGCACCAGGTTCCGGCCCCCGAGGACCAGACCGGCCACGTCGTCCAGGACGGCGCAGGCGGTCCCGTGGCCGACTCCCACCACGACGAGCTCGGGGTGGCCGACCCCGAAGAGGCCGACGGTGTAGCCGAACGGGGGCTCGTCGGACTCCTCGCCGCGCATCACGTACTGCACGGCGACCCGGTGGGCGCGGACCGTCTGCGCCAGCCGGCTGTCCTCCTGGTCCAGCCACGCGAGGGTCTGCGGATCGATCGTCATGCCGCACAGCGTGCGGCCGGGTACCGACAGCCGGCCCCGCAGTCGGGCCACCAGTGGACGACGCCTCCGGCTGGGGACGAGGACCGTCAGGCCGTCTCGAGGCCGAAGACGCTGAGCACCAGCGCGTCGAGGACCGTGGTGGCGGCCTCGAGGTCGGGCGCCCGTACGGCCGCCGCCGCGCCTCCCAGAACCCGGTTCCTCGGCCCGTCAGCCACTCCCGGCGGCCCGGCGGGCACGTGCTCGCCGTCGGCCCTCGTGCATGGCCTGCACTCGCGCGACCGGGATCGAACGGCCCTCGGCGACCAGGTCGGCCGGCAGCTCCTGGGGTGCGGGCAGCAGCGCCGACCAGTCCTCCAGCCGCTCCGCTCCCGTCGTCACGGTGACGTCGCCCGGACGCACCGCGTCCAGGTCGGTCCAGTCGACCGGCGCGGACACGGGCAGCCCGGGCCGCACGCGCGGGCTGTAGGCAGCGACGACCGTGCCCGTCCCGGACCGGGTGGAGTCGACGAAGACCCGACCTCCGCGCTCCTCCTTGAGGAAGGCCGTCGTCGCGATGTCGACATCCAGCTGCGCCGCCCGCTGGGCCAGCGCCCGCGTGGCCGCGGCGACGTCGTCCACCGGCGAGCCGTGCACCGGCACGACGACGTGCAGCCCCGAGGATCCACTGGTCTTCACCGCGCCGGCCAGGCCGACCTCCTCGAGCGCCTGCCGCGCCAGCCGGGCGACCGCCACGACGGCGGAAAAGTCGGCGCCGTCGGGCGGGTCGAGGTCGAGCACGAGGCCGGTGGGCTCGTGCGAGCCGACCGGGAGGAAGGGTACGTGGAACTCGACCGCGCGCTGGTTGGCCAGCCAGAGCAGGGTGCGGCGGTCGTCGCAGAGCACCTGGTGCACCTCCCGGTGCGCCGACTCCGCCCACACCGTCACGGTCCGCACCCAATCGGGGGCCCTGGCCACGTTGCGCTGCATGAACGGCACCTGGCCCGGGCGGACGCGCATCACCGACAGCGGCCGGCCCGCGAGCAGTGGGACCAGCCGGTCGGCCACCGCGTCCAGGTGGTCCACCAGCGCCCGTTTGGTCACCCCCAGCCCGTCCCCGAGGGGAGAGTCCAGGCTGCTCAGCGGCACACCGTCGCGTTCCTCGTCAGCCACGCCGCTCACGCTGCCCGGCCGCCCACGTCACGGCAACCGTTCGTCGCCCGGCCGGGCGGCGCGAAGCCGTGGACGGCCGGACGGCCGCTCGTGCGAGGACCGGTCGCCGGGCGCCGGTCAGCTACAGCTCGTAGACCGCTCCCGGACGCACCAGCTCGGTCTCGGGGAAGACCGAGCTGGCCGCCAACAGCTGCCCGATGTGGTCGACCCAGGCGGGGATGTGCGTGAGCAGCAGCCGCCCGACCTCCGCATCGGCGGCGTGCTGCGCGGCCTGCCGACCGGTGAGGTGCAGGCCCGGCGGCTGCTCCGGGAGGTCGTCGGGGTGGGCCGCCTCGGCGAGCAGCACGTCGGCCCCTCGCGCCAGCCCGACCACCCGGTCGCACGGGCCGGTGTCGCCGGTGTAGACCAGCGAGCGACCGCCGGCGGTGAGCCGGATGGCGTAGGTCTCGATGGGATGGGCCGTGCGGGCCAGCGCCACCTCGAACGGGCCGATGGTGAGCGCCCCGGGGCCGACCGGGACGAAGTCGAAGACGTCGGTGAGCCCGTCGCCGTCGAAGTCGTAGGCGAGGGCCAGTCGGCGTTCGGCGCCCACCGGTGCGTACAGCGGCACCAGCGAGCCGGGCGAGCGGCCCGAGTAGCGGTGCCACACCACGAACGGGGCGACGTCGAGGCAGTGGTCGGCGTGCAGGTGCGAGAGGAAGACCGCGTCGACGCTGCCCGGGTCGATCAGCCCCTGCAGGGCGCCGAAGGAGCCGTTGCCGAGGTCGACCACCAACCGGAAGCCGTCGTGCTCGACCAGGTAGCAGGAGGCGGGCGAGTCGGGCCCGGGGCCGCTCCCGCAGCAGCCCACGACGGTGAGCCTCACGCGGCCCCCACCCGTCCGGCACCGAGGACCGCGCCGACCTCGGGGCCGAGGAACCGGCGCCCCAGCCGGGCGAAGGGCTCGGGGTCGCCGGTGGCGAGGAAGACGTGCTGCGGCGGCGCGGCGCCGGGGTCGCGGAGCAGATCGGCGCGGGTGAGCACCCGGTAGACGTCCTTGGCGGTCTCCTCGGCGCTGGAGACCAGGGTCACGCCGTCGCCCAGGACGACCGACAGCACGCCGGTGAGCAGCGGGTAGTGGGTACAGCCCAGGACGACGGTGTCCACGCCGGCTGCCAGCAGCGGGTCGAGGTAGGACTGCGCCAGTCCCAGGAGCTGCCGGCCGCTGGTGACCCCCCGCTCGACGAAGTCGACGAAGCTCGGGCACGCCGCCGAGGTGACCGACACGTGCGGCGCGGCGGCGAACGCGTCGTCGTAGGCGCCGCTGGTGACGGTCGCCTGGGTGCCGATGACGCCGATCCGGCCGTTGCGGGTGGCGGCGATGGCCCGGCGCGCGGCAGGGAGGACCACCTCCACGACCGGGACGTCGTAGCGCTCCCGGGCGTCACGCAGCGAGGCGGCGCTGGCCGAGTTGCAGGCGACGACGAGCATCTTGACCCCGCTCTCGACGAGCTCGTCCATCACCGCGAGGGAGTGCCGGCGCACCTCGGCGATGGGCAGCGGCCCGTACGGGCCGTTCGCGGTGTCCCCGATGTAACGGACCGCCTCGCCGGGCAACTGGTCGAGCACCGCACGGGCGACGGTGAGCCCGCCGACCCCTGAGTCGAAGATGCCGATCGGTGCGTCGGCTCCGGGCTGGGTCACCATGACGCCGGTCAGGCTAGCCCGCGACTCCGACAGCCGCGGCCGGCCCCGTCCCGAGGCTCGCCGGGAGCGTGCGGGCGGTGAGGAGACGGGTCCCTCCTGCTAGGCCCAGAGCTGACCCTCGAGCGCCGAGGTGGCCTCCTCGAGCGTGCCCGCGTAGGCGCCGGTGGAGAGGTACTTCCAGCCGCCGTCGCACACGATGAAGACGATGTCGGCCGACCGCCCCGCCGCGACCTCCTTGTCGGCGATGCCGAGGGCCGCGTGCAGGATCGCGCCGGTGGAGATGCCCGCGAAGACGCCCTCGCGCTCCACCAGCTGGCGGGTGCGGTGGATCGCGTCCTCCGGGCCCACGGAGAACCGCGAGTCCAGCAGCGAGGCGTCGTAGAGCTCGGGGATGAAGCCCTCGTCGATGTTGCGCAGCCCGTAGACCAGCTCCCCGTAGCGCGGCTCCGCGGCGATCACCTGCACACCGGGCTTGTGCTCGCGCAGGTACCGGGAGACGCCCATCAGCGTGCCGGTGGTGCCCAGGCCCGCGACGAAGTGGGTGATCGACGGCAGATCGGCGAGGATCTCCGGGCCGGTGCCCTCGTAGTGCGCGAGCGCGTTCGCCGGGTTGCCGTACTGGTAGAGCATCACCCAGTCGTCGTGCTCGGCCGCGAGCTCCTTGGCGACGGCGACGGCCTGGTTGGAGCCGCCGGCGGCCGGCGAGGAGATGATCCGGGCGCCGTACATCTCGAGCAGCTGGCGGCGCTCCACCGAGGTGTTCTCCGGCATCACGCAGATGAGCTCGTAGCCGCGCTGGCGGGCCACCATGGCCAGCGAGATGCCGGTGTTGCCGCTGGTCGGCTCCAGGATCGTCGAGCCGGGCCGCAGCAGCCCCTCCTTCTCGGCGGCCTCGATCATCCTGATCGCGGCGCGGTCCTTGATGGAGCCGGTGGGGTTGTGGTCCTCGAGCTTGGCCCACAGGCGCACGTCCGAGGTCGGCGAGAGGTTCGGCAGCCCCACCAGCGGGGTGCCGCCGAGCGAGTCGACGAGGGAGGCGAAGCGGGCCATGGCAACTCTTCCGGGATGCGGGGCGGGCGAACGGGGAGCGCAGCAGCCGCTCAGCAGCCGCCCGCGACCGCCGGGAGGATCGTCACCGAGTCGCCGTCCTTGACCTGGGTGTCCAGGGCGCCGGTGAAGCGCACGTCCTCGTCGTTGACGTAGACGTTGACGAAGCGGTGCAGCTTGCCCTCCTCGGTGACGAGGCGGTTCTTCAGACCCGAGTGCTTGCTGTCGAGGTCGTCGATGAGTGCGGCCAGGGTGTCCCCGCTGCCCTCGACGGTCTTGTCGCCGCCGGTGTGGGTGCGCAGGATGGTCGGGATCCGGACCTCGATGGCCATGGCGTGATTCTCCTCGGGACGTGGATGTGGGGGCGCTGCGCGAGGCAGCAGTGGTGCGTCTGGTCCGGGCAACGCCCGACGGACGCGCGGGATTCCGCCCCCGTTCAGGGACCCGCGCCGAGCCTGCGAGGCGTGGGGGGAACGGGGTGTTTCTTCAGTCGTAGACGACCGTCGTCGGCGAGTGCCCGAAGAGGTAGGACTCGACGATCTCGACCTCCTCCTCCGACACCTCCCCGTCGACGATGCGGTAGCTGCGGAACTCCACCTCGTCACCGGCCAGGCCGGTCTCGGGGCCGTGGTGGCGGGTGGACACCAGCACGTAGTGCGTGCGGGGGTCGGCAGCGGGGCCCGACGCGTACCCGATGTCGGTGCGCGACGGGTAGGCCTCGGTGGCGGTGTGCGAGTGGTAGACGACGACGGGCCACTCGTCCCGGTCGTCCATGTCCCGGTACAGGGCCAGCAGGTCGGCGCTGTCGAACTCGTAGAACGTCGGCGACCGCGCCGCGTTGAGCATCGGGACGAAGCGCTCGGGACGCTCGGTCCCCTCGGGCCCGGCGACGACGCCGCATGCCTCGTCCGGATGGTCCTTCCGGGCGTGGGCCACGATGGCGTCGTAGGTCGCGCGGTCGATGCGCAGCACGCGGCCAGTCTAGGCCTGCCCGCCCCGCCGTCTCCGCGTCACCCCCGTGCATCTCCGGCCGGGCGTGCGCCGGGAGACCGGCGGGGCCGGATACGGTCGCTGGCGTGTGGCTCCCGTCGCTCCTCATCACCGGCGTGGTGCTGGTGGCCCTGCCGGCGCTGGTCCTGGGTGTCCGGGGGCTGTTCCGGCACCGCGGCTACAGCGCGGCCCAGCCCGGCGACCGCGCTCCCGTCGTCGTCCTCGTGGTGCTGCGCGCGCTGCTCCTGCTCCTGCTGTCCACCGTCTCGGCGGTGGTGCTGGTCGCCACGATCGGCGCGATGGTCGTCGACGTCGAGCTGCACGGCATGGTCCGCGTGCTCTTCATCCTGGACCTGCTCGTGGCGGCGCTGGTGCTGCTCACCTTCGGCCGGCGCGAGCGGCGACCAGCGCGTCGACGAGCGACCCCTGCAGCGCGGTGAGCCAGTAGTAGACCGCCAGCTGGTGGTCGCCCTCGTCGACGATCTCCTCCGGCGGCTCGGACTCCTCGCTGATGTCCAGCCGCGTGCCCAGGGCCAGCCGCAGGTCGTTGCTGGTGCGCAGCCAGGCGCCGGCCTGGTCGGTGTCCAGCCGGACCTCTCCTCCGCCGTCGGGCAGCGTGGCGCGCACGGTGGCGAGGTCGTCGGACTTGCCACCGCGAAGCGACTGCTCGGTCAGGCCGCGGTAGTCCTCGGCCAGCGCGGCGTCCGAGCGGTGCCCCGCCGGGAACAGCCGGGCGATCACCGGGTCGCCGGTGCTGTCGGCCGGGTCGGCGTCGAGCAGCTGCTCCAGCTGGTCGAGCAGCAGCCCGACGATGCCGGCCTCCGCCGGGTCCAGGCGGGCGACCAGCCGGCCCCCACGGGAACGGAACGGCTTCACGCGACCTCCTCGGCGCTCGTCACGCGCCCGCTCACGAGTCGCGCTGGTAGCTGGCCCACAGCCCGTAGGCGTGCAGCCGGCTGGTGTCGTGCTCCATCCGCTCCCGGGGGCCCGAGCTGACGATCGCCCGGCCGTCGTGGTGCACCTGCAGCATGAGCGCGGTCGCCGTCGGCTCGTCGTAGCCGAACAGCTCCTGCAGCACGAACGTCACGTACGTCATGAGGTTGACCGGGTCGTTCCAGACGATGGTCACCCACGGCCGGTCCAGGTCACCGAGTTCTTCCTCGGTCGTCTCGGGGGCCCGAGTCGGGGCGAGCGGTCCGGCCACGGGTCCACCTTAGGACGTGATTCGGCCCCGTGAGCCGGCTCCACCTACGCTCCGGAGCCATGCCGACGGCTACCGCGCTGCTCACCGACCGCTACGAGCTGACGATGCTGGCCGCGGCGCTGGCCGACGGCACGGCCGACCGGGACTGCGTGTTCGAGGTGTTCGCCCGCCGGCTCCCCCACGGCCGCCGGTACGGGGTGGTCGCCGGCACCGGGCGGCTGCTCGAGGCCCTGCCGGGGTTCCGCTTCGGCGACGAGGAGCTGGCGACGCTCCGGGCCCAGGGGCTGACCGACAGCCGGCTGCTGGACTGGCTGGCCGGCTTCCGCTTCAGCGGGGACGTCGACGGATACGCCGAGGGAGAGCTGTTCTTCCCCGGCTCCCCCGTGCTCACCGTCCGTGCGTCGTTCGGCGAGGGCGTCCTGCTGGAGACCCTGGCCCTGTCGATCCTCAACCACGACTCCGCCATCGCCTCGGCCGCCGCCCGCATGGTGGCCGCCGCCTGCGAGCGGCCGTGCATCGAGATGGGCTCGCGGCGCACCCACGAGGAGGCCGCGGTCGCCGCCGCCCGCGCCGCCCACCTGGTCGGCTTCGGGGCCAGCTCGAACCTGGAGGCCGGCCGGCGTTACGGCGTTCCCACGACCGGCACGAGCGCGCACGCCTTCACGCTGCTGCACGACGACGAGCGCGCGGCCTTCCGCGCCCAGGTGGACACCCTCGGGGTGGGCACCACGCTGCTGGTGGACACCTACGACGTCGAGCAGGGCATCCGGACGGCGATCGAGGTGGCCGGCCCGGAGCTCGGCGCGATCCGGCTGGACTCCGGCGACCTGCCGACGCTCGCGACCCGCGCCCGCCAGCTGCTCGACGAGCTCGGCGCCACCGGCACCCGGGTGATCGTCACCAGCGACCTCGACGAGTACGCCATCGCCGGCCTCATGGCCGCACCCGTGGACGGTTACGGCGTGGGGACGTCGCTGGTCACCGGCTCGGGTGCGCCCACGGCCGGCATGGTCTACAAGCTGGTGGCGCGGGACGGCGTCCCGGTCGCGAAGCGGTCCGAGGGCAAGAACTCCGTGGGCGGCCGCAAGTCCGCGGTCCGCCGGCACGCGTCCGACGGCACGGCCACCGCCGAGGTGGTGAGCAGCGGGCGGATCGAACCGCAGGAGGGTGACCGCGACCTGCTGCTGCCCCTCGTCCGGGACGGGGAGCTGTGCGACCCCGCCTCCCCCGGCCAGATGCTGCAGCGGGCCCGGCAGCACCACGCGCGGGTGCGGGAGGCCCTGCCCGCCGAGGCCTGGGCGCTGTCCCGTGGCGAGCCCGCCTTGGAGACGCTGACCGCCTGAACCGGCATGATCGGCCCATGACCCGCGCACTGATCGTCGTCGACGTGCAGAACGACTTCTGCGAGGGCGGCAGCCTGGCCGTGGCCGGCGGCGCCGCGGTCGCGGCCGCGATCACCGACCACGTCCGCTCGGCGGGCTACGACCACGTCGTGGCGACGCGCGACCACCACATCGATCCCGGGCACCACTTCGCCGCGGCGCCGGACTTCGTGGAGACCTGGCCGGAGCACTGCGTCGTGGGCACCGGCGGCGTGGAGCTGCACCCCGCACTGGATCGCAGCCCGATCGAGGCGGTGTTCGACAAGGGCGAGTACGCCGCCGCCTACTCGGGCTTCGAGGGGTCGGCGGACGGGGTGGGGCTGGTCGACTGGCTGCGCGGCCGGGGCGTCGGGTCGGTCGACGTCGTCGGC
Source organism: Blastococcus sp. SYSU DS0973 (assembly GCF_054051055.1). NCBI lineage: Bacteria > Bacillati > Actinomycetota > Actinomycetes > Geodermatophilales > Geodermatophilaceae > Blastococcus > Blastococcus sp. SYSU DS0973. The sequence continues at coordinate 544,946 of NZ_JBJHAN010000001.1, forward strand.
ATCGCCACCGACCACTGCGTCCGCGCCACCGCGCTGGACGCCGTCGCCGCCGGGTTCACCACCCGCGTGCTGCTCCCGCTCACCGCCGGGGTCTCGCCGGCGACCACCGAGGCGGCCTTGGACCAGCTCCGCACCGCCGGCGTGGAGCTGGCAGGAGCAGTCCACGGTTCGTGAGGCCCGGGGTCGCGCCGGACGACGTCCTGGCTCACCACCCGTGGTCCTGGCGCACGACCGGTGCTGGCCAGGACCCTTGTCGATCAGGCCGGGGCACTGATCGACATCACACCGCGTCCAGGACCTCGTCGCGGGTGAACCCGAGCACCTGCAGGACGGCGTCCAGGTAGGGCTGGTTCAGCGCGGTGTGGGCCTGCTCGCGCACGAAAGGCTTGGCGTTGAAGGCGATGCCCAGGCCGGCGGTGTTCAGCATGTCGAGGTCGTTCGCGCCGTCGCCGACGGCCACCGTCTGGTCCAGCGGGATGCCGTACTGCGCGGCGAACCGGGTGAGCGCCCGGGCCTTGCCCGGCCGGTCGACGATCTCCCCGACCAGCCCGCCGGTCAACCGGCCGTCGACGACCTCCAGCGTGTTGGCCGCGGCGAAGTCCAGCCCGAGGCTCTCGGCCAGCGGATCGGTGATCTGCGTGAACCCGCCGCTGACGATCCCGCAGCGGAAGCCGAGGCGCTGCAGCGTCCGGATGAGCGTCCGCGCGCCCGGCGTGAGCACGAGGTGCTGACGCACCTCGTCGAGGACCTCCTCGGGCAGCCCGGCCAGCACGGCGACGCGGGCGCGCAGCGACTCGGCGAAGTCGAGCTCGCCGTTCATCGCCGCCGCCGTGATGCGGGCGACCTCCGCGGCCCGTCCGGCGCGGGCGGCGAGCTCGTCGATCACCTCGCCCCGGACCAGGGTGGAGTCGACGTCGAGCACGATCAGCCGCTTGCTGCGCCGCGCGAGCCCCACCTGCTCGACGGCGATGTCCGCTCCGGTGGAGGCCGCCACCGAGGCGAGCGCGGTGCGCAGCGCCGTGGCCTCGGCCCCCGAGACGGTGAGCTCGAAGCTGGTGACCGGGTAGTCCGACAGCCGCCGGATGGCGTCGATGTTGCCGCCGATGCCCGCCACGGCCTGCGCGGCGCCGGCCACCGCCTGGGGCGGCACCGGGCGACCCAGCACGATCACGTGGTGCGGCCGGCCGGCGTCCGGGCCGACCGCGGCCGGCCCGGATGCCGGCTCCACGGTGACGTCCACCCCGACCGCTGCGGCGACGACGTCGGCGGTGCGGCGCAGGGAGGCCAGGAACTCCGCCTGGTCGACGACGGGCGCGCCGTCGCCCGGCAGGGCCCCGACGACGACGCCGAGCACCAGGTGCCCGTGCACCACGACCTGCTCCACGTCGAGGACCTCCACCGCCGGCACGTCCCCGCCCGTGCCGGCCAGGGCGGAGAACAGCCGGGCGGTGACGCCGGGCCGGTCGGCGCCCGTGACGGTGAGCACCGCCTGCGGTGCAGGGGTGTCCGGGAGCTGGCGCAGCGGGGCATCGAGCGGCACTCCGTCATCGTGCCGCACCCGCTCCGCCGCCCGGCCGCTCCCCCCGGTGACCGCATGGGCGACGCCCGGAACGGCCGAACGCCCCGCAGGCAGGGCCTGCGGGGCGTTCGAGGTCGCTCGCCCCCGGGGGAGGGCGTTCGTCAGGTCGGGTCGGGGTCGTTCTCGCCCTGACGCCGGCCGGTGTCGCCGACCAGCTCGCTGACACCGCCGTACGGCTCGTGCCGCTTACCGGCGTGCGCCTCGGCGTGCAGCCGCTCGACCAGGTGCGGGTAGTGCGCCTCGAACGCCGGGCGCTCCGAGCGGATCCGCGGGATCTCCACGAAGTTGTGCCGGGGCGGCGGGGAGGAGGTGGCCCACTCGAGGCTGTTGCCGTGGCCCCACGGGTCGTCGCGCAGGGCGAGCTCACCGTACTTCCAGGACTTCACCACGTTGTAGACGAACGGGATCGTGGCGGCGCCCAGGATGAACGATCCGATCGTCGACACGGTGTGCAGCAGCGTGAAGGCGTCGGTGGGCAGGTAGTCGACGTACCGGCGGGGCATGCCCTCGTTGCCGAGCCAGTGCTGGACGAGGAACGTCGCGTGGAAGCCGATGAAGGTCAGCCAGAACTGCAGCTTGCCCAGCCGCTCGTCCATCATCCGGCCGCACATCTTGGGGAACCAGAAGTAGATGCCGGCGTAGGCGGCGAACACCACGGTGCCGAAGACGACGTAGTGGAAGTGGGCGACGACGAAGTAACTGTCGTTGACGTGCCAGTCCAGCGGCGGGCTGGCCAGGAGCACACCGGTCAGGCCACCGAGGAGGAAGGTGATCATGAAGCCGATGGAGAACAGCATCGGCGTCTCGAACGTCATCTGACCGCGCCACATGGTGCCGATCCAGTTGAAGAACTTGATCCCGGTGGGCACGGCGATCAGGTACGTCAGGAAGGCGAAGAACGGCAGCAGCACCGCGCCGGTGGCATACATGTGGTGCGCCCACACCGCCAGCGAGAGGGCGCCGATCGCCATCGTCGCGAACACCATGCCCTTGTAGCCGAACAGTGGCTTGCGGGCGAAGACCGGGATGATCTCGGTGACGATGCCGAAGAACGGCAGGGCGATGATGTAGACCTCGGGGTGCCCGAAGAACCAGAACAGGTGCTGCCACAGCATGGGCCCACCGTTCTCGTCCGAGTAGATGAGGGCGCCGAGGTTGCGGTCAGCCAGCATGCCCATGATCGCCGCGGTGAGGATCGGGAACGCGAACAGGACGAGGATGCTGGTCACCAGCGTGTTCCAGGTGAAGATCGGCATCCGGAACAGCGTCATCCCCGGCGCCCGCAGGCAGACGATCGTGGTGATGAAGTTGACGGCACCGAGGATCGTGCCCAGACCGCTGACCGCCAGGCCGGCGAACCACATGTTCGCTCCCGGGCCCGGGGAGTGCACCACCCCCGACAACGGGGTGTAGGCGTACCAGCCGAAGTCGGCGGCGCCGCCCGGGGTCAGGAAGCCCGAGACCGCGATCAGGCTGCCGAAGAGGAACAGCCAGTAGGAGAAGGCGTTCAGCCGCGGGAAGGCGACGTCGGGAGCACCGATCTGCAGCGGCATGATCAGGTTCGAGAACGCGAAGAACAGCGGCGTCGCGAACATCAGCAGCATGACCGTGCCGTGCATCGTGACGAGCTGGTTGTACTGCTCCGGCGACAGGAACTGCAGACCCGGCCGCGCCAGCTCACCGCGCATCAGCAAGGCCATCAGGCCGCCACCGATGAAGAAGGCGAACGAGGTGGCCAGGTACATGAGGCCGATGGTCTTGTGGTCGGTGGTCCGCAGCAGGTTCGAGAGCCGCGAGCCCTTGTCGACCACGTGAGCCGGGCTGGGCCGGCTCACGATGGGCGCCGGTGCAATCGTCACGGCTCGCAGCTTAGACCGTGCCGCGCGGCACCTCAGATCGGGCGGGCCGGGCGCGCCGGAGCGGTCACGGCACCCGCCGGTAGGTGGCCACGTCGACGGAGATCGTGACCTGCACGTCGGCCGGCAACCGCGCCAGCGACGCCGCCAGCCCGGCGGCCGTGAGGTGCCGCGCATGGGGGCCCATCCCCACCAGCGTCGCCACCGCAGCGTGGTCCAGCCGCAGCGTGCGGCGGTGGCGCTCGGCGCCCTCGCGCACCAGGTGGGGTTCCAGGGTTGCGGCCAGCCGTCCGGCCTTTCCGGGATCCACCCGCAGCAGCCCGAGCGGCGCGATGATCTCACCGAGGTGGTCCGGCGCCGGGGTCACGACGACCAGCCGGCCCTCCGGACGGAGGACCCGGGCGATCTCGGGGCCGTTTCGCGGGGCGAAGACGACCAGCGCCCGGTCGACGACGCCGTCGCGCACCGGCAGCCGAGCCCAGGTGTCGGCGACCACCGCGATGGCCCGGGGGTGCGCCCGCGCCGCCCGGCGGGCCGCGTAGCGGCTGGCGTCGAGGACCACGCCGACCGCCCCGGGGAGCCCGTCGAGCAGCCGGGCCAGGTGGTGGCCGGTGCCGCCACCGAGGTCGAGCAGGGTCGCCGGCGCCCCCGGCGCTGTCACCGCGTCGGCGAGCGCGGCCGTGACGGCGTCGTAGTGGCCGGCCGCGAGGAACGCCACCCGGTCGGCGACCATCTCGGCCGAGTCACCGGTCGCCGGGCGTCGCCCGGGCGGCAGCAGCGTGAGGTGGCCCTGCCGGGCACGGTCGACGGAGTGCCCCTCGGCGCAGCACAGCCCCGTGTCCCCCGGCCCGGCCGCGAACGGGGCGGCGCAGACCGGGCAGGCGAGCAGCGCGACCGCGCGGGGATCCAGCGGCGGGGCGCTCACCGGCGCGGCGGCACCGGGTGGAAGGTCACGTCGCGCAGCCGGCCGGCGTCCGCGACGGCGGTGGCGTACGTGCCGTGGGGCTGTCTGCGCCGGTCCGTGGGCGAACCGGGGTTGAGCAGGCGCAGGCCGGACGGCGCGGTCGTGTCCCACGGGATGTGGCTGTGCCCGTAGACGAGCACGTCGACATCGGGGAACCGTGCGTCGCACCGCACCTCACGACCCTTCGCGTCCCCGGTCTCGTGCACGACGGCGAAGCGGATGCCCTCGATCTCCGTGCGAGCGACCTCGGGCAGCCGCTCCCGCAGCGGTCCGTGGTCGTTGTTGCCGTACACCGCGACCAGCCGCCGGGACCGCTCCTCGAACCGGTCGAGCAGTGGCACGTCGACCCAGTCGCCGGCGTGCACCACGACATCGGCCGCGTCGATGGCCGACCACAGCGGATGAGGTAGGTCACGCGCCCGCGTGGGGACGTGGGTGTCCGCGGTGAACACCAGAGAGACCGGCACGGCACCATCGTCCCAGGCGGCCCACCGTCCTGCCGCGGCCGATCCAGCGACCGCGCCCCGCAGCGAGCCGGCGAGGAGTGCGAGGCAGCGGGGGTCCTTCCCTCAGCCCTGCCGGTCGGCGAGCGCGCGCAGCCGCGCGTTGTAGGCGGCCCGCTCGGCGTCGCCGGTGCGGTCGGCGGTGCGATCGATCGTGCGGGCCTGCCGGTCGTCCGACCGCGCCCAGGAGAAGAAGACGACGGCGAGGACGAGCACCGTGGGCAGCTCGCCGAAGGCCCAGACGATGCCGCCGGCCGCGCCCTGGTCCGACAGCGGGTCGATGCCCCACCCGACCGGCGGCACGGCGAAGGTGTCCACCACCAGCGACCCGGCCAACATGATCGCCACGCCGAAGAAGGCGTGGAAGGGCACCGGCAGGAACAGCTCCAGCATCCGGCCGGGGTGGCTCAGCGTCCGCGGCCACGGGTCCTGGGCCACGATCGGGCCGAAGAACAGCAGGCCGGTGACGACGAAGTGGGCGAGCATGAACTGGTGCCCGGCCGGGCCGGACATCAGCGCGTCGAACAGGGGCGTGAAGTAGACGCCGTAGAGGCTGGCGATGAACAGCGGCACGGTGAACAGCGGGTGCGCCACGAAGTGCGCGAACCGGCTGTGCAGCGCGTCGAGCAGCAGCGCCCGGGGCGCACCGGCCGCACCGCGTCCGCGCGGCAGCGTGCGCAACGCCAGGGTCACCGGAGCGGCCAGCAGCAGCAGCAGTGGCGTGATCAGCGACAGCACCATGTGCTGCGCCATGTGGACGCTGAAGATCACCATGCTGTAGCCGTTGAGCCAGGTGCCGGTGACCGCGAACAGGGACGCGACCCCGCCGGTCCAGGCGACGGTGCGCCACCACGGCCAGCTCACCCCGGAGCGGCGCAGCCGCACGACCGCGGCGAGGTAGACGACCAGGCCCACGACGCTGAGCACCGCGAGGACCGACCAGCCCTCCAGGTGCGGCAGGAACATCCGCCCCCACGTCGGCGGGTCCTCGGGGACCCACATGCCCGAGTGGTGCCCGTGCTCCACCGCGATCTCCTCCAGCCGGCCGGTCGTGCGGCCCCACTGTCCCACCGGCGGCGGGTCGGCCGCCCCCTTCCTTCCCCGCGGGTGCACCGGCTCACGATGATCCGGTCACCGGATCGACATCGGCGTCAGTCGTGGACGGGCGCCTCGTGGCCGGCGTGGGTCTCGGCCTCGAGCTGGAACGTGCAGTGCTCCATGTCGAAGTGGCTTCCGAGGCAGGCGCAGAGTGCGTCGAGCACCCGGCCGCCGTGGCCGACTGCCAGCGCCTCGTCGGAGACGACGACGTGCGCGGACAGCACGGGCAGCCCGGAGGTGATCGTCCAGGCGTGCAGGTCGTGCACACCGAGGACCCCGTCGACGGCGACGATGTGCGCGCGGACCTGGTCCAGGTCCACCCCGCGGGGCGCGGCCTCCAGCAGCACGTCGAGGGCGTCGCGGAGCAGGTGCCACGCCCGGGGCAGGACGAGGCAGCCGATGACCAGGGAGGCGACGGTGTCAGCAGGGGTCCAGCCGGTGGTGGCGATGACCACGGCGGCGACGATGACGGCGACCGATCCTAGGGCATCGGCGAGGACCTCCAGGTAGGCCCCCCGCACGTTCAGGGACTCACCGCGGCCGCGGTGCAGCACCGCCAGGCCGATCAGGTTCACCACCAGCCCGACGACGGCGATGGCGAGCATCAGGGCCGACCCCACCTCGGGCGGGTTCCCGATCCGCCGCACCGCCTCGACGAGCACGTAGCCCGCCACACCGAGCAGCAGGACGCCGTTGGCGACGGCCGCGAGGATCTCCGCGCGCTGCCAGCCGAAGGTCCGCCGTCCCCGGGCCGGCCGCTGCGCCAGCGTCACCGCACCCAGGGCGAGCGCGATCCCGGCGGCGTCGGTGGCCATGTGCCCGGCGTCGGCCAGCAGGGCGAGCGACCCGGAGAGCACCGCGCCGACGACCTCGGCGCCGAGCACCGCCACCGTGAGCGCGAGGACGACGGCGAGCCGGCGGCGTTGCGGCCCCGCGGCCGTTTCCGCTCCGTGCGCGTGGCCGTGCCCCATGGACGTGCTCTCCCCTACCACTCTCCGGACGGACACCGGAAGTCTCCACCACACCCGACGCCCCCCGCCGGAACGGTCCGGCGGGGGGCGTCGTCGTGGTGGTGCCGGCGATCAGATCGCGACGCCGCGCTCCCGCAGCCACGGGAGCGGGTCGATCCGCTGCCCGTCGATCCCGCCGACGTGCACCTCGAAGTGCAGGTGCGGGCCGGTCGACTGACCACGGTTGCCGAGCAGCGCGATCGTGTCGCCGGTGCGGACGATCTGACCCGGCTCGACCAGGATCTCGTCCATGTGCCCGTAGACGGTGACGTCGCCGTTGCCGTGCTGGATGTACACGGCCAGCCCGTATCCGCTGGCCGCGCCCGCCTCGAGGACGACGCCGTCCATCGCCGCGTACTCCGGGGTGCGCATGGGGGCGGCGAGGTCGATGCCGGCGTGCAGCGTTCCCCACCGCGGACCGAAGCCGCTGGTGAGCCGGCCCCCGGGAACGGGCAGGACGGCCTTCGGGCGGGCCGCCTCGGCGGCGGCGCGCGCGGCCTCCTCGGTGGCGAGCCGGTCGGCCTCCGCCTGTGCGTTCGCGGCAGCGGCCCGCTCGGCGTCGCGCGCGTTGCGGCTGACCACCATCTCGCGGAGCAGCGAGGTGTCCTCGGCGTCGACGACCTCGGCCGAGGCGGACCCCTCGATGCCCAGCTGCTCGGCCACGCTGACCGAGTGGCTGACCGTGTGGGTCTCCACGGCGGCCGGCTCGCCGACCGAGGCGCCGCTCACGCCGAGCGCCCCGACCAGAACGGCGGCGAGGTAGAGCGCGGAACGCCGACGCCCCGACGGCGGGCGTCGGGCCAGGAGCCCGCGGCGCCCGCCGGCCCCGGCAGCGGCCAGGGCGGCCGGGGCGTCCTTCACCACGACGACGGCGGCAGGTGCGGCGAGGGGCGCGTCGACCAGCGCGGCGATGTCGGTGACCGGAGCCAGGGCGGTGAGATCGACCGCGGACCGCTTGTACGGGGTGGGCCGGCGCCGCACCGGGGCCGCATCCGCCGCCACCTCGGTGGCGGCCTCCCGGGCGATGGTGGCCCGACGGACCTCGGATGCCTGCGCCTTCCCCTCGCGCTGCGGCGGAACCGTGGACGGGGCCTTCTCCTCGACGTCCCCGCTGGTGGAGCGGACCGGGGCGAGCGACGGGGTGGCCGTCTCGGCCGGCGCCGCATCCTCCTGGGGGAGGCGGTCGTGGTGGAGCGAGCTCATGCACCTGACTTCCGTCGGCGGACATTGCACTGCGACTCCCGGGGAGAGGAGCGGGGCCCATGTAAACACGCCGTGATGGGTTCGTGATCTGAGGATGGGGGTAATGACCTGCAGTTCTGTGAACCGGGTCACCGAGCTTCAGCGATGTCATTCGCCTCCGGGTAAGCGCGGATGGACAGAAAGTGATTAACACGCCGTAGATGGTTGAGAGCGGCGCGATCCGGCTCACGAAGGGGAAAACCACCTGCCCACCGGCCCGATCGAGGGAGTTCCCGCATGCGCGCAGTGACCTGGCACGGACGAGGAGACGTCCGGGTGGACACCGTTCCCGACCCGACCATCCAGGATCAGACGGACGTCATCGTCGAGATCACCTCGAGCGGCATCTGCGGCTCCGACCTCCACCTCATCGAGGTGCTGGCGCCCTTCATGACCGTCGGCGACGTCATGGGTCACGAGCCGATGGGCATCGTGCGCGAGGTCGGCCGTGACGTCACCGCCGTCAAGCCCGGCGACCGGGTCGTCGTTCCGTTCAACGTCTCCTGCAACACCTGCTGGACGTGCTCGCAGGGTCTGCAGTCCCAGTGCGAGACGACGCAGAACCGCGAGCAGGGCATGGGTGCCTCGCTGTTCGGCTACACCAAGCTCTACGGCCAGGTGCCCGGCGGCCAGGCCGAGTACCTGCGGGTGCCGTTCGGCAACACGCTGCCGATCAAGGTGCCCGACGCCCCCCTCGACGACCGATTCGTCTACCTCTCCGACGTGCTGCCCACCGCCTGGCAGGCGGTGCAGTACGCCGGCGTCCCGGAGGGCGGCAGTGTCCTGGTCCTGGGCCTCGGCCCGATCGGTGACATGGCCACGCGCGTCGCCAAGCACCTCGGCGCCGGGCAGGTCATCGCCTCCGACGTCGTACCCGAGCGGCTCGCCCGGGCCCGGCGCAACGGCATCACCGTCATCGACTCGACCGACCAGGCCGAGGTCGTGGCGCGGGTGCGCGACCTCACCGACGGCCGGGGCCCCGACGCGGTGATCGACGCCGTCGGCATGGAGGCGCACGGCTCCCCCTTGGCCACCATCGCCCAGAAGGCCACCGCCGTGGTGCCCGACGCCATCATGGAGCGGGTCATGACCGTGGTCGGCATCGACCGGCTGGCCGCGCTGAACACCGCCATCGAGGCCGTCCGCCGCGGCGGCACGATCTCGCTGTCCGGTGTCTACGGCGGGGCCACCGACCCGCTGCCGCTGATGCGGATGTTCGACAAGCAGATCCAGCTGCGCATGGGCCAGGCCAACGTGTGGCGCTGGGTGCCCGACATCCTGCCGCTGCTGCTCGACGGCGACCCGCTCGGCGTCGACGAGTTCGCCACCCACCGCCTGCCGCTGGAGCAGGCGCCGGAGGCCTACGCGAACTTCCGCCAGAAGAAGGACGGCGCGGTCAAGGTGCTGCTCCAGCCGTGACGCCGGGGCGGGCCGGCAGGACGACCGCGTCTCCGGCCCGCCCGCGCATGCCCGTCCGTCAGCGGGTAGGGCAGTGCCCATGACGATCCCCACTGCCGAGAACTCCGGCACCTTCCGCCTCGGTGACCGCGAGGTCCACCGCCTGGGGTACGGCGCCATGCAACTGGCCGGCCCGCACGTCATGGGGCCGCCGGCCGACCGGGACGCCGCCGTCGCCGTGCTCCGCCGCGCCGTCGAGCTCGGCGTCGACCACGTCGACACCAGCGACTACTACGGGCCGACCGTCGTCAACGAGCTGATCCGCGAGGCGCTGCACCCCTACCCCGAGGACCTGGTCATCGTGACCAAGGTGGGCGCCCGGCGGGACGCCGACGGCGGCTGGCCCGAGGCGCTGGACGCCGACGACCTGCGGCGCGCCGTCCAGGAGAACATCGACCACCTGGGCGTCGAGGCGCTCGACGTCGTCAACCTGCGCATGCCCGGCTTCGCCGAACCGGTGCAGCGCTCGCTCGCCGAGCCGTTCGAGGCGCTGGCCGCGATGCAGCAGGAGGGGCTCGTCCGCCACCTCGGGGTCAGCAACGTGACGCCGCAGATGTTCGCCGAGGCCCGGGCCATCGCGCCCGTCGTGTGCGTGCAGAACCACTACAACCTCGTGCACCGCGCGGACGACCCGCTCATCGACGCCCTGGCCCGCGAGGGCGTCGCCTACACGCCGTTCTTCCCGCTGGGCGGGTTCACCCCGCTCCAGTCGGCCGCGCTGGAGACCGTCGCCCGCCGCCTCGAGACGACGCCGATGCAGGTCGCGCTGGCCTGGCTGCTCGCCCGCTCCCCCAACCTGCTGCTCATCCCGGGCACCTCCTCGGTGGTCCACCTGGAGGAGAACCTGCAGGCCGGCGCCCGCGTGCTGGGGCCGGCCGAGCTCGAGGAGCTGGACCGCATCGGTGGCACCGGCGAGCCCCCCGTCGACCTCTGAGCAGAGGCCCCTGTGCCGTGCCCGCTCACCTGCCAGGGCGAGGGCCGCGCCTTCGGGTGAGCCCACCCGGCGGGCGACCGGGCCGGCCGCCGCCACCGTGTCACGATGGGCCCCGTGACCCGCCCCACCCCCCAGCGCGATGCTGTCCGGACGCTGTTCACCGACCTGGAGGGTTTTCACAGCGCCCAGGACGTGCACGCCCGCCTCCGCGCGGCCGGCGACAAGGTGGGTCTGTCGACGGTGTACCGGGCGGTGCAGTCACTGGCCGACGACGGCGAGCTCGACTCGATCCGCACCGACTCCGGTGAGGCGCTGTACCGCCGCTGCAGCCCGCAGCACCACCACCATCTCGTCTGCCGCACCTGCGGGCGGACCGTCGAGGTGGCCGGCCCGACGGTCGAACGCTGGGCCGAGGGAGTGGCCGGCGAGCACGGTTTCGCCGACGTCAGCCACACGCTGGAGATCTTCGGCACCTGCGGCGACTGCCGCGTCTCCGGCTGACCTCCGGGGCTGCCCCGCCGGACGCCGGCCACGGTCCTCCGGCGGGCGGTCGTCGCCGGTCCGCCGTCGCGCGCGTCCGGTGTCGCGGTCAGCCCTGCAGCGCGGCCGAGAGCGTGCGCAGCTGGGCGACCTGCCAGTCGATGAACGAGCCGGCGTCGTCGGGCGCGGACTCGGCGACCTCGACGACGGGCACGCCGGCGGACTCGGCTGCCGCCCGGAGCTGCTCGGGCACCCCACCCTCGGTCTGGGTGTTGTAGACCAGCACGTCCGCCTCTCCGGCCGCGAGCGCGGCCTGGAAGGCGGCGAGATCGCCCGGCGCCGGCTCGGCCTCGTTGCTGGCGGACTCCCGGTAGCCCTCCGGGGTCACGTCGGTCAGCCCGATCGCCTCGGCCATGTACTCGAACACCGACTCGGTCGCGGCGAACGTGCGCCCGTCGGCGGCGGCCCGAAGCGACTCGACCTCGGTCAGATAGGGCGCCAGCTCCTCCTCCCAGGCGGCGGCGCGCTCGGCGAAGTGGTCCGCGGCGTCCGGTGAGAGCTCGCTCAGCTCGGCGGTGAGCGCCTCGGCGGCCTGCTGCACGTACTCCGGGGAGTACCAGATGTGCGGGTTGACCCCGCCGTGCCCGTGCTCCTCGTCGGCGTGCTCGCCCGTCTCCACACCCACGACGTCGGCCAGGTCGAGCACGGCGGGCGCGGGGTCGACGCCGGTCGCGGCATCCTCCGCCCAGTGGTCGTAGCCGGCGCCGTTGAGGACGACCAGCTCGGCCTCCTGGAAGGCGGCGATGTCGCCGGTGGTGGGCTCGAAATCGTGGGGGTCGACGGCGGTCGAGCTGATGACGGTGGTCACGGACGCGCAGTCACCACCCAGGGCCTCGACCACGTCGCCCCACTGCCCGACCGAGACGACGACGTCGACGACCTCACCCGGGCAGGCGTCGGTGTCGCCGGCGCTGGTGCTCGGCCCACCCGCGTCGGCGTTCCCGCAGGCGGCGAGGGCGAGGATGGCGGCCCCGGCCAGGGCCAGGGCAGCGGGGCGGGGGCGGCGGCGCATCATGATCTCCATGTGGGAGCGGTAATGATTCTCACTACCATCATGCACGACCGGTCCTCCCCGTCCGCACGCGCCCTCCGCCCGTGCGGACGCCCGAGGTGTCAGCGGGCGCGGACGACCCGGGTCTCGTCGAACACCGGCTCGGCGGACTCGTACACCCGGCCGTCGGCACCGAAGACGAGGAACCGGTCGAAAGAGCGCGCGAACCAGCGGTCGTGGGTGACGGCGACAACCGTTCCGTCGAAGGCCGCCAGCGCCTCCTCCAGCGCTTCCGCCGACAGCACGTCCAAGTTGTCGGTCGGCTCGTCGAGCAACAGGAGCGTGGCACCGGACAGCTCCAGCAGCAGGATCTGGAACCGCGCCTGCTGCCCACCCGACAGCGTGCGGAAGGGCTGGTCGGCGGAGTCGGTGAGCCCGTACCGGCGCAGCGTGGCCATCGCCCGCCCGCGGTCCACCCCGGGACGGCCGGGCTCCCCGTGCCACAGCAGGTCGACCGGCGTCCGGTCCTGCCACTCGGGATGGGCGTGCGTCTGCGCGAAGAACCCGGGGACGACCCGGGCGCCCAGCCGCCACCCACCGGTGTGCGCCACCGCCTGACCGGCCAGCAGCCGCAGGAAGTGCGACTTCCCCGCGCCGTTGGCCCCGAGGACGCCCACCCGGTCGCCGTACCAGACCTCCAGGTCGAACGACTTCATCAGGCCGGTGAGCTCCAGCTGCTCGGCCATGACCGCGCGCACCCCGGTCCGGCCCCCGCGCAGCCGCATCGCGACCTTCTGCTCCGGCGGGCGCTCCGGTGGCGGGCCCGCGGCCTCGAACTTGGCCAGCCGGGTCTGCATGGCGTGGTAGCGGTTGGCCATGTCCGGCGAGTTGGCGGCCTGCTGCTGAAGCGTGCGCACGAGGTCGACCAGCCGCTGGTGCTCCTCGTCCCAGCGCCGGCGCAGCTCGGCCAGCCGCTCGTGCCGCGCCGTCCGGGCCTCGTGGTAGCTGGCGAATCCCCCGCCGTGCACCCATGCCGTCCCGCCCTCGACGGTCACCACCCGGTCGGCGACGCGGGCCAGGAGCTCCCGGTCGTGGCTGACGAACAGCACGGTCTTGCGGGTCTCGAGCAGCCGCTGCTCCAGCCAGCGCTTGCCGGGGACGTCGAGGTAGTTGTCCGGCTCGTCGAGGAGCAGCACCTCGTCCGGGCCCCGCAGCAGCGCCTCCAGAGCCAGCCGCTTCTGCTCACCGCCGGACAGCGTGGACAGCTCCCGGTACTTGCACCGCTCGTACGGAACACCCAGCGCCGCCACCGTCACCGTGTCCCAGGTGACCTCCGCCTCGTAGCCACCGGCATCCCCCCACTGCGCCAGCGCGTCGGCGTAGGCCATCTGCGAGCGCTCGTCGTCGGTCTCCATGAGCGCGACCTCCGTGGCGTCGACGGCGTCCCAGGCGGCGCGGACGGCGGCGGGCGAGAGGTCGACCAGCATCCGCTGGACCGTGGTGTCGTCCCGGACCGATCCGATGAACTGCCGCATCACGCCCAGCCCGCCGGTGCGGGCGATCGAGCCCGCCTCGGGCGAGAGGTCGCCGGAGATGATCCGCAGCAGCGTCGTCTTGCCGGCGCCGTTCTCGCCCACCAGGGCGGCCCGGGCACCTTCGCCGACGCGGAAGGCGACGTCGTCCAGGAGTACCCGCCCGTCCGAGAGCGTGTACCGGACCCCGGTCACGTCGACGTATCCCACGCCGTCATCCTGCCCGGCCGGGCAACCCGGTTTCCGGGCGCTCAGCCGATGCGCTGGTCCAGCCGGTAGCGCGCCAGCCGCTCGACCAGCTCCGGCAGGGCACCGACCGGGGAGCCCCCGAGCTCCCGCCGGCAGTCCCGCACGACCCGGACGAGCAGCCGTGGGTCCACCCGGCCGGAGAACTCGCCGCTGAGCCGGCCGATCGCTGCCCTCACCGCGTCGTCAGCGGGTACGCGCTGCGACGGCCCGGGGAGGTGCTGGGAAGGGCGGATCCCGCGGGCCGGCCCGGTCGGCTCGTCGGCGGCGGATCCGGAGGGGCTCGGCGGGACGACCAGGGTCATCGGCGGTCCTTCGTTCCGGAATCGGGGCCCGACCGGGAACGGCCGCGGCGTCTCCACACGGTGTCGTTCCGGCTACCGCCGCGCCAGGGCCCAAAGGCCCACCGGGTCAGCCGAAGGCGATCGAGAGCACCGTCGCGCCGGCCGCGAGCACCATCGCGAGGACGACGAGCGCCGCCACCAGCCTCCGGCGCCGCTCCGCGTCCCGGCCGCCGGCCCCACCCATCCCCATCACCCTCCCGACGCTACCGGCGCCGGCCCGGGCACGGCGCCGAGGGCGCCGGACCGTTGGACCGTCGGACCCGTCTGCCACGGTGGCCGCCGTGACGACGCTGCACGACGTGGCCCTGATGCGCCTGGTCGCCCAGCGGCTCGCGGGGCCGCCGGCACCCGACGCCGCGGCGGCCGTCTCCCGGCTGACCGCCCTGCAGGGCCAGGACCTCCCGGGCGCGATCGCCGCGGTGGCCCTGCGCACCGCGGCGCGGGACCGGGCTGCGGTGCTCCGCGCGCTGGACGAGGGAACGATCGTCCGCTCCTGGCCGATGCGCGGCACGCTGCACCTGCTCCCGGCCGAGGACCTGCCCTGGATGCTCGGCCTGCTGAGCCCCCGGGCCCTCGCCGGGCTGGCCGGACGGCGCGCCGCCCTGGGGCTCACCGGAGCCGACGCCGAGCGCGCACGCGAAGTGACCGCCGCCGCGCTGTCCGGGGGCGGGCGGCTCTCCCGCGGTGCGCTGCTGGCGGCCATCGAGGCGGGCGGTGTCGCGACGACGGGGCAGCGGGGCTACCACCTGCTGTGGTTCCTGGCGCAGACCGGCACCCTGTGCCTCGGCCCCACGCAGGACGGCGAGCAGTTGTTCGTGCTCCTCGACGAGTGGGTGCGCCGGCCCCGCCGGCTGGCGCGGGACGAGGCACTGGCCGAGCTGGCGCTGCGGTACTTCTCCGGGCACGGCCCGGCCACCGTCCACGACCTGGTCCGCTGGGCCGGGACCACGGTGCGCGACGTCCGCACCGGCCTGGCCGCGGTCCGGGACCGGCTGGACCGCGTCGAGGTGGACGGCGAGGAATACCTCCTCGACCCCGCCACCCCCGACCGGTACGCCGCGCACCGCGACCAGGCCCGGGAACCGCTGCTGCTCCCCGGCTTCGACGAGTACGTGCTCGGCTACGCCGACCGCGACGCGATCCTCGACCCGGCCTTCGCCGAGCGCATCGCGCCCGGTCGCAACGGCGTCTTCCGGCCCACCGTGGTCGTCGACGGCCGCATCGCCGGCACGTGGCGCCCCTCCCGGCGGGGCAGTGCACGCGCGCCGGAGGCCGAGCCGTTCACCACCTGGGACGCGGACGTGCAGGCCGCCGTCCCCCGGCTCGCCGCCGCCTGGCCCTGACCGCCGCCGGCCGGGCGCGGCTCAGCGGCGCTCGACGAGGAAGACCGGGATCTGCCGGTCGGTCTTCTGCTGGTACTCCGCGTAGGCGGGGTAGGCGGCCACGGCCCGTTCCCACCACTCGTCCCGCTCCGCGCCGGAGATCTCCCGCGCCACGCCGTCCCACGGTTCAGGGCCGTCCTGCACGGTCACCTGGTCGGGGTGTGCCCGGAGGTTGGCGACCCACGCGGGGTCGGTGGGCGCCCCGCCCTGCGAGCCCACCATCGCGTAGACGCCGTCGTGCTCGACCCGCATCAGCGGCTGCTTGCGAACCTTGCCGCTGCGCGCACCGCGAGTGCTGAAGATGACCACCGGCAACCCGGTGTCCCGCAGCGTGCTCGCCTCGCGGCCGCCGGTCGCCTCGTAGCGCTCGACCTGGTCGCGGACCCACTGCTGCGGACTCGGTTCGTACTCACCCTCCAACGGCATGCACCCGAATCTAGGGCCGGCACGGCCGCTGTGCCCGGCGACCCGAGTCGCGGGCACGCGGAAGCCGGTGGCACCGTTCGGACGGCCGGTCAGCGGGAGGAGCAGCACGGGATGCGGTACAGCGAAGCTGCCGACCTCGACACGTCGAGCGTCCGGGACGTCCGCGGTGGCGGCGGGCTCCGTGGTGCCCGCGGCGTCGCCGTGGGCGGCGGTGGGCTCGGCCTGATCGGCCTCCTGGTCGTGGTGCTGCTCCAGGTCCTCGGGGGTGGGGCCGGGGCCGGGGCCGGCGGGCTCTCCGTGCTCGGCCAGGGGCAGACGACCGACATCGGCCGGCTCGAGGAGAACTGCCGCACCCGCGCCGACGCGAAGGGCGGATTGTTCGTCGACGCCTACGTCGTCGCCCACGAGTACGCCCACCGCGTGCAGAACCTGCTGGGCATCAACCAGCAGGTCACCGCCGGTGAGACGGTTCCCGACGAGTCCGGCCAGCCGCTGATCGCCGAGATCACCGACGACGACATCGCCCGTGCTCTGGACGCCGCCGCCCGCATCGGCGACGACTTCATCCAGGAGGACCTGGGCAGCGGCACGGTCGACCAGGACGCGTTCACCCACGGCTCTTCCGAACAGCGGCAGCGCTGGTTCCGTACCGGGTACGAGACCGGTGACCCCAGCCGCTGCGACACCTTCGCCACCGACGACCTGGGCTGATGGAAGGACCCCCATGCCCCCCACCACTCGCACGCTCGCGCCGGGACCCTGCATGGGGGCCACCAACCTCCGCGTGACGCGGGACGGCTCCGTCGCCGTCCTCACCATCGACCGGCCCGAGAAGCGCAACGCCATGACGGTCGGCATGTGGGCGGCGCTGCCCGCCGTGCTGGCTCCGCTCGCCGAGGACCCCGGAGTCCGGGTGCTGCTGGTGACCGGCGCCGGCCCGAGCTTCTGCGCGGGCGCCGACATCTCCGACCTGCTCGGCGGCGACGACCCCCGAGACCCGATGGCCGAGGTCCGGCGGCACAACCTGGCCGCCCAGGCGGCGCTGCGCACCTTCCCCAAGCCGACGGTGGCGGTCGTCCGCGGCCACTGCATCGGGGGCGGGGTCGAGCTGGCCACCTGCTGCGACCTGCGCTTCGCCGACCACTCCGCGGTCTTCGGGGTGACCCCGGCCAAGGTCGGCATCGTCTACACCCCGTCGTCGACCAAGGCGCTGGTCGACCTCGTCGGCCCCGCGACGACGAAGTACCTGCTCTACAGCGGCGAGCTCATCGACGCGCCCACCGCGCTGCGCACCGGTCTGGTCGACCGGCTGGTCGAGGCCGACGACCTGGAGGCCGAGGTGCACCGGTTCGCCGCCGTGCTCGCCTCCCGCTCGGCACTGACCCAGCGCGCCACCAAGGAGGTCGTCGCCGACCTGGGCGGCGGCGGGGACGGCGAGACGCGGGCCGCGACGCGGTACCTCGAGACCATCGCCGCCGGCGAGCTGGCCGAGGGCGTGGCGGCCTTCGCCGAGCGGCGGCCGCCGCGGTTCCGCTGGTCGGGCTGATCCCCGGAGTTTGATCAGCCCCCGGCGGCGGGTACCCCACCCGCTGCGCGGAACGGTGCTCTCACGAGCGGCGCGGGGGACGGCGCAGCGCCGGCGCTGCTTTTCCTCGCCTCCCCGGTCCCGCCCCGTGACGCATGGACGCGCCGGGTCGACTTCGGTCAGCTCTCCCGCCCGACACCAGCGGCGCTGACCCGTCGTCGTGACGGCCACCCGGCCCGGTCAACGACCGAGCCGGATGTGTGCCGCAACGGCGGCGGGGTAGCGCCACCACCGACCACGCAGTTTGCCGAGGAGGACCGATGACTCACTCCATCGATGCCCCGTTCCCGCCACCGGTTCCGGCCACGACGGGCGCCAGCACCACCACGACCGAAAGCTCGTCGACCAAGGACGTCGCCAAGGACGAGGCCAAGCACACCACGGACGTCGCCAAGAACGAGGCCCGCAACGTCGGGCAGACCGCCGCGCAGGCCGGTAGCGAGGTGGCGTCGACCGCCGCCGACCAGGCCAAGCACGTGGCGCACGAGACCCAGCGCCAGGCGAAGGACCTCGTCGAGCAGGGCCGGGCGCAGCTCAAGGAGCAGACGGTCTCGCAGCAGCAGAAGGCGGCCGAGGGCCTCAACGCCATCGCCCAGCAGATGCGCGGCCTCGCCGACGGCAGCAGCGAGGGCGCCCCCGGGCCGGTGCGCGACCTGCTCCAGCAGGCGTCGGGCACGGTGGAGGACTTCGCCTCCATGCTGCAGAACCGTGAGCCGGCCGAGCTGCTCGACGAGGTGCGCAGCTTCGCGCGTCGCAAGCCGGGCCTCTTCCTGCTCGGCGCCGCGGCCGCCGGTGTCCTCGCGGGCCGGCTGACCAGTGGCACGAAGGCCGCGCACTCCAGCTCCGGTTCGGGGTCCGGTGACGGCAACGGCTACCGCAGCACGCCGACGAACTACGTCGACCCCGCGCCGACGTACTCGGGCTACTCGACCGCCACCACCGGCACGGGCGTCGGCACCGGCACGGGCGCCACCCCCGGCACGGGCACGGGGGCGCCGCTGCCCCCGCCGCCGTACGGCACGGTGCCGCCCGCCGGGGGCACGGTGCCCCCGACCACGCCCGCAGGCTGGGACGACCCGGCTCGCCGGCCCGGTGAGGTGGGCTGACATGACCTCCCCCTACTCCGGGGCCACCCCTGCCGGGGCCACCCCCGCCGGCGCCACCCCCCACGGCTACGCGGACCCGACGCCGCAGAACTACGCGGCTGACTACCCCGAGGGTCAGAACTACAGCGGCGGCATGGGCACCCCGACGACCGACGCCGGAAACCCCGATGTCGAGGGCGTCTCCGTCGGTGCCCTGATCGGCGAGGTCGCCAAGGACATGTCCACCCTGATGCGGCAGGAGCTCGAGCTCGCCAAGTTGGAGCTCAAGGTCGAGGCGAAGAAGGCGGGGACGGGTGCCGGACTCTTCGGCGCCGCCGGTTTCGCCGCCTACATGACGATCCTTTTTCTGTCCATCGCACTGTGGTGGGCGCTGTCCCACCTGGTGGGCCACAGCTGGTCCGCGCTGATCGTCGCGGTCCTCTGGGGCATCGTCGCTGCGGTGGCGGGTCTGATGGGCAAGAAGAAGTTCGACCAGGTAAATCCGAAGCCCGAGCGCACCGTCGAGACCCTGTCGCAGGTTCCCGGCGCCATGAAGCCCAACTGACCACCCGACCGCGAGGAGTCGCAACAATGACCAGCAGTGACCCGGACGTCATCCGGCGGCAGATCGAGGACACCCGGCGCGAGCTCAGCTACGACGTCGATGCCCTCAACGAGAAGGTCAACCCGTCCCGCGTCATGGACCGTCGGGTGACCGCGGCCAAGGGCCGCGTGAGCAGCCTCCGGGACAAGGTGATGGGTACCGCCCACGAGACCACCTCGGCGGCGCACGGCAAGGCGTCCAACGCCGCCGGCTCCGTGCACGACACGGCCTCGAACGCGGCCGGAACCGTGCAGGACGCGGCCTCGAACGCGGCAGGCAGCGTGCAGCACGCCACCTCCTCCGCGGTCGGTGCAGTGCAGCAGGCGCCGGAGACGATCACCCGCCAGGCCCAGGGCAACCCCTTGGCCGCCGGCCTGATCGCCTTCGGTGCGGGGTGGCTGGTGTCCAGCCTGCTGCCCGCCTCGCAGAAGGAGCAGCAGCTGGCCCAGCAGGCCGAGACCGCGCTGCGCGAGAACAAGGACGCGCTGCTCCAGCCGGCCAAGGAAGCCGCGCAGGAAATGGGCGAGCAGCTCAAGCCGGCGGCGCAGCACGCGATGGAGGAGGTCAAGTCCACCGCTCAGGACGCGACCGAGACCGTCAAGCAGGAGGGCCAGTCCGCGGCTCAGGACGTGCAGGGTCAGGCCCAGCAGTCCAAGGACTCGGTCCAGGGCCAGGCCCAGCAGTCCAAGCAGTCGGTGCAGAGCCAGTCCGGCTCCTGACACCTGCGGGTCCGCCGACCCGCACCGTCCGCACTGCGCCCCGCCGGGTCCACCCGGCGGGGCGCAGTGCTGTCCGGGGTGCCCACCCGATCGGGTGAGCCACCCTGGTCCGCGCTGCAGGCCCCCCGTCGGGGCGCCGTTCCTCCCCTGGACGACGCCACCGGTCCCACCACTCCGCGGTGCGGGACCTCGACCGACGGGAGCATCCGTGGACCCGGCCCAGCACCACCTCCCTGGCGGCCTCCCCGCCCGGCCCGGCCCGACCGGGACCGTCCGGGTGGTCGTGGCCGACGACGAGGACGACATCCGCGACCTCGTGACCCTCGCCGTGCGCAAGGCCGGCTGCCAGGTCGTCACGTCGGCGCCCGACGGGACCGCGGCTCTCGCCGCGGCCCGGGCGCAGCTGCCCGACCTGGCGGTCCTGGACGTCTCGATGCCCGGCATGACGGGGCTGGAGATCTGCGCCGCCCTGCGCGCCGACCCGGCCACCGCCGCCATCCGGATCCTGCTGCTGTCGGCGGGCGCCTCCCCCGACGAGGTCGCCCGCGGCCTCTCCGCGGGAGCCGACGCCTACCTGGCCAAGCCCTTCACCGTCGCCGGCCTGGTGCACCGGGTCCGGGAGCTGACCGTCGGGGAGCCGGTGGCATGACCGTCGCCGTCCTCGACCGGACGCGCTCCACCATGGCCCGCCACCGCCTGCTCGACGTCGACGCGTGGCAGGCCGGCGCCAGCGGGCCGGTGCGGTGCGCCCTCCTGTTCACCGCGGCGGCCGTGCCGCTGGCCGGCTCCGTGCCGGTCGCCGAGCGCGGTGCCGTGCACGCCGGCCTGGCCGTCGCGCTCGCCGCCACGGCGGGCGCCTGGTCCCTCCGTCGCTCGCCCGCCGGCCTCGGCTCCCTGGCCGTGCCGGTCGCGCACCTCACCGCCGTGGGCCTGCTGTACGCCGGCACCGCGTCACCGACGGTGCTGCTGCTCCTCCTCGGCCCGCTCTGGGTGCTCTCCACCCGTCCCACCCGCCGGGGCGTCCCGGTCGCCGTGGCGGGGGCCACCGCCGTGCTGGCGGTCCCCCACCTCGTGGGCGCCGTCCCCGCGGCCGACGACCTGCCCGGGGCCCTGCTGCTCGGGCCGGTGGTGGTCGCCGTCGGCAGCCTCGCGGTGAACGGGAACACCCGCCGTCTGGCGGAGCAGGCGCGCCGCATCGTGCAGCTCCAGCGGGAGCAGGCCGCACTGCTCGAGCAGGTGCAGAGCCGCGCCGACGAGCTGGACACCGCGTCGCGCATCCTCGCCGCCCGCGCCCAGACCATGACCAGCGTCATCGACGCCGTCACCGAGCAGTCCATCATCGGGACCGACCGCGACGGCACCATCCGGGTCTGGAACCCCGGCGCGGAGAGGATGCTCGGCATTCCGCGCGCCGACGTCGTCCGGACGCGCTCGGTCCTCGACTTCCACCTCCCCGAGGAGCTCGCCGCGACCGCGAAGGACGGTGGTTCGCCCGCCGGGTTCGACGCCCTGGTGCACGTCGCGCGGGAGAAGGGCAGCGACGTCCGCGACTGGACCTACGTCGCCGCCGACGGGCGGCACCGGACCGTCTCGGTCGCCATCACGCCGCGCTCCGACGACCGAGGCGCCCACGCCGGCTGGAACTTCGTGGGCACCGACATGACCGAGGTGCGGGCCACCGAGCGGATGAAGGACCAGTTCGTCAGCCTGATCAGCCACGAGCTGCGCACGCCGCTCAGTTCGATCCTCGGCTACCTCGAGCTGGTCATGGACGACGAGGACCAGCCGCTCACCGCCGAGCAGCGGCAGTACCTGTCCACCGTCGAGCGCAACGCCCAGCGGCTGCTGCGGCTGGTCGGCGACCTGCTCTTCACCGCCCAGGTCGAGAGCGGCCGCTTCACCCTGCAGCCGGACGACGTCGACCTCGGTGCGGTGGTCCGTGCCGCGGAGGAGAACGCACGGGTCGCGGCCGCCGCCGCGGGCGTGGAGGTCGCCGTCGACGTCCCCGCCGACGCCCTGGTCGTCTCGGGCGACCCGGTCCGACTGGGCCAGGCGTGCGACAACCTCGTCTCCAACGCGGTCAAGTTCACTCCCGCGGGCGGGCAGGTGCGGCTGACGCTGCGGCGCGCGTGGCGACAGCCGGACGGGCAGCCGGCGGCGAGCGGCGAGCGGCGAGCGGTCCCCGTCGCCCTCCTGTCGGTGGCCGACACGGGGATGGGCATTCCGGCCGGCGAGCAGGGCCAGCTGTTCACCCGGTTCTTCCGCTCGTCCACCGCGCAGCGCAACGCCGTCCCGGGCGTCGGCCTCGGCCTCGCGATCACCAAGGCGATCACCACGGCCCACGGCGGGACGCTGAGCATGGAGAGCACCGAGGGGGTGGGCACGACCTTCACGATGGCGCTGCCGTGCCCCGGCGACCGGTGACCGCCCCGACCGGCACGCGCCCCCCGATCCCGCCCGGGACGGGGGGCGTGCCGCGTCCGGGGGCCGTCGCACTCCCGACTGCGTGGTTCCCGCCGATCCCTTGCGGATTCCTTGCGGAAGGCGGGCGGGTGGCGTGCGGAACGACCTTCAGAGTCCTTGGTGTCGCCGGAGGACACGGCGGCACCGACACGGACACCGGGAGATGCAGGACATGACCGCCAAGACCGCCACCTCGAACACCCGCAAGGTCGTCGGCTCGCTCGGCGTTCTCGCCGCGGCCGCCGCCGTCGCCGGCCTGGGGACCTTCGGCACCTTCACCGACAGCACCACCCCGGTGACCAGCACCGTCGCCACCGGCACCCTCACCCTCACCGCCACCCAGCAGGGCACCCTGCCGTTGGACGTCTCCGGCTTCGTGCCCGGCGACAGCCTCACCCGCTCGATCAACCTGCACAACGACGGCGACGTCGCCTTCTCCGGCATCCAGCTGCACACCACCGACGCGACGCCGACCGTGCTGACCTCGGATGCCACGAACGGCCTGCAGCTGTCCGTCCGCTCCTGCGGTGTCGCGTGGAGGCAGTCCGGTACCGGCTACACCTGCGACAGCGGCGAGAAGTCCCTCGGCTCCGGTCCGGTCCTGCGAAGCACCTACCTGAGCGGCGCGGGCTCGCTCGCGGTCGACGGAACCGACTTCCTCGCCTACACGGTCTCGCTGCCGACGACGGCCGACGACACCTTCCAGGGCAAGTCCGCCGCCCTGAGCCTGACCTTCTCGGGCACGCAGCGCACCGGCATCACCCGCTGACCTCCGCCCGACGACCACCCGGAGACCGCCATGACCACCGTCCTCTCCGTCCGTCGCCCGGGGGCAGCCGCAGCGCCGCTCCCGGCCGGGGACGAGCGCTCCACGGCCGGCCGCCGCGCCGACCGGGGCCACCACGTCCTGGGCCGCACGGCCCCGTGGCTGGTCCGCGGGGTCATGGGGATCGCCGTGCTGGCCTTCGCGTTCCTGGCCGTCGGGCCGCACGCCTTCGGCTACCGCACGATGACCATGCTGACCGGGAGCATGGCCCCGGACATCGAGCCGGGTGACATCACCGTCGTCACCCCGCTCCGGGTCACCGACGTGACCGAGGGCATGGTCATCGCCTACCACGTGCCCATCGGCGACCGCAGCCTCGTGACCCACCGCGTCGTCTCGGTCGAGCACACGCCGGACGGCCGCGTCCAGGTCCGGACCAAGGGCGATGCCAACGCGGCGATCGACCCCTGGACCGCCGTCCTGGAGGGTGACACGGCCTACCAGGTCCGCGCCGTCATCCCCGAGCTCGGCTCCGTGGTCCAGCTGCTGCGCACCCCGGGAGTGAACCAGGTGCTCCTCTACGGGGCTCCGACCCTGCTCGCCGGCTGGGCCCTCCTGAGCATCTGGCGTCCCACCCGGAACGAGCCGGAGGACGTCCGAGCATGAACACCGCCCGCCGCGCCCTGTCGGTCGCCGGCCTCGTCCTCGCTCTCGCCGCCGGCGGCGCCCTCCCCGCCTGGGCGGTGTTCGGGGACTCCACCACCGTGGCCGCCGGCATCTCGACGGGGACCGTCCAGCCGCCCACGGAGGTCGACACGGCCGGGAGCTGGTGCCTGCTGCTCTCCGATGCCCGTGTCTCCTGGACCCTCAGCACGTCCCCCGACGTGAGCGGCTACCTCGTCACCGGGCACCGCGAGGACGGGAAGACGTTCGTGGTGGGCCGCACCGGCCCGCAGGAGACGAGCCTGAGGGCGATGTACCTGACCCTGGCCCTGGGTTACAGCTACACCTTCACCGTCACCGCCGAGACGCCCTACGGCTGGACGGCGACGTCGGACCACTCCCCGGCCGTGCAGTGCTGACCGCCCTCGTCGTCGACGGCGACGCCACCACTCGCGACCAGGTGTCGGACCTCCTGTGCCTGGGGGGATGGCAGGTGCAGCAGGCCGCCGGCCCGGAGGACGCCGTCCGGCACGCCCTGGTCACCGACGTCGACCTGGTCGTCACCGACTCGGACCTGACCGGTCGCAGCGGTACGGAGATGCTCCGCCGGATCCGGCGCAACGGGTCACGCGCCCGGTTCGTGGTGCTCACCGCCCAGCCGGACGAGGAGGTCCGTCTCCAGGCCTCCGCAGCCGGCGCGCTGACCACGCTCACCAAGCCCGTCTCCGCACGGGCGCTCCTCGACTTCCTGCGCAGCCGGACCACGGGGCCGGCTGCGCAGGTGGACCTTCCGGCCGATGCTGCCGACGACATCGAACTGGTCGTCGGCGAGCTGATGCCCCGGCTGCAGCGGCTCTACGCCGATGCCCTGCCCGCCCGGCTGTCCGCCATCGGCCGGCACACCCGGGCGGGCGACGCGACGGCGGTGGCCTCGGCGGCGCAGACCCTCGCCGGCAGCAGCGGCCAGCTCGGGCACCCGGAGGTCGCCGCGCTCTGCCAGGCGATCGCGGCGGACGCGCGCCGCGGCGTCCTGGCGCACTCCCGGGTCGAGCAGTTGCAGGCCCTGGCGGGCGGCTGACGCGTCCCGGGCGGGGAAGCGTACGAACCGTCCGCTACGCCACGAGGCGGTAACCGACCCCTCGGACCGTACGGATCTCCGGCGAGTGCAGACCGGCGGCCACCAGCTTCCGCCGCAGGTTCGACATGTGGGCCTCGACCAGGCGGAGGTTGCCCTCCCAGTCGGTCTCCCAGACCTCGCGGAGCAACGTCTCCCGCTGCAGGACGCGTCCCGGGCGGGACGCCAGCGCGGCGAGCAGGTCGAACTCGGTGCGGGTGAGGTCGACGACTGCGCCGTCGACCCGAACCTCGCGGCTGTCCTCGTCCACCTCCAGATCGGCCAGCCGGCGCACCGACTCCTGGGCCGGGGCGGCGGCCGGCGCGGCTGATGCGGCGGTGCGCGGGAACCGCAGCATCGCCTGCACCCGCGCCACCAGCTCGCGCGGCGAGAAGGGCTTGACCATGTACCCGTCGGCGCCGACGGCCAGCCCGATGAGCAGGTCGACCTCCTCGGCGCGCGCGGTGAGCATCAGGACGTAGCAGGCGGTCTCGGTGCGGATCTGGCGGCAGATCTCGGTGCCGTCGGCGTCGGGCAGACCGAGGTCCAGGACGATCAGGTCCGGGGCGTCGCGCCGGACCTCCTCCAGCGCGTCAGCGCCGGTGCCGACGGCCCGCACGGCCAGCCCGGCCCGCGCCAGCACCGTGGTCACGAGTTCCCGGATCTCCTGGGTGTCCTCCACCACGAGCACCGACTGGTCGGGCACGACGTCTCTCCTCTGCTGCGGACGGGGATGCGGGAGAGGTCCTCGTCCCGTCACCTGACCCGGTGATCGGCAGCCGGGAGCCCGCGCTTGAGCGCCGGGGGAACTGCCCGGTCCGGTGATGCCACCCGGAGGGGTGAGACGGACGGGGACCGCCTCAGGGCACCCGCGGGTCCGGCCGTTCCCTCTCCTCGAGACCCACCCACTCCCCCGCCACCTCGACCACCCGGAGCTTCGGTGCCTGTTCCCCTCCCCACCGGCGTACGCCCGACCGGCGCGCCGCCTGCCGCCGTTCTCGCCGGCGAGGCCGCACGATGACCGCCGTCCTGGGTGAGCTGGACCTGCTGCTCACCGACCACCACGTGCACTCCACCTGGTCCGACGACGCGGTCAGCGCGCCGATGGAGAACCTGATAGCCGCCCGCGACACCGGGCTGGCCAGCATCCGCATGGTCGACCACGTCCGGACGACGACGGCATGGGTGCCCGGCTTCCTCGCCGAGGTGGCCGCGCTGCCCCGCGTCGAGGGGCTGGAGGTGCTGACCGGCGTCGAGGCGGAGATCCTGGACGCCTCCGGGCGGCTCGACGTCCCCGGGGACCTGGTGGTCGGGACCGGCGGGGTGGACCGCATCCTCATCGCCGATCACCGGTTCCCCGGGCCGGACGGTCCGTGGAGCCCGCGCCGCACGCTCGAGGAGATGGCCGGCGGGCTGTCGGCCGAGGACGCGCTGTCGATCCTGGTCGACGCGACCGTCCGGGCGATGGACCGGGCCGGCCGGGGCCAGCTGGCGCATCTGTTCTCGCTGCTGCCGAAGATCGGCATGCACGAGAGCGGGCTGCTCGACGAGCACATCGCCGCGATCGCCTCCGCCGCCGTCCGCACCGGGACGACGGTCGAGGTCAACGAGAAGTGGCGCTCCCCCGGACCGCGCGTGGTGCTGGCCCTGGCCGCCGCCGGCGTGACCCTGGTCGGCTCCACCGAC
Source organism: Blastococcus sp. SYSU DS0973 (assembly GCF_054051055.1). NCBI lineage: Bacteria > Bacillati > Actinomycetota > Actinomycetes > Geodermatophilales > Geodermatophilaceae > Blastococcus > Blastococcus sp. SYSU DS0973. The sequence continues at coordinate 571,736 of NZ_JBJHAN010000001.1, forward strand.
AGCCACGCGGCCGCGACCGTGGGCCGCTACTCGTGGGTGGCCGACGCGGCGTCGGCGACCCGGCTGGTGGGCGCCCGCTGACCGACGTCCGCTCCGCCGCCCAGACCGCGGCCCGGCCGTCCCCCTGACCCCGGGGCGGCCGGGCCGCAGCTCCCGCCCGACTCAGACAAAGGCGCTGACCCCGGTCAGCGCGCGCCCGACGATGAGCTGGTTGATCTCCCGGGTGCCCTCGTAGGAGTAGAGGGCCTCGGCGTCGTTGAAGAACCGGACGACGTCGCGCTCGAGCAGGATGCCGTTGCCGCCGAGCAGCTCCCGCGCCCAGCCCACGGTCTCCCGGGCCTGGCTGGTGACGTAGCTCTTGGCCAGCGCGGCGTGGTCGTCGCGGAACACGCCCTCCTCCTGGAGCTGCGCCACCCGGACGGCCATGCCGAGGCTCGCGGTCACGTTGCCGGCCATGCGCGCCAGCAGGTCCTGGATCAGCTGGAAACCGGCGATCGGGCGGCCGAACTGCTGCCGCTCCTTGGCGTAGGCGAGCGCGGCTTCGAATGCGCCCATCTGGCAGCCGACGGCGTTCCAGGCGACCCCGCCGCGGGTCAGCTTGAGCACCCGGTTGACGTCCTTGAACGTGTTCCCGCCCTCGAGCTTGTTCTCGGCCGGGACCCGGCAGCCCTCGAAGGTCAGGTCGGCGTTCTGCACCGTGCGCAGCGCGTACTTGCCCTCCATCTTCCGTGCGGTGAACCCCGGGGTCCCCTTCTCCACGACGAACGTCTTCACCGAGTCGTCGGCGACGTCCCGGGCGAAGACGACGACGAGGTCGGCGAAGGTGCCGTTGCCGATCCAGCGCTTGGCGCCGTCGATCACCCACTCGTCGCCGTCCCGCCGTGCGGTGGTCTCCAGACCGAGCGCGACGTCGGACCCGCCGTGCGGCTCGGTGAGCGCGAAGCAGCCGATCTTCTCCAGGGCCAGCATGCCGGGCAGCCAGCGGCGCTTCTGCTCCTCGGAGCCGAGATGGACGATCGACCCCATGGCCAGCCCGTTGTGCACGCCGAGAAAGGTGGCCATCGACGGGTCGACGCGGCTGGTCTCGAGCGAGATGAAGCCGGTGAACAGCCGCGAGCCCCGGGGCGAGCCCTCGGTGTCGTAGCTGCGGCCGACCAGCCCCGCCTCGGCGAAGCGCGGGATCAGGTCCATCGGGAAGGTGGCGGCCTCCCAGTGGTCGTTGACCCCGGGCCTGACCTCGGTCTGCAGGAACTCGCGGATGCCGGCGAGCTCCTCGCGCTCCCCGTCCGACAGCAGCGATTCGTAGGCGTACAGGTCCCCGGTGATCAGGTCGTCGGTCATGTGCGCGTCCTCTCGTCGATGGCCTCCCGGCGGTACCCGTCCTGCGCGGCGCCCAACTCGACGGCGGCCGACGGCATCGGGACCGGCCACTCGGACTCGGGCACGGGCTGCTCAGCTCAGCCTCCGGGTGCCCGGTGGCAGCACCCCGCCCGCGAGCAGCGCCGTCGCCGCGTCCTGCAGCGCGGTGAGCGCGACCCGCTGCATGAACGGGCCGGTGGAGACCCGCGCGACGTCCAGGTGCAGGTCCAACGGGATCCGCTCGCCGTTCCCGTAGCCCAGCGACGCCGGACGGCATGGCCGGCGCCGGCGGCTCCTGATCAGGCGGTCTGGCGCGAACCGGTTAGGAGAGGCTAACCTCCGGGCGTTGCCCCGGTGTGCGCACCGGGGCCCGTCCGCCCGCCGTCTCCCGTTAGGCGACCACTGCATGTACGTCTGCCACTGCAACGTGGTGACCGACCGCGATGTCCTCGAGGCGATCGCCAACGGCGCGAGGTGCGTCGCCGACGTGGCACGGGCCACCGGAGCGGGACGAACCTGCGGCAACTGCGTCGACTCGCTCCGCGACCTGGTGTGTCAGCATTGCCCGGTGCGAGCCGGGGGCACCACCGAGCGCCCGGCCGAGCGAGAGCTGGGAGTAGCCGGTGCAGCCCGTTAGCCCCCGCGTGGTCGAACTGCTGAACGACGCGCTGACCTTCGAACTGACGGTCACCAACACGTACTTCCTCAACGCCCGCATGCTCGACGCCTGGGGCCTGCCGAAGCTCGGCAAGGTCTTCTACGACCTCTCCATCGACGAGATGCGCGACGCCGACGCCCTGATCCAGCGGATCCTGCTCTTCGACGGCCACCCCAACCTGCAGCGCCTCGGCGCCATCCGGGTGGGCGAGACCGCCGAGGAGATGCTCGTCCTGGCCCTCGACAGCGAGAAGGCCGCCGTCGCCCAGTTCAACGCCTCCGCCAAGGAGTGCCACGACCTCGGCGACCACGGCACGGCCTCGGTCTTCGAGGAGATGGTGCTCGACGAGGAGAAGCACGCCGACTGGTTCGAGGCGCAGCTCGCCGCGATCGAGCGGGTGGGCGCGCCGCAGTACCTCGCCGCGCAGATCGTCACCGAGACGCCCTGACAGCAGCTGCACCCGCGCACCGAGGGTCCCTTCCGATCGCGGGAGGGACCCTCTTTGCATCCGCGGTCAGCCGGCCAGGAGGCCCTCGAGCGGGTCGAGCTGCAGCTGGGCCCGGTGGCCTTCACGGCCGCCGGCGGAGAGGCCGCGGCTCCGACGCCTCCCCGAGCGCGTTCGGGTGGACGATCACCGCGTTGGTCCCCTGGAGGACCGGCTCGACCCAGCGCACGCCGATCGGCCGGCAGGCGTCGTGCCCCTCGGACGCCTGGCTCATGTCGACGTAGGTGACGCCGGTCTGCCCCGCCGCGCGCCACACCCCGTCGTCCAGGGTGGCCTGCAACCTGCGCAGGTAGGGACGTCACCCTCGGCGATCGTCATGCGGTCGAAGCAGCCGCCGCTCGCCGGCATGATCCACGGGTAGCCGAAGATCGCCACCTTCGTCCGGGAGGCCTCCTGGCGGACCGCCCGGAGGGTCTCCACCAGCGCCGGGAAGGTCGTGGAGCGGATGGTGTCCTCGAAGAGGAGCCGTAGCGGTCCTTGCACGGGCTCCCCGTGCCCAGGGTGGCCAGCCCCGCGGTGGAGCAGGCGAGGATCGAGTTGATGAAGAGAGGCTGCTGTCGTTGCCGCCGATGGTCATGGTGACCAGCTGGGTGTCCTGGCCGAGGGCGTCGAGCTGGGGGCCACGCCCGGGTGCTGTTCGGCGAAGAAGTCGCCGGTGTCGGCGCCTCCGCAGGTGACGTCGGTGAGCTGCGCGCCGATGGCACCGGCGACGACGTGCGGGTAGTGCGGACGGAGCGCAGGCACTGCGGCGGTGCCGTGAGGTCCGGCGGCAGCACGCCGGAGGCGGCGCTGTGGAGTCGCCGAGCGCGACGTACCTGATCCGCCGTCGGCGGGTCCACCGTGGTGGTGAGACCAGCGAAGCTGCATTCCAGCTGCGCCGCGAGGCCAAGGTGGTGATCACCCAGGGACCTGAGCGCGGCGTTGCCCGACGTCCGGGCCGATGCGCAGGCGCTTCGACAGCCCGACGTCGTCACCCGTCGGGCTCGCTTCGACTGCCACCCCGAGGACGCCGCCCAGCTCACCGGACCGACAGCCCAGGTGGGCAGCTCGAGCTAGTGGGACGGGCGGCACCATCGACCGGTGGATATGACGTTCTGGACGCACTGCAGCCGGAGGCTCACAGATCTAGGCGCGGACCTGGACGACCATCCCGCTGCGCGGAGAGGTCGGCATCTGCGTCAGGTCCACCGTGAGGTCCTGCGGCGGGACGTCGTGAGGCAGCGCCGCGAGCAAGCCGACCGCGCGCTCCAGCAGCCGGACCGTCGGCCACTCGCCCGCGCAGCGGTGGGTGGTGGCGTGGTCGCCACCACCCTGAGGCACGAGGTCGAACGGCCCCGGCGTCCGCTCCCGGAACCGCTCCGGGCGGAAGACTTCGGGATCGCCCCATATCCGCGCATCGTGGTTGGTGGCGTACAGGTCGAGCAGCAGCCACTCGCCGCGCCGGAACGTGCGGTTGCGCCAGGTGAACTCCTCCGCCACCCGGCCGCCCACCACGGGGAAGAAGGCATAGAAGCGACGCACCTCCTGTGCGAAGGCGCGCAGCGCCTCGTCGTCGGCCAGCCGGGCGCGCTGCTCCGGATGCTGGTGCAGCGCCAGCGCGGCGAAGACGATGAACCTGCCGATGGCAACCGTCGGGCGCAGCACGTTGATCAGCTCGACCGCGGCGACCGCGGTGCTCAGCAGCTCGCCGTCCAGGCCGCGGTGCGTGGCGATGGCGCGCAGGGGCCGCCCCTGAGGGACGTCCAGCCGGCCGCCGCGCACCTGGTCCACGAGATCGCGCACCCACTGCTCGGCCGAGTGCCGCCGCAGCTGGCCGCGCCAGTTGCGCGGGCCGAAGGCTCCGGCGCCCTCGAACATCGACACGAGCTGCCGGGTCCGCTTCGGCACCTCCTCCTCGGCCAGTGGCACTCCGCTCCACGCGCACACCGTGCGGCACAGCACCTCCTGCACCGCGTCGAGCAGCACCACCTGCTCCTGGGCGGCCCAGCGCCGCTCGGCTTCGGCCCACTGCTGCTCGAACAGGGCAACCAGCTCGTCCAGCGCGGTCGGCGTCATCATGGACAGGAACATGGCCTTCCGGTCCCGATGGTCCGCGCCATCCAGCACCTGCACGCTGCCGACGTCCTGCAGCAGGGCGAGGGTGGGGAGCGGCAGCGCGCCCTTCCGGGTCAGCCGGTCAGGGGTGTAGAAGTGCCGCGCCGCCTCCTCCCCGTAGGTGAACGTCGCACGGGTCAGCATGAGTCTGGTGTCGAACAGATCGGCTCCGGCCCGGGCGAACCGGCGCGTGCCGAACTGGTAGCCCTCCCACAGCAGGCTCACGCTGCTGTCGACCAGGTCCAGGGCAGGGGCCGCCGCCGCCACGACCCGGCTCGCGGCCGACGTCATCTGCCGCACCGAACTGTTCAACTGCATCCCTGCCACCCCCACTCGGTGTTGACCCTCCCTAGCCCGAAGCCGGTGAGCCAAACCGGCTCTACGGAGATCGGACGGGCGCGGTGATCATCACTGCCGCTGCCCGCCGGTGGTGGCGGGGGCAGCCCACTCAACCGCCGTGGCGAGTCCGGAGCCTCCAGTCCTCGAGGAGGGTGGAGTCGTGCTGCAACCGCTACTCGCCGCTCGGACACGTGCAGGCCCCCTGGGCACGACATCGGTCTCGGATGGCCACCACGGTGGCGCCGAATACAACTCAGGCCGTCCCTCCGGAGGAGGAACGGCCTGGTCGTCGGGGTGGAGCTGAGGGGACTCGAACCCCTGACCCCCACACTGCCAGTGTGGTGCGCTACCAGCTGCGCCACAGCCCCGATCCGACCCGATTCGGTGCGTCCGGGCCGGGACCAACTGTACAGCCCCGCGTCGGGGGACCCACGGAGGGGGTCGGCGGCGCTCCAGGCGTGGCGGAACGGGCTCGGGCCTGCGCCATCTGCACCACGCGGATGAGGTTGCCGAACGGGTCGCGCAGGCCGACGTCGATGCCGTAGCGCCGGTCGACCGGCTCCTCGGTCACCTCGCTCGCGCAGCTCGGCGTGGGTCTTCCAGGCGTCGTCACACGTGGAAAGAGGTCGCGGCCCGCGGCACCCTTGCTCATCGGCTCGCACACCTGCGCGGCGGGCTCCGCGCTTTCGCCGGCGCGCCGGGTTCCTCAGGCAGGACCGCGCGGCGCGTCGGACCTCAGACGTCGACGCCCCGGGCGGCCAGCCACGGGAGCGGGTCGACCCGCTTGCCGTCGATTCCGCCCTTGTGCACCTCGAAGTGCAGGTGCGGTCCGGTCGACTGGCCGCGGTTGCCCAGCAGGGCGATCGTCTCCCCCGCCTCCACGTACTGGCCCGGCTGGACCAGGATCTTGTCCATGTGGCCGTAGACGGTGACGTCGCCGTTCTCGTGGAGGATGTACACGGCCAGACCGAAGCCGCTGGCCGAGCCGGCCCGGAGCACCACGCCGTCGACCGCCGCGTACTCGGGCGTGCGCATAGGAGCAGCCAGGTCGATGCCGTAGTGGAAGGTGCCCCACCGGCTGCCGTAGCCGCTGGTCAGCCGGGCCCCGGCCACGGGGAGGACGGCCTTGGGGCGGGCGGCCTCCGCGGCGGCCTCGGCGGCCGCGGCAGCCGCGGCCTGGCGCTCGGCGCGGGAGGCGGCCACCTGCTCCAACCGGGCCTCGGCCTCGGCGACCGAGATCGACGCCTGCGGCAGGACCTCCGCACCCTCCTCGGTGGTCAGCAGCGCGTCCGAGGCCTCGAGCACGGACGTGGCATCGGCCGAGGCGGCGGGCGCACCGTGCAGGCTCACCCCCGCCGCGACGACACCGCCGAGCAGCAGGGCGCCGAGCAGCATCGCGGGGCTCCGCCGCGCCCGGGGGGTAGGACGACGACGAGCCCGCCGCCCGGCGGACCGACCGGCGGAGGGGTGCACCGCGCTCAGCACCTCGGTGCGGGCCTCCTGGCCGATCCCTGCGTCCATGCACCTGTCCGTCTCGCCTGGGTGGTGGGGGTGGCCCGAGCGGGCGAGGGTCATCGAAACATTGCGTGACGAGGTCGTGACCTGGCGCCCGGCGCGTCGCTCGGGACACGCCGTGAAGGCGTCACCACTGGACCCACGAGCCCCATGCGTTACCGACAGCGGTGGATTTCCGACCCGGTGTGCGGCGGCCGAAGGGCGTCGGTGATCATGGACACGCCCGGCAGGTGGGTGCGAGACGTTTCAGGGGCCCCGCAACGGGCACTCCTGTCCCTCCGGCGTGAAACATCCGCGCCGGCCCGGCGCCTCCGCGTCCGCGAAGCGGTGCCGGACCTTGCGCGGCACCCGGCACCACCCGTGTACTGCTGACCCCGGAAACCCGGGACCCGTCGGTCCGGTGCGCCGTGCTCAGGACAGAGAAGGAGGGACGCGATGTCACAGGCCGAGCTCCTGCCCCTGCGGATGCCTGCCGGGACGGCTCCGGCCGGGCATCCGGCGGTCCCGGTTCCTCCGGGCGGGGTCTCCCCCGCGCGCAACGTGGTTGCCGCCGCCGATGTCCACCCGCTGACCGATGCGACCCTGCCGCTGCACGAGGCGCAGCTCAGCGTGCCCACCTACGACCGGTCGGCCCTGACCCCGGCGGTCGTGCACTTCAGCGTCGGCGGGTTCCACCGCGCCCACCAGCTCCTCTACTTCGACGAGCTGGCCGAGCGCCGGATCAGCGACGGCTGGGGGGTCGTCGGTGTCGGGCTGCGCAGCCGGACCATGAAGGAAGCGCTCGCCCCGCAGGACCACCTCTACACGGTGGTCGAGCGCAGCCCCGACGGCGAGCGCGCCCGCGTCGTCGGCGTCATGGTGGGCTACCACTTCGCGCCCGAGGATCCTGCGGCCGTGCTCGACCTGCTGACCGACGAGCGCACGCGCATGGTGTCGCTGACCATCACCGACAGCGGCTACCGGCTCGACCCGCGGACCGGGCTCTTCGACGCCGACGACCCCGACATCCGGGCCGACGTGCGGGAGCCCTCCTACCCGCGCACCGTGTTCGGGTACCTCGTGGAGGCGCTCGACCGACGCCGCCGGGCCGGTCTCCAGCCGTTCTCGGTGGTCTCGTGCGACAACATGCACCGCAACGGCGACGCGGCCCGTGCCGCCGTGGTCGGGTTCGCGCAGCTGCGCGACGAGGTGCTCGCGCGGTGGATCGCCGACCGCGTGGCCTTCCCCAGCAGCATGGTCGACCGGATCACGCCGCACACCAGCCCCGAGGAGCGGGCGGCGGTGGCGCAGCGCTACGGCGTCGACGACCGGTGGCCGGTGATCACCGAGCCGTTCTCCCAGTGGGTGATCGAGGACACCTTCTCCGCCGGCCGGCCCCCGCTGGACGCCGTCGGCGTCCGGTTCGTCGCCGACGTCGGCAGCTACGAGCTGATGAAGACCCGGCTGCTCAACGCCAGCCACTGCGCCCTGGGCTACCTGGGCTCGCTGGCCGGCTACGCCAGCCTCGACCAGGTCATGGCCGATCCGGTGCTCGCCGGCTACGTGGCCCGACTCATGGACGTCGAGGTCACCCCGCTGCTACCACCGCCCGACGGCATCGACCTCGCCGAGTACAAGCGCACCCTGCTGCAGCGGTTCGCCAACCCGGCGATCGCCGACGGCCTGCCCCGGCTGTGCCGGCGCGGCTCGACCAAGATGCCCCACCACCTGCTGCCGTCGCTGCGCCAGGCGATCGAGGAAGGGCGGCCCCACGGCCTGCTCACCCTCGCCGTCGCCGGATGGTTCCGCTACCTGCGCGGCACGGACGAGGCCGGCCGGCGGCTGCCCGTCGAGGACGCCCTCGCCGAGCAGCTGCAGGCGCTGGCCCGCGCCGGCGGCAGCGACCCGCGGCCCCTGCTCGGCGAGACGTCGGTGTTCGGGGACCTCGGCTCGCACCCGGCGTTCGTCGCCGACCTGGCAGCGGCCCTCACCGCCCTGGACCGCGACGGGGTCCGGGCCACCGTGGCCGCCCGCACGCCCGGCCCCGCGGCGCAGCCGCGGTGACCACCCCGTCCGCCGCCCCGTCCCCGAAGGGAGCCCACCCGGTGCCGACCGTTCCGCCGACGCTCATCGAGCGGGTGCAGTACCTGCTCTGCGACGCCGACGGCAACCTGTTCCCCTCCGAGGAGCCGGCGTTCGACGCCTCCGCCGAGGTCACCAACGCGTTCCTCGCCTCCATCGGCATCGACCGCCGGTACACCGCCGACGAGCTCCGGCACGCCGCGACCGGCAGGAACTTCCGGTCCACGGCCCTCACCCTGGCCGCCGAGGCCGGCGTTCCCGACGTCGACGTCGAGCCGTGGGTGGCCGAGGAACGTCGCGCGGTCACCGAACACCTGGGCACCACGCTGCGGCCGCACGGGCCCACGCTGGACGCGCTCGGCGCGCTGGCGGGTTCGCTGCAGCTGGCCGCGGTGAGCTCCAGCGCGCTGTCCCGGCTGGCGGCCTGCTTCACCGCCACCGGGCTGGACGAGCTCATCCCACCGGCGCGCCGCTACAGCGCCGAGGACTCGCTGCCGGTGCCGACCAGCAAGCCCGATCCCGCCGTCTACCGGCACGCCTGCGCCGCTCTGGGCATCGCACCCGAGCAAGGGCTCGCGGTGGAGGACGCCGTCGCCGGTGTGCGTTCGGCCGTCGGCGCCGGCTGCCCCACCGTCGGCAACCTGCTGTTCGTGCTCCCCGAGGAGCGGGCGGCACGCGCTGAAGCCCTGCTGGCTGCCGGCGCGCTGACCGTCGTCGAGTCGTGGCAGGAGCTCGCCGACCTGGTGCTCCCCGTGCTCGCCGGTCGGCCGCACGCCGACGACGCCCTGACCGGAGCCGCCCGGTGAACATCGTCTACGTCGCCTTCCGCGGGCACTTCTCCGACAGCCCCCGGGCGCTCTACGAGGCGCTGCTCGAGCAGGGCGTCGACGCCACCCACACCTGGCTGTCGGCGCCGCACACCCAGGCCGGCTTCCCGTCCGAGGTCGAGACGCTGACCTTCGGCAGCCCCGAGTCGATCGCCGCGCTCGAGGGCGCCGACCTGGTCGTCTCCAACGACCACATCGCGCTGGACTGGGAGAAGCGTCCCGGGAGCATGTACCTGCAGACCTGGCACGGGACGATGCTCAAGCGCATCCACAACGACGTGCTCTGGGCGCCGGAGGGGCGGTTGGCCTACCTGGACCAGGACATCGCCCGCTGGGACCTCCTGCTCTCGCCCAACGCCGTCACCACCGAGCGGCTGCGCAAGGCGTTCGGCTACACCGGCCCGATCCACGAGACCGGCCTGCCGCGCAACGACCTGCTGAGCAGCCCCCGCCGCGACGAGGTCCGCGCCCGGGTGCGGTCGGACCTCGGTATCGGCGAGGACCAGACGGTGGTGCTCTACACCCCCACCTGGCGCGACGACCTGGTGTTCCAGGGCAGCGGGGAGCGGGACTTCGAGTTCCCGATCGACCTCGACGAGTTCGGTTCCCGGCTGGGCGAGGACCACGTGCTGCTGCTGCGGCTGCACAACATGGTCATGAGCCGGCTGGAGATCACCGACGGGTCGGCCGTCCGGGACGTGTGCAACCACCCGGACATCGCCGACCTCTACCTGGCTGCCGACATGATGGTCACCGACTACTCGTCGACGATGTTCGACTTCGCCATCACGGGCAAGCCGCAGCTCTTCTACACCTACGACCTCGACCGGTACCGCGACCAGCTGCGCGGCTTCTACTTCGACCTCGCGGAGGTCGCGCCCGGTCCGCTGATCGCCACCAGCGACGAGCTGATCTCGGCGATCGCCGACATCAGTACGGTCACCGCGGAGCACGCCGAGCGCTACGCCCGGTTCCGCGAGACCTTCTGCCACCTCGAGGACGGCTCCGCCACGCAGCGCGTCCTCGATCTGATCCTCCCGACCGCGACCGCGTCCGGGCAGAACACCAGCACGACCACTGAAGGAGATGATGTCCGTGCGGACCGGTGACCACGTCCTCAACCCCGTCCGTCGGGGTGTATCCCCCCTGCCGGCCCGCACGACGCCCCGACGGCTGCAGACGCCGTCGGTGCAGGTCGTGATCCTGGCCGCGGGCATGGGCACCCGGCTGGGCCGGCAGGATCCCAAGCCGCTGACCCGGCTCGACGACGGCCGCAGCATCATGCAGCGGCAGCTCGACGGCCTGCGCGCCGTCCTGGGTGCCGACGTGTCGGTGACCGCGGTCGTCGGCTACCGCAGCAAGCGGATCATGAAGGCCGCCCCCGACCTGCTGTTCACGTACAACCCCGACTTCGCGGTGACGAACACGTCCAAGAGCCTGCTGCGCGGTCTGCGGACCACCCGCGAGGGCGGCGTGCTCTGGCTCAACGGTGACGTCGTCTTCGACCCGGCGGTGCTCGAGGTCGCGCTCCCCTACATGGCGGCCGACCAGAGCTTCGTCTGCGTGGACACCAGCACGGTCGCCGAGGAGGAGGTCAAGTACACCCTCGACGGCGACGGTTACATCCGCGAGCTGTCCAAGATCGTCCGCGGCGGCCTGGGCGAGGCGGTGGGGATCAACTACATCTCCTCCGCCGACAAGGCCACGCTCATCGAGCACCTCGACGAGTGCTCCCACGAGGACTACTTCGAGCGGGGCCTGGAGACGGCGATCGCCGAGCGCGGCCTGCGTGTCCGACCGGTGGACATCTCGGCCTACGCCGCGGTCGAGGTCGACTTCGAGGGGGACCTCCAGCGGGCCAACACCCTGTTCGGGTCCGACGGCCCGAACGTCGTCGCCGAGGTCGGCTGACCTCCGGGGACCGCCGTCAGGCCACCGGCACCGGATGGCCGGCGGCGGTTCCTCCGGGCGTGGCGTCGACCTCGCGGAACCGGCGCACCGCGGCGACGCCCCCGAGCGCCAACCCGACGCCGAGGGCCGCCAGCGCCCCCACCGCGACGCGGGCGACGGGCTGCGGCCCGGCCGAGGAGACGTTCGCCGACCACAGCACGTCGACCTCGGGCAGGCCCTGCACCAGCAGCAGCCAGCCGGTGACCACGGCCAGCAGGCCGGTCATGGCTCCCCGGCCGCGCAGCGCGGCGCGCGCCCCGAGGACGGCGCACAGCAGGGTCGCCGCGGCCGGCAGGAGCGCCGAGACGACGGCGCCGACGTGCGAGCCGGCGGTGACCGACGGCTCCGGGGTGGCCAGGGCGTGCCACAGCGCCGCGAGAGCCCCTACCGCGAGCAGGCCGCCCAGCAGCAGCGGGGTCCGGGCCAGCAGCCCGGCGGCGACCGCGGCGAGCAGCACGGCGGCCGCGAGCGGCCACACGACCCACGGCGAGGGCGGCGGGCTCCAGGTCAGCACCCCGGCGACCTCCGCCTCCGTGCTGCCGTGCCGCAGCGGCACGATCCACTCCGACACCACGTGCTCCCGCGTCGGATCGGCGGTGACCTGCGGCGGCAGGAGGTCCTGGCTCATCCAGTGCGTGCGGTGGTCGTGCCACACGTACTCCGGCTGCGTGGAGATCTGCTCCCACTCGGGAGCGGCCCCGGGATCGGCGGAGTCGGGCAGCGTCGTGCGCCCGTACCGGTCCAGGTTGATGTAGGTGGCCGGGCTGTGCGCGTTGCGCCAGACGCCGTCGGGGCCGATCCGCAGGTAGGGCTCGTCGGAGTAGCCGGGCACGAGCACCTCCGTGCCGGACCGGTTGACCAGCTCCAGCTCGTCCCCGAACTGCAGCACGCGCACGGCCACACCGGGCAGCTGCGGGGCCACCGAGGTCACGCGGCCGTCGAAGTCGCTGCCCGCCGCCTCTCCCCCGACGTGCGCCGAGGCCGGACCGGCCAGCGCCAGCAGCGCGAGGACACCGGCCAGGACGGCGAGCAGCCGGCCGAGGCCCGGGCTCACGCGCCCGCCACCACCTGCAGGTCGTCGGCGATGTCCTGGTGGGTGTTCCCGCCGTCGAAGGCGACGTGCGCCTCGTCGTCGGCCCCGTACAGCAGTAGCAACGTCGAGTGCAGCCGCCCCTCGTCCTCGGCCTGCGGGACCCCGGCGGCCAGCTGCGCCTGGTCGATGCTCTCCTGGTCGCCGGTGAGGCCGACGAACGGCGTCGGCAGGTCGGCGTCGAACCGGCCGAGGTACTCGCCCAGCGCCTCGGGGGTGTCGGTGGCCGGGTCGGTGGTCACGAAGACGACCTGCACCTGCTCGGCGAGCTCCCGGTCCAACCCGCGCAGGGCGACCGCGACGTCGGCCATCGTCGTGGGGCAGACGTCCGGGCACTCCGTGTAGCCGAAGAACAGCAGCGTCGGCCGGCCGGCGGTGGCGACGCCGAAGTCGAACGGTGCACCGGTGGTGTCGGTCAGCGTGAACGACGGCCGGCGGTAGGGCTCGTTGAGGTCCAGACCCGCGTAGCGGTCCTCCGGCGCCTCGACGGCGGCCGGCGCGCCCGCGGTGTGGTCGTGCCCCCCGGCGTCGCCGTCCGCCGCGCTCCCGCAGCCGGCCAGCAGGAGACCCGTGGTGAGCAGCAGTGCCGGGACGGCCCGGCGGGAACGGCGGCGGACGGCGGAGGTCACGAGGACACGGTACGTCGGTTGGCGCGGACGCCGAGGCCGACACCGGCGAGCGCGACGAGCAGCGCCAGGATGGAGAAGAACAGCGCGAGGGCGCCCGGGTCGTCGGCGTGGCCACCCTCGTCGTGGGCGTCGGCCGCGGTCGCGAGGTCGGCCGTGCCGGCGCCATCGGCGGCCTGCTCGGCGGCCAGGGACAGCACCGGCGCCGGGTGCTCGGGCTCGTCCTGCCCGGCGATCGTCGGCTCGATCCACGCCGACTCGTTACCGTCGCTGTAGGTCTGGATCACCGGGAAGCTGAGCTGCTCGGCATCCGGGAAGGGCCCGCCGGAGAGCGCGAACTCCTGGAACTGGCCGGGCGCGATGCCGCTCCCCCCGTCGGCGCGGAACTCCACCACCGAGACGGAGGAGCTCGTCTCCTGCCCGTGCACCTCGACCGGCTCCGCCGGGTCGGCGGTCGTGGTGGTCACGGTCCAGCCCGCCACCGGCTGGGCCCGCAGCGAGCCCATCGCGGACTCCTCGGGGATCTGGATGCGCAGGGCGACGGTGCTGGCGGTGTTGCTCTCGTTGGGCACGCGGAAGGTGAGCTTGCCGAAGCCACCGGGCGCGGCGTCGCCGGAGGAGACGGTGACGTGCGCGGAGGCGGACGTGGCGAGCACCACGCCGGCCGTGCCGGCGGTCAGGGCGGCGAGCACCAGCACGGCCAGCCGGTGCAGCGGGCGGGGCGAGGACATGGATCTCCTGTTCATCGGTGGAGCGGTGGGGCGTCAGCGCACCGGGAAGTCGGTGGCGGCGCTGAGCGCGGTGAACTCGTCGAGCCGGACCGTCACCGTGAGGGTCCAGGTGCCGGCGCCGGGGATCGCCATACCGTCGCCGACGAAGTGGCCGGGGCCGGCCGGCGCGAGGCCGACGTCGAGCGGGCCGATCCCCTGGGTGCGCTCGGTGAGCGTCACCCTGATCTCGGCCGGCTGGGTGAGCCGGCCGGCGTCGTCGAAGAGGTAGACGTGCAGCGCATTGCCGCCGGGGCGCGCGGGCTCCACCGACACCTGCACGCTGCCCGCCGCCGCGCCGGTGCCGCCCTGCAGCGGCAGCACCGTCTCCATCGGCTGGGCCAGCGCCGTGCGCGCGGGCGGCGTGGCCACCAGCACCGCCGACAGCGCCAGCACGACCGCGGCCACGCCCGCCTCCAGGAGCACCGAGCGGCGCAGCGAGGGCAGGTGCTCGGCGGCGTTCTCGGCCTGCACCCGGTCGCGCTCCGCGGCGCCGGCGACCTCCGCGGGGGCGGGTCCGGTCCGGTCGGTCGCCGCGAACGTCTGCGCGGTGATCGTGCGGGGTCGCCGGGGCCGGCGCACGCCCAGGCGCTGCTGCACCCAGACGCGGGACACCCCGGCCGCGGCGAGCAGGAGCACGACGAGCAGCAGTTTCGCCCCGAGCAGCTGTCCGTACGTCGTCCCGACCAGCGCGGTCGGGGAGCCGACCTCCCGGACCGACTGCACGATGCCGGACACCACGAGCACCACCACCGAGCCGAACGCCAGCCGGGAGAACCCCGGTAGCACGGCGGCCACCTCGGCCGGCGCCGTGCCCGGCCGCAGCGCGACGGCCAGCAGCCCGGCGAGGCCGCCCAGCCACACCGCCATCGCCCCCACGTGGACGGCCGCGACCAGCACGGCGAGCACCGGCCACGGGCCGGCCACCGGGTGCCCGACCGCGGCGGTCGCGAGCACCAGGCCGCCGGCGAGGACGGCGCCCGCAGCCGTCCAGTCGCGGCCGAGGGCGTCGTTGTCCCGCCAGACGCGGCGCAGCACCAGGAGAAGCGCCAGGGACAGGAGCACCCGCGCCAGGGCGGTCCAGCCGACGCCCGCGCCCAGCGTGGCGCCGAGCAACGCCGGGTCGGCGACCGCCCCCAGCCCCGCACCCGCGGCGTACGGGCCCTGGAGCAGGAAGGCGCCCAGCCCGGAGAGTGCGACCGCGACAGCTCCGCCGGTGGCCATCCGCCGCAGGCGTTCCGCGCGCCGGCCGGCCGGCCAGCAGGCGAGGACGAGCACCGGGACGCCGACAGCGAGCGCCAGCCCGGCGTACCCGACCCAGCGCGCCACCGGCAGCAGCGCGCCGACGACGGGATCGGTGGACCCGGCCTGGTCCTGCCCACCGGTGGTCAGGAGCTCGCCGTCGCCGACGGCGAAGGAGAAGGCGCCGGACACGGGGTGCGAGTCGGCGGAGATCACCCGGTAGGTGACGAGGTACCCGCCGTCGGGCAGGTCTGCGCGCAGCGGGACGGTGACGACGCCGCCGTCGGCGGAGGCGGCACCGGCGTCGACCCGCTGCTGGTCGGCGCCGAGCACCCGGGCGTAGCCGGCGCCCAGCGAGACGCCCTCGCTGAAGCGCAGCGTGACCTTCCCGGGTGCGGCGTCGAGGCGGGCGCCCTCCCCCGGCTCGGTCGAGACGAGCGTGGCGTGCGCGGCGGCCGGGCCGGCCGTCCCGATGCCCGCGCCCAGCCAGCCGGCGAGCAGCAGGGCGACCAGGAGCGCCGAGCGCCTCACGCCAGCACCCGCCGGTCGGCCACCGCGGGAGCCGGGCGGCGCCGGTGGCTCCGCCACGCCACGGTCGCGACGACGGCGACACCGGCCAGGACGAGGAGGTGGGCGAGGGCCCGGTCGGCGTGCACGTGCCCGGCCTGCAGGTCGGCGACCGTCAGCGGCAGCAGCAGCGCCGTGAAGGACCCGAGGAAGGGCAGCGCGCCCGCAGCCAGCCGCGGGCCGGCCGCCACGGCGACGAACGCCGCGGCCACCGCCAGGTTCCAGGCGCCGCTCTCGCGCGCCATGTGCACCGGAGCGCTCATCGCGCCGGCGCCGGAGACCAGCACCGGCAGGGCCAGCGCCGCCTGGGCGACGCCGACCGCGACCAGGACCAGCCGCAGCGCCGTGTCCGCCAGCCGGGCGCGCGCGGCGGCGCGCGCCCCGGGCAGCTCGCGGGGCAGCGCGCCGAGCACCGCGACGGTGAGATCGGGCACCGGCGGGGCGAGCGCCAGCCGGGCCCGGCGGGTGACCTGCTCCGCCGCGGCCGCCCACCCGGTGCACCCCGGGCACGCGGCCAGGTGCGCGTCGAGCTCCTCGGTGGGCAGCCCCAGCGGCTCGCCGTCCAGGCGCGCGGAGAGGGCCTCTCGGCAGGTGTGGCAGGACATGGTTGATTAGTCGCCGCCGGACGCCGTCCGGTTCCCGGCCCTCCGGGTGACCTGCGGAACACCCTGGCGAGGACATGGACGACCTGGCCCGCGTCGCCGCGGACGCCGCCGCCGGCGACCCGCTGGCCGCGGCCGCCCTCGTCCGGGAGACCCAGTCCGACGTCTGGCGGCTGTGCGCGGCCCTGGGCGACCGCGACGCGGCCGACGACCTCACCCAGGAGACGTACCTGCGGGCCTTCGCGGCGCTGCACCGCTTCGAGGGCCGCTCCTCGGTGCGCACCTGGCTGCTGGCCATCGCCCGTCGCGTCTGCGCCGACTCGCTGCGCTCCCGCCGTCGGCGCCGGCTGTCCCTGGTGCGGGAGGCGAGCGACCTGGAGCTGCTGGCCGCAACCGGTTCCGGGGACGCCGTCGCCGAGGGCGCCGCGGTCACCGACCTGCTCGGCCGCCTGGCGCTGGACCGGCGCGAGGCCTTCGTGCTGACCCAGCTGCTCGGGCTCTCCTACGCGGAGGCCGCGGACGTCATCGGCTGCCCCGTCGGCACGATCCGGTCGCGGGTCGCGCGGGCGCGCGCCGACCTGGTGACCTCCCTCGCCGGGGGGAGCGAGGACGGCGACCGGGGCGACGCCGCTCACCGCTGACCTCGCGACGAGCTGTGTCCACGTGCTGGACACCTATGCTCCGCGGCGGTCGTACGTCCGCCGCGGGCGGGGCGACCGAGCCGACATCCGAGACGGAGCCTCCGCGTGCCCTTCAGCCTGACGCCCAAGGACTCGAGCTTCTACCCGCTGTTCACCGCGTCCGCGCAGAACCTGGTGACGGCGACCGAGGTCCTGGGTGAGTTCGTCCACGACCACGCGCGCCGCGGCGAGCTGGCCATCCGGCTGCGCGACCTGGAGCACACCGGCGACCAGTCCACGCACGCCATCTTCCGGGCGCTCAACACCAGCTTCGTGACCCCGTTCGACCGCGAGGACATCTACCGCCTCGCGAGCGATCTCGACGACGTCATGGACTTCGTCGAGGCCGCCGCCGACCTGGTCATCCTCACCGGCCTGGGCACCCTGCCCGCCGAGATGCACCAGCAGGTCTCGCTGCTGCAGCGCTGCGCCCAGACGACCGCCGAGGCGATGCCGCAGCTGAGGACTCTCAAAGACCTCTCCGAGTACTGGATCGAGGTCAACCGCCTGGAGAACGAGGCGGACAAGCTCTACCGGCGGCTGCTATCCCGGCTCTACAGCGGGGAGTTCGACGCGCTGGAGGTCCTGAAGCTCAAGGAGGTCGCCGACCAGCTCGAGGAGGCGGCCGACGCCTTCGAGCACGTGGCCAACGTGGTCGAGACGATCGCCGTCAAGGAGTCCTAGGCTGCTATGGATCTCCGCTGATGGACGCGGCCTTCCTGGCCCTGACCGCCATCATCCTGGTGGCCCTGGCGTTCGACTACACCAACGGCTTCCACGACGCGGCCAACGCGATCGCCGTCGCGGTGTCCACCAAGGCGCTGACCCCCCGGGCGGCCCTGGCGCTGGCCGCGGTGATGAACCTGATCGGGGCCCTGCTCTCCACCGAGGTCGCCAAGACCGTCGGCGCCGGCATCATCGATCCGCCCGAGGGCGGCGAGGGCCTGGAGATCGTCTTCGCCGCGCTGATCGGCGCGATCACCTGGAACCTCGTCACCTGGTGGTTCGGGCTGCCGTCCTCGTCGTCGCACGCGCTGATCGGCGGGCTCGTCGGCGCAGCCCTCGCGGCCGCCCACTCCGTGCAGTGGATGGGCGTGTTCGAGAAGGTCATCGTCCCGATGGTCGTCTCGCCGCTGGTCGGCTTCGGCCTGGGCTACCTCGTCATGCTGGCGCTGCTGTGGGCCTACCGGAACGCCCACGTCACCCGCGCCAACCGCGGCTTCAAGCGGGCGCAGATCGTCAGCTCCGCGACGATGGCGCTCGGCCACGGCATGCAGGACGCCCAGAAGACGATGGGCATCATCACCCTCGCCCTCTACACGGCCGGGGAGATCGACGACTTCGAGGTTCCGTTCTGGGTGGTGCTCGCCGCCGCCGCCGCGATCAGCGCGGGCACCTACGCCGGCGGGTTCCGCATCATGCGGACCATGGGCCGGCGGATCATCCAGCTCACCCCGGCCGGTGGCTTCGCCGCGCAGACGGTCGCCTCCAGCGTCATGGTGACGACGGCGACGGTGTTCGCCGTCCCGGTGTCGACGACGCACATCACCACCACGTCGATCATGGGCGTCGGCTCCACCCGGCGGCTGTCGGCGGTCCGGTGGGGTGTCGCCGGCAGCATCGTCACCGCCTGGGTGGTCACGCTGCCCGCCGCCGCCGCGATCGCGGGGATCGCCTACGTCCTCATCGACCTGGTGGTCGGCTGATCGTGGGCTCGCGCGGCCCCGGAGCGGTCGTCCCGTCCCACCAGGTGAACCCGATTGACGCCTAAGTGCATCGATCTGGTAGACATATCACCGTGACACGGACGACGGCGCTCCTCCTCGTGAGCCGGCGACACGTCGACCTGCTGCGCGTCTGCACCGCCGCCTGTCCGGGGTTCTGATCCGCCGCGCCATTGCCCGGCGCCCGCTCGACCCCCTGTCAGGCCGCCTGCTGCGGCATCCGTGAGACCGGAGTCCGTCCCCCCGTGAAGACCTTGATCCTGCTCGCCCTCGCGGGCCTGGGCGCACAGCTCGTCGACGGCAGCCTCGGCATGGCCTACGGCGTCACCTCGACGACGCTCCTGCTGGCCATCGGCACGAACCCCGCGGCGGCGTCGGCGACCATCCACCTCGCGGAGATCGGGACGACGCTGGCGTCCGGGTTCTCGCACTGGAAGTTCGGCAACGTCGACTGGAGGGTGGTCGCCAAGGTCGGGCTGCCCGGCGCGGTCGGGGCCTTCGCCGGCGCCCACTTCCTGTCCGGCCTCTCGACGGAGATCGCCGCGCCGGTGATGTCGCTGATCCTGGTGTCGCTGGGCGTGTACATCCTGGTGCGCTTCACCCTCCGCGGCATCGACCGGCGCCACCTCGGCAAGCCGGTCCGTGCGCGCTTCCTGGGCCCCCTCGGCCTGGTGGCCGGGTTCGTCGACGCCACCGGTGGCGGCGGCTGGGGCCCGGTGGGCACGCCCGCGCTGCTGGCCAGCGGCCGGATGGAGCCGCGCAAGGTCATCGGCTCGATCGACACCTCGGAGTTCCTGGTCGCGCTGGCGGCCAGCCTGGGCTTCCTGGTGGCGCTGGGCTCGCAGGGCATCGACCCGCTGTGGGTGGCCGGGCTGCTCGCCGGCGGCCTGATCGCCGCCCCGATCGCCGCCTGGCTGGTGCGGCACATCCCGCCGCGACTGCTCGGCTCCCTGGTGGGCGGCATGATCGTGCTGACCAACGTCCGCACCCTGCTGCGCAGCGACTGGGTCGACGCCGGCGACGTCACGAGCGGCACCGTCTACACCGTGCTCGCCGCGATCTGGGTGCTGGCCGTCGTCCACTCCTACCGCCAGTACCGCAAGGACAAGGCGGTGGAGTCCGCCGACGCCCTCGCCGAGGTCGCCGAGCACGAGGTCCTCACCGACGTCACCGCCCCGGCCGAGGGTCAGCCCGTGGGCGCCGGCCGCCCCAGCGCCCCGCGCGACTGACCGAGGACCGTCCCACCGGGCGGCGAGCACCCCGGGCACCGACGCCCACCCCCTCGGCATCCCCGCCGGTGACCTCCCGGCAGACCACGCCCCGAGCCTGCGAGGCAGGGGCCTCCGTCAGACCGCCCGGCTGGCCGGCAGGTCGGGGACCTGCGGGAGCGGGGTCGAGCGGGCCGCGGCCAGCACCATCTGCGGCGACGGCGGCAGACCCCGGCGCGTGCACAGCCGCAGCGCCCGGGCGCCGGTGAGCACGTCGGTCTCCGGGGGGACGACCAGCAGGTCGGCCCGGCGGTTGCCGCCGGCCCAGGTCAGGCAGACCACCTGCGGGTCCATGCTGCGGAAGCCACCGGCCCGGACGGTGCGGCCCTGCACCTCGAGCTTGCGGGGCGCGGGCTGCCACGCGTCGAGGGCGTAGGTGAACCGCTCCACCCGGACGCCGCGCCGCTCCAGGGCGGCGATCAGCTCGGGCAGCTCCACCGCGAGGTCGCGGCTGCGCGGGAACCAGGCGCCGTCGAAGGCCGAGTCCCCCGATCCGGCATCGGCGCGCAGACTCACCCGGACGTCGATCCCACCCCGGAAACCCTCGGTCGCCGGAACCGTGCGGGTGATCGTCGTCATCAGCGTTCGGCCGCCTCTCGTCACTCGCTCGCCGCGGGCCCGGACAGAGGACCCCGACACGAACCTAGGACGCGGCGCGTGGGGTCGCCGGTGAGCTCGGGACGGGCGGGTCGCCTCGCTACGGCCGGTCTTCACGATTCGTGACCTACCGACCACGACGCCCGGGTCGGTCCCGACACGAGGAAGGCCCCGACCGGGGGTCCGGACGGGGCCTTCCTGGGGCGGCTCGCGATCAGGCGGGCTTGGGCTTGCGGTTCTTGGCCTTGCCGCGCTCGGTCTGGTCCAGCACCACCTTGCGGATGCGGACGCTGCCCGGCGTGACCTCCACGCACTCGTCCTCGGCGCAGAACTCCAGCGCCTGCTCCAGGTTCAGGATCCGCGGCGGGATGAGCCGCTCCAGCTCCTCGGAGGTGGACTTGCGCATGTTGGTGAGCTTCTTCTCCTTGGTGATGTTCACGTCCATGTCGTCCGGACGGGAGTTCTCACCGACGATCATGCCCTCGTAGACGTCCGTGCCCGGCTGCACCATGAGCTGGCCGCGCTCCTGCAGCGAGAACATCGAGTACGTCGTCGCGACGCCGGAGCGGTCGGCGACCAGCGAGCCGGTCGGGCGGGCACGCATGTCGCCCAGCCACGGCTCGTACCCCTCGAGGTTGTGGTTGAGGACGCCGGTGCCGCGGGTCTCGGTGAGGAACTCGGTGCGGAACCCGATCAGGCCGCGGGAGGGGACGATGTACTCCATCCGCGCCCAGCCGGTGTCGTGGTGCACGAGGTTCTCCAGGCGCGCCCGGCGGGTGGCCAGGGCCTGGGTGAGGGTGCCGACGTACTCGCCCGGGGTGTCGATGGTGACCCGCTCGACCGGCTCGTGCAGCGCGCCGTCGATCATCTTGGTGACGACGGTCGGCCGACCCACGGTGAGCTCGAACTCCTCGCGGCGCAGCTGCTCGACGAGGATGGCCAGCGCCAGCTCCCCGCGGCCCTGCATCTCCCAGGTGTCGGGGCGGTCGGTGGGCAGCATGCGCACCGACACGTTGCCGACCAGCTCCTGGTCGAGGCGGTTCTTGATCAGGCGCGCGGTGAGCTTCTTGCCCGACTTGCCCGACAGCGGCGAGGTGTTGATCCCGATGGTGATCGAGATGGACGGCTCGTCGACGGTCAGCGGCGGGAGCGGGCGCGGGTCGCTGGGGTCGGCGAGGGTGTCGCCGATCATGATGTCCTCGATACCGGCGATGGCGACGAGGTCGCCCGGGCCGGCGCTCTCGGCCGGGGTGCGGGTCAGGCCCTCGGTGACCAGCAGCTCGGTGATCTTGACGTTCTTGATGGTGCCGTCGACCTTGCACCAGGCCACCTGCTGACCCCGCTTCATCTCACCGGAGTGGATGCGCAGCAGCGCCAGCCGGCCGAGGAACGGTGAGGCGTCGAGGTTGGTGACCTGCGCGCGCAGCGGCTCCTCGGCGTCGTAGGACGGCGGCGGGATGGTGTCCAGCAGCGTCTTCACCAGCGGCGCGAGGTCGTCGCTGTCGGGGACCGTGCCGTTCTCCGGGCGGTTGAGCGAGGCCTGGCCGGTGCGGCCGTTGCAGTAGACGATCGGGAACTCGAGGGCGTCGGCGTCCAAGCCGGCGTCCTCCATGAGCTCCATGAACAGCTCGTAGCACTCGTCGACGACCTCTTCGATGCGGGCGTCGCCGCGGTCGGTCTTGTTCACCGCGAGGATGACCGGCATTCCCTTGGCCAGCGCCTTGCGCAGCACGAAGCGGGTCTGCGGCAGGGGACCCTCGGAGGCGTCGACGAGCAGGACGACGCCGTCGACCATCGACAGGCCGCGCTCGACCTCACCGCCGAAGTCGGCGTGGCCGGGGGTGTCGACGATGTTGACGACGACGGGGTTGCCGTCGGAGTCGGCCAGCCGGATGGCGGTGTTCTTGGCAAGGATGGTGATGCCGCGCTCGCGCTCGAGATCCATCGAGTCCATCACGCGGTCCTGCGTGGAGTCGTTGTCGGTACCCTCGCCCTTGGCGCGGCCGAGTGCACCGGCCTGACGGAGGAGAGCGTCGACCAGGGTGGTCTTGCCGTGGTCGACGTGGGCGACGATCGCCACGTTGCGCAGGTCGTTGCGGGTGGGCATGCGGAAGGGCACCTCGGGCAGCTCGGGGGCGCGCCGCGCGGACGCGCGCGGGCATCAGGACAACGACCTCCGAGGCCGCGACCTTCCCTCCACTCTAGGTGCTCAGCGCGCCGACACCGTTTCTCGCTGCCGGTCGACCACCCCGTAGGTGGCCCCGGCCGCGGCGACAGTGACCAGACTCACCGCGAACCAAGCCGGGAAGCCGGCTCCCAGAGCCAGGACGTGGGCCAGCGCGAACGCCCCGACGTAGAGGGCGGCGAGCCCGGCGGTGACGGCCGGCCCGCGCCGGCGGGCGGCGATCCAGGCCGCGCCGACTCCGCAGAGGGCGAACACCGCGCCACCCAGCGCCCGGATCCCGGCGCCCTGGGCGATGCCGAACCCGGCGGCGAGGCCCACGGCGACGAGCAGGTACGCGGGCACGCGGGCGAGGGCCGAGGTCGACATGTCCTCCAGTGTCCCCGGCGTCGTGTCGACCCGTCGAGGGCGGCCGGCCGGGCCGGGATGCGACCGAGGCCGGTATCCGCGGTGCGGGATACCGGCCTCGGGCGGATCTCGGGGTCGAACCCCGGCTCGATCAGGCGGTGCGGAGCACGGCCTCGATCTCGAGCTCGACGGTGATCTTGTCGCCGACGACCACGCCGCCGCCGTCCATCGGCATGTCGATGTCGACGCCGTACTCCTTGCGGGAGATCTCGGTCTTGGCGCTGAAGCCGGCGCGGGTGCCGCCGTAGGCGTCCGGGCCGAAGCCGTTGAGCTCGAGCGCCAGGACGACGGGCTTGGTGATGCCCTTGATGGTGAGGTCGCCCTCGACGGTCCAGTCGGCGCCGTCGGTCGTCACGGCGGTGGAGCGGAAGTCCATCGTGGTGTGGTTGCCCACGTCGAAGAAGTCAGCGGACTTGATGTGGGCGTCGCGCTGCTCCTGGCGGGTGTCGATCGAGTCCATGTTCACCGTGGCGGTGACGACGGACTGCGTCGGGTCCTCGGCGGTGACGATCTCGCCGGAGAACTCGCGGAAGTACCCGCGGACCTTGCTCACCATCATGTGGCGGACGGAGAAGCCGACGGTGGAGTGGCTGGCGTCGATGTCCCACGTGCCGGCGACGTAGCCGGGGATCTGGACGCTGGTGCTGCTGGTCATGGTGTCTCCCTGGTGGTTCTGGGCGGTCAGGCGTGCCGTCGTCCGTAGCGTAGTTGAGCGTTTGACTATTCCGCCAGTATTCTGTCCGCATGACCGCACCGGTGTCGCCGCAGCCCCTCCCGACGGGCGAGCCCCGCTGGCTCGACGCCGAGGAGCAGAAGGCATGGCGGGCCTGGCTCTACAGCTCGCAGCTGCTGCAGGACCGGCTCGACCGGGAGCTCACCCGCCGCACCGGCATCTCGCACGCCTACTACGAGATCCTCGTCGCCCTCTCCGAGGAGCCGGAGCGGAGGATGCGGATGAGCGAGCTCGCCGACCGGTGCCTGTCCTCGCGCAGCCGGCTCTCGCACGCGGTGTCCCGGCTGGAGGAGCGCGGCTGGGTGCGCCGGCAGGTGTGCCCCGATGACGGCCGCGGGCAGCTGGCCGTGCTCACCGACGAGGGGTTCGCCACCCTCGAGGGTGCGGCGCCCATCCACGTCGAGGGCGTGCGGCGGGAGCTGTTCGACCAGCTCTCCCCCGAGCAGGTGGCGGCGATGCGGGACTTCGGGGAGACGCTGCTACGTCACCTCGACCCCACGCGCATGCCCTGACCCCGTCCGGCCCCGCCGGGCGGGGCCGGACGGCACGGTCTCAGCCGGTGACGTCGTCCGGCGGGGCGGGCCAGCGCGGTACCCCGGCGACGGCGCCGTCGGGCAGCCTCCCAGGGAAGCGCGGTGGCCGCTTCTCCAGGAAGGCGGCCACGCCCTCGGCCGGGTCGGGCCCGTCCCCCAGCTCCACCAGCGCCCGGGACTCCGCGCGGTGCGCGTCCCACGGCGAGGCCGCGCCGAGCATCGACCACAGCAGCTGCCGGGCGGCACCGACGGCGACCGCGCTGGTGTTCTCGACGATCTCGTGGGCGAGCCCGTAGGCCGCCGGGAGCAACTCGTCGTCGGGGACGACGCGGGAGACCAGCCGGCCGCGCAGCGCCTCCGCTGCGTCGAACACCCGCCCGGTGGCCACCCACTCCATCGCCTGGCTGATGCCGACCACCCGGGGCAGGAACCAGGACGACGCCGCCTCGGGCACGATCCCGACCCGGCCGAACACGAAGCCGAAGCGGGCGGACTTCGCCGCGATGCGGACGTCCATGGGCAGCGTGAGGGTGGCCCCGATGCCGACCGCCGGCCCGTTCACCGCGGCGATCACCGGCTTGCGCAGCGCGGCGAAGGGCAGCGCGGCCACGCCGCCGGCGTCCCGCGGGAAGCCGGCGATGTCCTCGCTCAGCGGGCCCGGCGGTCGCTCGCGGGTGCGCCGGTCACCGAACGTGCCGGGTCCGCCGCCCAGGTCGGCGCCGGCGCAGAAGGCCCGTCCGGAACCGGTCACCACGACGACCCGCACGTCGTCGTCGGCGTCCGCGGCCGCGGCCACGCGGGCCAGCTCGTCGGCCATCGTCAGGGTGAACGCATTGAGCCTGTCCGGCCGGTGCAGCGTCACCGTCGCCACGCCGTCGGCCACCTCGTAGCGGAGCTCGGTGAGGTCCGTGGTCTTCCTCCTGTCAGCGGGCGGCGCTCCGGTACCGGAGCGCCTGGACGGGTCGGTCAGGCGCCGAGGGCGCCGGCGACCGCGAGCCGGGCGACGGCGTCGAGGTGCTCGGCCTCGTCGCCCAGCAGCCACCGGTCCACCTTCGCGCGCCGCCGGAACACGTGCGCGTCGTGTGTCCAGGCGGAGCCGATGCCGCTCACCCGACGCCGGGGCGCACCAGGCCGGACTCGTAGGCGAGCACCACCGCCTGCACCCGGTCCCGGACGCCCAGCTTCGCCAGCACCCGGGCGACGTGCGTCTTCACCGTCCCCTCGCCGAGCACGAGGGCGGCGGCGATCTCGGCGTTCGACAGGCCGCGCGCGACCAGCCGGAGCACCTCCTCCTCGCGCGGCGTCAGCAGGACGAGGCCGGGGGCGGCGGCCGGCGTCCCGGCGCGGCCGACGAAGTCGTCGAGCAGGCGGCGCAGCAGCGCGGGCGCCAGCAGCGAGTCGCCGCTCACCGCCGACCGGACGGCGGTGACCAGCTGCTCGCGCGGCATGGACTTGAGCAGGAACCCGGTGGCACCGGCCCGGATCGCCTCGACCAGGTGCTCGTCGGCGTCGAAGGTCGTCAGCATGACGACGGCCGTGCCGTTCCCCGGCTCCGCGGTGATCCGCCGGGCCGCCTGGATGCCGTCCAGCCGCGGCATCCGGATGTCGACCAGCGCCACGTCCGGGCGCAGCTGCCGGCACAGGGTCACCGCCTCGACCCCGTCGGCGGACTCGCCCACCACCTCCAGGTCGGTCTCGGCCTCCAGGATCATCCGCAGCCCGGTCCGGACCAGCGCCTCGTCGTCGGCCAGCAGGATGCGGACGGTCATGCCGGCGCGTGCTCCGCGGCGGGGACCGGCAGCACGGCGCGGGTCCGCCACCCCCGGCCGTCCTCCCGCGGGCCGGCCTCCACGCGGCCGTCGAACAGTGCGACCCGTTCGCGGATGCCGGCCAGCCCGAAGCCCGCGCCCGTCGGCGGGGTCGGCGCGACAGCGCCGTCGTCGGCGACCTCCACCTCCAGGGTCTGGTCGGTGTAGTGCACCCGGACGTCGATCCGGGCGCCGGGCGCGTGCCGGATCGCGTTGGTGACCGACTCCTGCACGATTCGGTAGGCGGTCGCCTCGACGGCTGCCGGCAGCGGGCGGGGGCAGCCGTCCACCGCGAGCCCGGCGGGCCGACCGGCCGACCGCGCCGCCGCCACCAGCTCCTCGACCTCGGCCAGTGAACCGGGCTGCCCGTCCCCGGACCCGCCACCGCCGTCGTCGCGCAGCACCCGGAGAAGCCGCCGCAGATCCTCCAGCGCCGCCCGCCCGGAGGTGAGCACGACGTCCAGCGCGCGCTCCGCCGCCGGCTCCCGCCCGCCGAGGCCCGCCTGTGCCGCATCGGCGTGCAGCAGCATCAACGTCACCGCGTGCCCGACGACGTCGTGCATCTCCCGGGCGATGCGCCGGCGTTCGGCAGCCAGCGCCGACGCCCGCGCGAGGTCCACCTCGCGGGCGCGTTCCCGGGCCGCCATGACCTCGTGCTCGGCGGCCACCGCCCGGTCGAGGCGCTCTCGGGCGAGCCGGGCGAGGACCCACACCACGATCGGGATCGCTGCGTTGCCGATCTCGTCGGCGACGATGACGTCCTCGCCGACGAACGCGTACAGCTCGACCGCGGCCAGCACCGCGAGCAGACCGAGCAGCGCCTCGCGCCGCCGGTCCGCGTACTGGGCGACCGAGTAGGTCACCACCAGGACGGCGACGAAGCCGGAGACGGCCGGGGCGTCGCCGAGGAGGGTCTGGAACGCCAGCCCCGCAGCGACTGCCACGGCCGCGATCAGCGGCCGCAACCGGCGGAGCGCCAGGCTGCCGGTCATCACCGCGAAGGCCACCATCTGCAGGGGCAGCCGCGCGACCGCACCGCCGGCGAGCAGCAGCTCGGCCTGGCCGGCGAGGGTGAGCACGAGGGCCAGCGCCCCGTCGCGCACCCACAGCGGCAGCTCTCGCCAGCGGGCTCCCGATCCGGACATGGCCGCAGCGTAGGACCGCGGGGACCGCTGCGGATCCGCCTCGCGGGCGATCCCGCATCCGCCGTGCGGGAGATCGGGTCCGGGCGGACACCGTCGGCATCTCGGCCGATGGGCAGACGACCGGCGGCCGGCCCAGCGGTTGCGTGGACGGCGCACGGCGCGAAGGGCGCGCCGGCCCGAGGAGGAGACACACATGACCACCACCACGAGCTCCGGCGTCTCGGCGCCCCACGCCACCGGCCGGCGCAGCCCCCTGCCCGCGCTCGCCGGCGTCGGCGCGCTGCTCGCGTTCGCGGCTGCGGCCGTCACCTTCGGCGACCCGATGGGGGGAGCCGCCACACCCGGCGAGGCGGCGTCCGCCCTGGCAGGCGCCGACGTGATGCTCGCCGCGGTGCTCATGGGGCTCTATGCGCTCCTGGCCATCGCCGTCGCCGGGCTGCTGGCCGTGCACCTGGGACGCCGGCGGGACGACGCCGCCGTCCGGCTGCTGCCGTTGCTCGGCGCCGGTCACGTGCTCCTGATGACCGCGGCGACGGCGGCTCCGGCTGCGGCGGTGACGGTCGGCACCCTGACCTTCGGCGACGGGGTGACGCCGACCGGCGCGGAGTTCGCCCTCCTGCTCATGAACGTGGCCCACCCGATGGCCGCCTGGGTGGGCATCGGCTTCCTCGTCGCCGTCGCAGTCGCCGCCTGGACCGCCCGGGTCTCCCGGGTGCTGGTCGGCGTCAGCGCGGTGTTCGCCCTGGGCCTGGCGCTCCCCCCGGTGGGCTGGGCGGTCACCTACCTGATGGCCTTCTGGTTCGCCGGGGTCGGCCTGTGGCTGTGGCGCCGCGGCTGAGCGCTCCCGCGAAGGCCGGTCAGTCGTTCCAGACCTCGGCGACCCGCTGCGCGACCGCCGCCGCCTGGGCGCGGCCGGCCCGCGCGGCGGGTTCCCGGGCCGCCGGGTCGAGGACGTTGCGGCCGATCGCCGTCCGGCTGCCCTCGTCCGGGGCGACGACGGCGACGCGCGCCAGCATGCCGGTGACCTGGGCGTCGACGCTGGCCATCGGCCCGACGCCGCGCGGGAGGGGCGCCAGGACGACGACCCGGTCGTACCCCTGTGCGAGGTCGGCGTTGGCCATCGAGCGCATGCCGCCGTCGACGTACCGGCGGCCGTCGATGGTGACCGGCGGGAAGACGCCGGGCACCGCGCAGCTGGCGGCCACCGCCTGCAGCAGCGGCACGCCCGAGTCACGGTCGAAGGGGCGGAACTCGCCGGTGGCGGCGTCGACGGCGGTCACGGTCAGCGGCCGGTCGGGCCACTCGCGGGAGACCAGCCGGGAGCCGATCACCTCCAGCCGCTCCTCCTCGGTGGGCGTCAGCCCCGCCTTCTCCGCCGCCAGGGCCAGCGTGCCCACGCGACGACGGAACTCGACGTCGCGGCCGCGGCTGACGAGCATCGCCCAGGCGTACCGGGCGAGGTTGCCGCGGGTCATCCGGGCCACCTTCTCCTGCGTGGGCGGCTCGAGCTGGCGGGCGTACATCTCCTCCAGCGGCGCCCCGCTGGTGATCTGCGCCCCGACCACCGAGCCGGCCGACGTGCCGACGACCAGATCGGCGTCGGTGAGGTCGACCCCCGCCTCGGCCAGGCCGGCGAGCACGCCGATCTCCCACGCGATGCCGGTGATGCCTCCGCCGCCCAGGACGAGGGCGGTGCGCTGGTCGCTCATGGGCGACATCCTCACAGAGACCTCGACACGGGCTGTGAGCTGGGCCACCCTGTGCCGGAGTCACCGACGAGAGGAAACGCATGACCACCGTGCAGTCCGCCCCGGTAACCGCGACGGTCGGCTGGCCCCCCGGTCTGCCCCGCTCGCTGGACTACCCGCGGGTGCCGGTGGGATCGATCCTGCGCGCCGCCGTGCGTCGCTGGGGCGACCGGACGGCGTTCCTCGACCACGACGTGCCGCTGACCTTCACCGAGCTGGGCGCCCGCGCGCATGCCGTCGCCGGCTGGCTGGCCGACCACGGCATCGGGCGGGGCGACGTCGTCGCCGTCCACATCCCGAACTGCCGCCAGTACCCCCCGCTCTACTACGGCATCCTGCTGTCCGGCGCCACCTTCTCCCCCACGAACCCGCTGCTCCCGGCCGCCGACCTCGCCGCCCAGCTCAGCGACGCCGGCGCGACGGTGCTGATCACCTGGGACCAGATCCTGCCGTTCGTGCGGGGCGCGCTGGTGCAGACGCCGGTGCAGACCGTCGTCGTCACCGGGAAGGCGCACATCCTCGACTTCGCCGCCCGGATCGACGGGCTGGAGGACGCCGACGTCGACCTCGCCGAGCTGCTGGCGGGCGACCCCACCGACCGGCACCTGGACAGCGGCGTCGACGTGGTCGAGGACCTGGCGCACCTGGCCTACACCGGCGGGACGACCGGTGTCAGCAAGGGCGTGGAGCTGCCGCACCGCCAGGTGGTGACGAACGTGGTGCAGTCGGCCTGCTGGACGTCGGGCTCGGTGCCGGTGCTCGACGAGCACGGTGACGTGACCCTGGAGCAGGTGCTGGATGCCGACGAGTGCCCCACCCGGCTCGGGGAGGCGCGGATCATCAACCTGACTCCGTGGTTCCACGCCATGGGCGCGATCGGCTACCTCAACGGCATGGTCATGGGCGGCACCATGACCGTCATCCACATGCGCTTCGACCCGGTGCAGTACGTCGAGGACATGGTCAGGCACCAGGTGACCGCCATCGGGGGCGCCCCGCCGGTCTTCGTCGCCCTGCTGCAGGTGCCCGGGTTCGCCGAGGCCGACCTCTCGCACGTGCGCGGGGTCAGCAGCGGCGCCGCACCGCTCCCGGTCACGCTGATCGAGAAGATGGGCGCGCTGATGCCCAACGCCACCATCGGCGAGGGCTACGGGCTCACCGAGGTCACGATGATGGCGACCGGCAACCCGACCTTCCGGTCCGGCACCCGCAAGCCGGGCACGGTCGGCGTGCCGATCTTCGACACCGAGATCAGCATCCGGCCGATCGGTGGCGGCGACCCGCTGCCCCCCGGCGAGCGCGGCGAGGTGTGCATCCGGGGACCCCAGGTGATGCGCGGGTACGCGCACCGCCCCGACGCCACCGCCGACGCCATCGACGTCGACGGCTGGTTCCACTCCGGCGACGTGGGCATCCTCGACGAGGACGGTTACCTGGCGATCGTCGACCGCACCAAGGACATGCTGCTCTACAAGGGCTACAACGTGTTCCCGCGCGAGCTGGAGGAGGTCCTGTTCGGCGTCCCCGGGGTCGGTGGCGCGGCGGTGGTGGGTCGGCCCGACCCAGAGGCCGGCGAGCTGCCGGTGGCCTACGTCGTGCGCAAGGACGACGCCGACGGCGCCGCCCTCACCGTCGAGTCGGTCATGGCGGCGGTCAACGGCAAGGTGACGCCGTACAAGCGGCTCCGCGACGTCCGGTTCATCGACGCGATCCCGGTGTCGGCGGCCGGCAAGGTGCTCAAGCGTGAGCTCGCCGCCCGCGAGCGGGAGGCCGTCGGGGGCTGACCGGCCGGGCGCCGCGGCACCCCGTTCGGGTGCGGCGGCGCGCGACCGGCGTGTCCGCTCACTATCGTCCGCGGCGTGGCTGAAGAGCGGAACGGTCTGGAGACCGAGCACACCGGGGTGCGGATCGCCCACGTCGAACAGTCACCGGTCCGCCAGGTGTGGCGGCGCGTGCTCATCGCCGCGGTCGTCCTGCTCGTCGTCGTGCTCGTGGTCTACCTGGACCGAGACGGCTACGCCGACAGCCGCGGCGACGAGATCTCGCTCCTCGACGCGACCTACTACGCGACGGTCAGCCTCTCCACCACCGGCTACGGCGACATCACCCCGGTCACCGAGCAGGCCCGGCTGATCAACGTCCTGCTGATCACGCCGCTGCGCATCATGTTCCTGATCGTCCTCATCGGAACGACGCTCGAGGCCCTCACCGCGCGCTCGCGCGAGGAGTTCCGCATCCACCGCTGGAGGTCCCGCGTGCGCCAGCACGTCATCGTGTGCGGCTACGGCACGAAAGGCCGCAGCGCGATCCGCTCGCTCCAGGCCAACGGCACGCCGCTGGAGAAGATCGTCGTCGTCGATCCCGAGCCCCGGGCGATCGACGAGGCCAACGCCGCTGGGCTCACCGGCATCGTCGGCGACGCCGGCCGCACGGACGTGCTGCGCCGGGCAGCCGTGGAGCGGGCCCGGTCGGTGATCGTCGCCGCGAATCGCGACGACGCGTCGGTACTCATCACCCTGACGGTGCGGCAGCTCAACCCGAGCGTGCCGATCACCACCAGTGTCCGGGAAGAGGAGAACGCCAACCTCCTGCGGCAGTCCGGCGCCGACACGGTCATCACCACCTCGGCCACCTCCGGGCGGCTGCTCGGCCTGTCCACCGACGCCCCGCGGGTGGTGGCCGTGGTCGAGGACCTGGTCACCGGTGGGCAGGGGCTGGATCTCCACCAGCGGACGGTCACCACCGACGAGGTGGGCCTGGGCCCCCGGCAGCTGCGCGACATCGTGCTGTCGGTGACCCGCGGCGGGCGCACGCTGCGCTTCGACGACCCGCTGATCGGGACGCTCCAGCCGGAGGACGTGCTGGTCGTGGTGAAGGCGCACGAAGCGGGCAAGGGGACCCGCTCCCCGACGCAGTAGTCGTCGCTCCTGGCCGCCGGATCCCGTCCTGGCATGGGCCCGCTCCGGCGTCGTCCCCCGATCACCATCCGGCTCATTCAGGCCGGCGACCACCTGTGCGGGTCGCAGGCGTTCCCGCGGGAACGCCTCCTGCTCCTCTCGCCCCGGCAAAGCGCCCACGTGGTCGTGGTCTCGCCGCGACCACGGAGCTCGACCTCGGCGTCCTGCACCCAGTGCACGCGCTCCTCGGGGGCAGCCGCCGGCACGGCGGACTCGCTGGCCACGGCGCGGCCCGGGTGCTCCTTCGCCTGCTCGGTGAGCCGCGCCGCCTCGTTCACCGGGTCTCCGATGACGGTGTACTCCAGCCGGCTGGCCGCGCCCACCTGCCCCGCCCACACCCGGCCGCAGGCGACCCCCACGCCGACGTCGACCTCCCCGCCTCGGCGACGGCGTCGCAGATCCGCCGGGCAGCCCGCAGGGCCGCGCCGGCCGGGTCGGGGTGGTCGGCCGGGGCACCGAAGACGCACAGCGCGGCGTCGCCCTCGAACTTGTTCACCAGGCCGCCCTCGGCCTCGATGGACTCGACGACGACGGCGAAGAACCGGTTGAGCAGGCCGACCATCTCCTCCGAGCCGGTGCGGCGGACCAGCGACGTGGAGCCGGCGATGTCGACGAAGAGCGCCGCCACGGTCCGCTCCTCCCCGCCGAGGGAGACGCCGGTGGCCAGCGCCCGCTGGGCGACCGTCGTGCCGACGTGCCGCCCGAACAGGTCGCGCAGCCGCTCCCGCTCGGCCGGGCCCGCGGCCATGGAGTTCACCCCCTCCTGCAGCAGCCCGATCTCGCCGGCGTCGTCGACCACGACGTCGACGTCGTAGTTCCCCCGGCCGACCTGCTGCACCGCGCGCCGCAGGTCGCGCAGCGGCTGGCCCACGGCCCGGGCGGTGAGGACGGTGGCCAGCGCACCGACCAGCAGCGCGACGACGACGAGGAAGATGACCGCCGTGCGGCCGGGGCCGTCGGGGTTGCTCGGGTCCAGGTACAGCAGGACGACGCCGACCATGGGGACGCCGCTGGTGAGCCCCCAGGTGAGCAGCAGGCGGATGCGCACGCCCAGGGTGAGCGCGCCGGCCGGCGGGTGGGCGGCCAGTGCGGGGGCGGTGACGGCCCGCGCCGCCCGGGCGACCAGCAGGTAGGTGACGCCGGCGGTGACCACGCCGCCGAGGACGACGGCGACGGCGATCCGCGCACCTACCCGGGCGTCGGGGAAGGTGACCGCCCCGACGGCGCCCATGAGGACTGCGCCCAGCAGCCAGACCAGAGCGGCGATGAGCGCGGTGTCCAGCGGTAGCCGCAGGGCGTGCGCCGCCTCGCCGCTCGTCGGCTCCCGGCCGGCCATCAGCCAGCGGTTCGTGGCCCGCTGCCGCCGCAGCCCCGCGACGACGGCGAGCGGCAGGGCGAGGGCGAGGTAGGCCCCGGCCGGCCAGAGCACCTCCGCGCGGCCGGGGCTGCCCCCGCTGTGCTCCACGCCGATCGGCAGCAGGACCACGGTGCCGACCCCGATCAGGTTGGCCGCGATGACCAGCAGCACGATGACCGGGACGGCCAGCCGGCCGCTGGGCGCCCACTCGGTCCAGCCGCTGCCGCGGGCCACCGTGCGCGGCCGGTGGCCCTGCTCGTCGGTCACGGTCGGCGCAACGAGGTCCGGTGGGCGCAGGTTGCGGAGGCTCCCCCGATCGTGGCCGCACCGGCGGGCTCGGCGGGCGCTGAAGCGTCACCGGTCCGCTCTACGGTGACCGCGACGTCCCGGAGTCCACGGAGGCAGCCATGACCGCACTGCAGAACCGTTCGCGCACCGCCCTGCTCGTCATCGACGTGCAGAGCGGCGTGGTCGGCAACGCCTACGAGCGCGACCGCGTCGTCGGCAACATCCGGCAGCTCGTCGAGAAGGCCCGCGCCGAGCAGGTGCCGGTGGTGTGGGTCCAGCACTCCGACGCGGGCCTGCCGCAGGGCTCCGACGAGTGGCAGTACGTTCCGGAGCTGGCGCGCCTGGACTCCGAGCCCCTGGTGCACAAGAGCTACGGCGACTCGTTCGAGGCCACCGACCTGGAGGAACACCTCGCCGAGCGTGCCATCGGCCGGTTGGTGGTCACCGGTGCGCAGACCGACGCCTGCATCCGCTCGACGTTGCACGGCGCCCTGGTCCGCGGGTACGACACCACCCTGGTCGCTGACGCGCACACCACCGAGGACCTGCGCCAGTGGGGCGTGCCGATCGGCCCCGACCAGGCGATCGCCTACACGAACGCCTACTGGGGCTTCGCGTCCGCGCCCGGCCGCCGGGGCAGTGTCACCCCCACCGCGGAGGTCGACTTCTCGGGCGTCTGACCGGTCCGCCACGGCCCGGCGCGGGGCCACCGGGGAGCAGCGCCGGCCACGGACCTGATCACCGGGACGCCCGGGGCGCGCCGTGCCGGACCGCGGGAAGGGACGGCATCGACCCGGGGCCGGACGCACGAGAGCCCCGGTCAGCGACCGGGGCTCTCGCACGCAACAGGGGTGGTGGGGTGTTCGTAGATCTACGAACGGCGAGGTCCGGGCATCCGTTTCTACGAACGGCGCCAGCGGCTTGCACCCGTCGGTCCAGAAATCAGCACCCCCAGCAGGGCACCCAAGCGGAGCTACCGATCCGCGGCCGGCTTCTGGGAGAGGTACACGCGCCGAGGAGCCCGTGCACTCACTGGACCGCCCTTGAGCAGCTGGGCGATGACCCGCTCGGTGGCGCCGCGTCCCTTCAGGCCCTTCACCTGCCCGACGATGGCGCCCTCGGCGGTATGGATCACGATGTCAGCCTCGCTGTGACGCCGTCCGCGCTTGACGCTGCGGTCGGCAGCGCTGTCTGTGGCCATCCCGCCTCCCTTCATGGTGGTGCGCACGCTAGGTGGTCCGTACGACAGAACGGTAGAGGCTCACAGCCTCAACGACAGCCCAGGCCTGAGCAGCCGCGATCGTGGCCCACGCAATGCAGTTCCAGGGTGACAGCAACGGCACCGTGACGATCAGCGCCATGCCGAACAACACAAAGGAGGACACGACGAGCACACGCCGCAGCGGCCAGTGGAGTCGAGCCACCATCACGTGCTCTGGCGCGCGACTGAGCCAGGACAACAGCAAGGCCGGACCCGCGAGCAGGATCGATGCGGGAGACGACCCCGCGGGGCTCTCGGCGATGAAGACGTCGGTGAAGGTCCGGGCCCCCAGCGCCAGCGCTACCAGCACGCCGGTCAGCAGGGCACCCCACAGGGCGACACGGGGCAGGCCACGACGTTGCGGCGTGAGCACAATGTCGGCTGTCGCCGTCGTCAGGCGGTGATCTGGACGGCAGGCAACATGCGCGACAGTCTCCGGGTCCCGACGGGGAGCCCGGTCCTCCCATGCGCTGCCGAGGGTCCCGTCGACGTCGTACTCCCGGACGCGCAAGGCGCGAACACCGAGGCCGGCCGGAGCCTCGACCTCGAAGTGCCAGCTCGCCGCGATACCGAACTGGGGGATGCTGCGGGCGATAGTGGTCGGGATGCTGACCTTGCGGATCTCCGGCAGTTCGTCCTCGTACGAGTACTTCACGATCGAACGAGTCCCGACCACGTCGGCGTCAACCTCGACGGCGAACAAGAAGTTGTGCGCCAACTGGGTGGTCATCGAGGCGAAGACCTCCTGCGCGGGTCCGGACTCGATGTCTTCCTGTGAACCGAGCCATGCCTCGAACTGCGCGACGGCCTCCGGAGCGCCGTTCGGGGAGCAGTACACGACCCCCTCGAGCATGTTCTGGCACTCCTCGGACGAGACGATCGTGTCCGGCAGCACCTGTGCGGCCAGCGCGAGCAGCATCTCGACAGCCAGGCTGCCGTTCTCTTCGGAGTCCAGGATGGGCAGCGGCTGACCGGATGCACCCCGGGTGTTCACCTTCCGCAACGCGCCCTTCCGGACGAAGCCGAGGGGCAGGAGGACCCGCTTCCCGCTGCGCTCGATTGCCGGAGAAGGCAGCGTGTAGTCCAACGACACGTGCAGCGTCGTGCCGCCGTTGGCGTCCATGCGCAGCGACTCCACCCGCCGGTGCATCCAGGTGTTCGAGCGCAACATGAGTCCGGCGAGGATGACCCCGGTACTCGGCCGCGCTGTCAGCTGCCGCAGACGAGACATCAGGTTCCCCACGCGCTCACGCGGTGAAGTCGTCATGCGACCGGTTCGGCGGCAGGGCCCTCCGTCGTCGACATGACCGACACGGGTTTCCTCCAGCTCGTCCGTCGGGTCCTGGCAGGCCCAGGCCCCCGGCAGCCTACGGAGGCGCCAGCTGACCGACGACAAGCCCCCTGTTGCGGGGTCTGGCCGTGCATCGATGCGTTGGGGACAGCTGCCACTCCCCCGCCACCAATGCCCTCGACCGACGCGGTCAGCCAGCCCGAGGTGGGTGCAGGGCGTCTAGGGCCGGGGCTGCGGCAGCCCACAGCTCGCGGAAGGCGATGTCAACGTCATGGATGAGCGCGTCCGGGTCCAGCGGTGCGCCGGCCGGCGGCTGAACGTAGCGCCAGAACGGGAACGTCCGACCCGACGAGCCCTTGAGCTGTGCGCGCACCGGTCGCATCGCCTCGCTGATCTGCCGTCGGCGTTCCTCGTCGGCCGCGTCGGCGGGGAGACGCACGGCGACGTACGGCCACTCGTTCGGCCCCGGGGTGAGCAGGCGGGCACGCTCCCACTGAATGACGACGCTAACGTCTGCGGTCCTGTTGTGCTGCCAGGTCGGGCGGCGCAGTCCCGCCCGGGGCCAGGAACCGGAGTCCAGGTCGTTGGTCTCCAACTCGGCGTCGAGTTCTTCGGCCAGTTCCTCCAGCTGCGCAGCGACACCGACGAGATGCTTGTCGAGGAGCTGGCGTCCTTCTGCGCGCAGAGCCGCCCAACTCTCGATGTCGTGCCGGTGGTCGAGGTAGAACCATGCCTTCGCGTCGGCAGCTTCACGCGTGGGGACGATCGGGTCAGACACGGTGGTAGGCCTCCAGGGTGGCGATGTAGTCGTGGACGCCGGGTGCCGCCCCGGTCATCGAGGTGGCGGCCGCGCGGGCGATGTCGGCGACCTGCTCCCAGGTGACGGCTCGCCACTGGCCGCGGCTGTCCACCGCGGTGGTCGGTGAGCGCTGGCCGCGGGTGAGGAAGACGAAGCAGGGAGCCAGCTCGTTCTGCCAGTGCGCGTAGAGGCGGTCCAGCTGGCGGTCCTGTTCGACCGCGAAGGTCTTGGCCTCCACCACGATCGTCCAGTCGCTGCCGTAGACGACGAGGTCGGCGCGGGTTTCCACCCGCTGTTCCTCCAGCACCACCCGTACGCCGGCGTCCGTACCGGAGCCGTCGATCCCGAGGTGGTCCAGCAGTCTGCCCAGCGCAGCTGGGCCCATGCCGTGGTGTCCGTCTGGGCGCAGCAGCCACGCCAGACCGGCGGTCATGGCGAGTTCTCGGTACTGCTGATCGAGGGCCGCGAGCAGCGTCCGCGGACCGCCTCGCCAGCGTCCGGTCTGCACGAGGTCCCGGTGTGTGTCCCGCAGCCGCTCCAGGCTGCTGCTCCAGTGCGCCACCGCGCTGGCGTCCTTGGCGTCCTCGGCGGCGCCGATGGCTTCCCACGCCGTGGTCAGCGTCGCGTGGAGCTGCTCCCAGGCGTGCACGTCATCAAGGGTGGCTTGATCCGGTCGGGTCACGTGGGCTGCTCCTGCGACATGGTCAACTGCGGACTCCTGCTCGACGGATCAGTGACCCCGCCGTCACGCGACCGTGACGTCCGGAAGAGCGCGTTCCCTGACCTGATGGAGAACGGTCACGATGCCGTCGACCTCGTCCTCGGTGAAGATCGAGTCCGGCCCGTGGGGCGCGCTGTCGGTGAACGGTGATTCGTAGAGGCGGCCGACGTCCATGACCCCGTTGGCGGTCAGGTGCTCGACGATGAGCTGGACGAACCGGATCTGGTTGGACGAGTACGCGCCGTCGGACAGGTAGCGGTCGAACGCGGCGGTCGCGGCCTCGCGGTCGAGGCCGACCAGGGAGCGGATGAACAGCCCGAGTCCGTGGGACTCCTCGCGGGCGCGGGCGATGTCGGCCTCGCTGCCGGCGCCGGACTCCCCCAGCATCTCCTCCAGCGACGCCAGATCCTCCGGGGTCAGCTGGAGGTTCCGACGGAGACGCTGCAGGGCCAGGTGGTCCTCGTGGTCGCGGAGGTAGGCGCGGGCCTTCGCGCGGAACCGTTCCCAGTTCGTGCCAGGGGTGACGCCGGGCAGTTCGATGGTGCTGCTCTCGCCGAGCTCGTCGGCGAAGTTGGAGTAGACGACGGCGCGCTGGGACTTCTCCACGAAGCGCACGAGCCCACGGATTCGGCGCCGGGCGAGCTCGAGCATCGGGAGGGTGACGTCGACCCACCATTCGTCGCCGGACAGCTCCTCGAGCAGCTGCTCCTGTGCCTTGACCGAGGGGATTGTCGTCTGGCCGAGCAGTGCGGCGGTGATGTCCCGCACCTGCGTGCGCAGCCGCTCGAACAGGATGGCATCGCCGTCGAGTTGGGCCAGCTGCAGTCGCAGCAGGATCAGGTCGAAGCGTTTGGCGTCCTCGTCGTCGTCCCGCTTGGTGGAGGGCAGGCCGGCGAGGTGGTGGGCGATGTCGCCGGCCTTCTCCGGGGTCAGCTGGTGCCAGGCATCCCAGTCGGAGTACGTCTCGACCCATTGCCGGGCCGGGCGGACCAGGAAGTTGTCCTCGTTCATGCCGACCACCACCTCGTGCAGCGTCCAGGCAACGTCGACGCGCAGGCCGCGGTCGCTGACCTCGCCCTGGCCGACTTCAGGCTGGCCGCCGGCGTCGGCTCCCGCGCCGGTCTGGTCCAGCGCGGTGAGCAGTCCCAGTCGGGCTTCGAACAGCCGCTCAGCGAGCGATTTCTGCAGCGACCCGCCGGAGTCGGGCAGGTTCTGGCTGAAGAACTCGAGGTTGCCGCAGAAGTCGAAGACGTAGAAGTTCTTCTTGTCTTCGCCGGGGCCGTAGAGGTCGGGGCGCAGGCGGGTGCCGCGGCCGATCATCTGCCAGAACTTGCTTTTGGCGCGGATGAGCTTGAAGAAGACGAGGTTGACCACCTCGGGGACGTCGATGCCGGTGTCGAGCATGTCGACGGAGATGGCGATGTGGGGCGCCTTGTCCTTGATCGAGAAGCCATCGATCAGGTTCTGGGCGTAGGTCACCGAGTGGGTGATGACGCGGGCGAAGTCGCCGGCGTACTCGGGGTAGTTGACGTCGAAGCGCTTCTGGATGAACTCGGCGTGGGCCTGGTTCTTGGCGAAGACGATGGTCTTGCCGAGCCGGTCACCGCCGGCGACCTTGTGGCCGTCCTTCATCAAGGTGGCGAGGACCTTGTCGACGGTATCGGAGTTGAAGAGGAACTTGTTGAGCTCTTCGGCCGAGACGGCGTCAGGGATGTCGCCGTCCTCGTTCCACTCGAACGAATCCCAATCGTCCTTCTCCTCCTCGCTGAGCTCGTCATAGCGGATGCCTTCGCGGAGGAACTTCGTGGGCACCGACACAGCCACCGGCGGCACGAGGTAGCCGGCGGCCACGGCCTCGTCGAGGCTGTAGGCGTCGGTGGGAACCCCGTCTTCGAGGTTGAACAACGAATAGGTGTTGCGGTCGACCTCGTCCTTCGGCGTGGCGGTGAGGCCTACCAGCAGCGAGTCGAACCAGGAAAAGATGGAACGGTACTTCTGGTAGACCGATCGGTGGGCCTCGTCGATGACGATGAGGTCGAAGTAGCCCGGTCCGAACAGCCTCCGACCCGCGTCGGTCTCGTTGATCAAGTTCATCATTGTCGGGTACGTCGAGACGTACACCCGGCCGTCGGCGACCTTCTCAGTCACCAGGTTGACCGTGGTCGCGTTCGGCAGGTGGGTCTTGAAGGCCCCGACGGCCTGGTTGACCAGTGCGGTGCGGTCGGCGAGGAACAGGACCCGCTTGACCCACCCGGCGCGCATCAGCTGATCGACCAGCGCGATGACGGTTCGCGTCTTGCCGGAGCCGGTGGCCATCACCAGAAGGGCGGCGCGCTGCTTGGCGATGAAGGTCTCTCCTACCGCCCGGATGGCGCGCTGCTGGTAGTGGCGCTCCACGATGCTCTTGTCGATGGGCGCGTCGGCCAGCGGCAGGCGGCCGGTGCGGCGCTGCACCATCAGTTCGAGCTCGTCGGCGGTGAAGAAGCCCTCGACCCGGCGCGGCGGGTAGCCGGCGGCGTCGTCCCATAGCCAGGTCTGGTAGCCGTTGGTGTAAAAGATCACCGGCCGGCGGCCGGTCATCTGCTGCAGGCAGTCGGCGTACAGCTTGGCCTGCTGTTGGCCTACCGCCGGCTCGACGGTGGTCTTCTTCGCCTCCACGACCGCCAGCGGCAGCCCGTCGCTGCCCCACAGCACGTAGTCGACGAAGCCCTTGCCCTCGGCGTTTGGCATGCCGGTGACCTCGAACTCGCGGTCCCGGTCATCGGTGAGCTGCCAGCCCGCCTCGCGGAGGAGCTCGTCGATGATGAGGTCGCGGGTCTGGGCCTCGGAGTAGTCGTGAGTGTCCGTCAGCGTGTTCGCGGCCTGCGCGGCCTTGATCTGCTGGCGCAGCTTTTCGATCTCGGCATCCTTCGCCGCTGCAAGATCGTCCCGCTCCTTGAGCGCACGGGCATTGGCCTCGTCCTGCTGACGAAACCTTTCCGCAAGCCGAACAACGTCGGCGCGACTCAAGGGTGCCTGACTACCGGCGAGCTTCGCGTCGAACACGGCCCCGGTCGGCACCGCCTCCGGGTTGGCGGAGTAGCGAAAGGCCGTCCACACAACCACGTGGTGCAACTCGCGCAGCACATCCACCGCAGCCCGAGCCGGGATCGGCTGGACGTCGTGTACGGCACGATTGCCCAGCTTGCGGATCAGGTTCAGCTTCTGCCCAATGCCGACGCCGACCCGCCGCTGGAAGTCCGGCCCGTTGATCCGGGCCGCGAGGTCATCCTTGTAGGGAATGGGCAACCCGTCAACGTCGTGGATGAGTCCAACGAGTTGCTCTACGGCGCGACGTGCGTAAAAGCATGCCGACCGCGGGTCACCACCTAGGTAGCTCTCTGCCCGTCGACAGTCCACATGAATCTGCGGCCATTCGCCGCTGATGAAGTCAAAGTTGCCCATAATGTTCTTCTACAACTGGCCGGCGAACGCGCGGTCGACCAAAGCTGCATGCAGCTCACTGAAGGCATCTGCCTGACGTTGGCATGCATGTCGTTGACGATCGACACTCCCCAGACGCTCCACAAACTGCTCTTGAAGCTCCCGCGGCGGAACGCGGACTTGCAACTCCTTCAACTTGGTCACATTGATCCCCGGCATGACAGCACCTGAGCTCACTGCATGAATCTGGGTAGCGATTTCTCGACTCTCATGAAGCTGGTGAGCGAGAAACTCTGGCACAACCCTGTCGGGATCCATGCGGAGTCGGAGAAGGTCGGAATGCATAATCCCCAAGGGGAGGTGCGAGGGGTACACCGAACAGTTCCCAATGGTCCCCTTTCGAGTCATGACAATGTCGCCGGGAATAATGGAGTACTGAGACAAACGATCGGCAGTTGCCTCAGCCACGAACTCCCACGCTGGGAGTTCGAACCGGGCATTGACGTTCTTGATGCCCCAGAGGGGCACGCCAGCCTCGCGGAACTCGGACTTTTGCAACTGAGTGCCGAAGGGGCCACAACGGATGTCGTCGCGAGTGGCGCAGAGGTCGACCAACCTCCGCCTCGGCCACTCCGTTCCAGCAAACATCTCCAAGTAGATCGAGTTGCCCAAATCGCCAAAGTGATCGAGGGTTTCCTGACGATTGGCGCGCAAGGATTCCGCGCGACTGAGAACCGTCGCGATACGACGCTGGTCAGCGAGGGGTGGGAGTGGGATCTCGATGCTTCTAAGTGATTTTACGGAGAGATGCTTTACCGTAGCGAAGGGAGTCGCGTTCTCGATTTTCTTGAGCATCTTGGGCAGGAAGCGCACGAGATAGCCTAGATCCAGAGACGGATCGAGCCCGGCGATCTTGCACACTCGCTGATTCAGGAGAGCAGGGCCCCCACGCCACCTCGCCAGGTTGAACTCACCGTCCATCCCGATGAGATAATCTCCATCAGAAACGAGGAAGCGAGGGTCGTACTCCCCTGAGTAGTACGTGCTACTCCGCCCCGGAACTACGTCACGGATCCGGACGAGCGGCAGACCGACACCATCGGTGTTGAACGCCGATGACTTGAATGCGAATCCCGAGACGAACTCGGCTAGATCGCCAAGCGAGAGCACCTTCATCACGAGAGCATAGCTCTCAGGTCCGCGAGGCCCTGTTGAATCTCAGCTTCGGACTTCTCGAGGTCTGCGATGATTTCCAAGGACGGCCGGTGGTCGGTCTCGACATGGACGACTTCCTTGTACCGATTCAGCGAGAGATCGTATCCCTGGGCAATGATGTCGGCCTTGGGGACACAGAAGCTCTGTTCTGCGCGTCCTCGCTTGAGCTCCTCCTTGTCGCGCTCAGCCCAACGCGCAAGCACGTCGGACAGGTCGTTGGCCGTCGTTGGGATGCGCTTGTCGTCCAGACTGAATCCGTCCGCCCGAACGTCGTAGAACCACACGTCCTGGGTTCCGCCACTGTTGGTCTTGGTGAAGAGCAGGATGGCTGTGGACACGCCCGCGTACGGTCGGAACACCCCCGACGGGAGCTTGACCACGGCGTCGAGCTTCTGCTCCTCGACCAGGATCCGGCGTAGGGCCTTGTGCGCCGTCGACGACCCGAAGAGCACTCCGTCGGGGACGATGACCGCTGCGCGCCCACCGGGCTTGAGCAGCCGCAGGAACAGGGCGAGAAAGAGCAGCTCGGTCTTCTTGGTCTTGACCACCCGCTGCAGGTCCTTCGACGTCGACTCGTAGTCGAGGCTGCCTGCGAACGGCGGATTGGCGAGGATCAGCGAGTAGAGGCCTTCCTCGCCCGCCGCGCCTTCGGACAAGGAGTCGCGATAGCGGATGTCCGGCTGCTCGATCCCGTGCAGCAGCATGTTCATGCTGCCGATGCGCAGCATGGTGGAGTCGAAGTCGTACCCGTGGAACATGCTGCGGTGGTAGTGCTGCCGCTGCTGCTCGTCGGTCATCACCGTGGGGTGCTCGCGGCGCACGTACTCCGATGCGGCGACGAGGAAGCCGGCGGTGCCGCACGCAGGGTCGCAGATCTCGTCCGACGGCTGTGGGGCGGTCATGGCCACCATCAGCTGGATGATGTGCCGGGGGGTGCGGAACTGGCCGTTCTGACCAGCTGAGGCGATCTTGCTGAGCATGTACTCGTAGAGGTCGCCGTTGGTGTCACGGTC
The DNA here is from genome assembly GCF_054051055.1 of Blastococcus sp. SYSU DS0973. NCBI lineage: Bacteria > Bacillati > Actinomycetota > Actinomycetes > Geodermatophilales > Geodermatophilaceae > Blastococcus > Blastococcus sp. SYSU DS0973. The sequence goes on from NZ_JBJHAN010000001.1 coordinate 615,089, forward strand.
CTGCATGGGGACGTCGTCGAGCATGTCCACGACGCGGGAAAGCAGTGCCGGGGTCGGGATGGTGAACCGCGCGTCCCTCATGTGCTCGGAGTAGGTGGACCCGTCGCCGCCGAGCCGACGCAGGAACGGGAAGACGCCCTCGCCGATCACCTGGTGCATGACCCCAGGCTCGAAGTCCTTGAACCGGGACCAGCGCAGGTCCGCCTCACCGGGCTGGAAGATCGGGTCCTCGATCGGCTTGCCGGTGCGGTTGGCCTTCCGCTCCTTCAGCGTCTGGAGGTCGTCGAGCCGACGGATGAAGAGCAGGTAGGTGATCTGCTCGATGACCTCGAGGGGGTTGGAGATGCCTCCGGACCAGAAGGCGTCCCAGACTCTGTCGATCTTGCCCTTGAGCTCCCCGGTGATCACGCTGACGCCTCCGTCATTGGCGCCACCAGTCGCACTGAGTCGCGGAGTTGGTCTGCTGCTGTGAACAGCACGTCCTCGAACTTCAGCGGTTCGTACTTCTTCGCGCGCGGCGGCACGTGCAACTCCCTCGGTCGGTTCAAGCACAGGCACGGTAGCCCGACGGCCGCCGCACAGTGGAGAACCGGACACGGTCGGTCATGCCAACGAGCGGTCACCTCCTCTCGGCGTTGGCCTGACGCGACGTGTGTCCTGCCGCGATCGCCATCGGCTTCGGGCACCGGTCGGCCGCGGGCGGCAACGCCGTCGGGATCACCTCCTTCGGTGACGGCTGCCAGCCGCCGGCGACCCGGGGTCGGTTGATCTCTGTGGAGTTGTCAAGCTGCGATCGGCGGCACCTCGGGACGCCGCGGCCGAGCACGGTCACCGGGCGCTTTCCTTCGTCAATCGGGCGGCCCAGTCGAATGCCCCGACGACTCCAACCGGCACAGCTGAGGGCGCGGATCGTCCGCCGCGGCCCATTGGGTCGCCAGCAACCGGAGGTGCCGGCATGTCCGTGCTCCCCTTCCCGTCCGTCGACCACGGCCACCGGCCGTGGCCGGCGGATCGCGTCGCCACCGCCTCGGACCAGGCTGTGCTCGGCCGCGCCGCGGACCTGGTGGGCATCCCCGCCCATCTGCTGCCCCTTCCGCTGCGTTGGGGTCCCGCCCCCGCGCAGCTAGCGGTCATCCGGGTCACCGCGGAAGTGCTCCTGTCGCGGCTGGAGGAGACCTCCGGTGCGTGCTCCGACTGCGCCGGCTCGGACCGGGCGATGGACTGCGCCCGTGAGCTCGGCAAGCTGGAGGCGCGGCTGGACGCACTGGCCCGTGACGCAGAGCTGGTGCTGGGCTGGATGGCGGCGCCGACGGAGCGATGACCGGGGCTTGCGCCTTGTGAAGCCGCGCGGAGGGGTGACGCGGACGGGCCTCGGCCCGTTCGCGTCACCCACACCGCCGGTGCCGGGAACGCCGATCGGCACGGAGAAGCCGATGACCCCCAACTCACACGCCCAGGGCGCCAGCACGCCCGAACCGCTGCGCGACTACCGGCTGCGGAAGCTCCTGGTTCGCCGGCAGGTGCTCGCCGACGCCGCCGTCGAGCACCTCTGCCACGACCTCCCCGGCGCGGACCTCCTCTGGGAGAGCCTCCACCGCGTCGAGGAACGCCTGCGGCAGGAGTACCCCGCCGTCTGGGCCCAGTCGAACGCCGACTGGGTGGCGGCCGACGCCGCCCGGCTGCACACCGCTGGTCGGTCGGCAGCGGAGACCTGCCGGCTCTGTCGGCAGTGGCACGTATCCGACGCCGAGGTCCGCCCGGCGTCCTGAACGCCACCGTGGCCCCGCCCGTAAGGGCGGGGCCACACCCATGTCCGGATCGGGTGCGCCGGCGGTCCCCGCCAGCAGCGTCAGCCAGGCGGCTCCCCTGCGGCCGGATCGACCTCATTGCCGATCCGCCCCATCGCCGGACCTGTACCGGGCATGACCGCTACCGCCGACGGCCGGGGTCCCCGGCTCGACGACCCCGCTGAACTCGACCGCTTCCTCGCCGCCTACGCCCCGACCGGTGTGGCCGCTCAGTGCTGGGCTGTTCTCGCGCCCGACGCCATCGCCCTGGTCAAGAGGGCAGGGCCGCTGACCCGGGCCCGCGTGGAGAAGGACATCCAGACGCTGGGTGCGGTCGCCGCCCGACTGGTCGAGCGCAACCGCGACCTGTCGCTGGACGAGGCCCTGGCGGACACGACGCTGCTGGACTTCGACCTCGCACTGGGGCGGTGCGGCGCGTCGGACAAGACCCGGGAGAACCGCCGCGGCATCCTGCGCCGGCTGCAGGCGGTGCACCACGGCGTGCCCTGGCGTCGGGAGCGCCGCGGCGATGGCGAGCGGGTGGACGCCCTGCCTTCACCGTCCCTCGTAGGCGAGGTCGCCCGCGTCGTGGCCGTCGCTGGGGCGGACCGCGGCGCGGACGCGGCGGCGTTCATCACCGCGGTGAATGCTGCTCGACGTGCCCGCCGCGGAGACGCCGAGGCCGCCACCGACCCGGCGGACTGGCGACGGGCCCGGGCGTTCGCCGAGCGCCACGGGCTCGGGCTGACCTCGCGGGCGCTGGCCGCGGCAGTCACCCACGAGGTGCTGCTGACAGAGCAGCCGCTGGCGGTGCACATCGCCGCAGCGGGGCTGACCCGGCGTGACCTCGACCTCGGCCTTACCCACGCCGCAGCACTGCCGGACCAGCCGTCCGACCGGCACAGGGCGGTGCTGCGCGGCGCCTGACGACCGCCAGTCGCGGTGATTGCCGTACCGAGCCGCCCCCGCACGGTCCCGGCCCGAGCTGCCCGGAGAGGCCGAGCAGCCGGAACGGGGAGCCGACCGTGACGAGCAACTCCACCCGACCGCGCAAGCCCAGCAAGGCGGCGATGGCCCGCCAGCTGGCACAGGTGCAGGCACAGCACGAGCAGGAGCGCGAGCTGCCACCCGCGCTGGCGCAGCTGATCGACGACTACGCCGGTGCCGGCTACACGGCCGTGCAGATGGCCGCCATCCGGCCGTTCCTCCGCACCGTCATCACCGCCAGCACGCTGACCGGTGCCGAAAGCGTTCGCAAGCACTGCACGCACATCGCCGGACTGGCGGCCTACGCGACCCGGCGCGGCGTGACCCTCGAGCCCGTCCAAGTGCTGACGACCGCCTTCATCGACGAGTACGTGCGCCTCGGCATGGCAGGAGCCGGCGAGTCGGTCAAGGCGGAGCGTCGGCGGCGCCTGCTCGCCCTCGCCCGCACCGTCAACCCGGGACCGACCACCCCGGCACGGCTCACCCCGATCGGGCACAGCGCGGTCAAGCCGCCCTACACGCCGACGGAACTGGCGGTCATTACCCGCGTCTGCCGCACCCAGCCGACCGAGGCCAAGCGCCGTGACCTGTCGACCGTCGTGGCCCTCGGCGCTGGCGCCGGCCTGGACAGCGTCGACCTCCGCCACCTGCGCATCGAGCACATCGAGGACCTCGGCATGCAGGGCCTGCAGGTCCACGCCCAGGAGCCGAGGCCGCGGATCGTGCCGGTCCGTTCGCGGCTGGAGGCCCTCCTCCGCTCCGCCGTCGACGGCAGGCGGGCCGGCGAGCTGGTGCTCGGGGACAAGGTGGACCGGCGGAACACCGCGGCCCGCGCCGTCGAGAACGCCGCGCTCTACAACGTCCCGCACATCGAGGCGGCGCGGCTGCGCGCCACCTGGCTGGCCGACCTGATGACCGACACCGTCCCCATCGGCGTGCTGTTGCAGGCGGCCGGGCTGAAGTCCGCCCGCACGCTGGTCGACCTGGTTCCCCACCTGGGTCCGTGGCTGGAGCACAAGGGCCTGACCAAGCCCGCCGCCGGCGCGCTGCGCGGGGGTGCCCGATGAGCGCCAAGCACCTCACCCCGGCACTCGTCGACCGCACCGTGCACGTCATCGACAGCAGCGGCGTCCTGGACCTGGCTTGCCCGCCCCGGCAGCCCGGCAAGCCCGGCCGAATCGGCAGGATCCGGGACAACACCCGCCTGCTGTTCATCGGTATGCACCTGTGCACTCGGCTGGGGCACGAGACCACGCTGGCCAGCATTCACCAGGTGCTCACTGAGGCCCTGCCCCGTGACAAGCAGTGAGAGCTCGGCGTGCTGCGCCCGCCGACCACGACGAAGCGCACCAACGCCAAGCCGTTCGACCCCGACGCGCCTGCGCTGGTCAAGAACGGCAAGCCCCGCAAGAGGATCTGGGCCGAGGACGGCGTCGAGGAGATCGGCTACGACGACCTGTCCAACGCCGCCACCGCCCTGCGGAAGCGGCTCGACTACGGCCACGGCGCGGCCCCGCAGCTCGACGACACCGAGCGCGCCGCTCGTCAGGGGACCGTCGAGCAGATCATCGACGCGCTCATCGCTGTCACCACCATCCCGCGGACCGGCAGCACCAGTGCGCTGGACGCCACCGGGCAGTGGGCCTGGACCCGCGGCCCCGGCAAGCGGAAGAAGGAGCTGGAGAAGGACCTCGCCGACGGCGTCACCGACGGGGCGGACCCGGACGCGCTCGAGGTCGCCGGCATCGCCACAGACGACGAGGGCGCCACCGCGCCCGAGGACCAAAGCGCGCCCGCGCCCGCCGCCGCCCGCGGCCGCTGCCTCGACGCCGCCTGGGGCTACAAGACCAGCAAGAGCGGCGAGAAGGAGGTCGGCTTCGGCTTCCACCAGCACACCATCTGCCGGGTTCCCGACCCGAACGCCGACGACGACTCCGAGCCGGTGCTCATCGACGGGTTCGTCCTCACCCCCGCCAACGCCGACGTCGTCGAGGCCTCGCTCGGGCTGATCGACCGCATCCGCAGCCGCCACCAGATCACCCGGCTCGTGGGCGACATGCTGTACACCAACCTCAAGGGCGGCCGGTGGGCCGTACCGCTGGCCCAGCGGGGCATCGAACAGGGTCTCGCCATGCGCACCGACAACCACAGGGTCGTCGACATCAACGGCGCGCAGATGCAGCACGGCTGGCTGCACTGCGCCGCCGCCCCAATGGACCACCGGCCGCTGCCGCCGGAGCGCGCCACCGCCGAGGAGTGGGACGCCTTCCACGACGACGTCGACGAGTTCCAGCGCAACTGGGCCTTCGACCGCAAGGAGAGCGGCCTCGGCAAGAGCGTGACCAGCAAGTGGATCTGCCCCGCCCGCGCCGGCCGCGCCGGCTGCCACGCCCTCGGCGCCGCGCAGGTCGAGGCGGCCACCCAGCTGGGGCTCCCGATCATCACCCCGCCGGAGGACCACACCACCCGCAAGTCCTGCACGAACAAGACGATGGACTTCACGCCCGACTCGGACGACGCGAACCACCAGCGCAAGCTGATGCAGCGTGAGTACTACGGCAGCCGCCGGTGGCGGCGGCTGTTCAAGCGGCGGGCGCTGGTCGAGGGGGTCTTCGGGATTCTCAAGAACGCCAGCCGGCAGCGACTGCGCCGCGGTCAGAACCGACTCCCCGGCCTGGCGATGGCCTCCATCGTCGCCGCGGTCAAGGCCAGCGTCTTCAACGAGGAGCAGCTCCGCAGCTGGCACGACCGCACCGCCCGCGGCTCGGCCGACCACCCGCTGCTGCAGCCCGACCCGCCCTACTGGGGCTTCCGCGACCTGACGAAGGAGGAGGCGAAGGCCGTCGACGCCGAGCACCTGCGTCGCCTCCGCGGCGGCCACATGCAGCAGGTCCTCGAGGCTGCCTGACACCTGCGTGAGACGACGAACCGCCCCGGACCTGTAGGTCCGGGGCGGTTCGTCAATCTACGAAGAGTCTCCGCACAATCTGCGAAGACCTCGTGGTGGAGGTGGCGGGAATCGAACCCGCGTCCTTCGACGCATATCCAGGGCTTCTCCGAGCGCAGTCTGCTGTGCCTCTGCTCGGCCCCACCGATCACGCAGACGAGTCGGTGTGACGGGCCCAGTCGCTGTTGGATGTCCCGTGCGCGCCCGCGACCGGCACGCACGGTGAGTCATCTAGCTGATGCCAGGATCCGGGCCGATGACGAACCCGGGCTGACAGACCCGCCTAGCTACCGTCAGGCAGCGAGGGCGTAGTCGCGCTGATCAGAGTCGGCGCTTGTGTGTTGTGCAACGCGTGGTTAACGAGCTCATCGTTGCCTTCCTCGGCTCGCTTCCCCTGGACACCCGACCGAAGTCGAGACCAATCACCCCCTGTGTAGTTGTGCGAACAGGATAACCGGCCGCACAAGCAGGTTGTTCCCGCCGCCCGGGACCGCCCGGATGCTTCCCGACCCGCCGCAGGTCCCGCGCTCAGATCCAGTCGCGACGCTTGAACACCAGGTAGAGCGTGAGGCTGACGCCGAACATGAGCAGCAGCGCGAACGGGTAGCCCCACACCTCGTCGAGCTCGGGCATGTGGTCGAAGTTCATGCCGTAGACGCCGCCCACGAGACTCGGCGCGAACAGGATCGCCGCCCAGGCCGAGATCTTCTTGACCTCCTCGCCCTGCGCGATGCTGGTCTCGGTGAGTTCGCGGATCTCCTCGTTCTGCCGCTGCGCGACCAGCGTCGCGTTGACGGTGAGGATGTCGCGCAGCTGCAGGCGGAATCCCTCCACCCGCTCGTTGACCTGCACCACGTGGTCGGCGACGTCGCGCAGGTAGCTGCGCAGCTCCTCGTCCACGCCGTACTTGTCGAAACCGGCGGTGATCGCGGCGATGATGCCGGTCAGGGGCTGCGCCGCGCGCTGGAACTCCAGCACCTCCTGCGACAGCTCGTAGATGCGCCGGGAGACACCGGGGTCACCGCCGAACACCTGGGTCTCGATCTCGTCGATGTCGTTGGCCAGGCCCTCGACCACCGGCCCGTACCCGTCGACGACCGCGTCGAGGGCCGCGTACAGCACCGCCTCGCTGCCCTTCGCCAGCAGCGCCGGCTCGCTCTCCAGCCGACGGCGCACGCGAGCCAGGTCGGGGGACTCGCTGTGCCGCACGGTGACGGCGAAGTCCGGCCCGAGGAACAGGTGCAGCTCCCCGAACTCCACCTCCTCCAGGGCGTCGACGTACCGCGCGGCCTTCAGCACGACGAACAGCGTGCTGCCGTAGCGCTCGAACTTCGGCCGCTGGTGGGCCTTGATGGCGTCCTCGACGGCGAGCTCGGGCAGGTCGAACAGCTCGGCCAGCGCGCCCAGCTCGTTCGGCTGCGGGCGGTAGAGCCCCATCCAGGCCAGCCGCTCCTCCCCCGCGGCCAGCTCCTCACGGCTCTCGGCCGCAGTCTCCGGCGTGGCGATGCGGCGGCCCTCGGAGTACACCGCGTTGTCCACGATCCGCGACGGCTCGGCCGGGGCGTCGGGCACCGTCGCGGACGCCGTGGCCCCGCTCGGCGTCCGCACGGGCTCCAGCCGCGGACGGCGGGTGAGGGTGGTCAGGGCGGTCAGCGGGGCGAGACGGCGCTCGGTCATGACGGGCTCCGGAGGGCAGGGGACGACGAGGCACACCGGGGGTCCTCTCGCCAGCCACCGTTCCCGGTCCCGTCGCAGCGTGCGAGGGGTGGGGAGAACGGGCTCCTTCAGCAGGCGGGAAGGACCTCGGGATCGGTACTGGGAGGTTCGCTGCGCACGACGTCCTCCTCCCGGGTCCAGCCGCCCGCCCTCGCGTTCCGGCCGTCGCCCATGCTCCCACGCCGGCGACGACGACCCGAGGGTGTCCTCGCCCACACGGGTGACCGGCTCCCGGCCGCGGATCGGCCGACGGCCCCGGGACCACGTCCACCACCGGCGGGAGCAGCACCTGCGCGCTCCTACCGTCCCAGCGGGTCGTCTAGCGGCCGAAGATGCCCTGGCCGAACGCGCCGTTCGCGGTCAGCACGCGCGACAGGCCCTTGCCGATCTCGACCACCCGCGCGGTCTTCTCCGCGCCCAGCGACAGCCATGGGTCGGCCGCGAGCGCGTCGGTCTGCATCTCGATGCGGGCGCGCAGCTCCGCGCCCTCCTCGGTCAGCCCGGCGTCGTCGAGCAGCCCGCGGTCGGCGAGCGCGGCGCATGCGGCGTCCCACTGCTCGTCCTTCCACCCGCGGGTGGCCTTGGCGGCCTGCACGGTGAAGCCGCGACCGGTGGCGCAGTGGGTGATCAGCGCCTCGAGGCCGGTGAGCCCGGCGTGCAGCAGGACGGCGACGTGCCCGTCGCCCCGGTGCTCCCGTAGCAGCGTGGCCCCGTGCCACAGGGCGAGCAGCGGCTCCCCCGGCCACGGCAGGTCGGCGTGCCCGGCGTAGAGCGGCCGGCCCTCGGCGCTCAGGTCGCTGCAGGCCTCGCGGAGCAGGCCGGCCAGCTCGGCCACCTCCGGGGAGCCGGCGACCTCCTCGCCGAGCAAGCGGGTGAGCGAGCCGCGGGCGGCGTCGAGCCGGGCGGTGAGCACCTGCTCGGGCGCGGCGAGCGTCCAGGCCCGCGGGATCATGTGCGCGACCAGCGACGGCGAGAAGTTGTAGAAGGTCGCCGTCACGAGGCCGGCCCCCACGGCCCCCATCGGAGCGGCGCGGCCGGCGAAGTAGACCATCCGGCCCGGCCGCAGGCCGACCGCACCGAGGTGCTCGTCCTGCTCCGGGGCGAAGTAGAGGTGCGAGTGCAGCGGGTCGATCGCGCGGTGCGCGCGGCCGACGAGTGCGGGATCGAACGCGGGCTCGGGCTGATCGACGCTGACCATGGCCGGACCCTAGCGACTCGCCACCGGGGGCTGCCGGACCGACCAGGCGACGTGGGTGCGCGCCGTCTCGAACGCGAGGCGCTCGTGGACCCGCAGCGCACCGGTCACGTCGCCGCTGTCGACGTCGGGAGCGGCGGTGCGGCAGCCGCCCGGGTCGGGCGGGCCGAGGGCGGGCGCGGCGAGCCGGAGGTCCGGCTCACGCCGCGATCTCGAACAGCCGCGCCCCGTTGTGCCAGAGCACGGCGCGCAGCCACTCCTCCCCCAGATCCAGCCGGTGCAGCGCCTGCAGCTGATGGGCGTAGGGGTACGGGATCGAGGGGAAGTCGCTGCCGAGGAGCACCTTGTCGCGCAGCGCCGCCAGCCGCGGGCGGTCGGCCGGGTCGAAGGGCATCAGCCGCTCGGTGAAGTCGGTGGCGAACATCGTGGTGTCCAGGTGCACGCGCTCGTATCGTTCGGCGAGGCCCAGGAAGTCCCGGTACTCGGGCATGCCGAGGTGGGCGATGACCAGCTGCAGCCGCGGGTACCGCTCGAGCAGCCCGCTCATCGGCTCCGGTCCGGTGTGCTCGCCGGCCAGTGGGCCGGAGCCGCAGTGGATGACGACCGGGGTGCCGGTCTCCTCCAGCCGGGCCCACACCGCGTCGAGCAGCGGGTCGCGCGGATCGAACGCCCCCACCTGGACGTGCACCTTGAACACCCGCGCGCCGGCGCCCAGCGCCTCGGACACGTAGTCGTCCACCCCCGGCTCCGGGAAGAACGTCGCCGACCGGAGGACCTGCGGGCGGCCGGCCGCGAACCCGGCGGACCACTCGTTCAGCCACGCGGCCATCCCGGCCTTGTGCGGGTATGGCAGCGTCGGGAAGGCCCGGACGCCGAGCCGGTGGAGGACGGCGAGCCGCTCCTCCTCCGGCAGCCGGTACGTGACCGGCCACTCGGAGCCGTAGTGGGTCCCCGCTGCCTCGAAGTACTGCCAGACCTTCGCCTGCACCCGCTCGGGCAGGAAGTGCACGTGCACGTCGACGAGCCCGGGCAGGCCGAGCTCCCGCCAGTACCGCGGGACGTCGGCGTCGTCGGCCGGCGGTCGGACGCTCACGGGACCGTGACGACGACCTTGCCGCGGACGTGCCCGCCGGCGACCAGCTGCTGTGCCTCCCCGGTTCGCTCCAGCGGGAACGCCTTCGCGACCGCGACCCGCAGCTGCCCCGCGTCGGCCATCCGGCCGAGCTCCTCGAGGTCGTGCCGGTCGGGGCGGACGAACACGTAGCGGCCCCCCATCCCGTTCACCGACGGGTCGACGACGCTGGCGATGCGGGAGACGTCGCGGACCTGCTCGGGCGCGTCGGCCAGGGCGTTCCCGCCGTTGAGGTCGAGCACCGCATCGACCTTCTCGGACAGCTGCCCGCTGACCGGGCCGGCCGAGTAGTCGAGCACCTCGGCGCAGCCGGCGTCGGTGAGGAAGCCGTGATTGCGCGGGCTGGCGGTGCCGATGACGGTCGCGCCCAGGGCGACGGCGATCTGCACGGCGAAGAAGCCGACGCCGCCGGCCGCCCGGTGCACCAGCACCCGGTCGCCCTCCCCGACCTCGAGCGCCTCGGTGAGCGCCTGGTAGGCGGTCAGCCCGGCCAGCGGCAGCGCGCCGGCCTCGGTGAACGACAGCGACTCCGGCTTGGGGGCGAGGCACCGCTGCGGGGCGGGCACGAGCTCGGCCGCCGTCCCCCACTGGACGTCGTCGCGCCGCAGGTAGCCGAACACCTCGTCGCCCGGGGCGAAGTCGACGATCGCGGGGCCGACCGCCTCGACGACGCCGGCGAGGTCCCAGCCCGGGATGATCGGGAAGTGGTGCGGGAAGAACCCGGCCAGGCCGCCCTCGCGGATGCCGATGTCGACCGGGTTGACCCCGGCGGCGCGGGTGCGGACCAGCACGGTGTCCGGGCCGACCGGCGGCTCGGGCAGGTCGTCCCGCAACTCGAGCACCTCGATGCCACCGAACCGCTCGTAGGCGATGCCCTTCACCGTCGTCCCTTCACGTACCGCCCGAAGGCCTTCTGGATCTCGCGGCGCGAGTCGCGCTCGGCGAGGTCGTGCCGCTTGTCGTAGGACTTCTTGCCCTTCGCCAGCGCGAGCGTGGCCTTGACCTTGCCGTCCTTGAAGTACAGGTCCAGCGGCACCAGGGTCAGCCCGCCCTCGCGGGTCTTGCCGACCAGCTTGTCGATCTCGACGCGGTGCATGAGCACCTTGCGCTTGCGCCGCGGGGCGTGGTTGGTCCATGTGCCCTGCACGTACTCGGGGATGTGCACGTGCTGCAGCCACACCTCGCCGTCGTCGATCGAGGCGAACCCGTCGACCAGCGAGGCGCGGCCGGCACGCAGGCTCTTCACCTCGGTGCCGGTGAGCACCAGACCCACCTCGAAGGTGTCGAGGATCGAGTAGTCGTGCCGCGCCTTCTTGTTCTGGGCGATGAGCTTGCGCCCGGTCTCTCGCGGCACCGTTCCTCCGTCGTCCTCCGGACGACACCGCGGCCAGGTGCCGTCCCCATCTGCGACGAGCGTGCCCCGGCCCTCGTCGTGGCGGCCTCCGGCCTCCACTCCCCGGCCGCCTCGCGGGGCGGCTCGCCCCTACAACCTTACGTACAACCGGAGCGTCACGTACGCGGCGATGCCGGCCAGCGCGACCCCGACGCCGGAGACGACGACGCTGTTGGTGATGATCGCGTCCCACTGGACCGGCGGGATGATGCCCGCCTTGATCGGCCCGGCCAGCGTCCGGTCGATGAACAGGACCTTGGTCAGGATCAGCCCGCCGGCGGCGAGCAGGCCGCCGACGAGGCCGGCGAACGCCGCCTCGAGGATGAACGGCAGCTGGGTGTACCAGCGCGAGGCGCCCACCAACCGCATGATGTTGGTCTCGTTCCGGCGGTTGAACGCGGCGAGCTGGATGGTGTTCGAGATCAGCAGCAGGGCGGCGAGCGCCTGCACGACCGCGACGGCGATGGTCGCGTTGCGCGCCCCGTTGAGCAGGCTGAACAGCCGGTCGAGGAAGTCACCCTCGTCGCGCACCTGGTCGACACCGTTCTCCCCGTTCGGGAACTCGGCCGCGATGACCTCGTAGCGCTCGGGGTTGACCAGCTCGACGCGGAAGCTCTCCGGCAGCGCGTCGGCCGGGGTGTTCTCCACGAGTTCCGGCTGCTGGCTGAACTGCTGCCGGAAGCGCTCGTAGGCCTCCTCGCGCGACTCGTAGATGAAGTTCGAGACCTCCGGCGAGGCGGCCAGCTCCGACTCGATCGCCGCCCGCTGCTCGTCGGTGACGTCGTCGGCCAGGAAGATGGAGACCTGCACCTTGTCGTAGTAGATCTCCTTCATGTCGGAGATCATCCCGGCGATCAGCAGGCCGGTGCCCATGAGTCCGAGCGAGATGGCCGTGGTCAGGATCATCGCGACCGTCATGGTGAGGTTGCGACGCAGCCCGGTGGCCACCTCGGAGAGCACGAAGTTGACGCGCATGGATTTCCTGTCGTGGATGCGTGCGGACGCGGTCGGCGGTGTGGCGGGCGCTGCTAGCGGCCCACGCCGTAGACACCGCGCGACTGGTCGCGGGTGAGGACTCCCCCGTTGAGCTCGATGACGCGGCGGCGCATGGAGTCGACGATGTGGTAGTCGTGCGTCGCCATGATCACCGTGGTGCCGGTCCGGTTGATCCGCTCGAGCAGCAGCATGATGCCCTCGCTGGTCTCCGGGTCGAGGTTTCCGGTCGGCTCGTCGGCCAGCAGCACCAGCGGCCGGTTGACGAACGCGCGGGCGATGGCCACCCGCTGCTGCTCACCACCGGAGAGCTCGCCGGGCAGCCGGTTGGCCTTGCCCTCCAGCCCGACCATCTCCAGCACCTCCGGGACGACCCGCTTGATCGTCCGGTGCGGCTTGTTGATGACCTCGAGGGCGAAGGCGACGTTCTGCGCCACCGTGCGGTTGCGCAGCAGCCGAAAGTCCTGGAAGACGCAGCCCATGGTGCGGCGGAGCTTGGGCACCTGCCACTTGCTCATGGTGTTGAGCGTCTTGCCGTTCACCGAGACCGTGCCCGACGTCGGGTCGTCCTCCTTCAGCAGCAGCCGCAGGAAGGTCGACTTGCCCGAACCGGAGGAGCCGATGAGGAAGACGAACTCTCCCTTGTCGATCTCCGTGGACACGTCGTCAAGGGCGGGCCGGCCGCTGGCCGGGTACAGCTTGGTGACGTGTTGCATTTCGATCACGAGGCGCCACGGTACTAGTCCCGGGGCCCCGCACAGCCCGTTCGCCACGGAACGCTCCGGAGTCGTTCTCGCCCTGTGTCACCGCGTCCCTGCAACGGCCCGGTCAGCCGGTCACGGACGGTTGCGTCCGGCTCCGACCCGGCCCGGAACGTGAGGAAGGACCCACCTGCCGGCTCCTCTGCAGGGCCGGCGCCGGGCCGGCGAGGCCCGGGGAAGAGGTGTCCTTCCTCAGGCGGCGGTGGCCTCCTGCTGCTTGCGCCAGCGGATACCGGCCTCGATGAACGAGTCGATGTCCCCGTCGAGGACCGCCGCGGTGTTGCCGGTCTCGTGCTCGGTGCGCAGGTCCTTCACCATCTGGTACGGGTGCAGGACGTAGGAGCGCATCTGGTTGCCCCAGCTGCTGCCCTCGCCCTTCAGGGCGTCCATCTCCGCCTTCTGCTCCTGCTGGCGCACGACGAGCAGCCGGGCCTGGAGCACGCGCAGCGCAGCGGCGCGGTTCTGGATCTGGCTCTTCTCGTTCTGGCAGGACACGACGATGCCGGTTGGGATGTGGGTCATCCGGACGGCGGAGTCGGTCGTGTTCACGCTCTGCCCACCGGGACCGGAGGAGCGGAAGACGTCGACCCGGATCTCGTTCTCGGGGATGTCGACGTGGTCGGTCTGCTCGACGACGGGCAGCACCTCGACGCCGGCGAACGACGTCTGCCGGCGGCCCTGGTTGTCGAACGGCGAGATGCGCACCAGCCGGTGGGTGCCCTGCTCGACCGAGAGAGTGCCGTAGGCGTAGGGCACCTTCACCGAGAAGGTGGCCGACTTGATGCCGGCCTCCTCGGCGTAGCTGATGTCCAGGACCTCGGTCGGGTACTTGTGGCGTTCGGCCCAGCGCAGGTACATGCGCATGAGCATCTCGGCGAAGTCGGCCGCGTCGACCCCACCGGCCTCCGAGCGGATCGTCACCAGCGCCTCGCGCGAGTCGTACTCGCCCGACAGCAGGGTGCGGACCTCGAGCTCGTCGAGCACCTTGCGCAGCGCCTCCAGCTCTCGCTCGGCCTCGGCCGTCGTGGCCTCGTCGCCCTCCTCGGCGGCCATCTCGTGCAGCAGACCGACGTCGTCCAGCCGGCTCCGCAGCTCCTCCACCCGGCGCAGGTCGCCCTGCATGTAGGAGAGCTTGGAGGTCAGCGCCTGCGCGGCCTCGACGTCGTCCCAGAGGTCGGGGGCGGCGGCCTGCTGCTCGAGCTCGGCCACCTCCCGGCGGAGTCGGTCGACGTCGAGAACGGCCTCGATCGACTTCAGGGTCGTGTCGAGTTCGTCCAGGACGACGGAGAAGTCAGCGGCCACGTCGACCCAGGGTAGTGCGCTCCCGGCGCGGGTACGCAGGGATGCCATGACCGACCCGAAGCGACAACGCTCCCGGGAGGACTACGCCCGCGGCCTCCCCGACCACCACGACCCCACGGCGGGTGTCGGTGGTGCGCCCCCGGCCCGGTCGGCGCTCACCCTCCGGCTCGTCCTGGCCGTCTTCGGCCTGGTCATCTGCATCGGGGGCGGGATCCTCATGCTCAGGGCCGACCCGGTGCCGGTGGCGTTCCCGGTGGTGCTGTTCGTGCTCGCCGCCGTCGCCGCGGTCGACATCGTGGTGATCGCCCGGCGGAAGGCCCGCGGCGAGCCGGGCTGAGCCCGCCCGGCCCGCCGCGCCGGTCAACGGCGGGCGTACACGTAGGCGGCGAGCGCCGGCTCGTCCTCGACCTCCGGGGCGTCGCCGTCACTGTCCACCGCGTAGCCGACGAAGGCGGCGTAGTCGGCCGTGAAGGTGGCCGGGTCGACCCCCGGCTGGAAGACCTCGGCGCAGGTGGTGAGCGGGATCCGCCCGCGCTCCGCCGGGCCGTCGTGCGTGAGTGCGTCCACGACGATCGCGTAGCCCACGGGGTCGTAGCTGCCGATGGCGAAGTGGTCGGCGGCGTTGGCCGGGCACACCTCCTGGGTCGCGATGTTGACGATCCGACCGGAGCCGGTGCGCAGCGCCGAGCTGGCCACCGGCGGGGTGTTCGGGACGACGATCTCGTCGGCCGCCGTGTAGGCGACGGTGTAGTCGACGCCGGCGAAGGTCTCCGCCCCGCTGTTCAGCGCCTCCAGGAACTCCGACCGGGAGGCCTGCTGGTGGTTGGCCGGCGTGCACGGGCCGGTGCCGCAGGAGGTGTCGGCGAGGACCGTGCCGTGGTCGGACGGCGAGAGGCCCACGAGGTCGTCGACCAGCGGGCGGGTGTCGGGCCAGAAGCGCAGCGCCCAGCGGGGCACCATGCCGCCCTGGCTCCAGCCGACCACGTCGACGTCGCGGTGGGCCTGCTGGCTCATGGTGCGGATGGCGTGCACCAGGTACTCGCCGGCCACCTGGATGTCGCCGGTCGCGTCGGAGGGCAGGGTCACCGCGCACCAGCGCCAGCCGCGCTGCTCGAAGGCCCGCATGTAGTTCCAGTCGAAGCCGACCTGCGGGTCCATGGTCGTGCCCGGCACCAGCAGGATCGGGTCCTGCTCCAGGCCGCGCAGCGGGCCGTTGCAGGTGAGGCTCTCCTGGAGGGCCGCCTTGGGCACCGACAGCGCGGGGCCGCGCTGGTCCAGCGGCGCGTACTCCCCCGTCTCCGTCGAGGTGGGCGCCGCCCCGGCGACGCCGCCGCCCAGCAGGACGGCGGCCAGCGCAGCGGTCAGAGCGGTCAGCAGCCTGGGCCTGGGCATCGGGTCGTCTTCTCCTGCGGGGCGCGCGCGGTCGCGCGCTTTCTGCAACACAACGACGGTGTCCACACGGTCGTGGTCCGACCACTCGGGCGACCGCACAGCGGGACGGACCCGTCGGGCCGGACGCTCAGCCGGCCCGGTACCGGCGGACCCAGCCCGGGAACTCGTCACCCGGCATCGGCCGGGCGATGTGGAAGCCCTGGGCGTACCGGCAGCCCAGCTCTGTGACCCGCTGCAGCTGCGTCGCCGTCTCCACGCCCTCGGCCAGGCTCCGCATGCCGCAGGCCCGGGCCAGCCCGACGACGGCGGCGACCGCCGCGGCCGACGAGCCGTCCGGATCGTCGGTCCCGGTGACCAGGCTCCGGTCGATCTTCAGGACGCCGGCGGGGATGGCGACCAGCTGGCTCAGCGACGAGAAGCCGCTGCCGAAGTCGTCGATGGAGGACTCGACGCCGAGGTCGCGCAACCGCCGGAACTGCTGGGCGGCGCGGGCAGGGTCCTCGGCGGCGCTGGTCTCGGTCAGCTCCACGATCAGCTGGCGGGCGTGCAGACCGGCGCCGCGCAGCGCGGTCACGACGTCGTCGACGAGGGTGCCGGTGACCAGGTGCGCCGCGCTGACGTTGACCCCGGCGACCACGGCGACGCCCTCGTCGCGCCAGGCGGCCACCTGCCGGCAGGCCTCGGCCAGCACCCAGCGGGTGAGCGGAATCATCAGGTCGTGCTGCTCGGCCACCGGCACGAAGTCGCACGGCGGCACCAGCCCGCGCTCGGGATGCCGCCAGCGCACCAGCGCCTCCACACCGGTGACCTCCCCCGTCGCCAGCTCCACCACCGGTTGGTAGTGCAGGACCAGCCCGCCGTCGGAGATCGCGTCCCGCAGCTCGGCCGCCAGCTGCACCTTGCGCTGCACCCGGGCTCGGAGATCCGGGCTGAAGATCCGCACCCGGTTCCGCCCGGCGGCCTTGGCCGCGTACATCGCCAGATCGGCGTCGCGGACCAGATCGGTGGACCGCACGCCGGCGCGGTCCCCGGCCGGGATGGCGGCGATCCCGATGCTGGCGCTGAGCCGGTGGGTGGTCCCGTCCAGCTCGAAGGGCTGCTCGAAGGTGGCCTGGCAGCGGTGCGCGAGCAGCTCGGCGCCGTCGGCGTCGCAGTCCCGGCAGAGGACGACGAACTCGTCGCCACCCAGCCGCCCGACGGCGTCCTGCGCGCGGGTGCTGTCGAGCAGCCGGCCGGCCAGCTGGCGCAGCAGCTCGTCACCGACCTCGTGGCCGAGGGAGTCGTTGACGTCCTTGAAGCCGTCGACGTCGAGGAAGAGGACGGCGACCGCGGGACGGCGGGGGTGCAGGAGCTCGGCGTCGATCAGCTCGTGCAGGTGTGCCCGGTTCGGCAGCTCGGTCAACGAGTCGTGGCGCGCCCGCCAGGCCGATGCCTTCTCGGCGCGGACGCGGGCGGTGATGTCGAGGTGGGTGACCACGACGTGCCCTGCCTGGTCGACGCGGGACGCCTGCACGTGGAACCAGCTCGTGGCGACGCCCGCGGGGTCGGGGACGGAGCGGTCGACCGAGACCTCGGTGCGCTCGCCCCGGGACAGCTCGCGCAGCTCGCGCACCAGCCGGCGGGCGTCGGCGTCGTCGCGCAGGTGCAAGGCGAGCGCGTGGTAGTCCTCGCCCGGCAGGATCGGCGCCTGGCGTTCCCGCCCCGCCTCCGTCCACGCCGAGTTGGCCAGGACCACGCGGCCGGCCGGGTCGAGCAGCACGGTCGGGGAGGCGAGGGCATCGAGCACCGCCTCCACGAGCGCGGCGTCCCGGCCGGACGAGCCCGCGTTGCGGCGCACGTCGAGGGGCAGCTCGCGCTCTCCAGGTGCTGCTGCCACGTCCCCTCCGGTAGATCGCGGTGCGCCGTCCCACATCCTGCTGCGTGCATCGGCGGGAGTGGTGGCCGCCACGCGCCGGCGGCGGCCCCGTACCCGCAACGGGTCAGCGATACAGCTACCCGGTCAGGGTTGCCGCGTCTCGTCGGTGATCCACCGCAGGTAGTCGGGGTCGCCACCGACGAGCGGGAGCGCGATGACGCAGGGCACCTCGTACGGGTGCAGTTCACGGGTGCGCGCCACCACCGCCGGCACGAGCGACCGGCGGGTGTGCAGCGCGACCCGGGCCTCGGTGCCGTCCTGCACCGCCCCCGCCCAGCGGTAGACCGACCGGATCGGCGCGAGGTGGTGGCCGCAGGCGGCCAGCCGCTCCTCGACCAGCGTGCGGGTGAAGCCGGCCAGCCAATCCGCGTCGTCCGCGGTGACGACGACCTCGCAGCACTCCTCGTCCATGCGGGCATCCTCTCCCGCCCGATGCGGTCCTTGCGTGGAACCGGTGGTCCCGGGGGTAGGGGGCGGTCATGACCGACGAGATGACGATCCAGCTGGACGGCGAGGAGTACGTGCTGCGCCCGGAGGGGGACGGCCTGCAGGTCGGCCGACGGATGGGCGGGGACGTGACCTGGTTGGACACCGTGGACGGCGGCCTGCTGCCCGGACCGGCCCGCGAGGCCCTCGACCGCGGTGACACCTCCGACGAAGCGCTGCTGCGCGCGGTGCGCGGCGTGGTGCAGGCCGAGGTGGAGCGCGGGGGCTGACCCCACCGGCGTGGCCGCGGCGGCGCCCGCCGCCGCGGCTGCTCAGTTCCCCCAGCGGCGGCCGCGACCCCAGCCGTTGCCGCAGTTTCCGTGCTCCTCCGCTCGGTGGGCCACCTCCTGCAGTCGTTCCTCTAAGCGGAACAATGGTCGGCGCGAATTGTTAAATCGTCGCAACCTCGGCCCGATTTGGTCCCGAGTCATTGCCATTGCGGCCTGAGGATCCTTGAATGCCCGCAACGCACGCCACCATTCGTTCCGATCAGCGGAACAATGCGTGTCGGCGCCGGGAGGCCCGCATGACGATCATTCCGCGCACCACCGGCCGAGGGCGGGCAGGCGTCGTCCTGCTCACCCTCGTCGCCCTCATGACCTTCGCCCTACCGGCGACCGCCGCTCCGCCGTCCGGCGGCCCGCCACCCGACGGGCCGGCCGCGGAGCGGTGTGCCGCGCTCGTCGGCAGCACCATCCGGGTCGATCGCGACACCGCGGTCATCGACACGGCGTCCGTCGTCCCCGCCGTCGCCGGCACGCCCGAGCACTGCGATCTCGGCGGTCGCATCGGGAACATCGGCTTCCGGATGCAGTTCCCCACGGAGAGCTGGAACCAGCGCTACTTCCAGACCGGTTGCGGCGGCTTCTGCGGCTACATCCCCATCGACTCGTGCGGGGACGCGTTGTCCCGCGGGTACGCGGTGGCCGCGGAGGACAGCGGCCACCAGGACCAGCGCGATGGTTCGTGGGCGCACGATAACCGGCAGGCCGAGATCGACTGGGGGTACCGCTCGCCGCACGTGGTGGCGGTGGCCGCCAAGCAGTACATCGAGCGGTTCTACGGCCAGGCGCCGACCTACTCCTACTTCCAGGGCTGCTCCACCGGTGGACGGCAGGCGCTGTCGGAGGCCCAGCGCTACCCCGACGACTTCGACGGGATCGTCGCGGGCGCCCCGGCGCTCTACCAGAACTACCTGGCCCCCCTCTCCCAGGGCTATCTCGAGACGGTCAACCGGCGTGCCGACGGCACGGTCATCCTGCCCACGACGAAGGTTCCGGTGGTCGCTGCCGCGGCGCTGGAGCGGTGCGACGGCCGGGACGGCGCCGTCGACGGGGTGATCGCCGATCCGGAGGGCTGCGACTTCGACCCGGGCACCCTGCAGTGCGACGGGGACGTCGACCAGCCGGACTGCCTGACGTCGGCCCAGATCGACGTCGTTCGGGCGTTCTACGCGCCGCCGGTCGACGACCGCGGCCGCCAGCTCTACCCGGGCGGTCTCGTGGTCGGCTCGGAGGCCGGCTGGCCCGGCTGGAGCATCGGCACCGACACCGCGCTGTCGGGCGGCGGGAACTACGCCCAGCAGGTGCTCCAGTACCTGGCCTTCCCGAAGGACCCGGGCCCCGGCTACTCGTTGTCCGACTTCGACCCCACCCGCGACGCCCCCAAGCTGCGGTCGATGGCGCAGATCTACAACGCCGACGAGGTGAAGCTCCGCCACTTCGAGCGCGCGGGCGGGAAGCTGCTGGTCTGGCACGGCTGGGCGGACCCGCTGATCACGCCCGAGGGCACCATCAACTACGTCCGCGACGCCGTCGCCGCCAACGGCGGGCGCGCGGCCACCGAGGACTGGATGCGGCTGTTCCTCCTTCCCGGCGTCTATCACTGCGCCGGCGGGCCCGGCGAGGACACCGTGGACTGGCTGAGCGCCATCGAGCGGTGGGTGGAGCACGGCGAGGCACCTGACCAGGTCACCGCGAGCAAGCTGGCCGACGGCGACGTGGTGAGCACCCGGGTGGTGTCGGAGTACGTCATCGACTGACCCGGGGCGCGACCGCCGCCCCGCCGGGCCACCGGCCGTGCGGCGGTCGCACCACCCGGGGTCAGCGATGTACGGCCTACCGCAGTAGAGGTGCCCCGTCGGCGAGGGCGGTGGGCGCTCGGGGCGCGGTGGGTGTGGACGCTCACGACGCTCCCTCGTGCAGGGAGATCGGGCACCGGTCGGCACCTGGACCGGCTTCTCGGTGGGCCCGGTTCCAAGCTGCTCCCGGCGGCGCCCCGGCACGAACGGTCGAGGCCCCCGCCCTGCAGAACCGAGTGGCCCGCCGACGCAACCAGGGTCTCGTCGGGTGAGCGACCGCACGGAATGCTCGAGCGCTCGATGCACGCTGCGGCTGTCATGACCGTCAGCAAGACCGCCGTCACCGCCGTTCCCCTGCACCCGCTGCTCGCCGGCCGGTGGAGCCCCCGCGGGCTGGACACCGCCCACGAGATCACCGACGTCCAGCTGACCGCGCTGCTGGAGGCCGCCCGGTGGGCGCCGAGCGCGAACAACAGCCAGCCGTGGCGGTTCGCCGTGGCCCGCCGCGGGACGCCGGAGTTCGCCGCCGTGCAGGAGGCGCTGGCTGCGGGCAATCAGCTGTGGGCGCACGCGGCGTCGGCGCTCGTCGTCGTCGCGGCCGAGACCGCCGGCGCGGGTGGCGCCCCGCGACCGTGGGCCGTGTACGACACCGGACAGGCGGTCGCGCACCTGTCCGTGCAGGCGGAGCACGAGGGGCTGGCGGTGCACCAGCTCGGCGGCTTCGACCGGGACCGGGTCGCCGCGCTGCTCGAGCTGCCGGCCGCGGTGGTGCCGCTCGTCGTCCTGGCCCTCGGCCGCCGCGACGAGGAAGCCCAGCTGCCCGAGGCGCTGGCCGCCCGCGAGCGGACGGCACGGGAACGGCTGCCGCTCGACACCCTGCTGGTGCCCGTGCCGGCGGGCCCTGCGCAGGCCTGAGCACGCCCGACCGGGCAGGGCCGGGCTGCCGCGCACACCGTTGCGCCGGACGAGAGCCATGTCGGGCGCCGGGCCAGAACGAGGACCGCGACCACGGCCAGGCAGGAAGTAGGTCTCCCAGGCATCGGTCTGCTCCTCGGCCGGCACCCCGGGGCGCGGGGGCGGCGCGCATCGGGGCTGCCTGGCTGCTCGGTCGACGACGCTCGGCGCCGTGCAGGCCTGCTTCCTCGACGAGGCACACCTGCTCTTCACAAGACGAGCACCGCGTCCTGGAGTCGGTGACCCGCCCCTGCGACTGATCGGCTCGAAGGCAGCGGGATCTTCCTCGTCGCACGAACCCACGGACGTGCCCAGCGCCGTCCTCGGTCGGCCCGGCAACCGGGCGCAGCACGCGCTGGAGATCCGAAGAAGCGACGGCGCTGACACCTTCCCAACTGACGGATCCTCGGTCCATCTCCACCGGCAAGGCCAGGTAGGAATGCCGACTGTGGCAGATCGGTGGCGGGTGGGGCCGGGGCTCGCGTTGGTCGGCGGGGCGATCTGGGCCGCCCACGCGGTCGTTCTCGGCAGGCGCCCGCCGGGCTGCGTGTCGGAGGAGTGCGGGGTCACGGGCGCCTCCCACCGCCCGAGCGAGGACCTCGCCTGGTTGTTGCTGCTGGCGGTCGCGGCGCTGGCTGTGGCGGTCGGCCGGCTGGCCGCGGAGGGGCGGGATGGGGGACGGCTGCTCCTCCGGGCCAGCAGTGTCCTGCTGTGGGCCGGCGCCGGGCTGCTGGCGGGAGGAATGGTGGTGAACGCGGTCCTGCCCGACGACTCGCCGCTGTGGTGGCTGCACGACAGCGACTCCCTTGGTCGGCTCGTTCCGGTCGCCGGGGCGTTCGTCGGCGGGTGCGGCATCGTGCGGAGCCGCCGACCCTCACCGTGGGTCGGGGCTCTCCTCGTGGTCGCCTCCGTGATCGCGGTGCCGTTCAATGCGCAGGACGACCGCGCGCTGCTGTCTGTACCGCTGGGGCTCGCCTGGGTGGTGACCGGCGCCTGGTGGGTGGCGCGCCCCGGCGCACGGCATGAGGCTCGCGCCGCCAGAGGGTGATCGCCGGTCGACCGAGCTCTGCAGCAATCCCGTCTCGCGTTGGGGAAGACGGTGTCCGCCTTCCGCCGGACGGAAGACCACGACCTCGAGATGCTGCTCACCGGCCTGGGCATCAGCGAGGCCGCGGTGACCGTGCTGTCCGATCGAGGCACGCCCACGTCGGTCGCGTGGACGATGATCCGGGTGCTGGAGTCACCGATCCACCGCTCGTTCCCCCGGCCAGGCGTCGGCGCTCGGCCGGAGCTCACCCGCGAGCTGCTCGGGACGCGACGGCGCCGTCGCTGACAACAGCCCGTCGATGCGGCGTCAACCGTCGACGTAGCGATCGCGCTCGACGACGAACTGGCCGGTGGCGGTGTTGGCCTCCACGAACTCCGGCAGCAGCGGGATCCGCACCGTCACGGTCACGCACACGGAGAACTCCTCCCCCGGAGCCAGCGCCGGCGAGTAGCCGCCCGCCGCATCGCAGCCCGCAGCGGCCGGGGCGTAGGCCAGCCGCACGTCGGTGGCCTCGACCGACTGGTCCTCCACCGCCAGCTCCGTGGCCCGCAGCGCCCGCTCGTGCCCGGTGACCGGGTCCGGGGCGGTGCCCATCGCCCGCCCGGCCTCCCGCGCTGCGGCCTGCGAGGCGAACACCCCGCGCTGCACCGCCGAGAACCCCGCGACGATGTAGACCAGCGGCACGAACACCACCAGCGCGACGAACACGAACTCCACCAGCGCCGACCCGCGCTCCCCCTCGATCTGCCCGAGGCGGGCGCGCAGCCACCTCACGCGGCCTCCTTCATCGCCCGGCCGGTGACCTCCAGCGGCAGCACGTCGCCCAGCGCCGCCAGTAGCGAGGGCACCGACCCCGAGCAGCGCACCACCACCAGCGTCGCGCCGCTGGTGTCCAGCTCCTCCTCCGACGTGCACGCCATCCCCTGCGCCGTCCGCACCGACGTCGCCGCAGCCACGATCGCCACGGTGCGCGCGGCACCCAGGGTCGAGTCGACGTCGGCGTTGGCGGCGTACCGCGCCCCTTCCTGCGCGCTGGCGGTGACCACGTTGCGCACGTGCACGTACACCGCCACCTGCAGCACCGCGAGCAGCAGCGCCACGATCAGCAGTGAGACCATGACGAAGTCGACGACGGCGCTCCCCCGCTCACCGTCGTCGCCGCGGCGGAGCCGCTCAGCCCGCACCCGTGACCGACGTCAGCGCGTTGGTGACCGCATCGACGATCGCCGCGCGGAACGGGATGAGGATCGCCAGCACCAGGGCGGCAGTCATCACGGTGATCATCACCCAGCCGGGCACGTCACCCCGCTCGGGATCCTCACCGCGCAGGCGGTCGGCCAGGGCAGCCAGGGCGGCAGAGATGAGAACGGGCATGGTCTTCCTTTCGGTTGTCCGCGGGCTCACTGCGCCAGCGAGACGATGCTGATGAGCCCCGGGAAGAGGGCGAACGCTTTGTTACCGTTGAGGGGCTAAACTCGGCGCATGCCAGACTCCAAGCGCGTGCTCATCTACACGCGGATCTCCAAAGACGACACGGGCGAGGGGAAGTCGAACGCCCGCCAGGAGGACGCCTGCCGACAGCTCGCCGCAATCCGGGGCTGGACCGTCGTGGACGTCGTGGAGGACATCTCCTACAGCGCCTACTCGGGGAAGAAGCGCCCGGGCTGGGACCGGGTGCTGGAGGTCATGCGGAGCGGCACAGTGGACGTGGTGATGGCGTGGGCCATCGACCGCATCACGCGCAGCACCTCTGAGTTCCTCCAGATCGCCAAGGTGTGCAGCGAGACCGGCGTTGCCATCACCACGGCATCTGGCGACGTGGACCTGTCAACCGAGATGGGCAAGGCCCTCGGCACGATCCAGTCGGTATTCGGTGAGCTGGAGGTGGAACGCAAGGCTGCCCGCCAGCGCCTTGCCAACCAGCAGCGGGCGGCACAGGGCAAGCCGTGGTCAAGCGGCTGGCGACCCTTTGGCTACGAGCTGGACGGCACGGTCATCCCACGTGAAGCGGACCTCATCCGCAAGGCGGCAGACGACGTCCTGACCGGCGCATCGCTGCGGTCGGTTGTGGGCGAGTGGAAAGCCCTTGGCGTGAGCACCCCTCGCAGCTCCAAGGGTGTGGACGGCTGGACGCACAACGGTCTGCGCAAGATTCTGCTCAACCCCCGCAACGCCGGTCTCGCCACCTACAAGGGTGAGGTGATCGGCCAGGGCGGATGGGAGCCGATCATCGCGCCCGAGACGCACGCCCTGCTCGTCGCGAAGCTGACGGACCCCTCACGGCTCACCCGCAGAGAGAGTCGGGGCAGGAAGGCTAGCAACCTGTTGACGGGGATTGCTCACTGCGCCGTCTGCGATGAGCCTGTCGCCGCAGGGTCCGGGTACCAAGGGCGACTGATCTACCAATGCGCGAGCTACCACATCAGCACGCCACGAGATGACGCTGACGCCGTAATCCGGGAAGCGATCGTTAGAACCATGCTGACCACTCGCCCGGGCTTGCTGATGCCCCTGCCAGAGCGGGGCATGCCGTCCAAGCTATGGGAGGAGCTACAGGCAATGCAAAGTCGGATGAACACAGTCGCGGCCTCCTTCGCGGAGGGGGTGCTCAACCAGGAGCAGATGACCACTGCCAGCCGGTCTCTCCAGGAGCAGAAGACCCGGATCGAACAGGAGATCGCTGACGCCGAGGTGCAGGCCAACGTGCCGACACGCATGGACCAGGTGCGCGAGTTCGAGAAGCTGACGCTGGATGAGCAACGCGGCCTGCTGGCCAGAGTTGCCCGCATCAAGCTCTACCCCCGTGGGCGGGGCAAGAAGAACGTCCCCATCACTCACCAGGTGACCTTGGACCTGCGCGTGATCTACGAGGCAAGGGAACGGCCACTGCTTCCCTTTCTCTATAAGGACGGCGACACCAGCTACGCCACCGAGCGCGAGCACTGGTTCACCGCCCTTGACGAACGGCCCAGGCGGCCCCAGCCGGCGAAGGAGGGCTTCGCGGTCCCCGTTCCCCCTCTCGATGAGGACGACGCTCCCGGTGACGCCGACGACTCCGAGCACCACCCCCTCGCACTGGACAACCAGCCAGCCCACTCGTGAGCGATTCAGGACCAGGACGGACTAAGCATGAACAACAGCACCACGCACACCGTCCAGCCGTCCGAGACCCGGAGGCCGCCTGCGGAGGGCGCTCAGCCCCATCAGGCCCCTGTCGGACAACCCGCCACCAAGTGGGAGTGGGAGAAGGCTCTGGTCACACGGTCACGCTCCGAGGGCATGACGGCCGGATGCCAGCACGTGGCCCTGCTGCTCTCGACGTACGCGAACGGTGACGGCACCAGCATCCGCCCCACCGTGGAGACCCTGGCCGCCGTTTCGGGCAAGGGGCAGTCCACGATCAAGGAGAGCTTGAAGTACCTCCGGGACCACGGGTGGGTCCACCAGGTGAGCCGGGGCCAGACGGGTCGAGCCAGCGCCTATCGGCTGACCATCCCGCCGAAGGTCCAGTGACGAGACCACTACCAGACCATTAACCTCCTAGGTCTAGGTCTAGTACTTCTAACTCTTAACCTATAGACGTTAGGTCTAGTACTTTTAACCCTTAACCTATAGACGTTAGGTCTAGTACTTTTAACCCTTAACCTATAGACGTTAGGTCTAGTACTTCTAACCCTTAACCTATAGACGTTAGGTCTAGTACTTCTAACCCTTAACCTATAGACGTTAGGTCTAGTACTTTTAACCCTTAACCTATAGACGTTAGGTCTAGTACTTCTAACCCTTCATCCGACCCTGCCGCCGATTCTGCCCATTGCCCACCTTCGCCGATGAAGGGCAGTCTTCCCAATGCCCTCGCCAACGCCCCCAGGGCGCCCAGGGAGCCCCCGACCGCGTTTCGCAGGTGGGGACCCCTAGGGGCAGCCGTACGGCCGTTACACAGGCGCTCAGAGCGGAGCGGTCAGTGCAATGAGTTTAAAGCGGTCAACAAGCGGTAATGTGGTCTGAAAGCTTTAGGGTCACCTCTTACACCGCTTCGCCGCCGATCTAGTGGCCAGCCCGAGCCGACCTACCGTGCAGCCACCGGCCTGGCCTCCGACTCCCTGCCCAGGCGAGTGGAGCAGACGGCCGGGAGGCACCACGCGCCCCTCCAGTCACGGGAGCTCCATCCGTCCATCACGGCGTATGGCGAGGAGCTCGTCGCCGAACCGGGTGTCATCATGCAAGAGTGACCGCAAACCAGGGCGTCTCGGACGGCCCCGATTCTCAGCTCTCTACCTTCGTTTACGGCATGGGACACTTGATCTCCGACCGCCTGCTTGCTATCCCGGACTACCAGCGCTCGTACTCCTGGAAGGAAGACGAAGTCGCGGAGCTCTGGGACGATCTGCAAAAGGCCATCCACTTGGGCGCGCGAGAATACTTTCTCGGCTCCGTCGTCACCACCACCACTGGATCTCGCCGCCAGCAGGTGATTGATGGACAGCAACGCCTCGCGACGGTCAGTCTCTTCTATGCCGCCATGCGAGACATCTTCAAGTCCCGAAGCGACGAGCGCGCCGGTGAAGTCGAGCGCGACTTCTTGGGAAAGAAAAACATGTCGACACGAGAGCTGGAGCCGCGACTCACTCTCAACGCGGAAGACAACGACGTCTTCCAGCGCCTGATTGGCGGGCAGCGAGCTCAGGCGGCGTCCGCAGTCAATCAGGAGTCGCACCGCCGCCTTGTTGCCGCATACGACAGTATGCGCAGCCGGTTAGAAGCCCTAATCGTTGGGCGCTCTGGTGAAGATTGGCAAGTCCCCCTCGTCCAGTGGCACGATTACGTGCTGTCCAACGCCAAGGTCATCGAGGTCCACGTCTCGAATGAGAACCGCGCTTTCGTCATCTTCGAGACGTTGAACGATCGCGGTCTCAACCTAAGCACCGCCGATCTCCTAAAGGGCCACATCTTCGGCACGTCAGCTTCTCGGATTGAAGAGGCGAAAGTTGCATGGAGTCAGACCATGGCACCCTTTACCGGGCAGAAAGACGTCACGGAAGCCGATACGTTCCTTCGCCACTACTGGGCTTCGACCCAAGGCGTCGCTCGCGTCAAGGCTCTGTTCTCCGAGATGCGCGCAACGGTCGCGGACGAGCAAGGGGCCGTTGACTTGGCGAAAGACCTGGCGAAGAGCGCGCCCCTCTGGTCGGGCATGTTCGACCGCGATGCCGAATACTGGAAGCCTTACAGCGAAAAGGCCAAGGCGGCGCTGGAAACGCTGCGCCGCTTGAACGTGGAACAATGTCGCCCACTCCTGCTTGCCGCAATGCGAGCGTTGCCGGATACGGAGGTCACCAAGCTTTTGAGCCTGCTGGTCTCATGGTCCGTGCGCTGGTTCGTTGTTGGCGGGGGCAGTGCAGGCGTTACCGAGCGTCTTTATGCAGAGTCCGCTCGCGAGGTCAGCACGGGTTCACTAGCGACCGCCCAGGCCATCGCGGAGAAGTTCTCGACTAAGGTTCCGACGGATCGCGACTTCAAGACGGTCTTCGCCACGCATACCGTGCGCCGTGGCTGGCTCGCTCGCTACTATCTGATCGCGCTAGAAAAAACGGCCAGCGGGGAAAGCCAGCCCGAGTTTGTGCCCAACGCAGACAGTTCCGAGGTCAATTTGGAGCACGTGTTGCCGCGCAACGCAGTGCCTACGGATTGGCCGGCCTTCACCCCGGACGAGTTGTCCGACATGAAGCTGTTGATGGGCAACCAGGTGCTGCTCCGAGTCAGCGACAACACCAGCCTTGGAAACGGGCCTTTTTCAGAGAAGCGTCGCGTACTGGCCGGATCTAGTCTGGCACTCACCCGGGAAGTGGGCGAGCTCGATGACTGGACACCCCAGGCCGTCTGGGATCGCCAGGAGCGCTTGGCGGAGCTGGCAGTAAAGACTTGGCGCCGAACGACGGAAGACTGATGGCGACGTCACCGGGTGGTCGGTGCGCGCCCCGGTGAGCACATCCAACACCTGCATGGCATACGTCGAAGTCGAAACAGTGGCATCCGCTCGGCTGCTAATACATGGCGATGCCAGTAGTCGAACACGGTGGGTTACACCCCCCTGTACATAGGGACCCAATCCCGCTGAGTGGACCCCAGAGGCACGAACTCCTCCCCTATGGAGTTTCCAACGCTTGGGACGTCCTCTCGTCGCCTCACAAGGGCGCTCAGGGGGACAGCAGACCGCGCGGCCATTGACCGCACATGCCCGCAATGAGCGGCGCGCGCAGTCAAGACCTATGGCGGCTCCCATCTAAGCCCGATCACTTGATGCGAGGCCACCCCCTGTCCGAGCGAGTGAGATTAGGAAGTGGGCACTGGTGCAGGGGTGGTGGGAACAGGCGGGGCGGGGGCGGTCGAAGCTGGAGCAGGAGTGGACGGGATGGACTCGACGTTCCGGTTGATCAGCGAGAATCCGAGGCCACTGATCAGGAACAGCGAGACCATCGTAGCGAAAACTGCCAACCCGAATGGCAAGCTTGGGCCACCGTAAATTCCTCCGAGAAACCACTGTCGAATCCGTCCTAGGGTGTACTCCGGATCGACTCGCCGACGAACCACGAGCCCTGTCGCCAAGAAAACTTTAAGGCTATGCAGGGAGATGAAGGCAACTATGAGGACGCTAAACAGAAGCCCGAGGATCTGGTATCCAATGAAGAAGACCGCTTCGATGCCGTGATTCTCAAAAAGTTCTCTGGGTGACATGTGGTCACCGTCAGCGAGAAGTTGTGCGAAGTCGCCGCCGTCCCAGAATGGCGGGTTAGTTGTCCAGCGAACTGCCAGGATGGCGATGACTGCCATAGCGACATTTAGGAAGATTTGAGCGGTGATCCATGGGCCGAAAACGACGGAACGAAGTCGAGCCGTGAGCAGAGCGGAGAAGGCGGTAGTGGCCGCGAATAGCTGCAATGCGATCACTATGCCATTGATCTGAGTTTGATACCGGAGATAGCCCACGACCATGGCTACGAGGACAACAAAGGCCAAGAGCAAGTATCCCCAGGGTTCGCCACCGTCCCCGCTACTCTGTGCCCCAGACGAGGAAGATGGCCGAGGCGGCGCCGATGCCGGGCCAGAGGGAGGGCTGGGCTCCGATCGAATCGTCACGCGCGTTACTTGACGATTATCGATCTTGACCTTCCCATTGATCACCTGCGCGCCAGGACTCCCGGACACCTGGATGCTCGTGCCCGCACTAGGCAATCGACTCGCCACAAGTGGGCCAATCAATGCCCCGAGCAGTGTCGCGCCTGCTGCTAGCCAGTCGCCGCCGTCCACGTGCCCCCCCAAGTCGCATTGGTCAGCGAGATACTACGACGAGGTGGGGACCATGAGTCTAGTAAGTGGATAAATCGCAGCACTAAGACTGGTATTCCAGACAGGCCGATTCTAGGGGCTCTCCACATAGTGTCCATGAACGCCCTGAGAGCCTCCAGGATCGTCGCAAAGTCCTCCCGGGTATAAGAACCCTAGGTTCGGCAGCAGCGAGCCTCACAGGGGCTCTCAGCCGGTCGGGGCGGCCAGCGCCACTGGGCCGTTATAAACCCTAATTGGATACTAGGCGAAGAGGACGGTGACCGGCAGCACCAGGAAGACGACCGGGACCATCATGGCGATTTCTTTGCGTCCGCCGGCCTCGAGCAGCCGGCGCTTGCCTGCCTCCCGGACGTCGGCCGCCTGGGCGCGCAGCACCTCGGCCAGCGGGGTGCCCCGCTCGATGGCCACGAGCAGGCCGTCGATGAACCGGGCGAGCGGGTCGAGCGAGGTGTGGTCGGCCACTTGCTGCAGCGCGTCGACCAGCGGGACGCCGGCCCGCGCGCGGCCGAGCGCCGCGCCCAGCTCCCGGGCGAGCTCGCCGCCGGAGAGGCGGGTGACGCGGGCGATGGCCGCCGTCGGGCTCTCCCCCGCCGTCACCGCCAGCGCCAGCAGCTCGGCGACCACCGGGAACTCGGCGAGCAGCAGCTCCTCCCGCTTCTGCACCTGCTGGGTGAGCCACCAGTCACGGCCGAGCACGCCGCCGACCAGCCCGGCCACGCAGAGCAGGGCGACCGACAGCACGTTGAGGTCACCGGCGACGAGCGAGCCGACCGCGGCGACCCCCACGGCGGCCAGCAGCCCGAGCCCGCCCCACACGACCTGCTCGATGCGGAAGTCCTCGACGGTCGTCTCGCCGCCGAGCGCGTCGAGCCGGCGGCGCACCGCGGCCCGCCCGCCGAGGAAGCGGTCGACCAGCCGGGCGCCGGTGCCGATCGAGGGCCCAGCGATGCGCCGGATCGCAGTCAGCATGCCCGGCTCGGTGGCCGTGCCGAGCAGCCGCGACGGCGGCGGGGTGTCGTGCACGTAGGGCGCCAGCCGGTCGACCAGCCGCACCGACCGGAACGGCGGCGCGTAGGTCAGCACCAGGACGAGGCCGCTGGCGGCCAGCAGACCGAGCAGCATCCCCACCACGCCGGCGCTCACTGGAGCACCCGCACGTCCTCGGGCAGCCGCCCGATCCGCAGCATCAGCCGGTAGGCGACCAGGCAGACCGCGCCACCGCCGAGCAGGATGGCCGTGCCCAGCGCCGAGTCGTAGGCCGCCAGCGTCGTCGACTGGGTGGCCAGCAGCAGCAGCACCGCCCACGGCGCCGCGACCGCCAGCCGCGCGGCCTGCACCACCCAGCCCTGCCGGGTCTCCAGCTCGGCGCGGGCGCGGGCGTCCTCGCGCAGGAAGGTGGACAGGGTGCGCAGCACCCGGCCCAGGTCGCTGCCGCCCACCTCGCGGGCCACCCGGAGCGTCTCCACGATGCGGTCACCCACTGGATCGGCGAGGTCGTCCTTGAGCCGGTCCAGCGAGCTGCCGAACCGGCCGGTGGATCGGTAGTCGGCGGCGAACCGGGCGAAGGGCGGCCGCAGGACCTCCGGCCCGCGGGTCGACAGGGCCCCCAGCGCCTCGGGCAGCGACAGTCCGGCGCGGACGGCAGACGCCAGGTTGTCGACGACCTCGGGCCACACCTCGCGCAGGTCGGCCCGGCGCTTGCCGGCCAGTCGGCGGACCTGCACCTGCGGAAGCAGGAAGCCGAACAGCCCGAACACCAGGCTCACGCTGACCGTGCCGGTGGTAAGCAGGACGACGACGGTGACCAGCAGGCCCAGCCCGCCCTGCAGTGCGAGGAACTGGGCGCCGTTGATGCCGGTGAGCCCGGCCGCGGCCAGCTGCTGCTGACGCCGCCCCGGCCGGCGCCGGTCGCTGCGCGGCCGCGGGGCCCGCGACCCGCTGCGCCAGATGAGCAGCAGGCCGACGCCGAGCACCAGCCCGAGCAGGGCGCCGGACTCCGTCATGCCAGCAGACCGGCGAGGTCGAACCCGGCGGCGGCGAACCGCTCGGCGTGCGGCGGGTAGCCATCGGCCCGCACAAGGCGGCCCTCGCGGCTGGTGAAGACGTCGGCGGTCTCGATGACGCCGTCCTCGGACCGGCCGGGCAGCGCGACGATCTCGCGCACCCGCCGACGGCCGTCGGCATCGGTGCCCACGTGCACCACCAGGTCGACGCTCGAGGCGACGGTCGGGACGACGAACGACGTCCCGATGTTCTCCCCCGCCAGCAGCGGCAGCGTGCACATCTTCACCACGGCCTCGCGGGCGCTGTTGGCATGCAGCGTGCACATGCCGGGGAGGCCGGAGTTGAGCGCGATCAGCAGGTCCAGGCACTCCTCCTGCCGCACCTCGCCGACGACGATCCGGGAGGGCCGCATCCGCAGCGCCTCCTTCACCAGCCGGCGCAGCGGAATCTCGCCGGCGCCCTCCAGGTTGGGTTGGCGGGTCTGCATCGAGACGACGTCGGGCAGCGGCACCCGCAGTTCGAAGACCTCCTCGCAGGTGATCACCCGCTCCCGGGCGGGAACGGCCGCGCACAGACAGTTGAGCAGCGTCGTCTTCCCGGCCTGGGTGCCACCCGAGACCAGGATGTTCAGCCCGGAGGCGACGGCGGCCTCCAAAAACCGGGCTGCGGCTGCGGTGACTGTGCCGAGCGCCACCAGCTCGTCCAGCGAGTGCGCCTGCAGCACGAACTTGCGGATGTTGACCGCCATGTGGCGGCGGGTGATGTCGGGAATGACCACGTGCAGCCGGGAGCCGTCGGGCATCATCGCGTCGACGAACGGCGTCGACATGTCGATCCGCCGACCTGAGGTGCGCAGCATGCGCTCGACCAGGTCGGCCAGCTCCCCCGGCGCCAGGATCGTCGTGGTCAGCTCGCTGCGACCCCGCCGGGCGATGAACACCCGGCCCGGCTCGTTGACCCAGATCTCCTCGATCTCCGGGTCGTCGAGGTAGCGCTGCAGCGGCCCGAACCCGGCCACCCGGTCCAACACGTCGCGCACCACCGACTCGACGTCGCCGATCGGCGGCAGCGCCGAGGTCAGCGACCGCTCGGAGTAGTCGGCCACCACGTCGCGCACCAGCAGCCGCACCGGGCCGGGATCGGTGAACGGATCCAGGCCACGCCGACGGATGAGCTCCCGGACCTCGCCGTCCACGACGTCCAGAGCAGTCGGCACGCCCCATCCCCCGTCGAGCCAGCGAGCAATCGAATCGACGGGACTGTAGGAAAATGGTCAGTCCGATGGGAGGCGAAGAGGCAATCTGTGGACGGACGTGTGACCGCGTCTACCCGGTCGGGTGAACCGGGAGGCCCACCTGGGCAACGGCGCCACGGCCCAGGTACTGCTCACCACCGGCTGGGAGAGCGCGCGCATCGCGGCCGTGCCGTCCCTGGTCATGGTGCTCGCGGTGGTGGTCGCCCTGACCCCCGTGGGCCCCTCGGGGCTGCTCGGCTTCGTCTCGGGGGTCTGTGGCTCGTCGTGACGTCGCTCGTCCTCGCCCGGGAGGTGCCCACCCGCTGACCGGGCTCAGCTCGGGGGCACCGGGCGCCGGAGCACCGCGGGCCGGCACACCGCGGCCGCACCCAGCACGATCACCGCCGTCGTCACCAGGGCGGCGCCGACCGACAGCAGGTCGGTCAACGCGCCGTTCAGGGTCGCGGCCAGCGGCCGGGAGCCGACGAAGCCGACCAGCCAGAGGGCCATGATCCGGCCGATGTACTTCCGCGGAACGCGGGCGTAGAGCAGGGTGGTGATGCCGTTCATCGCCAGCGTCAGGCCGACGCCACCCACCACGAAGGCGACGACGGCGGCGGGCACGTTCCAGCTCGCCGCCACCCCCACCGCCGAGGCCGCGAGCAGCACCAGCCCGCCGGTGGCCAGCCAGGCGTGGTCGAGGTACCGCACCAGGCCCGCCTGGACGAAGAAGCCGATAAAGGCGCCCGCCCCGAAGCCCGAGGCCAGCACGCCGACGAGTTCCGGACCGCCCCCGAGGACGTCGGCCAGTGACGGCCCCAGCGTCACGGCCGGGTCCGCGCCGATGCCGACCGCGGTGACGCCGAGGAGCAGGACACCCACCACCGGATCGGTGCGCAGGTACCGGACCCCGGCGGAGACCGACAGCCGCGGGCCCGGCGCGGTCGCCGCGCCCGGCGTCCGGAGCCGGAACACCGCTACGAGGAAGACGAGATGGCCGACGGCGGCCAGACCGAAGGCGACGCCGTAACCGGCGGTGGCGGCGACCACGCCGCCCACCGCCGGTCCGACGGCCCGGCCCACCGAGAAGGTGAGGTTGTCCAGCGCGACGGCCGGGGCCACCTCGCCCTTCCGCACCAGTGACGGGAGCAGCGCCTGCATCGCCGGGCCGCCGACGGAGAACCCGATCCCCACGACCAGCGCGCAGACCATGACGACCCACGGCGGCACGTCGGTCACCTCCGGCGTCAGCAGCACCCAGCCGGCCAGGACGGCCGCGCCGAGCGTGCACAACGTGCGCCCGAGCAGGATCTGCTTGCGCGGGCTCCCCCGGTCGGCCATCGCACCGCTCACCGGGGTCAGCACCAGCTGCGGCACGAACTGGGCGAAGCTCACCAGCCCGACGAGGAACGCCGACGAGGTCAGCTGCCAGACCAGGGCCGCGCTCGCGATGTTCTGGATCCAGATGCCGACGTTGGCCAGCAGCTTGCCGCCCCAATAAGGACCGAAAACGGGATCGGTGATCAGCCGCCGCGACGGACGGGGCACGGCGGGGCCGGGATCCTGTCCATCTCCACCGTCCACTTCCAGGCAATCTAGGCAGCCCCGCCGGACGCCGGACACCCGGGGCTCCCGCCGGCCGGTCGTCGTCGTCCGCCAGGACCGGCGGGACGGCCGAGGGCCCTCCCCCGGCGGCACGGGAAGATCCCTCCGGTCATCCCGAGGCGCCGCGCCACCCGCTGGTCGAGCGTGGTCCCGTCCTGCACACGTGTAGCCGATCGTTCCTGTGGGCCTTGACGGCGCCCACAGGGAGACCGACCCTGCGACCACTGAACGCAACAAGGCCGTTACAAGACATCCGCGGACCGGGGCCACGATGGCCGCGACGCCCGGTCACTCCGGCCGGCGGGGAGAGGACGACGCTCGATGACAAATTCCCTGGACGAGGCGACAGCCCGTTCCTGGCTGCGGATCGCCCTGGAGGAGGCACGAACCGGGTTGTCCGAGGGCGGCATCCCGATCGGCGCCGCGCTGATCGGGCCGGACGGGACGGTGCTGGGCCGCGGGCACAACCGACGGGTGCAGGACGACGACCCGTCGGTGCACGGCGAGACCTCGGCCTTCCGCGACGCCGGCCGCCAGCCCTCGTACCGGGGGACGACGATGGTCACCACGTTGTCCCCGTGCTGGTACTGCAGCGGGCTGGTCCGCCAGTTCGGCATCTCCCGGCTGGTCGTCGGCGAGGCGCAGAACTTCTCCGGTGGCCACGACTGGCTGGCCGAGCACGGCGTCGAGGTGCTGGTCCTCGACGACCCGGAGTGCACCCGGATGATGAGCGACTTCATCGCCGAGCACCCGGCCCTGTGGAACGAGGACATCGGCGAGGACGACACCGCCGTGGCGCAGCCGGAGGGCGACCGATGAGCAGCCGCGTCACCGGTCGCGACGACGTCTCCCCCGCGCCGGCCGAGATCGATCCCGACTACCCCATCGACCCGGTACCGGCGCACGCCCGGCGGTCGCTGTTCTCGCTGGCGATCGTCCTGCTGGGCTTCACCTTCTTCACGCCCACGATGCTCGCCGGCGCGCAGATCGGCGCCGCGTTCGACGTCACCTCGCTGATCTGGGTGCTGCTCCTCGGCAGCGCCGTCCTCGGCGTCTACGTCGCGGCGATCGGCGGCATCGGCGCCCGCACCGGCCTGACCACCGTGATGATGTGCCGGTACTCCCTCGGTACCCGGGGCGCCAAGCTTGCCTCGCTGCTGCTGGGCGGAACCCAGGTGGGCTGGTACGGGGTCACCGTCGCCACGCTCGCCGGTCTCACCGCCAGCGCCCTGGAGTGGCAGGGGCGGGCCACCGAGATCGCCCTGATGGTGGCCGGCGGCGCCCTCATGGGCGTCACCGCCTACTACGGCTACCGGGGGATGTACGCGCTGTCGGTGGTGTCGGTCCCGCTGATGCTCGTGCTCGCCGGCTGGGTCACCTGGCGGTCGCTGGAGGAGGTCGGCGGCTGGAGCGGGCTGACGGCGATCGAGCCCGGAGGGACGATGCCGATCGCCGCCGCGGTCACCATCGTCGTCGGCACGTTCGCCTCCGGCGGCACGCAGGCGCCCAACTGGACCCGGTTCGCGCGCACGCCCACGGTCGGCTTCTGGGCGTGCGTGGTGGCGTTCCTGATCGGCGAGCTGCTGATGCTCGGCTTCGGCGCGGTCGGCGCCCTGGCGTTCGGCGAGGGCGACTTCGTGCTCGTCCTGTACCAGCTCGGGCTGGTCGGCTGGGGGCTGGTCTTCCTGGTGGCCAACCTCTGGACCACCAACGACAACACCGCCTACAACTTCGGCGTCGCGGGCGCGGAGATCGCCGACTCGCGGTCGAAGAAGCCCTTCGTCATCGGCGGCGTGGTCGTGGGGACCCTGCTGGCCATCACCGGCATCTACGACAACCTCATCGACTACCTGGTGTGGCTCGGCATCCTGATCCCACCCCTGGGCGGCGTGGTCATCGGCGACTTCCTCGCGCGCTGGCGGGGCGGCATGCCGGCGACGTCGGCGCTGCCGGCGGTCGAGTGGCGCAACCTCGTGGTCTACGTGGTGGCCGCGTTCGCCGCCTGGGTCAGCAACGAGGCCGGGTGGTTCATCCCGCCGGTGGTCGGCGTCGTCGTCGCCGTCGCCGGCGTGCTGGCCGTGCAGCGGGGCCGTCGGCCGGCGCCCGCGACCACCGGGGCCTGACCGGGAGCGGTGCGGGGGCGGTCGCCGGCCCCCGCACCGGCTCACTGCAGGACGGCGTCGATCAGGTGCGGTCCGGGCTCGGCGAGCGCCCCCTGCAACTGCTCGGCCAGCTCGTCGGCCGTGGTGGCGCGGGTGGCCGGCACGCCCATGCCCTGCGCGATCGAGACGAAGTCCAGCCGGGGACCGCCGAGGTCGAGCAGCCTGGCGGCCCGCTCGCCGTCGTTCGCCGCGCCGACCCGCGACAGCTCGTGCTGGAGGATGGCGTAGGAGCCGTTGTCGCAGATGATCGTGGTGATGTCGGCCTGTTCGCGGGCGTAGCTCCACAGCGACGAGATCGTGTACATGGCGCTGCCGTCGGCCTGGATGCCGATCACCGGGCGGTCGGGGCAGGCCACCGCCGCACCCAGGGCCATCGGCAGCCCGTCGCCGATGGCGCCCCCGGTGAGCGCCAGCCAGTCGTGCCGGGGCGCGCCCGAGGTCAGCTCCATCAGCCCCACCCCGGAGGTGAGCGCCTCGTCGACGACGATCGCGCGCTCGGGCAGCAGGGCACCGATCACCGCCGCCATCGTGCGCGGGGTCAGCTCCCCGGTGGGCAGCTCCGGACGGGAGGCCTCCAGCAGCACCGGCTCGGCGTCGGGAGCCGCGAGCGCCGCGAGCACCCGCAGGGCCGCGACGCCGTCCTCGCCCGGCTCGCTCAGCACGTGCACCGTGCAGTCCTCGGGCACCGGGTGGCCGGGGACGCCGGGGTAGCCGAAGAAGTGCACCGGAGCGGTGGCCCCGGCGAGCACGAGGTGCCTGGTCCCGTCGAGCGCGGCCATCGCCAGCTCCGGCGGGTAGGGC
Organism: Blastococcus sp. SYSU DS0973; assembly: GCF_054051055.1. Lineage (NCBI taxonomy): Bacteria > Bacillati > Actinomycetota > Actinomycetes > Geodermatophilales > Geodermatophilaceae > Blastococcus > Blastococcus sp. SYSU DS0973. The sequence continues at coordinate 652,330 of NZ_JBJHAN010000001.1, forward strand.
AGCCGGGTGACGTCGGGCAGGCCCGCACCCCGGGCCGCGCGAGCGGGGAACGACTCGGTCATCAGCCGGGCCCCGGTGCCGGCGGTGACCTGCCCGGCGGCGAGCAGGCCGTCCTCGGTCACGGCGTCACCACCGAGGTACAGCACCACCGACTCGCCGCTGGCCAGCACGGCGGCCACCTCCTCGATCACCGACGGCGCCACCTGCGCAGCCGGCCGCACCGGCCGCGGCGCGGCCACCTCGGCGCCCTCCTCCCAGGAGACGTCGGCCGGGAGGACGAGCGTCGCGATGCCACCGGAGCGGGCGGCGGCCACCGCGTCGACGGCGTCGGCGGCGACGTCGGCCGGTGACAGCGAACGGCGCACCCAGCGCGACACCGTGCCGGCGACGGCGTCGATGTCGGACTCCAGCGGTGCGTCGAGCCGCTTGTGCGAGCGGGCGTGGTCACCGACCACGTTGACCATGGGCGCCCGCCCGCGCCGGGCGTTGTGCAGGTTGGCCAGGCCGTTGCCCATGCCGGGGCCCAGGTGCAGCAGCGTCGCGGCCGGTCGGCCGGTCATCCGCGCCCAACCGTCGGCCGCGCCCGTGGCGACCCCCTCGAAGAGGGTCAGCACACCGCGCATCTCCGGCACGTCGTCCAGTGCCGCGACGAAGTGCATCTCCGAGGTGCCGGGGTTGGCGAAGCAGACGTCGACCTCCGCGTCGACGAGGGTCCTGATCAGTGCCTGGGCGCCGTTCACGAATCGGACCATGTCACGGACCGCTGGAGGAGGCGACCCCAGTCGACGCCTCGCCGGAGCATCTCGCCGCCGCGGTTCCAGGCCCCGCTCGAGGGCCTGCGCGGCGCCTGTGGACAACCCTCCGGCGACGGGAGCGCGGTCGATACCGTCCCGCCAGACCCGCTGATCCGCCGGTTTCGGTTCGCGGCCGGCCCTCCCGATTGGACACCACCATGGCCAACCTCAACGTCACCTACCAGCAGATGGAGGACGCCGCCAGCCGGCTCACCAACGGCCGCGCCGAGATCGACGGCATGCTCGGTCAGCTCAAGGGCCTCGTCGACCAGCTCGTCGCCGAGGGGTACGTGACCGACAGCTCCAGCCGCACCTTCCAGGCGTCCTACGACGAGTTCACCGCCGGCGCGCGGAACATGATCGCCGGGCTGGACGGCATGGCGCAGTACCTCAACCAGGCCGCGGCCACCTTCCGGGACGCCGACAGCCAGCTGGCCGGCGCGCTCGGCCGCTGACCCGCCCGGCTCCTCGGGGAGGCCGCCTCGCCGGATGCGAGGCGGCCTTCCGTCATGCATGCGTGCACCCCGGGACGACGACCGCAGGTCGCCCGACGGCGGATCAGCCGGAGGAGGCGATCCGGTGGATCAGCAGGAGCGCGAACGGCACCGTGAGCACGGCCGGGATGAGCACGCGCACGGCGAAAGGCGGCTCCGGGATCTCGGAGGCACGGGGCAGGCGGGCGACGTCCTCCGCCAGCCGGGCCCGGACCCGGTCGAGGCCGTACAGGTACCGCGCCTGCGCCCCCACGGCCACGAGCCCGGCGATCCCCAGTACACCGGCGAAGACGCCGAAGACCACGCGGGAGACGTCCAACGGCTCGGTCGCGATCCCCGGCACACCGACCGCACCCGCCAGCACGGCGACCACCGCGGGAACGGAGTGAGCCACCAGCCGCACGCTCCTCGTGCGGACCGTCGCCGCCACCCGGGCATCTTCGGCGACGTCGACGAAGTCGGCGTCGCCGTGCGCGTCGAAGGGAGTGCGGTGCTCCGGTCGCAGCAGCCCGCGCGGGAGCGCCCGGCCGGCGCGCTCAGCGGCGGCCCAGCCGAGCAGCTGCCTTCTCCACCGGCGGTTCTCGCGTTCGGTGCGGATCACCGAGACGCCCGCCGCCACGCCGGCCAGTCCGGCGGCCGCGACGACGACCAGCACCACCGGCTCGAGGTGGTGCTGGTCCACGGCCGTGCCGACGAACCCCCCAGGAACAGGAACACCAGCGTCAGCGCGGTCTGGCGAGCTACCCGGCGCACGCTCAGGAGCCGCCGCTCCAGGGCGGGCACCGCCTCCGCGCTGGCGGCCAGCAGCTCGGCCCGGGTCGCCCACGGGTGGTCGACGGGCCGGTCGACGGGCGACGGGCTCTGCGCGGCGGTCATCCTGACCGGTCCTCTCCTTGGTCACCGGAGGGCGCCGGGTGCAGTCGCGAACGCCCGGTGACGACGGCGACGAGCCCGGCCACCTCCCACACCTGCTCGGGGGCCAGGCTCACGCCCACCACCAGCAGGCCCTGCTCCGCGCCCGGGGCGCAGGCGAGCGCCGCGGCGACCCCGACGGCAACCGGTCCGGCGACGACCTCGATCCCGCGGGCGACCAGGGCCCCGAGCTGCGGCGGAGGCACGACGGTGTGCTCGGCGACGAGGCCGACCCCGAGCCCCAGATCGGTCTCGAAGGCCTCCACGTGGAGCAGCTCCTCGGCCCCCTGCGCGCGCAGCAGCTCGGCGAGGAGCGCGCCGAGATCGACCTCGCCCACCGCCGGCAGCGTCACGACGGCGCTCAGCACGTGCCAGGTGGCGGTGCCGCCGCCGGGGTGCGGAGCGCTGACCACCCCGTGGCTCACCGCCCCCCGGGCCAGCACCGCCGCCCGCCAGGACAGCAGCGCGCGGGCGGCGGCGGCCCGGACCTCGACCGGCCCGGACGGCCAGGTCGCACGGGCCAGCTCGTCGAAGCAGGCGTGGGCCGCGTCGTCGTCGGGGAGCAGGAGCTCGGCCCAGTCGGCGGGGACGCACAGCTCGGCGACCACCGACGAGGAGGCGGTCACGCGACCGCCCTCGGCTGCCGGGTGAGCGGGCCGAACTCCCACCTGGCGAGGCTTCCGGCGGTGTCCAGGGTGCCCCGGGCGCCCATCGCGGTGGTCGCGACGACACCGGCGCTGACGTGCGACCGGGCGATCCGCCACACCAGCTCACCCTCGGACATCTGGTAGCTGGTGCTGCGTGCCAGCTGGAAGTAGGTCGGCACCGCATCCAGCCGCAGGGCGACCGGCTCCGGGAGCGTGCCGGTGGCTCGGCCACCGGCGGCGGACGCGGCGCGGCTCACCCTGGCCGCCGCGAGCAGCCGCGTGCCGATCGCCAGGCCGCCGACCCCCAGGGCCACGCCCACGGCGTCCATCAGGACGGCCGGGTCGGTGAGCGCCTCGGTGAAGCTGCCCGTCTCGCCCACCGCGGCGAGGTGGTGGGCACCCGCCGCCAGCACACCGAACGCGACGGCCGGGCCGGCGAGCACCTGCAGCCCCGGGACGAACGCCAGCAACCCGCACGCAGTGCTCAGCAGTCCGGCGAGGTCACCGACGACGTCCAGCAGCGGGGCCAACCGGTCCAGCACCTCCACCAGCACGTCGCGGAGGTCGTCGGCGACCTCCTCCACGACGGCGAGCGCCGTGCCGACGTCCTCGGCGAGCCCGGCCCAGAAGCCGGGCTCGTCCGGAGCGACGTCCATCGCCCGCTGCAGCCGGCCGGCCACCTCCCGGCCGGACTGCTCGTAGCCGGCGAGGAGGGCGTGGGCCTCCCGCGTGATCCGGTCCACCTCTGCGTCCGCCGTCCCCGCCGACCGCCCGGCGGCCGCGCGGGCCCGGAGCCGGTCGGCCTCGGCGGAGGCCTGCTCCGCGGTCGGCGTCCCGCCCGGGGCTGCGGCGGCCGGGATGGCGGCGTAGGAGGCGTGGGCGGCGTGCGCCCGCCGGACCGCCTCGGCGTGCTCGGCCTCCAGGGCCCGCGCGCGGCGCTGACCGGCGTGCATGGTGTCCAGCCAGTCGTGCAGCGCGCGGCTCGCCTCGTCGAAGGAGCGGGCCGCGGCCTCGACCCTGGGTCGGAACTCCCCGGACAGCAGCTCGCGGAAGGCGACGGCCGTCGAACCCCGCCACTCGCCGCCGGCGGCTCCGGTGAGCACCGCGGAGATCTCCTCCAGCGCCCGGGCCGCGCCGGTGACACCGGCGGCCACCTGCGCGGCGGCGCCGACGTCCCCGGGAGCCGGGTCGAACCCCAGGGAAGCGAAGCTGCCGTTCATCGCCCGCCCGCTTCCCGCAGCGCGTCGGCGAGCGACGCGTCGGCCTGCCGGAAGGTCGCGGAGATCCGGTCGAGTGCGTCGGCGGCGTCGGCGGCGAACCGACCCAGCCTGCCGATGCCGTAGGCCCACTCGTTTCCGAACTCGTCCATCCGCCGGGCCAGCGCCGGCGAACCCATCGCGGATCCGGTCACCTCGCGCATCTCGCGGGCGGGCTGCTCCAGGAGGTCCCGGATGCCGAGGAGGTCGGCGTGGACCCGGGCGAGCACCGCTCCGTCGATGTACAGATCGCTCACTGGGGTCTCCACGTCGGAAGGGGCACCGGCCCGCTCACCGTAGTGAGACCCGACGGCCCGGTTCGCCGTTCTCCACAGGCGCTCGGCCGGTCCCGTCCGGGGGCATCGGGACGGCGACGGCGCGCACCGCCCCGTCGCCCAGGTGCAGCAGGCCCCGCCCCGGCCGCACCGGCCCGCCGACGGCGCTGCGCGGCAGCCGGACGCCGACCAGGTCCCCGTCGGTGCTGCCCTGCGGGGACAGGAGCAGCCCCTGCCGGGCCTTCCGCGCGTCCACCTGCCACCCGGAGAGCCCGGTGCAGATCCCGTCGGCGGTGCCCGCGAGCACGAGGCCGCGTCCAGGCAGGGAGCCGGTGACCACCTCGCGGAACACCTCCGCCGCGGGGCAGTCGCGCAGAAGATCGCCGTCGTCGAGGAGCAGGACCAGCGGATGCCCGGGATCGGCGGTGAGCAACTCCCGCCAGCGCCCGGCCGCAGCCGCGGCGTCCTCCACCACCGCCACGACGCCGGAGCGCCCCACCAGGTCGCGCAGCGGCGACGCCTTCGGCGCGCAGACGACGACCGACGTGCCGTGCCGGAGCAGTGACTCCGCCATGACGGCCAGCACGGAGCTCTTGCCCGAGCGGGCGGGCCCGGCGACCACGAACGCCCGGCCGCCGCCCGCCAGGTCCGGTCCGGCGCCGGCCAGCTCGTCTCCGCCCACCCCGACCAGCGCGAAGCCCGGACCGGGCTCCGCCGGCCGCAGGTCCCACGCCGCCTCGAAGGTGATCCGGGAGGGCAGCGCGTCGACGCGGAAGGGGCGGGCCGACCGCGGCAGCAGCGCGTCCCGCACCTGCGCGGCCTCCGCGATCCCGGCGATCGCCGCCGCCTGCGCCTGCCCGGATCCGTCCCCGGCCAGCAGCGCGACCTGGGTCTCGACGGCGCCGTCGACGGTGACCCCCCGCCCCGGCGGCAACCCGTCGGGCACCTGCCGGCCGGGCACGCCGATCAGCGGGTAGTCGCCCCGGTCGGCCAGCCGCAGCACGAGCTTGCTGTCGGTCAGCGAGGCCAGCCGGCTGGTGCCCAGCGAGCGGTCGCCGGTCAGCACGACCGAGATCCCGGCCGACGCGCCCTCGCGCACGAGAGTCAGCAAGATGTCGGTGAGCCGCCCGCCGTCGACCTCGCCGAGGGTGGGGCTGAAGCCCTCCCACCGGTCGACCAGCAGCAGCACGTGCGGCAGCCGGTGGTCGACCGGGGCCGAGCGGCGCTGCTCGGCAAGGTCGGCGAAGCCGCCCTCGGCCAGCACCTGCTGACGGCGTTCGAGCTCGTGGCCGAGCCGGTCGAGCAGCCGGGCAGCGCGCTCGGTCTGCACGCGGGGCACCACCGCGCCACAGTGCGGCAGGTCCTCCAGGGCGAGCAGTGCGCCGTTGCCGCAGTCGAGGGCGTAGAGGTGCACGTCGCGGGTCGAGCACCGCGAGCCGACCGCCCCGGCCAGCGTCCGCAGCAGCTGCGACCGGCCGCTCCGGGGTGAGCCGATGACCAGCAGGTGCCCGTCGGTCGCCGGGTCGAAGGCGGCGACCCGGCGCTCCTGCCGGGCCGGCAGGTCCTGCAGCCCGTAGGGCAGCCGGACCGCCGATGCCCCGGCGGCGGGCGGTTCGAGGTCGGTGGCCAGCACCCGCGACGGCAGCGCCGCCAGCCACGGGCTGCGCTGCACCGGCACCCGCTCGGCGTCCGCGGCGCCCCGCACCGCCTCGACGAGCACCGAGAGGTCGGAAATCTCGACGCCCGCCCGCCGGTCCGCCGTCGCCGGACGCTGCGGGGCCGCGTACCCGACCTGGTGCCAGCCCAGCGGGACGGCGAACGGCGCGGCGGCGGCCCCCGCACCCTGGCCCGGACGGCGGCCACCGATCCGGCCGGCCTGGAACGGCACCAGCGCGCCGTGGCCGAGCCGGGCGAACCCGCGCCCGGGCGCCGACTGGGGGATGCGGGCGGCGTCCGGCGCGTCCAGCACGTCGCTGCTGTCGGCGCCGTCGGTGACCCGCAGCGAGATGCGCAGATTGGTGTTCGCCCGGATCTCCGGGGACACCACCCCGCTCGGCCGCTGGGTGGCCAGGAGGAGGTGGATGCCCAGCGACCGGCCGCGCTGCGCGATGCCCACCAGCCCGGCCACGAAGTCGGGCAGCTCCCGCGCCAGCGAGGCGAACTCGTCGATGACGATGAGCAGTCGCGGCAGCGGCGGATGACCGGGCTCACGCGCCTGCAGGTCGACGTAGTCCTCGACGTCCTTGACACCGGCGGCGGCGAGCCGGTGCTCGCGGTACCGGAGCTCCGCGCCCAGCGAGGTCAACGCCCGCTCGACCAGGTGGGCGTCGAGGTCGGTGACCATGCCGACGGTGTGCGGCAGGTGCACGCAGTCCTTGAACGCGCTGCCGCCCTTGTAGTCGACCAGCACGAGGTTCAACGCGTCCGGGCGGTTGGCCGCCGCGAGGGACGCGATCATCGTCTGCAGCAGCTCGGACTTCCCCGCGCCGGTGGTTCCGGCGACCAGCCCGTGCGGGCCGTCGGTGCGCAGGTCGAGGGTGAACGGTCCGTGCAGGCCCGCGCCGAGCACCATGCGTGTGGTCCGGCCCTCCAGCTGCCACTGCGCGCGGACGCCGTCCACGGTGGGCGGCTCCAGCCCGAGGGCGTCGAGCAGCCGCACGCTGTCGGGCAGCACGGCGTCGTCGTCGGCGAGGCTGACGTCGCGCAGCGGCGCGAGCGCGCGGGCCGCGCCCTCGGCGAGCGCGGCCGCCACCGGCTCCGCGAGCACACCGGCAACCGGGTCGTGGCCGCTGCGGCTGATCGACAGCGTCGCCTCGCCGTCCGGGTCGAACACCGCCGTCACGGTGGCCGCCTCGGGCAGGAATCGCTCCTCCTCGTCGGCGCAGACCGCGTAGACGCCGACGGCCGGCCCGTCCTGCAGCACCTGCGCCAGGCCGGGCGTGACCCGCAGCGGCCGGAAGCCGTGGACGACCAGCACGTGCGCGGGGAAGGACTCCGGCAGCACCCGGCCGGCCCCGGTCGTCACCGCGTCGCGACGGGCCCGGATCAGGGCGGTCAGCTCGGCGACCCGCGCGGGAACCGTCTCGGGGTCGTTCCCGACGAACGCCACCGGGCCCGCGCCGTCGGCCGGGCGGGCGTGCGGCAGCCAGCGCACCCAGTTCCAGTCGGTGCGGCCGCGCGGCGCCAGGACGGTCAGAGCCAGGTCGCGCGGGGGGTGGTGGACGGCCAGCTGCAGCACCACCCAGCGCAGCAGCCCGGCCAGCGGCTCGGCCGGGCCGGCGAGCCCCACGACGCCGGCCTCGCGCAGCGGCACGACCGCCGGCACGGCTCGCACGGTGCGCTGCTCCAGCGGCTCGTCCGGTCCGGAGCGGTCGGTGACCACCAGCTGCGCGGGGAGGTCTGCCGACCCGAGCCGGAGGTCGAGCGCGTCGGGGTCGGTGCGGCGCCGCTCCCACAGCCGCCGGCCGGGCAGGACGGCCGTGAGCAGGGCCGCGGCCGGGTCCGGATGGGCGGCGCGGCGGCGGGCGGTCTCCTCGGCCAGCGCCGTGCCGATGCGCTCGAGGGCGCGGCCCAGGTCCCGCTCGTACTCCTCCCGGGCCCGGCGCGCCTCGCGGGCGCCCTGCCGGCGGTCGGCGACGGCGTTGGCGACCATCATCACCGGGCCCGCGACGGCGAAGACCAGGTACAGCGGCGAGCGCAGGACGACGGCCAGCACGAGGCCGGCCACCAGCGGCGACAGGGTCACGATCAGCGGGAACCGGCGCGGCTCCCGCGTCCTGGGCTCCTGCGGCAGCTGGACGCGGACCTCCCGCTGCGAGGGCAGGAGGCGCGGCGCCCGGACGAACGCCCGCGCGCCCGGGCCGGCCGGCTCGACGGCGGCGTCGGCCGGCGGCGCCGGCCCGACCACCAGCCGGGTGTCGCCGAGCTGCACCAGCCGGCCGGGACCGACCGGGACGCCGGGCTCCTCCTCGGGCACCGGCTCACCCTCGAGGAAGGTGCCGTTGGCCGAGCCGAGGTCCCGCAGGACCGCGCCGTCGGCGCCCACCCGCAGCAGCGCGTGGCGGCGCGACATCGAGCGGTCGGCGAACCCGAACGTTCCACTGCGGCCGAGCTCGTGCTCGCCCATGGGCAGCTCGGCGACCAGCCCGCTGCCCGGGCCGCTGAGCACCCGCAGCTGCCACCCCCGGGTCGACGGGCGGACGGGCGCGACGGCGTCGGCCGCCGACAGGTGCACCAGCGCGCCGTCGACCAGGGGGCTCTCCCCCACCGGCCGGTCGTCGTCGACCTGCTCCCCGGCAACCCAGACGCCCTCGGCGGGCCGGCCGGTGACCCGGCCGAGCTCCGCGGCCACCCGGCCCATCGGCAGGTCGTCGTCCACGTCGAGGGCGACGTCGAGCAGGGAACCGTCGGCCTGCCCCATGCTCACCTGGACGCGCACGGACCACCCCTCGCCGGTTCCCGCCCGCCCCGGGCCGGCCCCCGCCGGGAGGAGCGGACCACCCCTCGCCGGTCGGGGGCCGCCGGGGCCGGATGCCGCGGGAACGCTAGACGGACGCGCTGGTTCCGGTCCATCGGCGCCTGTGGAGAACCCGGTCGAGGGATCCCCGGGCCGGGGTCAGGTGGCGGTGTGCACCTCGAAGTGGACGACGATGGCCCCACCGGTGGCGAAGTTGGCGAGGTCGGCGCCGGCCGCCCGGCCCTCGGGTGAGGCCATGGCCCGCGCCATGGCCTCGGCGGAGTCGAAGTCCAGCTCGGCCACCAGGTAGGGCGTCGGCTGGGCCGGGTCCATGCCGGTGGGGTGGCCGAAGGTCAGCCGCACCAGGCCGGGCTGCGCCAACGCGAGCGGAACGTGCGTCTCGCGGTAATAGGCGTCGAACGCAGCCGGGTCGTCGGGCGTCCCGTAGTTGACCACCAGCCTGTGCACCATCTCGCCGGACCTCCCCATCGGCCGGGCTCCGCCGCCCGGACCCGTGCAGCCAATCAGCTGCAGGGCGCCCGGCGCGACCTCAGAAGGTCAGCACCAGCCGGCCACGCACACCGCCGGCCTCGAGGAGCCGGTGCGCCTCCGCGGCCTGCTCCGCGGGGAACGTGCGCGCGACCCGCAGGGTCAGGGCACCCTCCTCGACCTGCCGGCGCAGCCGGTCCAGCGCCGGGCGGTCGGTGGCCACCGACCGGACGAGGGTCGGGAAGAACCGCAGCCCGCGCTCGCCGTCCCCCCGGTAGCCGCGCACCGTGGCCACCGCTCCCCCGTCCCGGACGGCGGGCAGCGCCTGCGCGTCCTGCACGGCGCCGTCGGCCAGCCCGTCCACGCCCTGGGGGAACTGCTCGCGGATCCGCGCCGCGACGTCCTCGCCGCGACGGACGACGACGTCGGCGCCCAGGCCGCGGACGAGCTCCTCGTCCGCCTCGGAGGCATCCGCGACGACGGTGAGCCCGTCGGCCTTGGCCAGCTGGACCACGTAACCGCCGTAGGCACCCGCCGCACCGGTCACCGCGAGCACCTGCCCGGGCCGCAGGCCCATGAGGTCCAGCGAGAGCCGGGCGGTGAGCCCGTTCATCGGCAGCGTCGACGCCTCGACGGCGGTCGCGCCCGCCGGCGCCCGCACCACCGAGTCGCCGGGCAGCACCTTGTCCTCGCGGTAGGCCCCGTGCGGGCCGGACGGGACGACGATGCCCATGGCCGGGTCGCCGACGGCGAGGTGATCCACCCCCTCGCCGACCTCGGTGACGGTGCCGGCGACGTCCATGCCGGGGACCCACGGCGGGGTCTTGACCGGGTCGCGCTCGGCGTAGGCGCCGGAGCGGGCGTGGGTGTCGGTCGGGCTGACCGCGGCCGCCTCGACCCGCAGCCGCACCTGGCCCGGCTCCAGGGGCTCGGGCGCCACGTCGACGATGTGCAGGGCCTCCGGCCCGCCGAACTCGGTCACTCCCACGGCTCGCATGGATCCTGCCTAGCACGTCGGGTCGGGGATGGTCCGGGGCCGGGGCGTCCGCACGGTCGAGACGACCCGGCCCCGTCCCGGCGACACGGGACGGGGGCCGAGGACGGGACCGGTCAGCCCTTGAGCTGGTAGGTCTTCAGCAGACCGCGGCTGATGATCGTCTTCTGGATCTCGCTGGTGCCCTCGCCGATGAGCAGGAACGGCGCCTCGCGCATGAGGCGCTCGATCTCGTACTCCTTGGAGTAGCCGTAGCCGCCGTGGATGCGGAAGGACTGCGTGGTCACCTCGGCGCAGTACTCGCTGGCGATCAGCTTGGCCATGCCGGCCTCGACGTCGTTGCGCTTGCCGGCGTCCTTGAGGCGGGCGGCGTTGACCATCATCAGGTGGGCGGCCTCGACCTTGGTGGCCATCTCGGCCAGCTGGAAGGCGATCGCCTGGTGCTGGGCGATCGGCTTGCCGAAGGTCTCCCGCTGCTGGGCGTAGGCGACGGCGAGCTCGAAGGCGCGGATGGAGATGCCGCAGGCGCGGGCCGCGACGTTGACCCGGCCCACCTCGACGCCGTCCATCATCTGGCTGAAGCCGCGGCCCGGCTCCCCGCCGAGGATGTCGGAGGCCTGCGCGAGGTAGCCGTCGAACACCAGCTCGGTGGTGTCGACGCCCTTGTAGCCCATCTTCTCGATCTTCCCGGGGATGGTGATCCCGGGCTTGACCTCGCCGAAGCCGGAAGGCTTCTCGACGAGGAACGTCGTGAGGTTCTGGTGGGCCTTCTCGGCACCCTCGTCGGTGCGGACCAGCGCCGCGACCAGGGTGGAGCTGCCGCCGTTGGTCAGCCACATCTTCTGGCCGTCGATGACGTAGTTCCCGTCGGCCTGCCGAACGGCCTTGGTGCGGATGCCGGCGACGTCGGACCCCAGACCCGGCTCGGACATCGAGAAGGCGCCGCGCACCTCGCCGGTGGCCATGCGGGGCAGGTAGTGCTCCTTCTGCTCCTGCGTGCCGTGCTGCTTGATCATGTACGCCACGATGAAGTGGGTGTTGATGACGCCCGAGACGCTCATCCAGCCGCGGGCGATCTCCTCCACCACCAGCGCGTAGGTGAGCAGCGACTCGCCGAGGCCGCCGTACTCCTCGGGGATCATCAGCCCGAAGATGCCGAGCTCCTTGAGCCCGTCGACGATCTCCTGGGGGTAGGTGTCGCCGTGCTCCAGCTCCTGCGCGTTCGGGATGATCTCGCGGTCGACGAAGCTCCTGACCGTCGACAGGATCTCGCGCTGGATGTCGGTCAGATCAGCGGTCTGCGCCAAGCGGGTCAACGGGCTGCTCTCCTTCGGGACTGCGGTGTCCGAGTTACCGAGGAGTATGCGACACGGCCGCCGCCGCCCCGGCGTGTGCCTGGTGACCCGGTCCCGGCCGCTCCGTGCGCCGCACCGACCGCGTGGCGTCCCCCGGGGTCCCACCACGGTCGTGGTGGAGTAGCCGCTGCGCGGACCGCACGGCACAGGAGGACCCATGACCCACGACGACGGGCTGCACCTCGGCGACCCGCCGCAGGCGGCACCCGGCAGCGGGTACCCCCCGCCCGGAGCGGCGTACCCGCCGCCCGGCCACGGGCAGCCGTGGGGCCACGGCCCACCGCCCGGCTACGGTCCACCGCCCGGCTACGGCCCGCCGCAGTGGAGCCGGCCGACCAACACCCTGGCCATCCTCGCCCTGGTCATGGCGTTCGTCTTCGCGCCGGCCGGGCTGGTCCTCGGCATCGCGGCCCGTCGGCAGATCCAGCGGACCGGCGAGGACGGCGCCGGGCTGGCCCTCGCGGGGATCGTCGTCGGGGGCCTGGTGACGGCGTTCTTCGTGCTGGTGATCGTGCTGTGGATCGTCGCCTTCGCGATGCTGACCAGCACCGGCTTCGGCCCCTGAAAGAGGACCCCGTCCCTCTCACCCGCTCGCACGCTCGCGGCGAGCCTCCGGACGGGGCCGCTGCGGCCGGCGTCCGGAGGTACGCGTCACCCTTCCGGCGGGGTGAAGGACGACGTCCGGGACAGGCCCGCGGCGCGGCCCTTGCCCGCGATGACCAGCGCCATCTTGCGGCTGGCCTCGTCGATCATCTCGTCCCCGAGCATCGCCGACCCCTTCTTGCCACCGGCCTCCGACGTCGCCCAGTCGTAGGCGTCGAGGATCAGCTCGGCGTGGTCGTAGTCCTCCTGCGACGGCGCGTAGATCTCGTTGGCGGCGTCGATCTGGCCGGGGTGCAGCACCCACTTGCCGTCGAAGCCGAGCATCGCCGAGCGCTTGGCGACCTCCTCGAAGGCCGGCACGTCGCGCACCTGGAGGAACGGGCCGTCGATCGCCTGGACGCCACGCGCGCGGGCGGCCATCAGGATCTGCATGAGGATGTAGTGGAACGGGTCGCCCGGGTAGTCGGGGTGCAGGGCACCCACCACGAGCGACTTCATGTTGATGCTGGCCATGAAGTCGGCCGGGCCGAAGATGATCGTCTCGATCCGGTCGCTGGCGAACGCGATGTCGTTGACGTTGATCAGGCCCTGCGCCGTCTCGATCTGCGCCTCGATGCCGATCCGGCCGACCTCGAGGCCGTTGGCCTTCTCGATCTGGGTGAGCAGCAGGTCCAGCGCCTTGACCTGGGCGGCGTCGGCGACCTTCGGCAGCATGATGCAGTCGAGGTTCGCGCCGGCTCCGCCGACGACCTCGACCACGTCCTGGAAGGTCCACTCCGTCGTCCAGTCGTTGACGCGGACGGTGCGGATCTTCTCGCCCCAGCCGCCCTCGTTCAAGGCCGCGACGATGTTCTTCCGGGCGCCGGGCTTGGCCAGCGGTGCGCAGGCGTCCTCCAGGTCGAGGAAGACCTGGTCGGCCGGCAGACCCTTGGCCTTCTCCAGGAAGCGCGGGTTGCTGCCGGGAACGGCCAGGTTGGAACGACGGGATCGGAGCTCGGCCACGGTGCCTCTCTTCATGCAGACGACGGCGTCTTCAGCTACCGGAGGGTAGCGACGGCGTATCGGCCCCGTCGCAGGGTCCCGCCGCGAGCCGGCGAGTGGTGAGGGGGCGACGGGGTCCTTTTTCAGGTGCCCGGCTCGACCAGCATCGTCGGCCGGCTGGCCCGCACGACCAGCGCCACCCCGGCCACCACCAGCACGACGCCGGGCAGCGCCAGCAGCGGCGGGACCTGGCCGAGCAGGACCAGTGCGAACAGCAGCGCACCCGGTACCTCGAGCAGGACGGCGAGGCTCACGACGGTCGGGCCCACCGACGAGAGCACCAGGTTCAGCAGCGTGTGCCCGAAGAGCTGCGCGGAGACGGTGATGCCCGCGATCAGCCACCAGTCGCGGGCCTCGAAGCCGGCCAGCGGCGCGTCGACGAGCAGCGCCGCGCCCGCGATCACAGCGGCGCACACGGAGTAGCAGAGGACGGCGTAGGCCGAGGTCGCCAGCCGCTGGCGGGCGCGCGCCCCGGCCAGCACGTACCCGCCGGCGCAGACGGCCCCCAGCAGCGCCAGGGCATCTCCCGCCAGGGCCTCGGCGCTCACCGTGACGTCCACCCCGACGATCAGCACGACGCCGGCGAACGCGAGGAGCAGGCCCCACCAGACCGCGGCCGACAGCCGCACCCCCGAGATCCGCGCCGCCAGCGCCGTCCAGATCGGCGTGGTGGTGACCAGCGCGACGGACGCGGCCACCGTCGTCATCGACAGGCTGGGCAGCCACGCGGCGAAGTGCGCCGCGAGGAAGAGCCCCGCGACGACCGAGCTGCGCAGGTCCCGCGCCTTCAGCCCGGCGAGCGTGGCGCGCTCGCGGGTGAGGAGCACCGGGACGAGCGCGGCCGCGCCGGCGGCGTTGCGCCAGAACGCCAGCGCCAGCATCGGCGCGGTCACCAGCGCGGTCAGGGGCGCCGACAGCGAGATGCCGACGACGGCGAGGGAGAGCAGGCCGACCTCGCGGCTCCCCGGGCGGTGGAGCGCCCAGGCCGAGGACGCGTGCCCCTCCTGCAGGGCTCCGCCGCGAGCGGGCGAGCGGCGGGGGGCAGGAGGGTCCTTCACCAGAGCGGCACCCGGATCCGGCCGCGCGCGATCGGGACGACGGCGCCGCGGACGGTGGCCGCGACCGCCCGGCGGCCGGCGGCGGTCACGGTGCACTCGAGGACCGAGGGCCGGCCCAGGCGCTCGCCCTGCCGGACGGTGTAGGACGACGTGCCCCCGCCGGCGAGCAGGCCGCGCCTCACCAACCACACCCCGGTGCCGAGGGCGGCGGAGCCGGTGGCGGGGTCCTCGCCCCAGCCGAGATCGGCGGCGAAGACCCGGGCGCGGGCGGTGGCCGACGCGGCGTCCCAGGACAGCACCGAGATCCCCTCCCCGACGTCGAGCCCAGCCAGCAGCGACCGGTCCGGAACCGCCCGGTCGACCGCCTCCGGGCTCACCGAGAGGTAGGCGAACGGCAGTCCGCAGCCGGCGACGTCGGCGGGCATGCCCGTGGCGTCGGACGCCGCCAGCCCCAGGGCGGCGGCGAGCTCCGCGGGCGCCGGGCCGTCCTGGAGGGCGGGCCGGCCCCCGGAGAGCGTCGCGCCGTTGGCGTCGACCACCAGGTCGAGCACCCCGGCGCCGCACTCCTGGCGCAGCGTCCCGGCCGGCAGCCGTCCGGTGCGCACCAGCGTGTGCGCCGCGCCGACGCTCGGGTGTCCGGCGAAGGGCAGTTCCGCGAACGGCGTGAAGATGCGGACCCGGTAGTCGGCCTGCGGACCCGCGGCCGACCCAGGACGGTCGGCGTCCGGCTCGGTGGGAGCGGACAGGAAGGACGTCTCGGACAGGTGGAACTCGTTCGCCAGGGCCTGGCACTGCGCGGTGGTCAGTCCGTCGGCGTCGAAGACGACGGCCAGCGGGTTACCGGCGAACGCCTGCCCGGCGAACACGTCGACGACCTCGTAGTCCAGCTCGACCGGGGCAGCCACGGCCCCGACGGTAGCCTTCGCCCCGTGACGACGGTGAGCAGGGCGTACGTCTCCCGGCTCGCCGGGCTGACCGTGTTCGACCCCAACGGCGACCGCGTCGGGAAGGTCCGCGACGTCGTCGTCGCCCTGCGCGTGGGCACCGCGTGCCCGCGGGTGCTCGGCGTGGTCGTGGAGGTCGTCGCCCGGCGCCGGATCTTCGTGCCGATGGGCCGGGTCACCGCCATCGACCCGGGCGCGGTGCTGCTCGCCTCGGGCACGCTGAACCTCAAGCGGTTCGAGCAGCGGGCCGGCGAGACGCTGGTGCTCGGTGAGCTGCTGGACCGGCAGGTGCGGATCAACGAGTCCGGTCGCACCGCCTACGTCGTCGACGCCGGCATGGAGCAGACCCGCACCGGCGACTGGCTGCTCTCCCGGCTCGCCGTCCAGGAGCCCGGCCGCCTCGGCCGGCGCGGCCAGCTGCACCAGCTCGAGTGGGACGAGGTCACCGGGCTGGCGCTGCCCCAGACCGGGCAGGGCGCGGAGACGCTGATCGCCACGTACCGGGAGCTCAACGCCGCGGACATGGCGCACGCGCTGCAGGAGCTGCCGATCAAGCGCCGGCACGAGGTGGCCGAGGCGATGGACGACGAGCGGCTGGCCAACGTCCTCGGCGAGCTGCCCGAGGCCGAGCAGATCACCATCCTCGGCACCCTCGACGAGGGCCGGGCGGCCGACGTGCTCGAGGAGATGGACCCCGACGACGCCGCCGATCTGCTGTCGGAGCTGCACGACGTCGACCGGGACCGGCTGCTGGAGCTGATGGAGCCCGACGAGGCCGAGTCGGTGCGGCAGCTGCTCAAGTACTCGGAGGACACTGCCGGCGGGATCATGACCAGCGAGCCGGTGATCCTCGCCCCGGACGCCACGGTCGCCGAGGCGCTGGCGCGGGTGCGCCAGGAGGAGATCACGCCGTCGCTGGCCAGCCAGGTCTACGTGTGCCGCCCGCCGTCGGCCACGCCGACCGGCCGGTACCTGGGCCTCGCGCACATCCAGCGGCTGCTGCGCGAACCGCCGTCGACGCTGGTCAGCGGGGTGCTCGACGACCTCGAGCCGCTGAAGCCGGAGGCGCCCCTGGCCGAGGTCACCCACTACTTCGCCACCTACAACCTCGTCGCCGCGCCGGTGGTCGATGCGCAGGGCCGGCTGGTCGGTGCGGTCAGCGTCGACGACGTCCTCGACCACCTGCTGCCCGACGACTGGCGGGAGCGAGCCCGCCGTGGCTGACGGCCCCCGGCTCGACGTCCCCCGCGGGAGCGCCCGCCGGTTCGGCAGCTTCCTGCGGCTGAACCCCGACGCCGTCGGCCAGTTCGCCGAGGGCATCGCGCGGTTCCTCGGCACCGGCCGGTTCCTGGCTGTGCAGACGATCATGGTCGTCGTCTGGATCACGCTGAACGTCTTCGCCGTGCGGCTGCGCTGGGACCCCTACCCGTTCATCCTGCTGAACCTCGCCTTCTCGACGCAGGCCGCCTACGCCGCTCCACTGATCCTGCTCGCGCAGAACCGCCAGGCCGACCGCGACCGGGTGCAGGCCGAGGAGGACCGCGCCCGGGCCGCATCGACCCGCGCCGACACCGAGTACCTCGCCCGGGAGCTCGCGGCGGTGCGGGTGGCCGTCGGCGAGCTGGCCACCCGCGACTTCATCCGCGGCGAGCTCAACCGCCTGCTGCCCGAGGACACCGACGACGACGGCGACCGCAAGAAGAAGAGCAGGAAGCGCCGGGAGCAGGCCGACCCGGTGCCCTGACCTCAGCCGGTCAGCCCAGGTGAGGCAGCCGGCGCAGCAGGCCGGCCAGCCAGGGCCATCACCCCACCGGGCCACGGGGCCGGGTCGGCACCGAGCACCGCGAAGCCGGCGAGCCGGAGCAGGCCGCGGCCTGGAACACCGGTCAGGCGGCCAGGACGTGCACGAACGCGCCCGCCGCCCCCGCGAGGACCAGCACCAGGATGAACGGCGCCCGCAGCGCCAGCGCCAGCGCAGCGACTACGAGCCCGGCCAGCCGACCGTCGACCACGATCCGGTCGCCGCTGGTCAGTCCCTGCACGACGACGAGGGCGGCCAGTAGCGCCGCGGGCACGAAGTCGACGATCCGCGCCACCCACGGCTGCTCGACCCAGGAAGCGGGCACCGACAGCCCGGCCAGCTTGAGCAGGTAGCAGCCCACGGAGGCGACGAGGACCGCCGTCCAGGTGTCGCTCACGAGGCCACCGCGCGCCGCGGCCGGCCGGCCAGGGCGACCGCCACCACCGCGGCGACCACCTGCACCCCGGGCGGGACGAGCGGCGTCAGCGCGAGCGCGACCGCCGCGCCGCCGAGCGCCACCCGGCGCTGCACGGTGGGCTCGGGGAAGGACCGGCCCAGCCGGGGCCACAGCAGGGCGAGGAACGCGGCCGGGACCACGGCGTCCAGCGCCGCCCGCGCCGCGCCCCCGAGCGCGGCGGCGCCGAGCGCACCGACGACGGTCGTCGCGTTCCAGGTCAGGTAGAGCGTCGTGCCGCCCACCAGGAACGCCAGCCCGGCGAGCGCCCGGTCAGGAGCCGCCAGCGCCAGCGCCGTCGTCTCGTCGATCACCCAGTGCGCCGTCCCCGCCCGGCGGACGCGGCCCCGCGGCCGCAGCAGCGGCACCAGCCGCACGCCGTAGACGGTGTTGCGGGTGCCCAGCAGCAACGCGCTGCTGACGGCGGCGAGGGCGCTACCCCCGGCCCCGAGCACGCCGATCAGGGCGAACTGGGAGGCGCCGGTGAACATGACGGCGGAGAGCACCAGCGCCTGCCAGACGTCCAGCCCCGCCGCGTCCGCGGCGGCGCCGAACGCCACCCCGTAGAGGCCGACGGCGAAACCGAGACCGACGGCGTCTCGCAGGGTCTGCGACCGGTCGGGCGACACGAGCCGACCCTAGTGACGCCCCAGGTGCGTCCCGGATCACCCTCCGGGGAGCGGGACGGAGCGCCGCCCGCCGTACAGTGGCAGGCGACCGATCGCGCAGGTCGCCGCGGCTGCCGCCGACCGCCGGACGCCGGTCCCCCGTCGAAGGAGACAGACGAACACGATGCCCGACCAGCTGACCGGCACGCCCGCGCTCGACGCCGTCAACGCCGCTCTGGCCACCGTCCAGGACCCGGAGATCAACCGCCCGCTCCCCGAGCTGGGCATGATCAAGGATGTGCGGATCGGGCCGGACGGCTCGGTCGCCGTCGAGGTCTACCTCACCGTCGCCGGCTGCCCCATGCGCGAGACGATCACCACCCGGGTCACCCAGGCCGTGTCGACCGTCCCCGGCGTGACGTCGGTGCAGGTGGCCCTCGACGTCATGAGCGACGAGCAGCGCGCCGAGCTGCGCAAGACGGTCCGCGGCACCGACGCCGCCGACCCGGTGATCCCCTTCGCCCAGCCGGGCTCGCTGACCCGCGTCTACGCGGTCGCCTCCGGCAAGGGCGGCGTCGGCAAGTCCAGCGTCACGGTGAACCTCGCCGCGTCCCTGGCCAAGCGCGGCCTGGCCGTCGGTGTCGTGGACGCCGACATCTACGGGCACTCCGTGCCGCGCATGCTGGGCGTGGACGACAAGCCCACCCAGGTCGACAACATGATCATGCCGCCGCAGTCGATGGGCGTGAAGGTCATCTCGATCGGCATGTTCACCCCGGGCAACACCCCGGTGGTGTGGCGCGGGCCGATGCTGCACCGCGCGCTGCAGCAGTTCCTCGCCGACGTGTGGTGGGGGGACCTGGACGTCCTGCTGCTGGACCTCCCGCCGGGCACCGGCGACGTCGCCATCTCCATCGCGCAGCTGCTGCCGAACGCCGAGATCCTCGTCGTCACCACCCCGCAGCTGGCCGCCGCCGAGGTGGCCGAGCGAGCCGGCGCGATCGCGACCCAGACCCACCAGCAGGTGGTCGGCGTCATCGAGAACATGAGCTGGATGGATCTGCCGGACGGCTCGCGGGTCGAGGTGTTCGGCTCCGGCGGTGGCCAGACGGTCTCCGACGCCCTCACCCGCACGCTCGGTGCCCGGGTGCCGCTGCTCGGCCAGATCCCGCTGGACACCCGCCTCCGCGAGGCCGGCGACGCCGGTGCGCCGATCGTGCTCGCCGACCCCGACTCCCCCGCCGCGCAGGCCCTGGAGAAGATCGCCGAGGGACTCGCCGTCCGCCAGCGCGGCCTGTCCGGCATGTCCCTCGGTCTCACCCCGGTCAAGCACTGAGCTGACCGGCCCTCTCTGGGGGTGTTCCTCGCGCTTCCGGGTCCTGCAGGGGGCCGGGAGCGGGAGGAACACCCCCAGAGTGCGTCCGGGGCTAGGTCGCGTCGATGTCGAACGGCGGCGGAACGGCGCGGTCCCGCACCTGTGCGGCCACGACCGTGGCCGCCGTCGCGCCGGTGGCGCCGGTCGGCCGCGCCGGACCGTCCTCCTCGTCACCCAGCAGCTGGGTGCGGATGAACGTCCTCGGGTGGTACTTGCGCAGGTCGAGGTCGCGCAGGTCGGAGAACTCGTCGCCCAGCGACTCGTTGACCTGCTCGCGCACCCCGGTGACGGCCGAGCGGATCCGCTTCAACCCGGAGGCGGCCTCCTTGGCCAGGTCGGGCAGGCGCTCGGGGCCGAAGATGAACAGCGCCGCGAGCGCCAGCACGGCGATCTCGCCCCAGCCGATCGAGTCGAACACCGTCGCTCCCGTCTGGCCCCGACCGCCCGCGCGGTCACCGGCTCCAGCGTAGGCGCCGGACCCCTGCCCGGTCGCCCCCCTGTTCAGGCGGCGCCGAGGGTCACCTCGACCGTGCGGGACCTTCCCCCGCGCACCAGCTCGACGGTGACCTGGTCGCCGGGCCGGCGGGCGTCCACCGCCACGGCCAGCTCCTCGGAGCTGCCGACCGGGGTGTCGTCGACCGCGATGATGACGTCCTCCTCGCGGATGCCCGCCTGGGCCGCGGGGCTGCCCGGCTCCACGTTCAGCACGAGGGCGCCGTCCCGGGTGCCGTCGGTGACCGACCGGGCGTTCACCCCGAGCGTGGCGTGCACGGCCGACCCGGTCGAGATGAGCTGCTCGGCGATCCGCGTCACCGTGTCGATGGGGATGGCGAAGCCCAGGCCGATCGAGCCGCCGGCCCCGGTGGAGGCGATGGCAGTGTTGATGCCGACCAGCGCGCCGCTCGCGTCGACCAGCGCCCCGCCGGAGTTGCCCGGGTTGATCGGGGCGTCGGTCTGCACCGCGCTGATGACGGCATTGGTGTCGGTGCCCTCGCCGGACAGCCGGACCGGTCGGTCGAGCGCGCTGACGATGCCGCTGGTGACCGTGCCCGCCAGCCCGAGCGGCGAGCCGATGGCCACCACCGGATCGCCGACGACGACCTCGGCGGAGCGGCCGAGGGAGGCCGTCACCAGGCCCGGCTTCTCGACCTTGATGACCGCGATGTCGCTGGCCGGGTCACGGCCGACGATGCGCGCGGCGGACCCGCTGCCGTCCGAGAACACCGCCCGGATCTCCGCCCCCTCGACCTCGTCGGCGCCGGAGATGACGTGGTTGTTGGTGACGATGTAGCCGTTCTCCCCGTCGATCACGACGCCGGAGCCCGTGGCGCCGGCCTGGCCGACGCGCACCTCGATCGAGACGACCGCGGGGATGACGGCGTCGGCGATGTCGGAGACCGACCCCGGCTCCCGGGTGATGCCCGGGTCGACCTGGGAGAGCGTCGTGCCGGGGGTGAACAGCGGCGTCTCGTCGGCGGTGCGGGTGAGGTACCAGCCGACCCCGCCGCCGACGAGCCCGACCACCAGCAGGGCGAGCACGGCGAGCGTGGTCAGCCGCACCGACAGGTCCCGCAGCCGGACCTTGCGGCGGCCCTGCGCGTCGACGACGACCGGGCCCGGCTGGTCGTCCTCCTCGTACACGGCGGGGGCACCGAGGCCGGCCGGGGACGCCGGGTCGCGCCAGGGATCGCTGCGCGCGTCGGCCTTCCACCAGGGGCCGGTGGCGGTCCGGCGGGCGCCCGGGCGGCCGTCGGGCGGGTCCTGCAGGCCGCCGCGGCCGGGCACGGGCGGGCCGAACGCGCGCAGCAGCGCCTCCGGCGGGGGCGGCGGGACGGGCCGCTGCGGGGCCGCCGGGCGACCGCCGGCGAAGCTGCCCGAGACGTGCTCGGGCCGGCCGAACGCGCCGGCCTGCGCGGGGGTGGGCTGCGGCGCGGGGACGGAGCGGGGACTCAGCCGCTGCGCCGCGGTCTCGTCGAAGGCGCCCGACTGGCCCTCGGGCCGGGCGAAGACGCCCGCGTCGCCGGGCGCGTGATCCCGGGGTTCGGTCAGGGGGTACCGCCCGGGATACCGGCGGAGGTGTCCACGGTGACGGTGCGCACCACCGGCGGGGCGACCTCGGTGTGCTGCTGCGGGCGGGCGGTGTCGGCTCCGGTCGCGGGCCCCGTGTCGGCGGGGAGGCTGAGCGCCAGGGCGGTCACCCCGGCGCCCAGACCCACCAGCGTCCCGGCCACCCCGCGGCGGAACCAGCGCCCGCCGAACGGACCGCGCCGGTGGGCACCCTCGGTGAGGTCGAGCGACCAGGCGCCCGTGCTCCCCGAGACGGTCAGCTCGCCGGGCGCGGCGCTCATCGTCCCGCTCCCGTCGCCGGAGCCCGGGACGTCGGCGGTGAAGGGGATCGCGCACAGCCGCGACATGAGGTCACCGGGGACCGCGACGTCCGCCGAGTCGTGCAGGGCCTCCTTGGCCTCCCGCTGCGCGGCCACGGCCATGCGGCAGGTGGCGCAGCCGGCAAGGTGCCGTGCGGCCCGGTTCGCGGGTCCGGCGGTCAACTCGCCGTCGACGAGCGCGGCGATCGCCTCCTGCGCCAGGTGGCTCTCCGGGATGCTCATGCCCCGAGCTCCCCGGAAACGCCCGCGCGGCGCGGGGCCAGGTGCGCCAGCGCCTCGCGCAGCTGGACCCGGCCGCGGTGGATGCGGCTGCGCACCGTGCCCAACTTGATGCCGAGGGTCGCGGCGATCTCCTCGTAGGTGAGGCCCTCGATGTCGCAGAGGACCACGGCCACCCGGAACTCGGGCGAGAGCGCGTCGAGCGCGGCCTGCACCTGGGGGTCGAGGTGGGTGTCGGCGTAGACCTGCTCCGGGCTCGGCGCCCGACCCGGAAGCCGCTCGGTGTCCTCGGGCAGTGCGTCGAACCGGATCCGCTGCCGGCGGCGGACCATGTCGAGGAACAGGTTCGTGGTGATCCGGTGCAGCCAGCCCTCGAAGGTGCCGGGCGAGTAGTCGGCCAGGGACCGGAACACCCGGACGAAGGTCTCCTGCGTCAGGTCCTCGGCGTCCTGCGGGTTGCCGGAGAGCCGGTAGGCCAGCCGGTACACCCGGGCGGAGTGGTCGCGCACGACCTGCTCCCAGGACGGGGCAACCCACGCGTCGGGATCCGCGACGGGACCCACGGGCTGCGGTGCGGTGGGCTCGGACACGTCACCAGGATCGCAGACCGGGGTGGTCAGGACCTTCCCGGCGTCGGCGGGTCGGGCGGGCACGGGTCGCTTCAAGCGCACGTCCTGATCAACGGACGACCGGCACATCCGTGTTCCCGCGCACCGCGGCTCCCAGGAGACGCACAGGTACGGCCGCGCGCACGGGAGCCGCGGCGCGGGCCACTACCCTCGGCTGTTGATGAGCGCCGAGGAACCGCCGCGCGGGCGCGGCACCGACCAGGGCGCCGCCTACGCCGACCGCTTCGCCGCGGAGTCGCCCGAGATGGCGGCCGCTCGGCAGCGCGCGCACCTCCTGTCCGGCGCCGCCCCGGTGGAGCCGCCCGTGGGCGCCACCCTCGCCGTCCTGGCCGCCACGTCCGGGGCCCGATCGGTGGTCTCGATCGGCAGCGGTGGCGGGCTGGCCGCCCTGTGGCTGCTGCGCGGGATGCGGCCCGACGGCGTCCTCACGGCGCTGGACGCCGACCCCGAGCAGCTCCGCGCGGCGCGCTCGGCGTTCGCCGAGGCCAAGGTGCCCGCCAGCCGGGTGCGGTTGATCTTCGGCACCCCCGGTGAGGTGCTCCCCCGGCTCTCCCCCGGCGGCTACGACCTGGTCTGCTGCGCCGGGCCGCCCCGCGAGTACTCCGAGCACCTGGCCACGCTGCTCGCCTTGGTGCGGGTCGGCGGCACGCTCACCTGTCACGGGCTGCTCGAGGGCGGCCGGGTCGCCGACCGCACCGCCCGCGACCCGCAGTCGGTGGCCTGGCGCGAGATCGCCCGCACGATCCGCGACGACGAGACCCTCCTGTCCGCCGTCCTGCCGATGGGCAGCGGCCTGCTGGTCGCCACCAGGCGCAGCTAGCGGCGACGGGCCCGCTACAGGAACGCGCGGGCGCCCTTGCCGATCACGGTGACGCCACCGGCGCTGACGTGGTAGCGCTCCCGGTCCAGGTCGTGGTCGAAGCCGATCCGCGCACCCGCCGGGACGACGACGTTCTTGTCCAGGATCGCCCGCCGGACCTGTGCGCCCTCACCGATGTACGCGCCGTCCATCACGACGCTCTGCTCGATCCTGGCCCCGCGCTCCACCCGCACTCCGGGGGAGACGACCGAACCGTGCACCGCACCACCGCCGATGATGGCCCCGGCGCTGACCATGGACTCCTCCGCGCGGCCGCCCAGCACGAACTTCGCCGGCGGCTGCTGCGGCGGCAGGGTGAGGATCGGCCAGCGGTCGTTGTAGAGGTTGAACACCGGCGTCACCGACACCAGGTCCATGTGCGCGTCGTAGTACGCGTCGATCGTCCCGACGTCCCGCCAGTAGCCGTGGTCGCGCTCGGTCGCCCCGGGGACGACGTTGGTGGAGAAGTCGTAGACCCACGCCTCCCCCGCGTCGGCGAGCATGGGCATGATCGAGCCGCCCATGTCGTGGACCGAGTCCTCGTCCTCGGCGTCGGTGCGCAACGCCTCGAGCAGGGCGTCGGTGGTGAACACGTAGTTGCCCATGGAGGCGAAGCTCTCCTCGGGCGAGTCCGGCAGGCCGGGTGGGTCCGCCGGCTTCTCCAGGAAGCCGAGCACCTTCCCCGCGGCGTCGGAGTCGATGACGCCGAACTCGGTCGCCTCCCGGCGGGGCACCCGCAGCCCGGCGATGGTCACCCCCGCCCCCGTCTGCAGGTGCTGGTCGATCATCTGCGCCGGATCCATCCGGTAGACGTGGTCGGCGCCGAAGACGACGACGATCTCCGGCCGCTCGTCGTAGATGAGGTTGAGGCTCTGGAAGATCGCGTCGGCGCTGCCGGTGTACCAGCGCGGGCCGAGCCGCTGCTGGGCCGGTACCGGGGTGACGTAGTTGCCGAGCAGCTGGGACATCCGCCAGGTCTGGGTGATGTGCCGGTCGAGGCTGTGGCTCTTGTACTGGGTCAGCACGGCGATCTGCCGGACGTCGCCGTTGACCAGGTTCGAGAGGACGAAGTCGATGAGCCGGTAGTTGCCCCCGAAGGGGACCGCCGGCTTGGCGCGGTCCTGGGTCAGCGGCGACAGCCGCTTCCCCTCACCGCCTGCCAGGACGATGCCGAGCACCCGTGGACCGCCGCGCATGGGAGCACCGTATCCGCTGCTCGGGGCCGCGGCGTCCTGCGTCCGCCACATACGCCCCCCTAGGGTGATGGCGTGCAGATCGGGATCGTCACGCGTGAGTGGCCGCCGGACGTCTACGGCGGCGCCGGGGTGCACGTCGAACACCTCGTCGCGGCGCTGCGCGCGCTGCCCGACGGGCCCGACCTCGACGTCCACTGCTTCGGGGGCGAGCGGGCCGACGCGACCGCCCATCCGGTCCCGTCCGGCCTCTCCGGCGCCAACGGGGCGCTGCAGGCGCTGGGCGTCGACGTCGAGATCGCCGCCGCCCTGGCCGGTGCCGACCTGGTGCACAGCCACACCTGGTACGCCAACACCGCCGGCCTGCTGGCCGCGCTGGTGCACGGGGCACCGCACGTGATCACCGCGCACTCCCTGGAGCCGCGCCGGCCGTGGAAGGCCGAGCAGCTCGGCGGCGGCTACCGGTTGTCCTCGTGGGCCGAACGCACCGCCTACCTCGCCGCCGACGCCGTCATCGCGGTCAGCGCCGGCATGCGCGACGACGTGCTCGCCGTCTACCCCGAGCTCGACCCCGCCCGGGTGCACGTCGTGCACAACGGCGTGGACGCCGAGGCCTACCGCCCGGTGCCCGAGCCGGAGACCGTCCGCGCGCTGGGCGTCGATCCCGACCGCCCCTACGCGCTGTTCGTCGGCCGGATCACCCGCCAGAAGGGGCTCGCCCACCTGCTCGCGGCCGCCGACCTGCTGCCCGCCGACGCCGGGCTGGTGCTCTGCGCCGGCGCCGCCGACACCCCGGCCGAGCGGCAGCAGGTCGCCGACGCCGTCGCCGCCCTCCAGACCCGCCGCGACGGCGTCGTCTGGATCGAGGCGATGCTGCCGCGCGAGCAGCTGGTGCCGCTGATCACCGGCGCCACCGTGTTCGTCTGCCCGTCGGTCTACGAACCGCTGGGCATCGTCAACCTCGAGGCGGCGGCCTGCGGCACCGCAGTCGTCGCCAGCGCCGTCGGTGGGATCCCGGAGGTGGTCGACGACGGCCGCACCGGTCTGCTCGTGCCCTACGACGAGACGGACCCCGCCGGTTTCGCCGCGGGCCTGGCTGCCCGGACCGCCGAGCTGCTGGCCGATCCGCAGCGCGCCGCCGCCATGGGCGCCGCCGGCCGCCAACGGGTCGTCGCCGAGTTCGGCTGGGCCGCGATCGCCCGGCAGACCGTGGAGGTCTACGCGGAGGTCCTGGCCGCCCGTGGGTGAGCCGGCGGCGGGCGGACCGCGACCCCTCACATTGGGGGCACGCACGTCCCCACCCCTCGGCTGCCCGCCCTGGTGAGACGCTCCGAGACTGTGCATCCGGTCGCGCCCCGTCGGAGGGGCTCCGCGCCCGCTCGCACGGAGGACCGCATGCCGACGACCGCCCGTTCCTCACCCGATCACCGGTCGCCCCGGCATCGGGGGCCCTGCCGCCCTGGCGGAGATGCCGTCGCAACCCCCTCACGAGAGGACGTTGCGCACCCGCCCCGGGTCCGGCGACGCGCCCGTCGCGCAGATCCTGGTCCCGTACCGGACCCGGTCAGGGGTGAGCACGCCAGCCCTGCGGCCCCCCGGTGGGACGGCTCCGCGCCGTCCGCGCACGATTGGCACGCCACGAGACGGGGCAGCACACTGCCAGCCGGCTTCCTCCACCAGTCCGTCGCCATCGAGGACGGCGCTCTGGTGGTGGACGGCGTGACGATCTGCGAGCCCTGGAGCGACCCCGCGCATCTCGACGGCGTCTGGTTCGGGCCGGTCGAGGTCCCCGACGGCTCGGTGTTCCTGCTCGGCGACCAGCGGGACGGGTCCATCGACTCCCGCGTCTTCGGACCGGTCGGCGAGGACGGGATCACCGGCGTGGTCGTTGCCGGAGCGTGGCCGCTGCCGCGCACGCTGCCCACCACACCGTGCTGACCCTGCTGACCGGCGGGCGGTGGCCGCGCGCATCGTGCCGGAACCGGACGACCCGGCGATCCTGCCGCTGCGGTGGCGCTCAGCGAGCCGTCCGGAAGCGGACGACGTCACCGGGGCGCAGCTGGGCCGCCGCGGCCAGGTCGGCGGTGCGGACGACGGCCAGTACCGGGTAGCCGCCGGTGACCGGGTGGTCGGCGAGGAACAGCACCGGCGCGCCGTCGGGCGGCACCTGCACCGCTCCCGGCACCAGGCCCTCGCTGGGCAGCTCCCCGTCGCGGGCCCGGCCGAGCCGGGGCCCGGCCAGCCGCAGGCCCACCCGGTCGCTGTCCGGGCTGACCCGCCACTCCGCCCGGACCAGGGCCGGCCACGCGGCCTCGTCGAGCCAGTCCCGCCGCGGTCCGGGGAGGACGCCCAGCACCGGCCGGTCCGACGGCGCGGCGACCGGGGCGACGTCGACGAACGGCTCCTCCCCCACCAGCGACCCGACCGGCAGCCGGAGCCCGGGAGTGACGACGGGCGGCCCCAGCCCCGACAGGGTGTCCGTGCTGCGCGAGCCCAGCACCGGGGGCACGTCGACGCCACCCCGGACCGCGAGGTAGCTGCGCAGGCCGGTGCGCGGCGCACCCAGGGCGAGGACCGCGCCGGCGGGCAGCGTCGTCGGGGCGGCGAACGGCGCCGGGCGCCCGCTGATGGTCACCGGCGCCGGCGCGCCCGTCACGGCCACCAGGAGGGCGCGCTCCGCGCGGATCCGCAGCCCCCCGGCCGTGACCTCCAGCACCGCCGCCGGTGGCCGGTTGCCGACCAGCCGGTTGGCCAGCGCCGCCGCCGGTGCGTCGGCGGCGCCCGACCGGGGCACCCCGATCGACGCCCAGCCGGTCCGGCCGGCGTCCTGCACCGTGGTGGCGGGCCCGGAGGCGAGGACGGCGAGCACTCAGCCCACCACCCGGAAACGGACCGCCGTGCCGGGGGCCAGCAGCGCCGGCGGGTCCCGGTCGACGTCGAAGAGCACCGCGTCGGTGCGCCCCACCAGCTGCCAGCCGCCCGGCGAGGCCCGCGGGTAGACCCCGGCGTAGGGGCCGGCCAGAGCCACCGCGCCGGCCGGCACCCGGGTGCGCGGGGTCGGTCGGCGCGGCACGTGCAGCGCCGCGGGCAGCCCGGTCAGGTAGCCGAAGCCGGGGGCGAAACCGCCGAAGGCCACGACGAACCGGGCGGCGGTCAGCGCGCCGACGACGGCGTCCTCGGTGCGCCCGGTCAGCCGGGCGACCTCGGCGAGGTCCGGACCGTCGAAGACCACCGGCAGCTCGACGGTGGCCCCGGCGGAACCGGCGGAGAGCTCGGCCGGCACGAGCCGCCGCAGGACGGCGAGGTCCAGCTCGGTGGGCGGGCGGTCGAGGACCACCAGCACGGTGCGCGCCGCCGGCACCAGGTCCACCTGCCCGGCGAGGGGCGCGGCGGCCAGGGCGGCCCGCAGACCCGGGACGTCGGCCGGGTCCGCCGCCTCCACCAGGACCGCGCGGTCCCCGTAGGGCACGGCCCGCGTGATCCCTCCGCCGCCGGACACCGGCCCATGATGGAACACCGGTCATCCGGGCACGTGACCAGCGCATCTGCCCCCGCGCTCCGGTCGCCCGGTCCGCGCGCCGGTGGAATGCTGGACCGTCGTGACCTCGACGACGCCCGCCGGGCAGGACCCGTTGCGGTCCCTGCTCCGGTCGTCGCACCACCTCCCCGCCGATCGGCTCGGCACGGTCGTCTCCCGCCACGCGACGCTCCTGGGGGCCCGTGCGGCCGTGGTCTACCTGGCCGACTACGAGCACTCCTCCCTCGTGCCGGTTCCCGGGGAGGACGTTCCGCCGCGCACCCCGCTGACCGTCGACGGCTCGGTCGGCGGGCTGGCCTTCCGCCGGGTCGAGGTGACCCGCTCCCCCGGTCACGACGCCGGTGTGCGGCTGTGGGTGCCCCTGCTCGACGGCGCGGAACGGGTCGGTGTCCTGGAGCTGCTGTTCGACGCCGAGCCCCCTGCGGAGCAGGACGACGAACGCCGGGCCTTCGCCGCGCTCGTGGCCGAGCTGTGCGTCACCCGCAGCGCCTACAGCGACGTGTTCGCGCGGCTGCGGCGCACCCGGCCGATGAGCCTCGCCGCGGAGATCCAGTGGGACCTCGTCCCGCCGCTGACCTTCGGCACCGAGCGCGTCGTCATCTCCGCGGCCCTGGAACCCTCCTACGGGATCGGCGGGGACACCTTCGACTACGCCGTCAACGGCCCCGTCGCCGATCTCATGGTCCTCGACGCGATGGGCCACGGCCTGCCCGCGGCGCTGCTGGCCACGGTCGCCGTCGGCGCGTACCGCTCGGCCCGCCGGCACGAGCGGTCCCTCCCCGCGACGTCGGAGGCGATGAACACCGCGATCGCCGGTCAGTTCCCCGGCAGCCAGTTCGCCACCGCGCTGCTGACGCGGCTCGACCTGCTGTCCGGCCGGCTGAGCTGGGTCAACGCGGGGCACGGCGCCCCCCTGGTCGTGCGCGACGGCGTCCTCCTGCCCGCCCACCCCTGCCGGCCGGCCCTGCCGCTCGGGCTCCAGCAGGGGCCGGCCCACGAGTGCGAGGTGCAGCTGCGCCCGGGTGACCGGGTGCTCCTGCACACCGACGGCATCACCGAGGCCCGCTCGCCGGCGGGCGAGTTCTTCGGCGAGGAGCGCCTCGCGGACTTCGTCGTGCGCGCGGAGACGGCCGGCGACCCGCCGCCGGAGACGCTCCGGCGGCTGATGCGCAGCGTGATGGACCACCAGGCGGGCCGGCTGCAGGACGACGCCACGATCGTGCTCGTCGAGTGGCGGACCGGGCACGAGGACCAGCTGACGCTGTGATGCCGCCCGAGCACTCCGTCCCGGCGCCCGCGGGCGGCTGCTGTCGGCCGACCGGGACCCAGGCGGTGCGGGAGGTGGCCTGCACCCACCGGCCCGGGGGCCCGGCCGGATGAGCGACCGCCCGACATCGGGAGAGCGGCGTCACCGGATGTGCACCCGGCCCGCCGGGCAGACAATCGGGCGTGACCATCGCGGGGCGCTTCGAGGCCGCGCTGGCACGGGAGTCGGACCCGGAGCTCGCCGGGCCGGAGCTGCTGCCCGTGCGGCTCAGCCGCGCGTGCGCCGCCCTGCTCGGGGTCGACGGCGCCGGCCTGAGCCTGCTCGACGGCAGCGGGCGCCGCGTTCCGCTGGGGGCCAGCAGCCCGGAGGCGTCGAGCGCCGAACGGATGCAGTTCACCACCGGCGAGGGCCCGTGCATGACGAGCCGGTCCACCGGTCAGCCGGTGTTCGCCGTCGAGGAGGACCTGCGGCGGCGGTGGCCCATGTTCGCCGAGCTGCTGCTGGGCGCGACGCCGTTCCGCGCCGTCGTCGCCCTGCCGCTGCAGCCGGGGCCCGCCGGCGACGGCGCGCTCGACCTCTTCTTCACGCACTCCGCGGCCGTTCCCGAGCTGGACGTCTTCGAGGCCGTCGCCGTCGGGGAGCTGGTGACCTCCTCGCTCGGCGATGCGGCGGTGTGGTCCACCTGGACCCCGGCCGAGGGGCCCGGCTGGATGCAGGGCCCGGCGCCGCGCCGGCGGGCGGCGGTGTGGGAGGCGATGGGCAAGGTCAGCGTCGCCCTGGACGTCGACCCCGCCGAGGCGCTGGCGCTCCTGCGCACCGACGCCTACACCGCGGGGCGGTCAGTGGACGAGGTCGCGGCGGAGCTGCTGACCGGACGCCGCCTGGTCGAGGACCTCCGGCCCCGCGGCTGACGCCACCGACGCCTCAGCCGGCGGACGGGGCGACCCGGAGCCCGGCCGCCTCCAGCGCGCCCCGGACCGCCCGGGCGAGGTGGACCGCTCCCGGGGTGTCCCCGTGCACGCAGACCGACCGCACCTCGACCCGCACGGTGCTGCCGTCCACCGCCCGCACCGTGCCCTCGGCGGCCATGCGGACGGCCCGCTCGGCCACCGCGGCGGGGTCGTGCACCAGCGCTCCCGCCGCTCCCCGGGGCACCAGCGTGCCGTCGGGGGCGTACCCGCGGTCGGCGAAGCCCTCCCCCACGGTCGGCAGCCCGGCGGCCGCGGCGCTGCCCAGCAGCACCGAGCCGGGCAGGCCCAGCACCGCGAGACCGGTGTCGTAGCCGGCGACGGCCTCCACCACCGCCCGCGCCTGGGTCTCGTGGTGCGCGACCGCGTTGTAGAGCGCCCCGTGCGGCTTGACGTAGGACACCCGTCCCCCGGCCGTCCGGGCGATGCCGTCCAGCGCGGCGAGCTGGTACAGCACGTCGGCGGCCAGCTCGGCCGGCGCGGCGTCGACGAACCGCCGGCCGAACCCGGCCAGGTCGCGGTAGGACACCTGCGCGCCGATCGAGACCCCGGCCGCCACGGCGGCCGTGCACACGCGACGCATCGTCACCGGGTCACCGGCGTGGAAGCCGCAGGCGACGTTGGCGCTGCTCACGACCTCGAGCAGCGCGTCGTCGTCGCCCAGCCGCCACACGCCGAACCCCTCCCCGAGGTCGGCGTTGAGGTCGATGCGGGGCGGGCCGGATGCGCTCACCCGGGAAGTCTGGCACCGGAATGGCGGCCGCCCGCGCGACGCTGCACGGAACATGAGAGCCGCCGAGCCGCTCACGCTCTTCGAGGTCGGGCCGCCGCCGGCGCCGATGCCGCCCAACCACCTCCTCCGGATCCGCCGCATCTACGCCGAGCCGGCCGCGACCGAGTCCTCCCGCGGCCGCCAGGTCCTGGACCGGTTCCCCGACGCCGAGGTGGTCGAGGTGCCCAGCCACTGGCAGATCCCGGAGCTGCACGGCAACGCGGGCAACGTCGACCGCTGGGTGCGGGTGAAGACCGAGATCCTGGTGCTCGGCGTCCGCAAGGGTCTGGCCACCCGGCCCAACGGCCGCTCGGCGAACTTCATCGCGCCCGGCACGGCGAACGGCTGCGCCATGGCCTGCGCCTACTGCTACGTCCCCCGGCGCAAGGGCTTCGCCAACCCGATCACCGTCTTCACCAACATCGAGCAGATCACCGGGCACCTGCGCCGGCACGTGGCCCGGCAGGGACCGAAGACCCAACCCGACCAGTGCGACCCGGCCAGCTGGGTCTACGACATCGGCGAGAACAGCGACTGCTCCGTCGACGCCCTGGTCAGCGACAACGTCGCCGATCTCGTGACCACCTTCCGCGACCTGCCGACGGCGAAGGCGTCCTTCGCCACCAAGTACGTCAACCGCGGGCTGCTGGACCTCGACCCGGCCGGCCGCACCCGCATCCGCTTCTCCCTCATGCCCGACGACGACGCCCGGGTGCTCGACGTCCGCACCAGCCGGATCGCCGACCGGATCGCCGCCGTCGACGACTTCGTGGCGGCCGGCTACGAGGTGCACCTGAACCTCTCCCCCGTCGTGCTGCGCCCGGGCTGGGAGGAGGACTGGGGCGGGCTCCTGGAGCGGCTGGACGACGAGCTCGGGCCGGCGGCCAAGGCGCAGGCCGCCGCCGAGGTGATCCTGCTGACCCACAACGAGGCGCTGCACGAGGTGAACCTCGGGTGGCACCCCACGGCCGAGCAGCTGCTGTGGCGCCCTGATCTGCAGGAGCCCAAGCGCAGCCAGAACGGCCAGGAGAACGTGCGCTACCGGGCCGACGTCAAGCGCGCGGCGGTGGCCCGGGTGCGGGATCTGGTGGCCCACCGCGCCCCGTGGCTGGACATCCGGTACGCCTTCTGACCCCGGTCGACGTGTCGTGATGTCGCCCTGGCCACATGTCGACCGTTCGTGTCCGCATCCTCACCGCCCGTGTGAGACGCTGAGCGCTGCGACGGAGCGCCGATGGCCCGTCGGGGAGAGCCATGCCCGAGGGGGAACGGTGTTCGAGTCCACCTCCGGAGTGCCCGCGGCGACCCTGCTGGCGGCGCTGCCCGACACGGTCGTGGTGGCCGACGGCGACGGGCGCATCGCCTACGTGAGCCCCGCCGTGACGGTGCTGCTGGGCCACGACCCGGCGGCGCTGGTGGGCCGGTCGCTGCAGGTGCTCATGCCCGAGCGGCTGCGGAGCGGCCACAGCGAGGGCTTCTCCCGGTACCGCGCCACGGGCGAGGGCAAGCTGGTCGGGGCGACGACGCAGGTGCCGGCGCTGCACGCGGCCGGGCACGAGGTCGCGATCGACCTCACCCTGTCCCGCCTGACGCCGTCCCCCGAAGAGTCCCCGGACGACGCGCTGGTGGTCGCCGTGCTCCGTGACGCGAGCACCACCATCCTGCTGGAGCGGCAGTTCGAGGTCAGCCGTTACCTGGCCGCCACGCTGCGGGTCACCGCGGCGCTGACCGAGGCGCGCGACGCCGACGTCGCCTTCGCCCAGCTGCTGCCGACGCTGTGCACCGAGCTGGACTGGGACGCCGCCCAGCTGTGGCAGCCCGACGGCGACGGGGGCCGGCTGGTGCACACCGGTACCTGGGCCGCACGCGGCGCATCGGTGCCGGCGCTCGACGCCGACGCCGCCCAGCGGACCTTCCGGCGGGGCGAGCGGCTCCCCGGGGAGGCCTGGCAGCAGCGGGCACCCGTCGTGGCCGAGGACCTCTGGGCCGACCCGGAGATCGTCCGGTCCCGGGCCGCCCGGGAGGACGGCCTGCGGACGGCGGTGGCGTTCCCGGTGTTCAGCGGCGACGCGCTGCTCGCCGTCTGCGAGCTCTTCTCCACCGCCCAGCGGCCGGTGCCCGCGGAGCTGCGGGAGGTGCTGGCCCACGCCGGCCGGCAGATCGGCCAGTTCCTCGCCCGGCTGCGCGCGGAGTCGGTGGTCCGCGAGCTGGCCGACACCCTCCAGCGCAGCCTGCTGCCCTCCCACCTGCCGACGATCCCCGGCGTCCGGCTGGCGGCCACCTACCGGGCCGGTGGTGAGGCCGCCCTCGTCGGCGGCGACACCTACGACGTCATGCCGCTGCCGGACGGTCGCTGGATGGTGCTGATCGCCGACGTCTGCGGGACCGGGGCGGAGGCGGCGGCCGTCACCGCGGTCACCCGCCACACCGCGCGCGCCGCGGCGTCGGGCAGCGCCGGCGAGATCCTGACCGCCGTGAACACCGCCCTGCTGCACGAGGAGGGCAGCGCGCCGCT
Source organism: Blastococcus sp. SYSU DS0973 (assembly GCF_054051055.1). NCBI lineage: Bacteria > Bacillati > Actinomycetota > Actinomycetes > Geodermatophilales > Geodermatophilaceae > Blastococcus > Blastococcus sp. SYSU DS0973. Next base: position 686,233 of record NZ_JBJHAN010000001.1, read on the forward strand.
GCGCTTCGTCACCGCGTGCTGCCTGCTGCTGGAGCCGACCGCCGAGGGCCACCGGGCGACGCTGAGCGTGGCGGGTCACCCGCTGCCGCTGCTGCGCCACCTTGACGGCCACGCCCACCCGGTGGGCCGGCCCGGCCGCCCGCTGGGCATCGACCCCGACGTCGCGTTCCCCGAGGAGGCGTTCGACCTCCCGCCGGGCGCGACGCTGGTGCTGTACACGGACGGGGTCACCGAGGCCCGCGACGACAACGGAGCCCAGTTCGGCGAGGACGCGCTGCTGCGGGTCGTGGCCGGCGTCCCCACGGGTGGGGCCGAGGAGACCGTCGCCGCCGTGGCCGCCGCGGTGGAGGAGCAGTTGGCCGGCTCCCGGCACGAGCACGACGACCTGGCCGTCCTCGCGCTGTCCGTCCCCCGCTGACACCGACGGCACCGCCGGGACCGGCCGGTCCGCGCCCCGGCCTACGGTGAGCAGGTGGCGCGGGTCGTGGTGGTGGGTGCCGGCCTCGGCGGTCTCGCCGCCGCCGCGCGGCTGGCCGCCCTCGGCCACGCGGTCACCGTCGTCGAGCAGTCGCCCGGGATCGGCGGGAAGCTCGGGTGGTTCGCCCGCGACGGGCATGCCTTCGACACCGGGCCGAGCCTGGTCACCCTGCCGCAGGTGTACCGCGACCTCTTCGCCGCGACCGGCGGCCCGCTCGAGGACGCCGTCGACCTCGTGCGGCTGGACCCGGCGGTCGCCTACCGCTTCGCCGACGGGACCCGGCTGACCGTGCCCGGGCAGCCCGCCGCCGTGCCCGCCGCGCTGGACGAGGCGCTGGGCGACGGCGCGGGCCGGGAGTGGAGCGCCCTCCTCGACCGGGCCGCGACCATGTGGCGGATCAGCGAGCAGCCGTTCCTGCGCACTCCGCTGGCCGGGGCCGCGACGCTCGCCCGGCTGGCCCGACACCCGGCCCACGTCGCCGCGATCGCGCCCTGGCAGTCGCTGCGCGGCCTCGGCCGCCGTCGCCTGCACCACCGGCACCTGCGCACGCTGCTCGACCGCTACGCCACGTACTCCGGCTCCGATCCGCGCCGGGCGCCGGCGGTGCTGGCCACCGTCCCGTACGCCGAGCAGGCGTTCGGCTCCTGGTACGTGCGGGGCGGGCTGCACCGGCTCGGGTCGGCGGTGCTCGACCGGGCCGTCGGGCACGGCGCCGTGCTGCGCACCGGCTGCGCGGTGCGCCGGGTGCTCGTGGAGGGCAGCGGGGCGGCCGGCGTGGAGCTGGCCGACGGCGAGCGGCTGCGCGCCGACGTCGTCGTCTCCGGCGTCGACGCCGCCACCCTGCATGCCGACCTGCTCCCCGCCGACCCGCGGACCCGCGGCGTGCGGCGGGACCTGGCCCGCGCGACGCCGTCGCTGTCGGGGTTCGTGCTGCTGCTCGCGCTGCGCGGCCGGACCCCGCCCCCGGCGCACCACACCGTCCTGTTCCCCGACGACTACGACGCCGAGTTCGACGCGGTCTTCGGCACCGGCCGGTACGCCGGCCGGCCCGCCGCGGTGCCCGACCCCACCGTCTACGTCAGCGCACCCGACGACCCCGCGCTCGTGCCCGACGACGACAGCGCCTCGTGGTTCGTCCTGGTCAACGCCCCCCGCCACGACCCGGCGCACGGCGTCGACTGGGACGCCCCGGGGCTGGCGGAGACCTACGCCGACCGGGTGCTGGAGGTCATGGCCCACCGCGGGCTCGACGTCCGGCACCGCCTCCGCTGGCGGGTGGTCCGGACGCCGGCCGACCTGGCGCGCGACACCGGCAGCGTCGGCGGCTCGATCTACGGCACCTCGAGCAACGGTCCGCGGGCGGCCTTCCTGCGCCCGGCGAACGCCTCCCGGGTGCCCGGGCTCTTCCTGGTCGGCGGCTCGGCGCACCCCGGCGGCGGCCTGCCGCTGGTGGGGCTGTCGGCCGAGATCGTGGCCGGGCTCGTCGGCCCGGCCTGACCCTCACCCCCGGGCGGAGCCGTAGCCCAGCAGCGCGGCCAGCCCCAGAGCGCTGCGCGGCTGGTAGGCCCCGCGCCACAGGCCGCCGTGCGCCGCCGCGTGCGCCTCGTCCTGCCACGGGTGCTCCTGCGCCGGTCCGCCACCGGTGTGCAGATCGTGCACCAGCAGTGCGGCCATGAGCACGTTGGACGTGGCCGGCTCGAAGATCTCGACACCGAACCGGTGGGCACCCGCGTAGGCCGCGGCAAGCGCCCGGTTCTTCACCACCGACCGGGTGCGCGTCGGCGGGGCGACGTTCATCGACACCGTGCTGCCCGCGGCGCGCGCGACCGTCGCCCGCCACCGCTGCAGCCGCTTGGCCAGGGCGTAGTTCGGGCCCTGCTGCGCCACCAGGCTGTCGGCGATGCCGGGGTCGGTCCCGGGCACGTAGGCGCGCTGCAGCAGCCGCCCGCCCGACACCGTGCGCAGCGGCCGGCCGAGCAGCTTGGCCGTGCGGGTCCGGCCCGCGTACGCCCGCACCGACTGCTCGACAGCATCGGCGGGTACGGCGAAGACGTCGGTGGGCGTGGCGAGGAACGCCAGGGCGAGGTCGCCGCGCTCCGCCGCCACCCGCACCGTGAGCGCGTCGACGGCCGCCGACACCTGCACGTTCGTGGCGCCGTCGGCGTAGACGTAGTTGCCGAGGACCACGCTGCCGGGCAGCCCGGCGGTCCAGTCGGCGACCGCCGGCACCTCGGCGATCAGGTCGGCTCCCGCGCGTGCGGCGTCGGCGTCCGGACCCGGGTCGGCCATCGGCACCAGCAGCGTCCCGGCGCCTGAGCGGGCGGTCTCGAGCACCCGCTCCCACAGCGGTGCGCGGGGCAGGTCCAGCCCCGCCACCCGTGCACCCCACCGCAGCAGCGCGGTCAGCGGGCCCATCTCCGCGCCGGCGCCCAGCACCACCACGGTGCGGTCGGGCAGCGACAGCCACTCCGGGTGCGCCGCGACGGTGCGCACCGCGTCGCCGCACGAGGGCTCGATCACCCCCGACGCCACCCAGGCATCCACCTGGCGCAGCAGGGCGTCACCCCGCAACCGGCTCCCGTGGAAGGGCAGCGAGAGCTCCCGCTCCGGCTCGGCGGTGCCGGTCACCGCGGCGGTGTGCAGCGACCGGCCGGCGGGGGCGGTGGCCAGTCCGTCCAACCCGGTCTCGCCGCCCGGCCCGGCCACCCGCATGCGCCGGTGGAGGGCGACGAGGCCGGCGTCGGCGATCGCCCGGGCGGCCTCCGGTGCGGTCAGCCCGGCCTCGACCAGCCGACGGAAGTGGGTCAGGTAACCCGCCCGCCAGTTCGTCTCCCGCTCGGCGGCCAACGCTCCGGCTGCGTCCACCGGCCGCAGCGCGTCGGCGACGACGGCGCGGCCGAGCGCCGCGGTGCTGCGCCGTCCGTCGGGCCCGGCCGGGAACACGACCCCCTGGTCCTCGCTCATCGCTCGTCCACCACGGCACCAGCTTCTCCCGGGGCCCTCGCGCCCGCCGAGCGGGGCCCTACCGGTCCGCCTGCCGCACGCCCGGCGCGACCGGCGCACCGGCCTCCAGCCAGCGCAGCAGCGTGCGGGTCGCGAACCCGGTGCCGCCCCGGACCAGCTCCCCCTCGTCGGCGCCGGCGCGCGCCGGGCCGGCGATGTCCAGGTGGGCCCACGGCAGGTTCCCGGCGAACGGCCGGAGGAACAGCGCCGCGGTGGTCGCGCCCGGCCCGGCCGGTGCGTCCGTCGCGTCGGCGACGCCGTCGTCGGGCGGCTCCTCGTGGTGCTCCTCGGCCAGCGGCAGCCGCCAGGACGGCTCGCCGGCCTGCGCCCCGGCGGCAGCGAGGACGGCGGCCAGGCCGTCGGTGGTCGCGTACAGCGCCGCGGTGCGGGCGCCCAGGGCCACCTTCGCCGCTGCGGTCAGCACGGCGACGTCGACCAGCGCGGTCGCCCCCAGCCGCAGCCGGGCGTGGGCCAGCGCGTCGGCGAGGACCAGCCGCGCGTCGGCCGCGGTGGTGCGCACCTCCGTCGTACGACCGTCCACGTGCCGCACAACGTCAGACGGGCGGTAGGACGAGCCCGACACCGCGTTCTCCGCCACCGGCACGACGGCCGTCACGGCGACCGGCAGCGCCAGGCGCGCGGCGGCCTCCACCGCGGCGAGGACGGCGGCGCCCCCGGCGGTGTCGGTCTTGGTGTGCCGCACGGCGGCCGAGCGGGTGAGCGAGAGGCCGCCGGTGTCGAAGGTGGTGCCCGTGCCGACGACGACCGGGTGCGCCGGCCCGGCGTCCGGGTGCCGGTAGGCCGCGACGACGACGCACGGCGGGGCGGCCGAGCCACCACCGACGGCGAGGACTCCCCCGAAGCCGCCGTCCGTCAGCTCCGCCCGGCCGAGCACGGTGACCTCCACGTGCGGCAGCCCGGCGAGCCGGTCCACGGCTTGCTCGGCCAGCCACGCGGGGGTCTTGGTGCTGGGCGGGGTGTTGACCAGGTCGCGGGCCCAGGCGACGGCGGCGGCGGCGACCTGTGCGGCGCGGGCGGCGGCGGCGACCGCGGGATCGCCGGCGTCGGCGAGGACGACGGCGACGGTCGCCAGCCGGGGCGGGTGCGCCCGCGAGGAGTCGCGGAACCGGTACCCGGCGAGCAGAGCCGCCTCCACGGCGACCCGGACCTCCGCGGCCCCCGCCGGGGCGACGGCGCCGTCCAGCGGCAGCACCAGGCGCCGGGCGCCGTGGGCGGCCAGCGTCTGCCCCCGCCTGACGGCGCCGGCCGCGTAGCTGCGCACGTCCGGCAGCGCGCCGTCACCCACCCCGACGGCGACGACGCTGCGGGGACGGCGGCCGGCGATCGGCACGTTCGTGAGGTGGCGCAGCCGGCCGGTGTTGCCCGTGTCGGCCAGCGCACCGGCCAGCAGGCCCGGGTCCACGACCGGCTCCGGGGCGGCGGTCAACCACGGCGGGAGGACGACACCGGTGGCGACCGGCACCGCCAGCACGTCGTCGGGCCCGAGGGGGGGCACGGCGGGCAGGACCTCGACCCGGGGGAACGGCGCGGCCCCGGTCGCCGGCGGTGTGCCGACGGCCGGGGCCGTGTCGTCCTGCGCGGGGCTGCCCGGGGGCAGGCTCGCGGGAGGTGTCAGCTGATCGCGCCCTTCAGTGCCTCCGACAGCGCGGCCGCCTCGTCCGGCGACAGCTCCACCACCAGGCGACCGCCGCCTTCCAGCGGTACGCGCATGACCAGGCCGCGCCCTTCCTTGGTGACCTCGAGGGGACCTTCACCCGTGCGCGGCTTCATGGCCGCCATGCGTGCCTCCTTCGCCAGCCACACACCTGCTCCGTGAACAGGCGCGTGGTGTCCGATGCTGTGAGCTCTGGAGCAATGATCCCGTATGGGCGGCCGACGTCCAACATCAGGCCCGTGCGGGTGATGCGCGGAAGCACTCCGCGACGTGGTCGTCGACCATCCCGGTGGCCTGCATCAGCGCATATGCCGTGGTCGGGCCGACGAAGACGAAGCCCCGCCGCTTGAGCGCCTTGGCCATCGCGACCGACTCCGGGCTGGTCGCCGGCACGTCGGCGAGGGTGGCCGGGCGCCGCCGCGGACCGGCCGGGGCGAACGACCAGAGGAGGTCCGACAACCCCTCGGGCAGCTCCTGCGCCGCCCGGGCGTTCGAGACGGCGGCGGCGATCTTCGCCCGGTTCCGCACGATGCCCGCGTCGGCCATCAGCCGCGCCTGGTCCTCGGCGGTGAAGGCGGCGACCGCGTCGATCGAGAAGCCGGCGAACGCCGCCCGGAAGGCGGGGCGCTTGCGGAGGATCGTGATCCAGGACAGCCCGGACTGGAACGCCTCCAGGGTGAGCCGCTCGAACAGCGCGTCGTCCCCGCGCAGCGGCGTCCCCCACTCCTCGTCGTGGTAGGTGACGTACTCGGGGGCGCTCGTGGCCCAGGCGCAGCGCTGCACGCACCCGACGCTAGCGCCGGCCACCGACGCTCCCGGCCGACCGGTGAGGCGGTACCGCCGCCAGTACCGCCGCCGGGCGTGCGCGCCGGCATCGACGTGCTTCGCAGCCTGCGCCGGCTGGGCTGGCTACCGGGCGGCGGAGTCGACGGCCGCGACGCTCGGCGCCGGCCGTGCGGGACCGCGCCGGGTCGCGAGGACGCAGCCGACCAGCACCAGCGGCAGCCCGAGGGCCAGGCCCAGGGTGAACGGCTCGTCGAGCAGCAGCACGCCCAGCACCACGGCGACCACCGGGTTGACGAAGGTGATGACCAGCGCCCGCTGGGGGCCGACCTCCCGGATCAGCGCGAAGAACAGCGCCAGCGCCAGCGCGGTGCACAGCACGCCCAGCCCGAGCAGGGACAGCAGCGCCGCCGACGACGCGTCGGCCACCCGGCCCAGCCGGGGTACGGCGAACGGCGCGTAGACCACCGCGGTGACCACCAGGGCGATCGAGGCCGCGGCCACGCCCGGGACGTCGGGCAGCGCGCGGCTGACCACCAGCGGGGCGGTCGCGTACCCCACCACAACGAGGCCGACCGCGACGATCGGCAGGAGGTGGGCACCCTCGAGGTCCAGCCCCAGGAGGACGGCGATGCCGACGACGCCGATGCCCATGCCGAGCAGCCGCACCGGTGTCAGCCGCTCGTCCTCACCGGCCAGCCGCGCGGCCAGGGCCGCGACGAACGGCACGCCCGCCACCAGCAGCCCGGTGAGCGAGCTGGACAGGCTCTGCTCGGCGTAGGACAGCAGCAGCCAGGGCGCGGTCATCTCCAGCGCGGTGAACAGCAGGAGGGGCTTCCAGTGGCGCAGCGCCGGGCGCAGCAGCCCCCGGGCGATCGTCCAGGGCAGCAGCAGGGCGGCACCGACCACGCAGCGGGCGAAGACGACCGACACCGGGGACACCTCCCCGACGGCCACCTTGATCAGCAGGTAGGGCACGCCCCAGATCACCGACATGGTCAGGAACAGCGCCCAGCCCCGCCGGCTCACGCCTCCGCAGCCGGCTCGAAGGTGCGGGCGAAGGCCGCGAACCGCTTCAGCGACCGGCGGATGCCCACGAGCGCGAACGGCTTGACCAGAACCCAGCCGACCTGCCCGAGCGGGCCGTAGGGCAGGTACAGCCGCTCGGTCCAGACGAAGGAGCTGTGCTCTCCGCGGCCCTCGATCTCGAAGATGCCGGGGCCGCGTACCAGCCGCCCGGTGTGCTGCACCTCCACCAGCCGCGGCGGGTCCCACTTCGTGATGACCATGGTGTCGAGCAGCCCGACGTGCCGCCCGCCGGGCAGCGGCAGCCCGGTGCGCGCGGCCAGCCGGCCACCGACGCCCTGCGCCGGCCCGGCGACGGTCCGCACGTCGGTCGCGACCATCCACTCGCCCTGGCGGGTCCAGGCGGTCAGCGCCGCCCACACCCGCTCCGGTGGCGCCGCCACCTCGATCCGCTCGACCAGCTCAGGCATCCCGGGTCCCCCCTTCGTCGGACGACGCGACCCCGGGGTCGGTCGGCAGCTCCTCGTGGGCGCGTGCGGCGAGCTCGGCCCGCAGCGCCGCGATCTCGGCGTCCCGCTCGTCCAGGGTCAGCGCGAGCTGGTCGATCAGCCAGTCGACCTCGGCCATCCGGTAGCCGCGCAGGGTGACCGAGATCCGCAGCGACCGGACGTCGTCGGACACCACCCGCCGGTCGTCGGGCAGGTGCACCGGCGAACGGTCCGGCTCCGCCGGGGGCTGGGTCTCCCCCCTCCCGAGGAGCAGCGCCGCCACCACGAACAGCACCCCGCCGACCAGCAGGGCGGCGACGACGAAGACGAGGAAGGACAGCACCTCAGGCGTCGGAGGGGCGGGTGTCGAGCGGTGTCCGCATCCCCCCGCCGTTGTCCCCGGCCTGGCGCGACGCCTCGGCCTGGATGGCCGCCACCGCCTCGGCGACGTCGTCGGTCACCGTGATCAGGTCCAGGTCGCCGGGGCTGATCGTGCCCTCGGCGACCATCGTGTCGCGGATCCAGCCGACCAGGCCCGACCAGTACTCGGTGCCGAGCAGGATGACCGGGAAGCGGGTGACCTTGCGGGTCTGCACCAGGGTGAGCGCCTCGAACAGCTCGTCGAGGGTGCCGAAGCCGCCCGGCAGGATCACGAAGGCCTGCGCGTACTTCACGAACATCGTCTTGCGCACGAAGAAGTAGCGGAACGAGATGCCGACGTCGACCCACTCGTTGAGCTCCTGCTCGAACGGCAGCTCGATGCCCAGGCCGACCGACATGCCACCGGCGTCGCAGGCGCCCTTGTTCGCCGCCTCCATGGCGCCCGGCCCGCCGCCGGTGATGACCGCGTACCCCGCCTTCGCCAGCGCCGCCCCCAGGGCGACGCCGGTGGCGTAGTGCGGGTGGTCGCGCGGGGTGCGGGCGCTGCCGAACACGCTGACCGCCCGCGGTAGCTCGGCGAGCAGGCCGAAGCCCTCGACGAACTCCGAGGTGATGCGCATGACGCGCCACGGGTCGGTGTGCACCCAGTCCGCCGGTCCCCGCCGGTCCAGCAGCCGCTGGTCGGTGGTGCTGTCCTGGTTCCTCGGGTCGGGCTCGCCGCCCCGCAGCATGATGGGCCCGCGGTGACGGGTGGGCCGTTCCCGGCGCTCGTCGCTCGGTGGGGTGGTCATGCCTCGCTCCTCGTGACGGGGGTCCCGGACAGGTAGGCGGTCAGCGCGTCGAGGGCCGGCTGCAGCCGGGCGACGGCGACGTGCTCCTCGCGGGTGTGGGCCAACTGGGGGTCACCCGGGCCGTAGTTGACCGCCGGGATGCCGAAGGCGGCGAACCGGGCGACGTCGGTCCAGCCGAGCTTGGCGCGCGCGGGACGGCCGACGGCCGCGACGAACGCAGCGGCCGCCGGCTCGGCCAGCCCGGGCAGCGCTCCCCCGGAGTTGTCGACGACGGTCAGCGTGGCCCCCGCTGCCAGCGCGTCGGCGAAGACCTCGCGGACGTGCGCCTCGGCGGCGTCCTCGTCGCGGTCAGGGGCGTAGCGGAAGTTCACGGTGACGGAGGACGCGTCGGGGACGACGTTGCCGGCGACCCCGCCGGCGATGCCCACCGCGTTGAGCCCCTCCCGGTAGGTGCAGCCGTCGATCTCCACCTCGCGCGGACGGTAGGCGGCCAGCACGGCGAGCGCGCCGGCCAGCCCGTGGATGGCGTTCTCCCCCAGCCAGCTGCGAGCGCTGTGCGCCCGGCGGCCCCTCGTCTCCAGCACCGCGCGCAACGTCCCCTGGCAGCCGGCCTCGATCTCGCCGTCGGTCGGCTCGAGCAGGATCGCGAGGTCGCCGTAGAGCCAGCCCCGCCGCTCGCGGGCGACCCGGCCGAGGCCGTTCTTGACCGCCTCGACCTCCTCGTTGTCGTAGAAGACGAACGTCAGGTCGTGCGCGGGCTCGGCCCCGGGCACCCCGAAGACCGCCGCCAGCCGGAGCATGACCGCGTCGCCGGCCTTCATGTCGCTGGTGCCGCAGCCGTAGAGCCGGCCGGTCGCCTCGTCCAGCCGGCTGGGCAGGTTGTCGGCGATCGGCACGGTGTCCAGGTGGCCGGCGAGGACGACCCGGGTCGCCCGGTCGAGGTTGGTGCGGGCGAGCACGGCGTCACCCACGCGCTCCACCTCCAGGCCGCCGAGCGCGCGCAGGGCCGACTCGACCGCGTCGGCCAGCACCGTCTCGCTGCCGGACACCGACGGCACGTCCACCAGTGCGCGGGTCAGGGCGAGGACGTCGGCGGACAGGTCGAGCTGCGGCGGGGTGCTCACGACGAGGAAGCCTAGGTCCCGCAGGGCCGACCGGCCGCCGCGGCGCGGGAGCTGCTCGGTAGCGTCGTCGGCGTGACTGACGCAGCGTCCGCTCCCGTCTCAGCCGTGGCCGCCGGTCTGGCGACCATCACCCCCTCGGGCACGGTGCTCGACACCTGGTACCCCGAGCCCCGGCTGGGCGCGCCCGCCGGTGCCGCGACGGGCACCACCCGGCTGGGCGCGCTCGAGCTCTCCGGCGAGCTCGGCCCCGACTACGGCGGTCTGGTGCGCCGCGACGAGATCCGCGGCGTCGAGGTGATCGCCGTCCGCACGGTCATCGCCGACCTCGCCGCGCCGCCGGTGGACACCCACGACGTCTGGCTGCGGCTGCACCTGCTCTCGCACCGGCTGATCCGGCCGCACGGCGCCAACATGACCGGCGTCTTCGGCCTGCTCACCAACGTGGCCTGGACCAGCGCCGGCCCGGTGGAGGCCACCGGGTTCAACGCCCACCGCCTGCGCGCCGCCGTCGGCCACGTAACCGTCTTCGGCGTCGACAAGTTCCCGCGGATGGTCGACTACGTCATCCCCTCCGGCGTCCGGATCGCCGACGGCGACCGGGTTCGGCTGGGCGCCCACCTGGCCGAGGGCACGACCGTCATGCACGAGGGGTTCGTGAACTTCAACGCGGGGACGCTCGGCCCCTCGATGGTCGAGGGCCGGATCAGCGCCGGCGTCGTCGTGGGCGCCGACAGCGACATCGGCGGCAGCGCGTCGATCATGGGCACCCTGTCCGGCGGCGGCACGCAGGTGATCTCCATCGGCAGCGGCTGCCTGCTCGGCGCCAATGCCGGCGTCGGCATATCCCTCGGCGACGGCTGCGTCGTCGAGGCCGGCTGCTACGTGACCGCCGGCTCCCGGGTCACGCTCCCGGACGGCTCGGTCGTCAAGGCCCGGGAGCTGTCCGGCCGGAACGGCTTGCTCTTCCGGCGCAACAGCATCACCGGCGCGCTGGAGGTCCTCGTCCGCGAGGGCACCTGGGGTGCGCTGAACGCGGAGCTGCACGCCAACTGACGGCCGTTCCAGGGAGTCGCCAGGCGCGGCACCTACAGTCGCAGGCGATGACCAGCGCCCGCACCGCGACTCACGCCGCCGCTCGGGCGCGCAGGACGACCCGGCCGCGGCCTCCCGCGCGGCGGGGCAGCGCCCGCCGGAGGCCGGCCCGCCGCCCCGCCGCGGGACGGCCGGGCCGGGGTCGCCGCTCGAGGGGGCTCTCCGCCGCCGCCCGCTGGTGGCCGGCCCTGCTGGTGGCCGCGGCCGTGCTGGCCGGCGTCGCGTGGGGCACCGAGGAGCCCCGGACCTTCCCCGCGGCCGGCACCTGCACGGTGCCGGACGGCTCGGTCAGCGTCACCGCGGAGCAGGCGGGGAACGCAGACACGATCGCCCGCGTCGGCCGCGAGCGCGGTCTTCCCGACCGCGCCGTCGTCATCGCCCTCGCCACCGCGCAGCAGGAGTCCCGGCTGCGGAACCTGGACTACGGCGACCGAGACTCCCTCGGCCTCTTCCAGCAGCGTCCCTCGCAGGGCTGGGGCACCCCCGAGCAGGTGCAGGACCCGGTGTACGCAGCGGGCCAGTTCTACGACCGCCTGGTGACCGTCCCCGGGTGGGAGGCCGGCCGGCTCACCGAGATGGCGCAGGCGGTCCAGCGCTCCGGCTTTCCGGAGCTCTACCAGCAGTGGGAGGGCATGGCGCAGCAACTGGCGGGGGCCCTGGCCACGGGCAACCTGACCTGCCGCTGACGCCGCTGTCGGGGCCGGGGACGGCGTTCCCCCGGAGGGAGCGACAGCGTCGCCGGATCCCTCAGCGAGCGATCCGGCCTTTTCGCCCGCTCAGTCCGCCGGCAGCCGGCTCGTCGCCACGTCGCCGCCCTGTCGTGCCGGGCTGTCGGCCTGGTCGTCGTGGTAGCGGCGGCCGTCTGCCGCGCTGAACCGTCGGGCGCGCAGCGAGCGGTGGTGGCCGTGCTGCTGGGACCGGCCGGCGCTGGGGGAGGCGAGGCGAACGGTGCTGCCGGCCCCTGCACCGCGGCCGGAACGTCGATCCGGCCGAGCGATAACCGAACCACGACGCAGCACTGCGCGGTTCGGAGGAACTGCCGCGCCGAGAGCCGACGATCACCCCGCTCATCACGCCGCTGAAAGCGGCGACCACCTCCACCTGCTGCAACGGCCGAACTTTGGGCGACTCATGGTGATCACTCGGTGACTTCCCGTCTGACCTGGGGATTCTGGACGGCGACTGGCTCCCTCGGATGGTGGAGAGCCCCGGCTTTTGTGCCTGGAGGGCGTTCGGCGGGGTCCCGGCAGGCCTAGCCTGACGAGGATGTCCACCACGGGGCTCACAAGGAGGGCAGGGCGTTCTCACGCCCTGTTCTGGTGGGTGGTGATCGCCGGGACGACGGCGACCCTGGCAGTTGTCAGCCTGCCGTTCGTGCGCTTCGCCTACCGCGCGCCGGCATTGCACGTGTCGCTGGAGACGGCGAACGCGGTGATCGCCCTCGTCGTGGCCTACCTGGTGTACGGGCGGTTCACCAGGACACGTCGCCTGCAGGAGCTGCTCCTGGTTCTCGCGCTGTGCACGGTTGCCGTGGCCAACCTGGTGCTGACGGCACTGCCGTCCGCGCTCCTGGCGGACCGCGACGAGGAGTTCAGCCGGTGGGCGGCCCTTGCCATCAGGTTCCTCGGCACGCTGGTGCTCACCGCCGCGGCCCTCACGTCACCGCGAGTTCGGTTGCACCGGAACCGGACCTTCCTCACCGTGATCGCCGTCGCGGGGGCCGTCCTCCTCGTCGGCCCCCTCGCAGTGGCCCTCGGCGACCAGCTGCCGCCCACCGTCGACCCCGGCGTGATCCTGACCGACGCTACGCAACCCCGGCTGGTGGGACATCCCGTCGTCCTGGTCGCACAGGCGGTCGGCGCCGGGCTGTACGCGCTGGCCGGTGCCGCCTTCACCCGCCACGCCGCGCGCGAGGGTGACGAGCTGCTCGCCTGGGTCGGCGCCGGGTGCGTGCTGGGGTCCTTCGCGCGCATCCACTACCTGCTCTTCCCGTCGCTGTACTCGGAGTTCGTGTACACCGGGGACCTGCTGCGGCTCGGCTTCTACCTCCTCATGCTGGTGGGCGCCGCCCGAGAGATCGGCAGCTACTGGCAGTCACGCCTCCATGCCGCCGTGCTGGAGGACCGCCGCCGGATGGCCCGCGACCTGCACGACGGTCTGACCCAGGAGCTCTCCTACATCTCCGCCCAGTCCCAGCGGCTGATCGCACGACCTGACGACACCACGGCGGTGGAGCGCATCTCGGCAGCAGCAGGGCGCGCCGTGGACGAGGCCCGCCGGGCCATCAACGCGCTCACCCGGCCGGTGGACGAGCCGTTTCCGGTGGGGCTGCAGCGGCTCGCCGACGAGCTGGCCCACCGGTACGACGTCAAGATCGTCACCGAACTGGACGCCGGGGCGCGCGTGGACGCCGAGCAGGCCGAAGGCCTCCTCCGCATCGCGGCGGAGGCGATGAGGAACGCCGTCCGTCACGGCGGGGCCGACCGAGTCGAGCTCCGGTTGAGCTCCCACCCGCTCTCCCTGACGATCAGGGACGACGGCCGGGGCTTCACCGTCGATGGGCCGGAGTCCCGCACCGGCGGGTTCGGCCTCACGAGCATGCGGGAACGGGCCGAGGGGATGTGCGCGGACTTCGTCGTCACCTCCGCTCCAGGAGAGGGGACGACCGTGCGGGTGACCTGGACGTGAGCGGCGTGCTGCGGGTGCTGTTGGCCGATGACCACGCGCCCACGCGTGCCATCGTGCGGGAGGCGCTGGAGGAGCAGGAGTTCGAGGTGGTCGCTGACGTCGGCGACGCCACGGCGGCCGTCGCAGGCGCCCGCGAACTGCGACCCGATGTGGTGGTGCTGGACATCCACATGCCCGGCGGCGGCATCACGGCGGCGGGCGCCATCAGCTCCGCCATGCCGGACACGCCGATCGTGATGCTCACCGCGTCGGAGGACGACCGCGACCTGTTCGCCGCCCTTCGCGCCGGAGCTTCCGGTTACCTGGTGAAGGGAATGGATCCCGCCCGCATCGGGCCGGCGCTGAGGTCTGCCCTGGCCGGGGAGACGATCCTGCCGCGCTGGCTGGTCAAGCAGGTGATGGCCGAGTTCGAGCCGGCGCCGAGGCGGCGGCTGTTCCTGCCGAACCGGTCGAAGCAGGTGGAGCTGACCGAGCGCGAGGCGCAGATCCTCGACCTGATGGCCGAGGGCCTGTCCACGGAGGAGATGTCGAAGAAGCTCTTCGTGGCCCCGGTGACCGTCCGCTCGCACATCGCCGCCGTCCTGAAGAAGCTCCATGTCAAGGACCGCGAGTCGGCGGTGCAGCTCTCGCGACAGGGGTCGAACCGCCCGGAGAACCGCTTCACGCGCTAGAAGCCGACTGTCCTCCATGCTTGACCCGATCCCGACAGCCTGCGACGCACAGCAGGCCGGGCCCGGGGATGTCTCCCCGGGCCCGGCCCTGTGTCAACGTCTGCGGGTCGCCCCGCTCACGTCACTTGCGGAGGTCGAACGCTGCCTTGACCGGAGCGGCGAAGCTCGGGTCGCTGACCGAAACGGTGTACGTGCCCTGGGTCAGGGCCGCATTGGTGAACTGGCTCAGCTTCGTCGACAGGTTGTAGTGGTACTGGCTTCCGTCCCACCGCATGGTGATCCCGGCGGTGGCGGCGTCCGTGGCGACGACCTCGTTCACCGCGACATCCGGGGCGCTGTCGGACTTCACAAGGCTCACCTGCGGGGTCAGCGTGGTGACGGGAGCCTTGTCGCAGCCGGTCACGGTGATCTTGACCGGGATGGTGCTGCCGATCTTGAAGCCGCTGCGGCTGCCGGTGCTGTTGATCGGCTGCGCGATCGCACTGGCCGTGTTGTAGGCGCGGACACCCTCAACAGTATTGCTGCCCGAGCCGCCGTCGTCGTCGGTCACTGTGACCGTGGCGTGGTAGGTCCCGGCCGTGGTGAACGTCCGGGCGAGGTCCGTGTTGCCGTCCTCCCAGAGAACCGAGGTGGTGTGGGTGTCAGCCGAGCCCGCGTCGGTGAACGTGGCGCCGAGTGTGACGGCGCAGTCGTTGACCCGGGTCTGCGTGACGCCGGTGACGACGGGTGCGACGTTGGCGGCCGTCCAGGTAAAGGTCTGCGTGGCGTCGGTGTGCTCGCCGTCGGAGGCCTTGACCGTGACACTGCCGGACGCGTCGTCCGTGGTGGTGTGGCTCCAGGAGAAGGTGCCGTCGCGGTTGTCGACGACGGCGCCCTGGCCGGACACCTTCGTGACGGTCAGCGTGCCGTTGCCGTCCTGGTCGGTGAAGGACCCGGAGGTCGCCGGGTTGCCGACGGTCCCCTCGTTGCCGTTGGCGGCTCCGGCCTGGCTGCCGACGGCGGGGGCGTACGAGTTGGTGTCGTCGGAATCCGGGACACCGTCGCCATCCGCATCCGGAGCCGGCGTCACGACGGCCGGGGCGGAGACCGCGAGCGTGAAGTTGGCCGGGTTGACGTTGTAGTCGCCGGCTTCGTCCTTCGCCGTGTGCGTGACGGAGTAGTTGCCCGCGGTCGCGGAGCTGAAGGTCACCGGCTTGCTGTTCGCTTCACCACAGCTGCTGAAGACCAGCGAGGACACCGACTTGGTGACCGCCGTCGGCGCGGTGATGATCAGGGTCAGGGGGGAGGCGTCCGCGGCGTCGCAGGTGCCGCCCGTCGGCTGGATGTAGTAGTTGACGGTGGTCTCCGTGTTGGTGGCGACCCGCTCGATGTTCCCGACACCCGTCTCGCTGACGACATCGTTCTTGACGTTGTCGGCGAAGGCCGCCGACGGCAGCGCGATCAGGCCGGCGGTTGCCAGAGCCACAGTCGCCGTCTTCCTGGAAATCATGGGTTTTCCTCTTTCTGGTGTGGTCCGTGTTTTCGTGGTGTGGTCCGTGTTCGTGCGTTGAGATGAGGTTGCGGGAGCAGGCGAACCGGGCGCCAGAGCCTGGGCGTTGACATCCCTCAACGCCGTCTTGCGCTCACCTGTGGGGCACCGAGGCGCCGTGATCGGTCTCGCCCCGGCAGGGCACTGACCAGCACATATGCGGTATCAGGGAACGCAGGTGGCTCGCCCCGAAGGCGGCCGCTCCGGCGTTGAGATCCCTCAACGGGGTGAGCCAGAACCCCGCTGGCTCAAGGACTGCCATCCACCGCGCCCGACGTGGCGGACACGCCGGCGCCTTGGACCGATCAGGGAAACCCGCGCGCTGGGCCCCCGGCGCACCAGCTCCGGGTCGCCGGAGAGCAGGCCACGCGGTACGCGGCGCGGTCGACTGCTCGGACAGGGAGTGCACCGCCAGCAGGCCGGTGTAATCCTCCCCCGCCACGGCCGGGTGCAGGATCGACCGCGGCGTGACGTCCCAGCCCAGGGTGAGGTAGCACTCGTCGACCACGACCGGAACGCCGTGGGCACGCCCCCACGCCACCCAGGCCCGCAGCTGATCATCGGTCAGCGCCCGCCCGTGCGGGTTCCCCGGCGAGTTCAGCCAGACCAGCGAGATCCCGGCCGCGTCCGCGGGTGGGCTGTCGCTCCGGCGCACCAACTGCAACGACGAGGAGGGGCCGATCCTTCGGAAGCGGCCCCTCTGCGTGCGCGGCGCGAACGTTGTGGTCCGCGGACGGCGCACTGGCGGAGGCGTGAACACCGCCGTCCCCGGGGCACAGAGCACTTCCATGGAGATCGTGTTCGCCGTCATCGGCCTAGTCCTGGTCGGGCTCACCCTGGTCGATGCCCTCTGGACCACTCTGTGGGTGGACGGATCGGCCGGGCCGGTCACCGGACGCGTGACCACATGGCTGTGGAAGGGGACCCTGGCTGTCTTCGGACGGCGGCGACACCGCGGGCTGAGCGTCTTCGGGCCGTTGGTGCTGGTGCTCACCGTCCTGCAGTGGATCCTCCTGCTCTGGGCCGGTTGGGTGCTCCTGTTCGCCTCCGACCCCGACGCCCTGATGCGCTCCGGCGGCCCGGGCACCGCGGACTGGACCGGGCGGATCTGGTTCGTGGGCTACACCATGTTCACGGTGGGCAACGGCGACTTCGTCCCCGCGGACGGTCCGTGGCAGGTGGTGTCCGGGCTGGTGGCGCTGACCGGGATGTCCCTGGTCACCCTGGCGGTCACCTACCTGCTGTCAGTGGTGTCCGCGGTCGTGGGCAAGCGGGCCTTCGCCAGCCAGGTCGCCGGCCTCGGGCGGTCCGGCGAGGAGTTCGTGCTCAGCGGGTGGAACGGTCGCGACCTGCACCCCCTGGACCGGCATCTGACCGACCTGTCGTCGCAGCTGTCCCGGCTGACCGAGCAGTACCTGTCCTATCCCGTGCTGCAGTACTACCACGCCGCTTCGCCCGACAAGTCCCCGGTGAAGGCCGCCGCCGTGCTCGACGACGCGCTCCTGCTGATGACTGCGGGGGTCCCCGGCGACCAGCGCCCCGACCCGGCGGCCCTGCGCACCGCGCGGTCGTCGGTGCGGACCTTCCTGCAGGACGCCCAGGAGGCGGCCTCGATCGACGCCGCGCCGGCCGCTCCGCCGGCCCCGCGGCTCTCGGCGCTCCGCGAGCACGGGGTGCCCACGGTGGTCGACGAGCAGTTCACCGCGGCGGTGGCGGAGCAGGCGGACCGCCGGCGGACCATGCTCGGCCTCGTCCGCGGTGACGGCTGGAACTGGGAGGAGTGACGTGTCTTCGGTGGTGTTCTGGTTCGGCGGCTGGGAGCCGATCGCTCGCATCGTCGTCATGGCGACGCTGGGCTACCTGGCACTGGTCGTGCTGCTGCGGGTGTCGGGCAAGCGCACGCTCGCCCGGATGAACTCCTTCGACTTCGTCATCACGGTGGCGATCGGGGCGACGTTCGGTCGGGTCCTGACCGCCCGGCAGGTCGCCCTGGCCGAGGCGGTGACCGCCTTCGCGATGCTGGTGTTCCTCCAGTTCGCCGCCACCTGGCTCCAGGTCCGGTCGTCCCGGGCCGACCGGCTGCTCACGGCGGCACCGCGGCTCCTCTACTACCGCGGCCGGCTGCTGCACGACGCGTTGCGGGCCGAGCGCGTGACGCCGACCGAGCTCGAGGGGGTCGCCCGCCTCAAAGGTCTCGGTTCGCTGGCGGAGGCCGAGGCGGTGGTCATGGAGACCGACGGGCGGTTCTCGGTGGTGAAGCGGGCGCAGGCCGGGGACGGCTCGGCGCTCGGATCGGTACGGGAACCCGACGCCTGATCAGGAGATCAGGCGCTCGACGGCCGCCGCGATCCGCTCGTCGGTGGCGGTCAGCGCCAGCCGGACGTGCCGGGCACCCGCGGGACCGTAGAAGCTGCCGGGGGCAGCCACGATCCCGAGCCCGGCCAGCCGGTCGATGGTGACCCAGCAGTCCTCGTCGCGGGTGGCCCACAGGTACAGCCCCGCCTCGGAGTGGTCGATCCGCATCCCGGCGGCACGCACGGCGGCGGCCAGCCGATCCCGCCGGCCGCGGTAGCGCTCGCGCTGCGCGTCGACGTGCGCGTCGTCGTCGAAGGCTGCGGTCATCGCGGCCTGCACCGGACCCGGTACCAGCAGCCCGAGGTGCCGGCGCACCTCCCACACCCGGCGCACCAGGTCGGGGTCGCCGGAGAGGAGCCCACCGCGGTAGCCGGCCGCCGTCGACTGCTTGGACAGCGAGTGCACGGCGAGCAGGCCGGTGTGGTCCGCCCCCGCCACGTCCGGGTGCAGGATCGACCGGGGCGCCACGTCCCAGCCCAGGGTGATGTAGCACTCGTCGGCCACGACCGGCACCCCGTGGGTGCGGCCCCACGTCACCCACGCGCGCAGCTGCTCCTCGGAGAGCACCCGGCCGTGCGGGTTGCCCGGCGAGTTCAGCCAGACGAGGGAGACGCCGGCCGCCTCGGCCGGTGGGGTGTCGCAGCGGCGGACGGCCAGCCCCGCGAGCACCGCACCCACCTCGTAGGTCGGGTAGGCGACCTCGGGGACCACGACGGTGCTCGCGCTGCCCTGCAGGCCCAGCAGGGTGGGCAGCAGGGCGACGAGCTCCTTGGAGCCGACCGTCGGGATCAGCGGGGGTGCGGTGCCGAGCGGCTCCGCGACCCGCACCCCCAGCCGCCGGCGGAGCCAGCCCGCGGCGGCCGAGCGCAGCGCGGCGGTGCCCAGCGCGGTCGGGTATCCCGGCGCGTCAGCGGCCTCGGCGAGCGCCTCGCGGAGCACTGCGGGGGTCTCGTCGACCGGGGTGCCGACCGACAGGTCGACCACCCCGCCCGGGTGCTCGGCGGCACGCGACCGCGCCGCCGCCAGTGAGTCCCAGGGAAAGTCCGGCAGGGCGCGGGACGGCCCTGCAGCGGGAGCCGTCAGTGGTCTTCGCCCTGCGGCGGCAAGGCGGCCACCAGCGGGTGGTCCTTGCCGATCTTGCCGGTCTTGGCGGCACCGCCCGGGCTGCCCAGGTCGGAGAAGAACTCCACGTTGGCGTTGTAGAAGTCCTTCCACTTGTCCGGGACGTCGTCCTCGTAGTAGATGGCCTCGACCGGGCACACCGGCTCGCACGCACCGCAGTCGACGCACTCGTCGGGGTGGATGTAGAGCATCCGGTCGCCCTCGTAGATGCAGTCCACCGGACACTCGTCGATGCACGCCTTGTCGAGGACGTCGACGCAGGCCTGGGTGATGACGTAGGTCACGGGGTTTCCTCCCGGGGACGTTCCGGCGGCGCCGCCGACCGCGGCCGGGGCACCAGATGCGCACCTAGTATCACCTCCGGCGCCCTGCGGCGTTCGACGGGCCACCCGCCGCCTCCCCCTGGCGGGTGTCGCGAACCCCGAGGGCCCGCCGGGCTCCCCCGATCGGGGTGGGCGCCGACGGGCCTGCTCAAGGACGCGGACCGGTCGCCGATCTCGACGACGTGTCCGAGACGTCCCACCACGAGGCAACGCCACGGCGCCCGTCGGCGGCGTCGCCCTGCGACGCCCAGGCGGCGTTGGTGCATCTGCTGTCCCGGCTGCGTGCGTCCTCCGGGGCGACCCGCGTGTCCGTGTGGGTGCACGAGGCCACCACCGAGCTCGTCGTCCCCTTCCGGCAGGCAGTGAGCCCCTCCGGTGACCCGCTGCCCCAGCACCCGGCGCTGCGCACCCCCGCGTACGTCTCCGACGCCCCCTTCCTGTCCGCCGTGATCACCTCCCGCCAGGCCGTCGTCGCCTCCGCCGACGGCCGCCGCGCGGCCGACCGCCAGTTGGCCGAGGTGGGCATCCGGTCCGCCCACGGCGAGCCGCTGCTGCTGGGCGGTGAGGTCGTCGGCGTCCTCACCGTGGAGCCCGCGGCCGCCGCGGCACCGCACCTGCTGCGCCAGGTGAGCCCCACGTTGGCCGCGGCGCTGGCCGAGGCGTGGACCCGCCGCTCCGAGCAGCGCCGGCTGGACCAGGCCGCCGTGCTCCTCGGCCTGATCGAGTCCACCGGGCAGGCGCAGTCCATGGATCACCTGCTCGGCTCGGCCTGCCGCCAGCTCGCGGAGCTCGGCGAGGTGGAGCGCGCCTGCATCCTCCTGCTCGAGGACGGCCGGCTCGTCCCGCGGATGGCCGCTCACGCCGACGGCCGTCGCGACCTCGTCACCTGGCAGCAGTTCCGCAACGCCCCCGTGGCCCTGCCGCTGGCCGAGACGGTGCTGCGCACCGGGGAGGCGATGACCGCCGACCGCGACTCCGGCCTGGTTCCCGGCTGGTGGGTCGATTCCTTCCACATCGCCTCGGCGCTGGCCGTCCCGCTGGGCCGCAGCCCCGAGCTGGCCGGCGTCCTCATCCTCGACAGCACGCACGTGCGCCCGTTCTCCGAGGACGTCCGCCGGGTGGCCGCCGCCGCCGGGGCCCACCTCGCTGGGGTGATCGAGCGGGCGCGCGCGAGCGAGGCCCGCGCGGCCTCCCTCGCGACCGCCCGGGTGGTGCGGCAGCTGCTCGTCGACGGCTCCCGGGCCAACGGGGCCGCCCAGGCCGCGGAGGCGCTGGCCCGCGCGGTCCAGCGCCTGTCGGGCACCGACCGCAGCGCCGCCTACCTGTTCGACGCCGACGACCGCATCGGCGAGGTGTGGCCCGTCGACTGGCCCGAGTCGCAGGAGCAGGTCGTCCAGGCGCGCCTGATCGGCCGGCCGGCGGCCGACGTGCCCCTGTGGCGGCTGGCCGCCGAGGAGATGGCCCCGGTCTTCGTCGAGGACGCCGCGGCCGGCGAGCTGCTGGACCCGCAGCTGGTCCAGGCGCTCGACCTCGGCTCGTACATCAGCGTGCCGCTCCTGTCCGGCGACCGGCTGCTCGGCCTGGTCGTCACGGGATCGAGCGGGTCGGCACGGACCTGGAGCCCGTCGGTGCGCGACGCCGTCCGCCAGGTGGCTCTCGAGGGGGCGCTCGTCGTGCAGAACGCCGAGCTCCGCGCCGCCGAGCAGCAGCGCCTGGCGCAGCTGGCCACCGAGACCCACCACGACCCGCTGACCGGGCTGGCCAACCGTCGCCGGTTCATCGAGGAGGTCGAGCAGACCCTCTACGGCGACCGGGACCGCCGGTGCGCGCTGGTGATGATCGACCTGGACCGGTTCAAGGAGATCAACGACAGCTTCGGGCGCACCGTCGGCGACGACCTGCTCTGCCTGGTCGGTCCCCGGCTCCAGCGCGCGCTGAGCCCGGGTGACCTGCTCGCCCGGATGGGCGGCGACGAGTTCGCCGTCCTGCTGCCCGACGCCGACGCCGCCCGCGCGCGCGAGGTGGCGGAGGACATCGGCGCGGAGCTGCGCGACGCCTTCGTGCTGGACGGGATGTCCTTGCACATCGACGCCAGCATCGGGATCTCGCTGTCCCCGGACCACGGCCACGACCGCTCCCTGCTGCTCGCCCGCGCCGACACCGCCATGTACGCCGCCAAGCGCGGCCGGCGTGGCTACGACGTGTGGACGCCCGACGGCACCCCGGCCACCCGGGACCGGCTGGAGACCCTCGAGCAGCTGCGCTCGGCCCTGGACGGCGAGCAGCTGGACAACCACTACCAGCCCAAGCTCGACCTGCGGACCGGCACCGTGGTCGGCGTCGAGGCGCTGATCCGCTGGAACCACCCCGACCGCGGGCTGCTCTACCCCGGGGCCTTCCTGCCGCTCGCCGAGCAGGCCGGCCTGATGCGCCGGCTGGCTCTGGGCGTCCTGGAGCGCTCGCTACGCGACCTGCAGTCGTGGCGTGCCCACGGCCACGACCTGTCCGTGGCGGTGAACCTCTCGGTGTCCAACCTGCAGGACGTCGCCCTGCCCGAGCAGATCGAGATGCTGGTCGACGCGTTCTCGGTGCCCGCCGAGGCCCTCGTCCTGGAGATCACCGAGGACGTCCTGATGGCCGACGCCGCCCGCAGCCAGCAGGTGATGGCCGGCCTGCGCCGGCTGGGCGTGCAGCTCTCCGTCGACGACTACGGCACGGGCTGCTCCTCGCTGTCCTACCTGCGGGCGCTGCCGGTCGACGAGCTCAAGCTCGACCGCAGCTTCGTCACCCACCTCACCAGCGACCCCCGGGCCGCGGCGATCGTGCGCAGCACCCTGCAGCTGAGCCGCGACCTGGGCATGAGCATGGTGGTGGAGGGCGTCGAGGACGCCGACTCCCTGGCCGCGCTGCGCGAGTGGGGCTGCGACGTCGCGCAGGGTTACCACATCTCCCGCCCGATGCCGGCCGAGCGGTTGCTGGGCTGGCTCGACGCCCGGCCGACGCCGGCCGCGGCGAACCCGGTCCAGCGCTCCCACCGCTGAGTGGAGGGCGCCGCGGCTCGCCGGGGGGGGTTCACCGAGCACCACCGGTGCCGCTACCGGCGGGCTCCGCCGGCGCCGGCATGACCGCGCGGGGCGGGGCGCCGAGCGCCTGGCCGGCGGCGAAGGCACCGGCCAGCACACCGGCCAGCAGGAACACCACGTTCACGATGCCGAGCGCGCCGCCGGCGCCCATCAGCAGGTCGCCCTCCGGGCGGCGCACCATCGCGCCGACCGCCACCACCAGCCAGGTGACGGCGGGTAGCACGGCGACCGCCCTGGACCCGCTGAGCCACAGCGCGGCCCGGACGAGCAGCACGTTGCCGACCACCGCGGCGGCGACCGACACCGGCACCAGGACGCCGCCCACCCGCAGCGGCAGCCAGAACACCTCCACCAGCGCCAGCCAGGCGGCGACGGCGACCGCGCACGCGCCCCAGGCCACCGCGGCCCACGGCCGGCGGCTCACCCGGCCAGACCGGCGAACAGGTCGTCCTCCCGGCCGTCCGGACCGCTGCCGGGGCCGCGCTCGCCCGACACCTGCCGGTAGTACTCGACGCCCAGGACCTCCTGGCCGAGGTTGTTCGACAGGGCGAAGAACGGGCCGTCGACGGTGATCTGGGTCGGGTGCGCACGCATGGCGGCGTCCTTCCTGCCCGCGTACGCGCGGCCGTCGACGGCGCAGGTGACCACCTCGTCGGGCACGACGAAGGGCACCTCCTCGAGGTCCCCCAGCCCCTCGAAGGGCGACGCCTCCCCCAGCGCCGCCAGCGCCTCGATGCCCTCCCGGACCACCGAACGCGGCATCGCGTTCCAGTAGACCTTCGCCACCTTCCACGGCCCGCCCAGGTCGGGGCGGTACGCCGGGTCGGCCGCGGCCGCCACCGCCGCCATGGCGACGCGGTGGGCCTGGATGTGGTCGGGGTGGCCGTAGCCGCCGAACTCGTCGTAGGCGACGACGACCTGCGGGCGCACCTCGCGGACCACGGCGACGGCGTGCGCGACCGCCTCGTCGAGGTCGGCCTGCCAGAACGCCCGCGGGTGCTCGTTGGCCGGCGTGCCCATCATCCCGGAGTCCCGGTAGCGCCCGGCCCCACCGAGGAAGCGGACGTCCTCGACCCCGAGGGCGGCCATCGCGGCGCGCAGCTCCCAGATCCGATAGCCGCCGAGCTGGTCGGCCTGGTCGGCGGCCAGCTGGGTCAGCTCCGGCACCAGGATCTCGCCCTCCTCCCCCAGCGTGCAGGTGAGCAGGGTGACGCCGGCGCCCTCGGCGACGTAGCGGGCCATCGTGGCCCCGTTGTTGATCGTCTCGTCGTCGGGATGGGCGTGGACCAGGAGCAGCCGGCGGTCAGGCATCACGCGAGCATTCTGCCCGGCCCCGCCGAGGTGCTCAGGCCTCCGTCGGGATGACCCGGCGAGCCTCGGCGAAGTGGCACGCCGACGGGTGGCCCTGGCCCCGGTCCACCAGCGCCGGCGCCTCGGTGGCGCAGATGTCCTGCGCCTTCCAGCAGCGGGTGCGGAACCGGCAGCCCGACGGCG
Source organism: Blastococcus sp. SYSU DS0973 (assembly GCF_054051055.1). Lineage (NCBI taxonomy): Bacteria > Bacillati > Actinomycetota > Actinomycetes > Geodermatophilales > Geodermatophilaceae > Blastococcus > Blastococcus sp. SYSU DS0973. The sequence goes on from NZ_JBJHAN010000001.1 coordinate 710,338, forward strand.
GGTCGGCCGGGCTCGGCACATCGCCCTCGAGGAGGATCCGCTCCTTGAGCCCGCGCAGGTGCGGCTCGTGCACCGGCACCGACGACAGCAGCGCCTGCGTGTAGGGGTGGGCGGCCGAGCCGTAGACCTCGGCGTCGGTGCCCTCCTCCACGATGCTGCCCAGGTACATAACGGCGACGCGGTCGGAGATGTGCCGCACGACGGACAGGTCGTGCGCGATGAACAGGTAGGACAGCCCGAAGTCCTGCTGCAGGTCCTCGAGCAGGTTGACCACCTGCGCCTGCACCGAGACGTCCAGGGCGCTGACCGGCTCGTCGCAGACGATGATCTCCGGCTGCAGGGCCAGGGCCCGGGCGATGCCGATGCGCTGGCGCTGGCCGCCGGAGAACTGGTGCGGGTACCGGTTCACGAAGTCGGGGTTGAGCCCGACGCGCTCCATGAGTTCCTGGGTCCGCTGCAGCCGGCCTTTCCTCGGCGCGATGTCGGCGTGCACCGACCAGCCCTCGGCGACGATGTCACCGACGGTCATGCGCGGGTTCAGCGAGGCGTAGGGGTCCTGGAAGATGATCTGCACCTCGCGCCGGTACCGCTTGAGCGCGCGGCCGCTCATCCTCGTGACGTCGTCGCCCTTGTAGAGGACCTGCCCGCTGGTGGGCTTCTCGAGGGCCACGATCAGTTTCGTGACCGTCGACTTCCCGCAACCGGACTCGCCGACCAGGCCCACGGTCTCCCCGCGGCCGATGGACAGGTCCACGCCGTCCACCGCACGCACGTGGCCGACGGTGCGCTTGAACACGACGCCCTGGGTCAGCGGGAAGTGCTTCTTGAGCTTCCTGACCTCCAGCAGCACCTCACCCGGCGCCGCCGCCGGGGACGGGGTGGCTGCGCCGTCGACGGTGTCAGACACCGAGGACCTCCTCGCTGTAGTGGCAGGCCGCCTCGCGGCCGGGGACGACGCGCCGCAACGGCGGGACGTCGCCGGCGCAGTCGCGGCCGGGGAGTGCGGCGGCACCGAGCCGCCGCTCGGGGCACCGTGGGTGGAAGGGGCAGCCCGACGGGATCGCGGCCAGGTTCGGTGGCTGCCCACCGATCGGCTGCAGCCGGCCACCCTTGGCCTCCAGCTGCGGGATCGAGCGCATGAGCCCGTCGGTGTAGGGGTGCGCGGGGTTGCCGAACACGTCGTCGACGGTGCCCCGCTCGACGATGCGGCCGGCGTACATGACCGCGACGTCGTCGGCGACCTCGTTGACCACGCCGAGGTCGTGGGTGATCAGGACCAGCCCCATGCCGGTGTCCCGCTGCAGCTCCTTGAGCAGGTCCATGACCTGGGCCTGGACGGTCACGTCCAGGGCCGTGGTGGGCTCGTCGGCGATGAGGATCCGCGGGTCCAGCGCGATCGCCATGGCGATCATCACCCGCTGCCGCATGCCGCCGGAGAACTGGTGCGGGAAGTCGTCGACCCGCTCTGCTGCGGCGGGGATGCGGACCCGGTCCATCAGCTCGACGGCGTGCTTCTTGGCGTCCTTGCGCGACATGCCGCGGTGCGCCCGGAACATCTCGCCGATCTGGAAGCCGACGCTGTACACGGGGTTCAGCGACGACAGCGCGTCCTGGAAGATCATCGAGATCCCCGGACCACGGACCTTGCGCTGCTCCTCGGCGGGCAGCGTGAGCAGGTCCCGGCCCTCGAAGACGATCTGCCCCCCGGTGACCTCCGCCGGCGGCGAGTCGAGAATGCCCATGATCGCCTGGGCGGACACCGACTTGCCGGACCCGGACTCGCCGAGGATGGCGAGGGTCTCCCCCTCCGAGAGGGTGTAGCTCACCCCGTTCACGGCGTTGACGACGCCGGACTCGGTGCGGAACCGCACGTGCAGGTCCTCGACCTCCAGCAGCGGGGCGCTCCCGCGGTTCGCCGCGCCGGAGGACATGGACGTGGACGCGGTGCTCATGAACGCTGCCTCGGGTCGAGGGCATCGCGCAGTGCGTCGCCCATGAGGATGAACGCCATCACCGTCAGAGTCAGGACGGCGCTCGGGAACAGCACGATGTGCGGCGCCGTGCGCAGCAGCGACTGGCCGTCGGCGATCTGCAGGCCCCAGGAGATCGCCGGCCGCTGCAGCCCTACCCCGAGGTAGGTCAGGGTCGCCTCCGCGGCGATCAGGATCCCGACGGTGATCGTCGCGTAGACCAGCACCGGAGCGACCGCGTTCGGCAGGATGTGCCGGACCAGGATGCGGACGTCCGAGGCCCCCATCGCCCGAGCGGCGGCCACGTAGTCGGAGCCCTTGACCGCGATCACCTGGGAACGGACCAGCCGCATCGCCGTCATCCAGCCGAACGCGGCCAGGGCGATGGCCACCGCACCGGGCCCCCGGTCGCTGATGACCGGGAGCCCTGTCGACGGCCCCACCCGAAGCAGCACAAGCGCGCCGAGGATCAACGGCAGCGCGTAGAAGATGTCCGCGATCCGGGACAGCAGGCCGTCGGTGAATCCGCCGTAGAAGCCGGCGATCGCGCCCACGACGACCCCCAGCACGAGGATGAACAGCACGGCCAGCAGGCCGATGAGCAGCGAGTTGCGCGCGCCGTAGGCGACCTGGGCCAGGTAGTCGCACCCCTGCTGGTCGAAACCGAACCAGTGCTCGGCCGAAGGCAGCCCGGACGAGTTGGACAGGTTGCACGACCGCGGGTCGGCGCCCCGTGCGAATACCTGCGGGAACAGCGCCATCAGCACGAACCCCACGCCGAGGACAGCGCCGAACCAGAAGAGGACGCTTCTCCGGAGCGCCTTCCAGGCGTCGCTCCAGAGGCTGTTCTGCCGCCCGCTGCCGCCCTCGGGGCCGGGCGGCTCCGTGCCGTCGGTGAGCCCGCCGGCCCCGACCTCGTCGTGTCCGACACCGCTCAGCCGGCCGTCAGTCATAGCGGATCCTCGGGTCGAGGACGGCGTAGAGGACGTCGACGACCAGGTTGAAGAAGATGAAGAAGAACACCATGAGCGTGACGATGCCGACGACCACGGCGCCCTCCTGCGCCTGGATGGACTCGAAGACGGCCCGGCCGATGCCCGGGATGTTGAAGACCGTCTCCGTCACGATGGCGCCGCCCATGAGCGTGCCGACGTCGGCGCCGATGAACGTGACGACCGGGATGAGGCTGTTTCGCAGCGTGTGCCGCACCACCACGGTCTTCGGGTCCAGGCCCTTGGCACGGGCCGTCCGGACGTAATCCGCTCGCAGGTTCTCCGCCATGCTCGTGCGGGTCAACCGCGCCACGTAGGCCACCGAGCCGGCTGCCAGGACCAGGCCGGGCAGCAGATAGCTGTACCAGCCCTCCCGGATCCCGGCGATCGGGAAGAGCCCGAACTTGAGCCCCAGCACGTACTGGGCCAGGAAGGCCAGCACCAGGATCGGGATGGACACGACCAGGGTCGTGGAGACGAGCACCAGGTTGTCGAAGAAGCTGTTCCGGCGGATGCCGGCCAGCACGCCGGCGGTGATGCCGATCAGCATCTCGAACAGGATCGCGACCAGCGCCAGCTTCGCGGTGACCGGTAGCCGCTGGGTGATGGTGTCGAGAACCGGCCGGCCGCGGAAGTCGGTGCCGAGGTCGCCCTGGAAGAGGTCGCCCAGGTACTTGACGTACTGGACGAACAGCGGGTCGTTGAGGTTGAACTCCGCGCGCAGCTGCGCGACGACGGCGGGCGCGAGTGGGCGGTCACCGCCGAGCGCACGGATGGGATCGCCGGGAAGGGCGTAGACCATCGCGAAGATCAGGAACGACGCCCCCAGCATGACCGGGATGGTGAGCAAGAGGCGGCGCGCGACGTAGCGGCCCATGTCCCCCCTCAGGATCGGCGCGAGGCGGCTCGCTCTCGGCGCCGCGGAAGCATGGTCTCAAGCCCGCGCCTGGGGCCGCCGAGGGTGCTGTCGGGTCGGACAGCACCCCCGGCGGCGCAGGACGGTGCGGTGGTCGAGAGGGGCGTCAGCCGACGACGCGGACCTCAGCGGTGCGGATGTGCCCGAACACGTCGATCGTCACGTCCTCGACGTTCTCCGAGTGCACGGCCTGCTCCCGGTCGAAGAACATCGGGATGACCGGCATGTCCTCCAGCAGGATGTCCTCGGCCTGCTGGTAGTACTCGATGGCCTCGTCGTTGCTCCCCGCCTGGTTCCCCTGGGCGATGAGTTCCTCGAACTCGGGGTCCGTGAAAAAGGTGTAGTTCGACCCGGCCGGCGGCAGGGCCGCGCTGGAGTAGAGCGGCTCCAGGTAGTTCTGAGGGCTGGGGTAGTCCATGCTCCAGCCGAGGCGGAACGGGCCGGTCACGCCCTGGTCGCTGAGCAGCGGTAGGTACTCGGAGAAGTCGAGGTCGCCCCGCAGGGCGTACTCGACGCCGAGGTTCTCGCGCCACTGGTTGCCGACCGCCTGTACCCACGCGTCGTGACCGGCGCCGGCGTTGAACCACACCTCGACCGGCTGGCTGCGGTCGAAGCCGGCCTCGTCGAGCAGCTCGTTGGCGCGGTCCACGTCCATCTCGCAGTACTCGCAGGCGCCCTCGCGGTAGCCATCGACGACAGGGGCGATGAACGAGTCGGCCGGCTCACGGGTGCCCTGGAAGATCGCCTCGGTGATCGGCTCCCGGTCGAAGCCCATGGACAGGGCCTGACGCACTCGCGGGTCCGCGAAACGCGGGTCGTAGGTCGGGAAGCCCAGGAAGTGGAAACCCGAGGACGGCGCCTCGAGGTAGGCGTCACCGAAATCGGCCTGCGCCGTCGAGATGGCGTCCGGCGGCAGGTCGGGAAGGATGTCCAGGTTCCCCCCCTGGACATCGGTGAACCCGGTGTTCACGTCGCCGTAGACGCGGAACTCCACCGTGTCGGCCTGCGCGGGGTTGTCACCGGCGTAGTCCTCGTACCGGGTGAGCGTGATGCCCTGGCCCGGCACGAACTCCCCGTCGGCCTGGAACGGGCCGTTGCCGATCGGGCTGGTGCCGGCCGCCTCGGGGTCCTCGAAGAACGACTCCGGCAGCGGGTGGAACGCGTTGTAACCCACCGTGGTGGGGAACTGGGCGAACGGCGCCGAAAGAGTGACCTCGAAGGTCTGGTCGTCGATGACCTCCAGGCCGCTCATCTCGGTGGCCACCGGACCGGCGATGATGTTGCCCTCGTCGTCGGTCTCGGCCTGCAGGTCGGCGTAGCCCTCGATCTTCTCGAAGAAGTACGAGCCACCCTGGGCGTTCTCGCTGTTCGCGGCCCAGTTCCACGCGTCGACGAAGGAGTTCGCAGTGACCGGCGTGCCGTCGTGGAAGGTCCACCCGTCGGTCAGGGTCACGGTCCAGGTCTGGTTGTCGTCGGACTCGATCGACTCCGCGACGCCGGTGTACTCGACGGCACCGTCGGGCGCGTACTGCACCAGGCCGGTCCAGAGCGCCTCGAGGACCTGCGCGCCCTCGCTCTCGGTGGTGTTGCTCGGCACGAGCGGGTTCTGCGGCTCGCCGATGTAGATGCTGTAGCTGCCGCCCTCGGCAGCGGTGCCCCCACCGCCCCCGTCGTCGCTGCCGCCACATGCGGTCAGCACCATCGCGGCGGCGATGCCGCCCGCGAGGAGCGCACCTCTGCGCTTGCTCAACTTCACGTGCGATGCCTCCCTCGTCCCGCTCAGGCGGGGGGAACGGACAGGTCGAGCCACGGCCCCGCGCGGGCGCATGGACGACTGACTGGTCACGAAGCGGACACAACCGGAGATGACGTCCCGAGCTGTGACGGGTGGACCCTAGGCACGCCCGGAAGAGGGTGTCCACGGCCGTCATCGAGTTGTGACCTGGGCTCACGATCCGCGCACTCCCCGCAAGTTCCACGCCCGTGCTACCGGTCGGGCGGGCGGTCGTCCGGCCGTCACCGAGGGTTCGCCGGAGAGATTTCAGCAGCTCAGCGACGGTGGTGTCGGCGCCCGCCGGCGCGGGTACCCCGCCCCGCACACGACCGGCGAGCGGCGGAAGGACGGCGCGATGAGCGGCATGGACAAGATGCGGAACAAGGCCGAGGAGCTTTCGGGCAAGGGCAAGGAGTCCGTGGGCGAGGCGACGGGCGACCGGGACCTGCAGGCCGAGGGCCAGGCGGATCAGGCGTCGGGCAACCTCAAGCAGGCCGGCGAGAAGGTCAAGGACGTCTTCAAGAAGTAGGAGCACCTGCTCCTCCCCGTCCCCCGCACACGTGGAGGGCACCGGCGCCCCCGGTGCGACGAGGGGGCGGTGTCAGAGGCGGGCGAGGAGGGCCCGGACGGCGGGGAGGAGGGGGCGGTCGGCGGGGATCCAGTCGAGCGCCTCCAGTTCGGCGGCGGTCACCCAACGCAGCTCGGCGTGCTCGTGGGCCAGCGGCCGGCCGTCGGAGATCCGCGCCCACCACACCCGCATCGTCGAGGCCCCGGGCGCACCGCCGGCGACGACGCCGTCCAGTGGCACCTCGCCGAGGAACGCCTGCGGGGCCACGGCGACCCCGAGCTCCTCTTCGCACTCGCGCACGAGCGCGGCGAGCTCCGACTCCCCCGGCTCCACCTTCCCGCCCGGGAACTCCCAGCAGCCGTCGAAGCGGCCGCCGGAGCGCTGCGCCACCAGCACGCGGTCGCCGTCGACCAGGGCGGCCCCCACCACCTGCACCACGTCGCGCGCCCGCAGGGCCGCCGCGGCGGCGTAGGCGTCGAGGTGCGACTGCATCGCCCGTGCGATCCGCCGGCGGAGCACCACCTGGTCGATGGCGGACCCGAGGGCACCGGGCACCCCGGTCTCCCAGTCGACCTGCTCGTCGACCAGCGTGCCGGCGCCCGTGGCCGAGAACCGGCGGGAGTGGGTGAGCCACCGCAGCCCGGGGCCCGGCCCCGCCACGTAGACGTCCCGCTCCGGCCGCACGGACACGACCTCCTCCAGCGGCACCGGCCAGGGACGGCCGAGGGCGCGGGCGACGTCGAACGCCACGGTCAGCGGCGCCTCCACCATCGTGGTGAAACGCAGCCGGAACACCCGGGCACTCTCCCAGATGACGGCACTATGGGCTTCGTGCGCATCAACGCCCGGGTCGACTACGCCGTCCGAGCCGTCGTGGAGCTCGCCGCGGCCGCGCCCGAGGCACTGACCTGCGACCGCATCGCCGCCGCCCAGAACATTCCCAACCGCTTCCTGCAGGCGATCCTCGCCGACCTCCAGCACGCCCGGCTGGTCACCAGCCAGCGCGGCCGGGACGGCGGCTACCGGCTGGCGCTGCCGGCCTCGGAGATCTCCATCGCCCGCGTCATGCGGGTGGAGCAGGGCTTTCTGGCCGAGGTGCACGGCCAGCGCCCCGAGGACGTCGTCTACCCCGGGTCGGCCGCCGGGCTGGCCGGCGTGTGGGTCGCCGCCCGTGAGGCCTACCGGCAGGTGCTCGAGGGCGTCACCGTGGCCGACGTCGTCGCCGGGGAGCTCCCTCCGCACGCGGCCGAGCTCGTCGCCATCGACGACGCCTGGCGGTCGTTCAGCGCTCCGTCGCAGGACTGACGAGCTCCCCCGACCGAACCGTCGGACGGTTCACACACCGGATCGGTCGGGATATGGGAGTATCGGGGCATGACGGACCGCGGCAGCCTGCTCGTCGCGCGCCTGCACATCGATCTGGCGCTCGTCTCCAGCGCCGCCTGTCGCGCCGCGCGCTGACCCAGGTCCCCCGCGCAGCTGCCCCCGCTGCGTCCCGAACCAGCAGCGCCCCGCATCCCCCGGCCAGCCTGCCGGGCGGACGGCGAGCGCAGGAAGAAGTACGCCACGTGAGCACCCCCACCCGCACCAGCAACCGGCCGCAGCGCGGTCAGGGTCAGTGGGCGCTGGGCTACCGCGAGCCGCTCAACCCCAACGAGCGGATGAAGAAGGACTCCGACGGCCTCGAGGTGCGTCAGCGGATCCTCGACATCTACTCGAAGACCGGCTTCGAGGGCATCGACCCGGGAGACCTTCGGGGCCGCATGCGCTGGATGGGTCTCTACACCCAGCGCGCCCAGGGCATCCCCGGCGGCAAGACCGCCGTGCTGGAGCCCGAGGAGCTCGAGGACTCCTACTTCATGATGCGCGCCCGCATCGACGGCGGGCAGCTGACCAGCGACGCCCTGCGGGTCCTCGGCGGCATCAGCACCGAGTTCGGCCGGGACGTCGCCGACGTCACCGACCGGCAGAACGTGCAGTACCACTGGATCCGCATCGAGGACGTGCCCGAAATCTGGCGCCGGCTGGAGTCGGTCGGGCTGAGCACGATGGAGGCCTGCGGGGACGTCCCGCGGGTCATGCTCGGCTGCCCGCTGGCCGGCATCCTCGAGGACGAGGTCATCGACGCCACCGACGTGATCGCCGCGACCGTCGAGAAGTACGTGGGCAGCCCCGAGTTCAGCAACCTGCCCCGCAAGTGGAAGACGTCGATGTCCGGCTGCGTCGACCACTGCACCGAGCCCGAGATCGACGACGTCTCGTTCGTCGGCGTCGTCAACGAGGCGGGCGAGGCCGGCTACGACCTGTGGGTCGGCGGCGGGCTGTCCACCAACCCGATGTTCGCCCAGCGGATCGGCGTCTTCGTCCGGCCCGACCAGGTCACCGACGTCTGGGCCGCCTGCACGTCGGTCTTCCGCGACTACGGCTACCGACGGCAGCGCAACCGCGCCCGGATCAAGTTCCTGATCGCCGACTGGGGCCCGGAGAAGTTCCGCCAGGTGCTGCAGGACGAGTACCTGCACGAGGCCCTGCCCGACGGCCCCGCCCCCGCCCCCGCCAAGCACGACCAGCGCGACCACGTCGGCGTGAGCCGGCAGAAGGACGGCCTCAACGCCGTCGGGTTCGCCCTGCGCACCGGCCGGATCACCGGCACGCTGCTCACCACGATCGCGAACCTGGCCGACGAGTACGGACAGGGCCGCATCCGGACGACGACGCAGCAGAAGCTGGTCATCCTCGACGTGCCCGACGAGAAGGTGGAGGCGCTGGTCGAGGCGCTGGCCGAGCACGACCTGCAGGTGCGGCCGAGCGCCTTCCGCCGCGGCACCATGGCCTGCACCGGTCTGGAGTTCTGCAAGCTGGCGATCGTCGAGACCAAGCACCACGCGCAGGAGCTCTACGCCGAGCTCGAGCGCCGGCTGCCGGACTTCGACACGCCGATCGGCATCAACGTCAACGGCTGCCCGAACAGCTGCGCGCGGTTCCAGACCGCCGACATCGGGTTCAAGGGCTCGATGGTGCGCGACGACGCCGGCGAGATGGTCGAGGGCTTCCAGGTCCACCTGGGCGGTCACCTCGGGGTGGAGGCCACCTTCGGCCGCAAGTTCCGCGGTCACAAGGTGACCAAGGCCGAGACCGCCGACTACTGCGAGCGCGTTCTGCGCGGCTTCCTCGATCGCCGGACGTCGGGTGAGTCCTTTGCCCACTACGTCTCCCGCGCGGACGAGGACTGGTTGCTGTGACCGAGGAGCCGGACGCGGGAAGGACCCGGCAGCTGCCGGTGTTCCACTGCCCGTACTGCGGGGACGAGGAGCTGACCCCCTACGACGGGGAGTCGGCCGGCGGCTGGCGTTGCGGCGCCTGCCTCCGTGCGTTCACCGTTCGACTTCTCGCCACGGGGGTGCAGCAATGACCACGGCCATCTCGCCGACTCCGGAGCTCGCAGCCGACGCCGATGCCCGCTTCGCCGGGATTCCCGACCCGGTCGAGCAGGCCCTTGCGGTCCTGACCTGGGCCGGGGAGCAGTTCGGCGACCGATTCGCCGTCACGTCCTCGATGGCCGACGGGCTGCTGGCCCACCTCGCCGGCCGCGCGATCCCCGGCGTCAACGTGATCTTCCTCGACACCGGCTACCACTTCGCCGAGACCATCGGCACCCGCGACTGGATCAGCTCGGTCCTCCCGATCACGCTGCTCAACGTCACCCCGTCGCGGACCGTCGCCGAGCAGGACCGCGACTTCGGCCCCCGGCTCCACGAGCGCGACCCGGACCTGTGCTGCTCGCTGCGCAAGGTGACACCGCTGGCCGAGGCCCTCGCGGGCTTCGACGCGTGGGGATCGGGCGTGCGCCGCGACGAGTCCGCGACGCGTGAGCACACCAAGTTGGTCGATTGGGACGCGAAGCGCGGCATGGTCAAGGTCAACCCCATCGCGGCCTGGACCCAGGACCTCGTCGACGGGTACATCGCCGAGCACCAGATCCCGGTGAACCCCCTGCTCGAGGTGGGGTACGGCTCGATCGGCTGCGCGCCCTGCACCCGCCCGGTCGCGCCGGGCGAGGACCCGCGCGCCGGCCGCTGGGCCGGCAAGAACAAGGTCGAGTGCGGCCTGCACACCTGAAAGAGGACCTCGTTCCACCCCACGACACGCTCCGCGCGCCGCGGGGCCCTGGAACGAGGCCATAGGGGCCAGGATCGGCCCATGCCACGCCCGCCCCGCCTCTCCCCCGACGAGCTCGCCGCTGCCCTCCACGGCCTGCCCCGATGGTCGGGGGACGGCGAGGGGATCCGCCGCACCATCGAGCTGCCCGGCTTCCGCGACGCCGTGGCCGCGATCGGGGCCATCGCCGACGTGGCGGAGGAGATGGACCACCACCCCGACGTCGACCTGCGCTTCCGGACGCTGCACCTGACGCTGGTCAGCCACTCGGCCGGCGGCGTGAGCGAGCTGGACCTGGAGCTCGCCCGGCGGATCGACGCCCTCCTCCCCTAGGGACGGCGCGAGCCCCGCACCGGGCCGGTGCGGGGTTCGCGCTCCTTCCTCAACTGCCGACGCGCCCACCGTCGGTGCGGTAGGCCACCGCGCCGCTGGGCCTCGGGAACGGCCGCTGGGGCAGTCGGTCGGGCCACGTGCTCGACGGGTGGTCGCGCGTCGAGCACGTGGTCTCGCCCGGATGCTGCGCCGACACGAACACCGACCGACCGTCGGCCGGGATCGTCGGACCGCTGCACTCCGCTCCGAAGGGAACGGTCAGGAACGCCTTGAGGTGGCCCCGCTCCGGGGCACCGCAGACGAGGAAGATCCGCCAGTTGAAGGTGTCCCCGGTGGCGGACCAGTCCTCCTCCCACTCGATGACGTGCCCGTTGCGGTTCCCCGGCTGCTCCCCGTAGCTCGCCTGGGTGCCCTTCTCCTCGTTCGCCGGCTCGAAGGCCCAGGAGCGGGTGAGCGGGTTCGCCTCGTCCGCACCCGGCCGGCCGTTCTGCCCGGTGCGGTTCGAGTTGCTGGTCAGGGCGGCGTACACCCGCCCGTTGACCTGGATGCCCTCCGGCCGGTCCATCATGGTCGGCAGCTTCGCCGGGTCGATGACCTGGACGTCCGCGGGGTCGGGGAAGTCGCCGTTCACGTCGAGCACCTTGCCGAGCCGGTCGGCGGCCTGGCGGGTGAAGGTCAGGACCCAGGCGACGTCCTTGCCGGGCATCATCGACTCGCCGTCCTCGACCAGCGGGATCCACTGGCCGGTGCCGTCGAACTCGCCGTCCGAGGGCAGGCGACCGCTCCCGTCGAGCTCCGCGGCCGGGGAGTCGCCGGTGAATCGGGCCACGTAGAGGTCGCCGTCCTCCAGCAGGGTCATGTTGTGCTGCCGCGTCGCCCTGTCGTGACCCTCCCGGTACTTCTTCCTCGACACGAACTTGTAGATGTGGTCGAAGCGCTCGCCGTCGCCGGAGTAGGCGACCACCCGGCCGTCCGCGGCGATCTGGACGTCGGCGCCCTTGTGCTCGAAGCGACCCAGGGCGGTGTGCTTCCTCGGCGTGGAGGTGGGGTCGTAGGGGTCGACCTCGACGACCCAGCCGAAGCGGTTGACCTCGTTGGGCTCCTTGCTGAGGTCGAACCGCGGGTCGACGGTGTGCCACCGGCGGGTGGGGACGTCCTCCGGGCTGACGCCGTAACGCCGCAGCGCCGCGAGCTGGGTGGCGTCGGTGATCGGCGTCGTCGTCCCGAAGTACTGGTTGAAGTCCTCCTCGCCGTGCAGCGTCGTCCCCCACGGGGTGACCCCGCCGGCACAGTTGTTCAGCGTGCCCAGGACGGTCCGACCCTCGGGGTCCGCGCTGGTCCCCAGGTACTCGGATCCGGCGGCCGGTCCGGTCAGGGGGGAACGTCGTCTCGGTGGTGATCCGGCGGTTGCGGTCGCGCTCGGGCGTCGCTCGCCACTCACCCGTCCGGCCGACACGGTGGACCTGCACCACGGAGATGCCGTGCGCCGTCATGGCGATGCGCTTCTGCTCGTCGGGGATGTCCCCGGCGCCTTCCTCGTCGGCGACACCGGAGAACATCAGCTGCTCGTCGGTGTACTCGTGGTTGACGACCGGGAGCGCCTTGTCGTCGCCCAGCGGCAGCCAGCCGATGAAGTCGCAGTTGTACCCGACCTGCTTCGCCTGCGCGTCCGGCGTCTGCGCGTCCACGTCGAACGGCGGCGCCCCGTCCTCGACCGGGTCCCCCCACCGCATGACCACGCTGTAGGCGTAGCCCGCGGGGACCACGAGCTCGTCGAGGAAGTTCTGCTCGACCGGCTCGAAGATCAGGTCCCCGCCGCTCCCCTTGCCGTCGCGCCTGGAGGGGCCGTGAGCCGCGGCCGGGAGGGCCGGTCCGGCGGCGACGACGAGGGCGCTGACGCCGACCGCCTTGAGCATGCTGCGCCGGCTGAACGAGCTCTGGACGACGTCGGCGAAGGTGGGGTTGTCCGTCGGGTTGGGGATGGCGCTGTCGCAGGCGTTCCCGCACGTGCAGAAGCAGGTCGTGTGGCTGCGACCGCCGTGCCGGACAGTGGTCAGCAGCGGCAGGAGCGCGCGGGCGCGCGGCTTGCGGATGTCGGTCGTCGGTCCCTCTGGTCGCGAGGAGGTGGGGGCCCTCGCAGCCAAACCGGCCGCCGCCACGGCCCGGTGATCCGACGGTGGATCGCAGGTGACCGGTGGCGGTCAACCGGCGACGGGCAGCACCAGCAGCGACAGGAGGCGGTCGGCCTCGGCGTCGGGGTCCGTCGTGAGCCCGGTGTGCACCGGCCCCGGCTGGATGACGGTGCTGCGCGGCGCGGTGAGCCACCGGAACCGGGAGCCGAGCGCCTCCCGTCCGGCGGCGCCAGCGCCCGGGTCCGCCGAGCAGACGTCGGCGGCCGCCTGCAGAGCCCGGCCGATCGCCACCGGGTCGGCGGTCGGGTCCAGGGCCCGCAACCGGTCGACGTCGAGGTGCAGCCGGGAGCCCAGGTAGTCGCGCTGCCGGCAGTAGACGAGCACGCCGGCGTTCAGGAACTCGCCCCGCTCCACGCGCGGCACGACCCGCAGCACCGCGTACTCGAAGGTGTCCCTCGCCGTCGGCGCGCTCATCGCTGGCTCATCCCCTCGGGCGGCGGCGGACCCAGCCACCCGGGCCGGTTGGCCCCGACGGGAGCACGCCGGCGGCCCGCTCCTCCGGCCGCCGCAGCCGACAGCAGCCCGGGCAGCCACGCGTCGCGGGCGGCCAGCCGGGCCAGCAGCTGCCCCGCGTACCGGGCGCGGACGGCGTGCACCGGCTGGTCGCCGTCGTCGGCCAGCCACTCGTCGGGCACCTGGTCCAGCACCGCCTCGAGCAGCGGCCGGGTGATCCGGTGGGCCAGCGCCGCGTCGGCCGCCGGTACGTCGGGCGCGCACTCGACCAGGGCGTGCGACGAGGCGTCGTAGGGCTGGGTGACGGCGGCCTCGGCGCCGGGCCAGTGGTGGTGGAACGTCAGCGCGGCACCGTGGTCGATCAGCTGCAGCCGACCGTGCCAGAACAGCATGTTCGGGTTGCGCCACGACCGATCGACGTTGCCGATCAGCGCGTCGAACCACAGCACCCGGCCGGCCAGCTCCGGATCGACGCCGTCGGCACCGGCCTCGAAGTCGAGGGCGCCGGGGAGGTAGTCCAGCCCCAGGTTGCGCCCGGCCGAACGCTGCAGCAGCTCCTGGACCTCGTGGTCGGGCTCGCCCACCGCCAGCTCGGCGGCGACGTCGACGGTGACCAGCGCGGGCACCGGCAGCCCGAGCGCCCGGGCCAGCTCGGCGCAGACGACCTCGGCGACGAGCACCTTGACGCCCTGCCCGGCCGCGCGCCACTTCACCACGTACGTGCCGAGGTCGTCGGCCTCCATGAGCCCAGGCAGCGAACCACCCTCGCGCAGCGGGGTGACGTAGCGGGTGGCGGTGACGGCGGGCAGCACAGTGCGGTCAACCTACCTGCGCGGGGCGGGCCACACTGGTCGCGTGGGCCTCCTGCGCGCGACCGATCCGGCCGACTTCCGCGGTGCGCCGCTGACCTACGCCGAGGTGGGCGCGACCGGGAGCCCCGTGCTGCCGGCCGGTTACCACTCCGCCGAGCACTCCGCGGTCGTGGGTACCGGGCCGGCGGCGTTCGAGCGGGCCGCCGCCGCCGTCCTCGACTGGCGCGCCCAGCGCGGTGCCGGCTTCCGGGTGCGCGCCGACGGCCCCGCCGGCGCGCCGGGCACCGTCGTCGTCCTCACCGCCGGGCTGCCCCGGTTCGGCTACGACCTCCCCTGCCGGGTCGTCTGGGCCGGCACCGAGGTCGACGAGCGCGGCTTCGCCTACGGCACCCTGCCCGGTCATCCGGAGAGCGGCGAGGAGCGGTTCACCGTGCGGCTGACGCCGGAGGGCGACGTCGTCTACCGGATCCGGGTGTTCTTCCGGCTGGCCTCACCGGCCGCCCGGATCGCCGGCCCGCTGAGCCTGGCGCTCCAGCGCCTGGGCACCGCGCGGTACGTCTCGACGATCCGCCGGGCGGCGCGGGGGTAGACGTCGCGGCGCGTCAGGAACCCGCCGCCAGGACGGTGACGCCGGCCAGGCCGCGGGTGGAGGCACGCCCCTACCGACCTGCGGCGACCGCCGCGCGCTCCCGCTCGAGCAGCTCCTTGCTCCGCACCAGGCGGATGAGCGTGATCACGAACAGTCCTCCAGCCATGTTGAGCAGCACGGTGTACCAGAACCAGGCCAGCCAGTCCCCGTAGCCGAACGGGGCGCCGGCGTGCAGGGCGCCGAAGATCAGCAGCGAGTCGAGAATCGAGTGGAACAGCATCAGGCCGGCGAGGAGGAAGCCGCCGATGACGGAGGCGACGATCTTACCGCCCTCCGAGTGCGCGCCGTGCTGCATGCGCGTCATCAGCGTGATGACGCTGCCGCCGAGGAAGGCCAGGGAGACCGACTGGAGGTCCAGCGGAGCTTCGACGAAGTGCCGTGCGGACTCGACGGCGACGTCCGTCAGGTCGGGGAACCCCAGCACGACCAGCCACATGACCAGCCAGCCGCCGACCAGGTTCGCGACCAGCGTCCCGGCCCAGAGCTTCGCCAGCTGCGCGGTCCCGGCACGACCGGCGAACACTGCGGTCACCGGGACCAGGAAACCTTCGGTGAACAGCTCGCTGCGGCCGAGCATGAGCGCGATGAAGCCGATGCTGAACGCGAGGCCGGCGAGCAGCTCGCTGCCGGTCGCGGCGAGGACCGCCAGCAGCGCCAGCACACCGACGGCCACCTCGAGCCCGCCGGCCAGGCCGGTCGCCAACACCTCCCGCCACCGGCGGTGCAGCCGCTGGGCGCCCTCGCTGACGATCTTCTCGAACGCCTCGGCGATCTCGTCCTCGGCGGGGACGTCCGTGTCCCCCAGCTCGGCACGCTTCTGGTCCTGCTCCTGGTCCTCCACGGTGCTCCTCCGATCGTCGGACACCGGGACCGGGGAACGGGCGGTACGTCCGTTCCGGCGCCCTACCCGAGGGCACGCCGGCCACACACCCGGGGCGGCGAGATCGCGGCCGACCGGGGCGACCGCGACGCGCGTCATGGGTCCGGCGCACGGACCGCGCCGCAGGTCGTCGCCCCGCGCCCCCGCCCGGTCCGCGGCCGCAGTCGGCCGACGTGCTCACCTTCGCCGCGCCGGCCGAGGCAGCGCGGCGCTACGCCGCGGCGGACGAGGTCTGGCCGAACCTCGCCGAGGCGGCGGACACCCGGCCGGACTGACCCGGCGCGGCGAACCGCCCGATCAGGCCGGTCCGCCGCTGGGGCCGAAACGCTCCACCCGGATGACCGACGGCGGCGCGCCCAGCTCCACCAGCAGCCCGGTGGCCGACTCCGCGAACCCGTCCGAGCCGCAGACGTACACCGTCTGGCCCGGCTCCCACAGGGGCACCAGGTCGGCCCCGGTGAGCCGGCCGGCCGGCCGCATGCCGCGCGCCTCCCTCGTCGTCACGACCAGCGCCCCGGCCTGCAGCAGCTCGTCTGCGTACGGCAGCTGCTCCAGGGTCCGCACCGAGACGGCGATCCGCAGCAGGTCGGTGCGCCGCAGTGCCCGCGCGGTGCGCAGCATCGAGACGAACGGCACGACCCCGCTGCCGCCGGCGAGCAGCAGCGCCGGACGCTCGCCGTCCCAGACGAACCAGCCGCCGATCGGACCGCGGACCTCGAGCACGTCACCGGGCTCGACGACGTCGGCCAGGTGCGTGGAGACCTCGCCGTCGTCCAGCCGCTCCACGAACAGCTCCAGCAGCGGATCCCCGGGGGCCGACGCGACCGAGTACGAGCGCTGCGCGGTGTACCCGTCGGGCGCGGTCAGCCGCACCACGTAGTGCTGACCGGGCAGGTGGTCCACCCGGTCCTCGACGTCGAGCCGCAGCTGGACCGAGTGGGGCACCGGACGGCGGACGCCCGCGACGACGGCGCTCCGCCACCCACCGCTGGGCGCTCCGACGACGCCGGCACCCAGCGGCTCAGTCACCCTGGTACCGCTGCTGGCGCCACGGATCCCCGCGGTCGTGGTAGCCGTTCTGCTCCCAGAAGCCGGGCTGGTCCCGGGTGAGCAGGGTCAGCTTGCTGACCCACTTGGCGCTCTTCCAGAAGTACAGGTGCGGAACCAGCAGCCGCACGGGTCCGCCGTGCTCCGGGGTCAGCGGGCGGCCGTCGAAGTCCCAGACCAGCCACGCCTTGCCGCCGGTGACGTCGGCCAGCGGCAGGTTGGTCGTGTAGCCGGTCCTCGACGTCGCCATGACGAAGTGCGCCTCCGCGGTCGGCCGGGCCGCCTCGAGCAAGGTGTCGACGCTGACGCCGGAGAACCGGGTGTCGAACTTCGACCACGTCGTGACGCAGTGGATGTCGCCGCGGTACTCAGCGGGCGGCAGCCGGTGCGCCTCGTCCCACGACCAGGTCGTGGGCTGCTCCACCCGCCCGTCGACGGTGATGCTCCAGGTCTCCGGGGCGATGCGCGGGGTGGGCTCGGCGGTCAGCACCGGCCAGTCACCGCCGACGTCGTACTGGCCGGGGGGCAGCCGCGGGTCGCGCTCGCGACGGCGGCCGAGGAATCCACGGGTGGGGGTGGGCACCGGCACACGATCCCGCACGGGCGGGCCGGCCACCAGCGTTCCCGCCCGCGACGTGCACCGATACCCGGCGCACCGCTCCTCACCTCTGGTGAGGGTGCCCTTACATGAGGTGTGTCACCTCGTGTTGGCTTGGTGGCAAGCCCCGTGTAGTCCTAGCGTGGGGCCTTGTGGTGACGGTGACGCACGCGCAGCGCAGGACCCCCAAGGTGGCGAAGACGAGCTCGGTCTTCAAGAAGGCCGTGATGGCCGTCAGCGGCATCATCATGGTGCTGTACCTGATCGCGCACGTGATCGGGAACTTGAAGGCCTTCTCCGGCGCCGAGGCGTTCAACTCGTACTCGGGCTGGATCCGGACGGTCGGCAACCCGGCGCTGCCGGGGCAGACGACCCTCTGGATCATCCGGATCGTGCTGCTGGTCGCCGTGGTGGCGCACTTCTGGGCCGCCGTCTCGCTGTGGCGCCAGGCCAAGCACGCCCGCCCCCAGGGCTACGTCACGAAGAAGGCCACCGCCCAGAGTTACGCCTCGCGGACGATGCGCTGGGGCGGCGTGATCATCGGGGCCTTCATCATCTACCACATCCTCGACCTCACCCTGGGCGCGGTGAACGCCGAGGGCTTCGACAGCACGCCGTACGACCGGCTGGTCGCCAGCTTCCAGAACCCCTTCGTCACGATCTTCTACGCCATCTCGGTGATCTTGCTGGGCATGCACCTGCGGCACGGCATCTGGAGCGCCACGCAGACCCTGGGCCAGAGCAACCGCCGCCGCGAGAAGACGGTCAGCCTCTTCGCCGTGGCGTTCGCGACCCTCATCACCATCGGCTTCCTGCTGGTGCCCTTCTCCGTCCTCTTCGGGCTCATCGACTAAGGAGCTCCCCCAGATGCCTCTCGAGCTGTTCAACGTCGGCGAGCCGATCGCCGACACCAAGGCCCCGACCGACGTCCCGATCGGCGAGCGCTGGAGCGAGCGCAAGTTCCGCGGCCGCCTGGTGAACCCCGCCAACCGCCGCAAGCTGACGATCATCGTCGTCGGCACCGGCCTGGCCGGCGGCTCCGCCGCCGCCACGCTCGGCGAGGCCGGCTACAAGGTGAAGTCGTTCTGGTACCAGGACAGCCCGCGCCGCGCGCACAGCGTCGCCGCGCAGGGCGGGATCAACGCCGCCAAGAACTACCGCAACGACGGCGACAGCGTGCACCGGCTGTTCTACGACACGGTCAAGGGCGGTGACTTCCGCTCGCGCGAGAACAACGTGCACCGCCTCGCCGAGGTCAGCGTCAACATCATCGACCAGTGCGTGGCCCAGGGCGTGCCCTTCGCCCGCGAGTACGGCGGACTGCTCGACAACCGCTCCTTCGGTGGCACGCAGGTCTCGCGCACCTTCTACGCCCGCGGCCAGACGGGCCAGCAGCTGCTCTACGGCGCCTACCAGGCGATGGAGCGGCAGATCGCGGCCGGCACCGTCGAGCAGAACGCGCGCACCGAGATGCTCGACCTGATCGTCGTCGACGGCCGCGCCCGCGGCATCGTCGCGCGCGACCTCGTCACCGGCGAGATCAGCACCCACTTCGCCGACGCGGTCGTCATCGCCAGCGGTGGCTACGGCAACGTCTTCTACCTCTCCACGAACGCCAAGGGCTCCAACACCACGGCGATCTGGCGGGCGCACAAGCGGGGCGCGTACTTCGCCAACCCCTGCTACACGCAGATCCACCCGACCTGCATCCCGGTCAAGGGCGACTACCAGTCGAAGCTGACCCTGATGTCGGAGTCGCTGCGCAACGACGGCCGCGTGTGGGTGCCCAAGGAGCGCGGCGACGACCGCGACCCCCGCGAGATCCCCGAGTCCGACCGCGACTACTACCTCGAGCGCCTCTACCCCTCGTTCGGCAACCTGGTGCCGCGCGACATCGCCTCGCGCCAGGCCAAGAACGTCTGCGACGAGGGCCGCGGCGTCGGCCCCGGGGGCCTGGGCGTCTACCTGGACTTCGCCGAGGCGATCGAGCGGCTGGGTCGCCCGGCGGTCGAGGCCAAGTACGGGAACCTCTTCGACATGTACGCCCAGATCACCGGCGAGGACCCCTATGCGGTCCCGATGCGGATCTACCCGGCCGTGCACTACACGATGGGCGGCCTGTGGGTCGACTACGACCTGCAGTCGACGATCCCCGGCATGTTCGTGATCGGTGAGGCGAACTTCTCCGACCACGGCGCCAACCGGCTCGGCGCCAGCGCGCTCATGCAGGGCCTGGCCGACGGCTACTTCGTGCTCCCGTCGACGATCAGCAGCTACCTCGCCGACGGCCCGTTCGAGAAGGTCGACGAGAGCCACCCGGCCGCGGTCGAGGCGCTCACGGGTGTGCAGGAGCAGGTGCAGAAGCTGCTCAGCATCAACGGCAGCCGCACCCCGGCGTCCTTCCACCGCGAGGTCGGCCAGCTGATGTGGGACCTCTGCGGCATGGAGCGCACGGACGAGGGCCTGCGCAAGGCCATCGACCGGATCCAGGAGATCCGCCAGGAGTTCTGGACCAACCTGAAGGTGACCGGCGACTGGCACTCGTTCAACCAGACGCTGGAGCACGCCGGCCGGGTCGCCGACTTCATCGAGCTCGCCGAGCTGATGTGCATCGACGCCCTGCACCGCCGCGAGAGCTGCGGTGGCCACTTCCGCGCGGAGAGCCAGACCCCCGAGGGCGAGGCGCTGCGCGACGACGAGAACTTCGCCTACGTCGCCGCCTGGGAGTGGACGCCGGAGGGCCAGCCCCCGGTGCTGCACCGGGAAGACCTCGAGTACGAGTACGTCCACCTCGCCCAGCGGAGCTACAAGTGACAGCCACACGGCATGACGCCCCCATGCGGTCCAGCGTCGGCAACCCCGGGGCCGAGAAGCGCGGGATGAACCTGACCCTGCGCATCTGGCGCCAGCAGGGGCCGACGGTCAAGGGCAAGATGGTGACCTACAAGATCACCGACATCTCCCCCGACATGTCGTTCCTCGAGATGCTCGACGTGCTCAACGAGCAGCTGATCATGCAGGGCGACGACCCGGTCGCCTTCGACCACGACTGCCGCGAGGGCATCTGCGGCATGTGCGGCGTCATGATCAACGGCCAGGCGCACGGCCCGCAGCAGACCACCACCTGCCAGCTGCACATGCGGTCCTTCGCCGACGGCGACACGATCGACATCGAGCCGTGGCGGGCCACCGCGTTCCCGATCATCAAGGACCTCGCGGTCGACCGGCGGGCGCTCGACCGGATCATCCAGTCCGGCGGCTACATCAGCGTGCCGACCGGGACCGCACCGGAGGCGCACGCGACCCCGGTACCCAAGGCCGACTCGGACGCGGCGTTCGACGCCGCGACCTGCATCGGCTGCGGCGCCTGTGTGGCAGCCTGCCCGAACGCCTCCTCGATGCTGTTCACCGCGGCGAAGGTGACGCACCTGGGGCTGCTCCCCCAGGGCCAGCCCGAGCGCAACGACCGCGTGGTCAACATGGTGGCGCAGCAGGACCGCGAGGGCTTCGGCGGCTGCACGAACATCGGCGAGTGCTCCGCCTCCTGCCCCAAGGGCATCTCGATGGAGACGATCTCCCGGCTCAACCACGACCTGCTCGGCGCGTTGCGCGCCGGCGCACGGCCGAAGAGCTGACCTCGCCGCACCCACGTGGTGCGGATGTGCACGAAAGCCCCTCTCCGGACGCCGGAGGGGGGGCTTTCGTGCACAGCGAGCGCGATCCGCGGCCCGCCGACCGCAGGGTCAGGTGGCGGGCACCGGCGGCATGATCCGCTCCACGACGTCGGCGGGCATCAGCCCGGCCTTGCCGAAGCGGCTGGCCGCCTCGATGAACTGGGGCGCGGACGCGGCGAGGTCGACGAGCATCGCGCGGGCGTCGTCCTCGCGGCCGGCCAGGGCCGCCACGACCGCCCGCCACATGAGCTGGTCGGGCTCGGAGACCGGGTCCATGGGCCGGAGCAGCTCCAGCTCGCGGTCGGCGGTGACCGGGTCGCCGTCGATCGCCTGCTGGAACGCGCGGACGACGTCCTGGTAGCGGGCCCGGGTGACGGTGAGGTCGGCCAGGGCACCCAACGGATCCGGGGAGTCGTCGACCCGCAGGTCGACCACCATGTCGTGCCACGGGCGACCGGTCGTGGTGGCGCGGACGACCATGATCGCCGCCGACCGGCGTCCCCGGAAGTCGCCACCGGCCTCCTCCCCCGCCAGCAGCGCACTCAGCAGCCGCTGGGCGAGCGGACCGGCAGAGACCTCGAACCGCTCGACCATCGCCTCCCACACCGCCGGGGAGCTGGCCATGTTGGCCAGCGCCACGCAGGTGTCGCCCAGCAGGTGCCCGGCGGCGTCGACGCAGCTGGTGCCGGTGTAGACGGCGAAGTCGCCGGCCAGGCCGAGCACGGCGACCTGCCGGCGCTCGGGCTGGGGGTCGACGCTGCTGAGCGCGGTCAGCACCTCCTGGGCGGTGAACCCGCCGCGGAGGAGGTCCAGCCCGACCGCTCCGTACATGGGCTCGGCCATGGACTGGGTGGCGATGACCCCGTGCCCGGGCAGGGCGAAGGGGACGCTGTTGCCGACCGCGAAGGCCTGCGACTGGGTGGCGACGCCCATCTCCCCGGTTTCGGGGTCACGGGCCACGATCGAGTACGTCACGGTCGCGGCCTACCCGCGTTTCCCCCGGGGGCGAAACACCGGCCGGTCATGCGGTGACCGACCCCATCGCCTGGGCCAGGAGCTCGACAGATCGGAGCCGGCCGTCGAGGGTGCCCGACTGGTGGGCGACGATCAGCTCGTCGGCGTCGGCGACCTTCGTGAAGGCGTCCAGGTGCTCGCGGACCTCGGCCGGCGTGCCCACGGCGGTGTGCGTGAGCATCGTGCTCACGTGGTGCCCGGCACCCTGGGCGAGCAGCTGGTCGGCCTGGTCGTCGGTGAGGGCCTGCCCGCGGCCGAAGAGGCCGATGGCGAGGTGGCGGCGCACCGCCTGCAGCTGCTCCTGGGCGGCGGCGGTGCTGTCGGCCGCGACCACGTTCACCCCGGCGATGACATAGGGCTCCGCGAGCTGCTCCGAGGGCTTGAACTCCTGCCGGTAGGCGGCGACCGCGGGCTCGAGC
Source organism: Blastococcus sp. SYSU DS0973 (assembly GCF_054051055.1). NCBI lineage: Bacteria > Bacillati > Actinomycetota > Actinomycetes > Geodermatophilales > Geodermatophilaceae > Blastococcus > Blastococcus sp. SYSU DS0973. The sequence goes on from NZ_JBJHAN010000001.1 coordinate 732,787, forward strand.
ATCGCCGGTGCGAAGTGCGAGGCGAACGCGTAGGGCAGGCCCAGGGCCGCGGCCAGCGTGGCGCCGAACATCGAGGAACCGAGGACGTAGAGCGGCACGCGGGACCCCTTGCCGGGGATGGCGTCGACGCCGGGCACGCGGGTCTCGCCGGCCAGGTAGGCCTGCAGCTCCAGGACGTCCTGCGGGAACGTGTCGGCCGAGCGCGGGTCGCGGCGCAGGGCGTACATCGTGTTCTGGTCGCTCCCGGGAGCGCGCCCGAGACCGAGGTCGATGCGCCCGGGGTACATCGCGTCGAGGGTGCCGAACTGCTCGGCGATGGTGAGCGGCGAGTGGTTGGGCAGCATGACGCCGCCCGCCCCGAGCCGGACCGTGCGGGTCTGCGCGCCCACGTGCGCGATGAGCACGCTGGTGGCCGACGACGCGATCGTCGGCATGTTGTGGTGCTCGGCGTACCAGACCCGCTCGTAGCCGTGCTCCTCCGCGCGCTGGGCGAGGGCGACGCTGGCGGCGATGGCGCTGCTGGGAGTCTCCCCGCGCGGGATCGGGGCCAGGTCGAGGACGGACAGCTTGATGCTCATGTGCGGGCCTTTCACGTCGGTTGCCCAGCGCAACGCCGTCCGGCCCCGAGGGCTTCCCCCGCTTCCGGGCCCGTCAGCGGCTCTGCAGCGCGTCCAGGGCCACGGCCATCGCCGCCGCGACCCGGAAGTCCAGGCGCGGGTCGGGGACGGTCACGGTGTAGTGGTCCCGCAGCCCGATCCGCTTCTCGCTGCTCATCACCAGCGCACCGGTCCGGCTGTCGGTGAAGTCGAAGTGGAAGAGGAACGGCACCGGGATGTTGTTCAGGAACGGGATGAAGTTCCACACCCGGCGCAGCACCGCGATGAACTGGTTGCGCTCCTGGCCCACCGCCTCGACGCCGGGCGCGGAGAGGTTCCAGGTGGAGCGCAGCAGGCTGGCGCCGAACGCCTTCCGGAAGTAGCCGAGCGGCTGCCCGTACTCGTCGAAGACGTCGTGCTCGGCGCCGACGTCGAGCCGCTGCCGGGCCCTGAAGGAGAACACCCGCCGGTTCCGGGACCCATCGGCGAAGAACACGACCTCCTCCCGCAGCTTCATCCGCTTCTGCTCGGCGAGGGCGATGAGCCCACCCTCGCTGCCGTCGGGGTTGGCCGCCAGGATCTCGTAGCGGTTGACCATGACGGTCACCCGCTGCCTGACGAAGAACTGCGGCACCACCATGGGGGCCGGCTGGTGCCCGGAAGGGACGGTCACGACGGGTGCTCCGTTGCAGGTCTGGGGCGGGGACGGCTCATCCTGACCGATCCGGGCCGGTCACGGAACGATGCCCGTCCCACAGGGGGCTCAGCGCCGCGCGCCGGGCCCGACGGCACGAGCACCACAGGAGCAGGTGGACGAGCACGCCGGCGCCCCCCGGCCACGGCTTCGTCGTGCCACGAGCGTGCCGCCCGCGCGGCCCTGCGAGCATCCGGTGATCCCGGGATCGCCCCCTGGTCCCGCGGTCAGGGTCTCCCCGCCCAGCAGGTGACGACGAAGCCCTGACGCGCCTCAGCGCACGGGGAGCGGCGTCGTGTCGCCGTCCTCCCGCGGGCCGAGGATCCAGCGCTCCTCGAGGGCGATGGGGACGTCGTTGATGCTGGCCTCGCGCCGGCGCATGAGGCCGTCGGCCGCGAACTCCCAGTTCTCGTTGCCGTAGGAGCGCCAGGAGCGGCCCTCGGCGTCGTGCCACTCGTACTGGAACCGGACGGCGATCCGGTCCTCGGTGAACGCCCACAGTTCCTTGCGCAGGGCGTAGTCGAGCTCGCGCTCCCACTTGCGGGTCAGGAAGGCGACCACCTCGTCCCGGCCCCGGATGAACTGGTCCCGGTTCCGCCAGACGGTGTCCTCGGTGTAGGCCTGCGCGACGCGCTCGGGGTCGCGGGTGTTCCACCCGTCCTCGGCCGCCTGCACCTTCTGCCGGGCGGTCTCGAGGGTGAACGGCGGAAACGGCGGACGGGACACACGGACCTCCTCGGACACGGCGGCCGCCTCCGGCCGCCCGCACCAACACTGCCCGGAGCAAGCCGGACCGGCGAGCGCGTGGGCGATGAGTTCCGGATCTGCGTGCGGTCTACCCCCGGACATCCGCCCGCCGTACGAAGGAGTTCCCCGTGGGCCAGATCGCCGCCAGCCTGTTCACCACCGTCGACGGCTCCGCCGAGCGACCCGACCAGTGGCACTTCCCGTACTTCGACGATGCCATGGCCGAGGCCGTGGACCGCCACACCGGCCGGTGCGAGGCCTACCTCATGGGCCGGGCCCTGCACGACCAGTGGTCCCAGTACTGGCCGGGGAACGAGAACGACGACTTCGCCGAGTTCATCAACCCCATTCCCAAGTACGTGCTGTCGACGACGCTGGAGAGCTCGGACTGGGCCGGCACCACCGTGCTGGGCGACGTGGCCGGCGTGCGCGCGCTGAAGGAGCGCACCGAGGGCACCATCGGCATGTCCGGCAGCCTGACGACGGTGCGCTCGCTGCTCGAGGCCGGTCTGCTCGACGAGCTGGTGTTGCTGGTGGACCCGATCGTGGTCTCCGGCGAGCGGCGGTGGACCGACGAGCTGGGCCGCACGCCGCTGGAGCTGGTGCACTCCGAGGCCTTCCCCACCGGCGTCCTGCACCTGGTCTACCGCCCCGTCCGCGAGGAGTGAGCCGCCGCGTCGCCGTCAGGTGTTCGGGGGCGCGTCACCCGGCCGACACCTTCGGTGCCCACTCTGGCGCCATGACGGCGAGCCTCTTCGTGATCGGCATCCGGGTCGGCTGGATGGGCCGTGACGTCCGGGCGGACGACGCCCGGCCCGGTAGCGCCGAGGACGTCGTGCACGCCGTCGCCAAGCCCGTGGTCGACGGGCTGGAGGCGTCGCTGTGCGGCCAGCTGGTGCGGGCGACGGCGGCGCAGGACTGGCCGTCGCAGCCCGAGATCGCCCGCTGCGAGGAGTGCGCCCGCCTCGCCGGCTGATCCCCGGCGGTCGCGGTGCGATTGTTGGCGGGCCGCTTCCCTGCCGTGCGTGCGCTGCTCTCCCGGAGGTCACCTTCCGCCCGGAGCCTCGTGGTGTCCGAACGGGACCGATCCAGGAGGAAGCCATGACCACGCCCGCACCCGCGTCGCCGGCCGCGCCCGCCACCGGGCCGAAGAACCGCAAGCAGTCCGACGACGACGCGCCCGGCACCGGGCCCGCGACGCCGGAGCTCGAGGAGGTCGTCCGCACGCACGAGGAGGCCGAGGACCGGGCGCGCGAGCTGCTGGCCGCCCAGGTCCTGCAGGAGGCACGCAACGGGTCGCACGACGAGCGGGCCCGCCAGCTCGTGCTCGCCGTCCGCCGCGACCTGCTGGTCGAGCTGCGGGCACAGGAGCAGGACCAGGCCCGCCGGCAGCTGGCCGCCGCGACGGACAGCAGCGAGGACGCGGTCGCCGGCCTGATAGGGGGTGTGGCGACGATCGTCCGGAGCCTGGTGCCGGCCGTGCTGGTGCGGCCGGAGGAGGTCATCGAGACCACCTACGCCCTGGCCGACCAGGGTCTGCGTGTGACCCGCCGGCTGGCGCTCACCCTCACCAGCAGCGTGCGCGGCCTCGTCACCACCTGACCCGCAGCGCCCCCTCCGCGGGTGGTCCCGGACCCCTGCCGCCCGGGCGGCCGCTCCTGGGTGTACGCCGTGCGGAACCCGGTGGAGTTGGGCAGGCTCGAGACGGTGGCCGAGCTGCGGCGTCGACGGAGTCCGTGGCCCTCTCCAGGGAGCTGACGTGGAACGTTCCGACGTGCTGATCGTGGGCGGCGGAAACGCCGGCATCTCCCTGGCCGCGCGGTTGCTCCGGGACGGCGCCTCCGACGTCGCCGTCGTCGCTCCGCAGCCGGTGCACCGGTACAAGCCGCTGCTGAACTACGTCGGCGCGGGCGAGGCGACCATGGCGGACCTGGAGCGGCCGATGGCCGACGTCGTCCCCGACGGATGCACCTGGATCCGGGACAGCGTCGAGGCCGTCGACCCCGCGGCCATGACGGTGCGCACGCGCGGCAGGCGGTCGCTGCGCTGCGACACGCTGGTCCTCTGCCCCGGACTGGTCGAGGACTGGGAGGCGACGCCCGGGCTGCTGCAGGCGTACGCCGACGGATGGGTCGCCTCCACCTACGTGCCGGGCAGCACGCCGCAGGTCTGGCCGAGGCTGTCATCGGTGCGCGGTGGCTCGGTGGTCTTCACCGTGCCGCCGGAGCCGGCGTCCTGCGCGCCGACCGCGCTCAAGCCGCTGCTCATGGCCTGCGACTCCTGGCGGCGCGCCGGCGTGCTCCCCTCCGTCGACGTCCGGCTCGTGCTGCCGGCGGCGACGGCGACGGGCATCCCGGAGGCCGACCGCTACCTCGAGGAGACGTTCGCGGACTACGGCGTCGAGGTGCTGCGGGAGGCGCGGATCGAGCGGGTGGACTGGGACACCCACGCCCTGCAGGTCACCTCGCCCACCGGCCCCCGGATCCTCGAGGACATCGTCTTCGCGCACGCCGTCCCGCACTACCGGGCACCGGGCTGGATCGCCGACGCCGGACTGTCCGCCGGCGAGACCTCCGGCCTGGTCGACGTCGACCCGGAGACGCTGCGGTCCCGCCGGCACGAGTCGATCTGGGCGATCGGCGACGCAGCCGACCTCGCCACCCGGCCGTCGGGTGGTGCGCTGCGGAAACAGGTCGACGTTCTGGCGAGGAACATCCCGGCGGCCCAGCACGGCGAGCAGCTGAAGCGCTACGACGGCTACACCGTCATGCCCATCACGGTCAGCCACCGGAAGCTGATGCTCAACGAGGTCGACCGCGACGGTGCCGCGAGCCCGTCGGTGCCCTTCCTCGACCCCTTCAAGCCCCGCCGCTGGCCGTGGCTCTTCGACCGCTACGGCCTTCCGCAGGTCTACTGGCGCCGGATTCTTCGGGGGAAGGTCTGACCCCCCGGAAAACACCGCCGCCGATCGGACGCGTGGGCCGGGCGACCCGGTCCTCCGCTACCGCTGCTGCCGACGGGCGATGAGGACGAGGCCGCCCACCAGGATCACGATGGGCGCCCAGGCCGGGAGCCCGAAAGGTCCGATGACGAGCTCGACCACGAAGAGCGCCAGCCGGAAGCCGACCAGGAACGCCACCAGGAGCGCGAACCCGAAGAGCAGCGGCCGTTCCGCCTGCAGCTGTCGCAGGTAGTCCATCAGGTCTCCTCGGTCATGAGTTCCAGCCGGTCATCCGGCGGAGCCACCGGATGCGTCCGGTTCCTCGGACACATCGACGGCAGCAGAGTGCAGCCCCTGCAGGCCACTGTCCCACCCGACCCCACGGAGGGGCGGGTGCCGGGCAGTGACTTCCCGCCCGCGCCGTCCGGGGGCAGGCAGGTCACACGTTGAAGCGGAACTCCACGACGTCACCGTCGGCCATGACGTACTCCTTGCCCTCCATGCGCACCCAGCCCTTGGCCTTCGCCTCGGCCATGGAGCCGGCCTCGACCAGCTGGTCGAAGGAGACGATCTCGGCCTTGATGAAGCCGCGCTGGAAGTCGGTGTGGATGACACCGGCGGCCTGCGGGGCCGTGGCGCCGACCGGGATGGTCCAGGCGCGTGCCTCCTTGGGGCCGGCGGTCAGGTAGGTCTGCAGCCCGAGGGTGCGGAAGCCCACCGTGGCCAGCTGGTCCAGGCCCGGCTCGCTCTGACCGATGGACTCGAGCAGCTCGGCGGCTTCGTCGGCCGGCAGCTCGATCAGCTCCGACTCGGTCTGCGCGTCGAGGAAGATCGCCTCCGCCGGGGCGACCAGTGCCCGCAGCTCGTCGAGCGCCTCGGTGTTGGCCAGCTCGTCGGCGTCGACGTTGAAGACGTAGAGGAACGGCTTGGTCGTCATGAGCCCGAGCTCACGCAGCGGCGCGGGGTCGATGCCGGCGGCGAAGAGGGTCTTCCCCTCGTTGAGCACCTCCTGCGCCTGGACGGCGGCCGCGTGCAGCGCGGCGCGCTCCTTGTCCTTGCGCATCTCCTTCTCCAGTCGCGGGATCGCCTTCTCCAGCGTCTGCAGATCGGCCAGGAGGAGCTCGGTGTTGATCGTCTCGATGTCGTCGGCCGGGCTCACCTTGCCGTCGACGTGCACGACGTCGGGGTCGGTGAAGGCCCGGATCACCTGGCAGATGGCGTCGCTCTCGCGGATGTTGGCGAGGAACTTGTTGCCCAGCCCCTGCCCCTCGCTGGCGCCGCGCACGATGCCCGCGATGTCGACGAACGACACCGTCGCCGGGATGATCTTCTGGCTGCCGAAGATCTCGGCGAGCTTGTCCAGCCGCGGGTCGGGCACGCCCACCACACCGACGTTCGGCTCGATCGTCGCGAATGGGTAGTTCGCCGCCAGCACGTCGTTCTTGGTCAGGGCGTTGAAGAGGGTCGACTTGCCGACGTTGGGCAGGCCGACGATCCCGATGGTGAGGCTCACGGGAGTCCAGCGTAGGCGTCGCTGATTCGCCACCCATGCCGCCGGCCGATCTCCGCGTGTGCTTCCTCGGCGACTCGTCGACCGCCGGGGTCGGCGACGACGACGGGCTGGGCTGGGCTGGGCTGGGCTGGGCTGGGCTGGGTAGCCTCGCGGCCTCCGCCCGCCGGTACGGCGCGGACCTGAGCGGCCACAACCTCGGCGTCCTGGTGCAGGCACGCGGATGCGAACGCCACCGGGCGGCGCTCGGCCGGTAGTGGCCGATCAGCCCGTTCGTGAGCGGAGGGTGTCTCCGCTGAGGCGGGGGAGGAGGAGGATTTCGGTGCGGTCGGGGCGCCAGGTGCGCCATCGTCCGTCGGGTTGTCGTTCGATCCGGTATCCGTGGTGGACCTTGGTGTGGTGTCGTTCGCACAGCAGCCCTGAGTT